>NZ_MUNZ01000130.1 GCF_002001205.1 Hydrogenophaga sp. A37
GGGCCTTGCGGCACGTGGCGAGGATGTCGGGGGCATGCCGCTCCAGGGCCTGCAGCAGCACGCTGGCGCGGCACAGGAAGATGCCAGCGTTCCAGAGCACGGCGCCACCCAGCAGCAGCGCCTGGGCGGCCGGGGCGGCGGGCTTTTCGATGAAGCGCTGCACTTGCAGCGAGCCATCCGGGCGCAGGGATCCATGCTGGATGTAGCCATAGGCGGTGCTGGGGAAGCTCGGGACGATGCCGAAGGTGACGATGGCGCCGCCCTCAGCCGAGGGCACGGCTTCCTTCACCGCGCGGGCGAAGGCGGCGGTGTCGGGGATGTGCTGGTCGGCCGGACAGAACAGCAGCAGCGATTCGGGCTGGCCGTTGTCGGTGGCTTGCAGCGCGGCCAGGGCCATCGCCGCCGCCGTGTTGCGGCTGGCCGGCTCCAGGATGGCCTGGGCCCCAGCCGGAATGCCCTGCAGCGCGTCGGACACCAGAAAGCGGTGGCTTTCGGCCGCGACCACCATGAGCTGAGGCCCGAGTGCGCCCACCCGCTGCAGGGTGAGTTGCAGCAGGCTTTTGCCATCGATCAACGGCACGAACTGCTTGGGAAAGCTTTTGCGACTCAGCGGCCACAAGCGGGTGCCGGAGCCGCCGCAGAGGATGACAGGAGTGATCATGGTGCAGTGCAGCATAAGGTGGGTTGAAAACAGTTTCGCCCGCAGGGCCTTGCGGCCACGCGGGCGGAACCCCTTGGGGACTTAGACGGCGCCTTCTTGTTTGAGCACCACCCGGACCGTGCGCAGCATGATGATGAGGTCGTACCAAAGCGACCAGTTGCGCACGTACCAGGCGTCGAAACGGATGCGAGAGGCGTAGGTGGCGTCGCTGCGTCCGCTCACCTGCCAGAGCCCGGTCATCCCGGGCCGGGACGTCAGGTAGTAGGTGACGTCTTTGCCGTAGCGCGCCAGTTCGTCCTGAATGAGGGGGCGGGGGCCCACCAGGCTCATTTCGCCGATCAGGACGTTCCAGAGCTGGGGCAGTTCGTCCAGACTGGTGCGGCGGAGAAAGCCGCCGATCTTGCTGATGCGCGGGTCGTTCTTGAGCTTGAAGTCACGCTCCCACTCGGCCCGGGCTTCGGGGTCGTTGGCCAGCAGTTTTTTCAGTTCTTCCTGTGCGTTGACCACCATGGACCTGAACTTGTAGCACTTGAACGGCTGGCCGTTTTGCCCGATGCGCACATGGCCAAAGAAGGGGCTGCCGCCATCGCGGGAGATCTTCCAGGCAAAGTAGGCAAACAAGGGCGACAGGACGAGCAGCAGCGAAGCCGAACCGACGATGTCCAGCGCACGTTTGAGGAATTGCGGGCCACGGCGCTTGAGGTTGTTGCGGGCACGCAAGAACAGCACATCGTGGCTGAAGAGGTGGGACGCCTCCATGCCATACATCGGCAGATCCCCCAAGGCGGGCACCATCACGAGGTCGTCGCGGGTGTGCATGAGTTCTTGAGCGAGATCGCGCAGCCAGTTGTTGTCCCGGATGCCGAGCACACCGACCAGGTGGTAGGCGCCCGGTTGGGCGAGAAACTGCCTCACCGCTGGCGTGAGCGCGGTGGGCGCCACGACCGGCCCACCCTTGAACGCCACCAGGCGCTCGCCCGGGTTGGGGCAGACCACCGCGACGGGCTTGTAGCCGAGCAAAGGCTCGCTGGCGAGGGCGGCGGCGGCCTTCTCGACGTCGTCGGGGTGACCGATCAGCACATAGGGCTGGGTCAGCAGACCCTGGGCCAGCAAGCGCTTGCGAATGGCCAGGCGCGCCAGCGGCAGGCTCACGAGGATGAGCACCCATGTGGCGCCCGTCCAGAGGCGCGACAGCTGCCACTGAGCACCGTACATGATCATCGCGTCGATGAGCGCGGCGGCCAGCACCACCTGGATGATCTGCCGGGCTTCGTCCCACCAGGGCTTTCGGCGGTGGGCGGTGTAGTGGCCCAACACGGTCCCCATCCAGCCGACCATGGCCAACGCGATGGCCATGAAAAGCGTGAGGCGGAGCTGGCCGTTGTCGGCCCACCAGATGTTCATGGCTTCCGGCAATGTCGCCTCGCCACGCAGCCAGACCGGCAAACGACCGGCGATGAAGCAGCACCACAGCACGCTGAGGTCGGTGAGCATCAGCCGCGCCGTGACCCACCGCTGGCGTTGGGAGAGTTGGGCCCACGGGGCCAGGCTGCGAGCCAGGTCGCTCTCGTTGTACATGGAGATCACCGTGTCACCGCTTCCCTCCATGGAGGGTTGCTGATGCGGTATCTGCGACAAAGGCGAGGGAAGAGCGTTCATGGGCACCTCATGGACCAGCGATTCGGTAGACGGGTGGGATGGCAAACCAGCATTCACGGCATTCAGCAAACTTCAGGCCAGAGTGGCGCCGGGAGGGGCCGATTTTTAGTCCAAAAGGGTGTGTTTGCTGCAATGCAGCACGAAACTTAAGTAACACATCGTTCTGACAGGGTAATTGCTGACTGTGCCGCTTGTATTGCCGGGTTTGCCCCTGCAGTTGGACCGACGAACGGTCAAAAAGCGCCGCCGCCAAGCACCCTGTCCAAGGCCTTGTGCACCAATTTGTCGGCAAGAATTACCCGTTTTCGGGCTGAATTTCGCGCCGTTGCGTCTATTGGTGCGTCAGCGGGCGCCTGCGCCGGGCACTTTGGGGTGGCTCAGCCCGATCCACGAGCGCCACCGGTCGATCGTCCCTGCGGGCGCGACGAAGATGTCGGGCAGGGGAAAGCGCTTCGGAGGGGCGTTCTGGATCACCGCTTGGGGGCGGTCGACAACCAGACGCCGGGCCTCGGCCGAGCCCAGCAGCCGTTGCGCCACGAGCAGCCCTTCACTGAGGCAGGGGCTGCGGCGTCCGGTGGAGTGGGCGTCGCTGGCCAGCACATGGGCGTGACCCTCGCCGATCAAACGTTCACCCCAGTACTGGGGGCGGGGGCCAAAGACGCCGGTGAGCGCGCCGGCGGTGATTTGCAGCCAAGCGCCTTGTTGCACGAGGCGCAGGAACACAGCGTGGTGCTGCGCGATCCAGGTCAGGCGTTCGGGGTGCGTGATGATGGGCGTGTAGCCCGCCGTGATCAACTCGCCCACCGACGCCTCGAACCGGGGCGGTGGCTTGGTGTGGGACGGTTCGAGGAGCAGGTAGCGCGAGCCGTTCAGCGTGGGCACCCGGCCGGAATGCAAGCCCTCCAGCAGGTCCGGCACCAGGTGAACGTCAGCGCCGACCACCAGCTTCAGGGGAATGCCCGCGCTGTCGAGTTCGGCCTGCAGCGCATCGCGGCGGCGCGCGATGCCCGGGCCGTCGTTCATGTACATGCCGGGATAGATGTGAGGCGTGCACGCCATGGTGTGCACGCCGTCGGCCACCGCCATGCGCGCCATCTCCAGCGACATGTCGAGCGTCCCGGCGCCGTCGTCGATGCCCGGGAGGATGTGGCTGTGCAGATCGATCATGGAGGCTCGTCGAGCCGGGGCCTTCTTATTTGAAGGGGTTGATGGTGTCGAGGATGTCGCGGAACAGCGAGTCCCGCAGCGCGGTGCGCTTGGCATTGCGCTTGACCACGATCACGTCGTCGGATTGGATGATGGGGTCGGGCACCTCGCCCGAACGGATCTTGTCCAGGTCAAACACCTTCGGCTCTGACGGTTGGCCCCGGGTGTTGCGGAACAGCATGATTTCGTTCAGCTCGGCGTACTGTGCGCCACCGCCGGCCAGCGCCAGTGCGCGCAGCAGCGTGAGCTGCCCCGTCACGGGGTAAATGCCCGGCTTGGCGACCGCGCCTTCGATGGTGATGCGCTGCGTGGTGAACTCTCTGATGAAGAGCGACACCTGCGGGTTCTGTAGGTAGTTTTCGCCGTACTTTTTGGCCAGAAGGGCTTCGGCCTGCTGGGCGGTGAGCCCGGCCAGCGGCACCGAACCAATCAGGGGGAGCGACACGGAACCGGTGGCGTTCACCCGCACGGAGCGGCGCATGTCGGGCACGCCGAACACGTCGAACTCCAGCAGGTCGTTGGTGCCAATGCGGTAGTCCGGGTTGATGACGGCGAGTGAATTGAGTGGTGCGGCTTCGCCCGTGGCGGGCGTGGGTTTCGCGTCCAGGGTCGCATCAGCGGCGGCGGGTGCGGTGTTCATGGGGTTGGTCGGCTGTCGGCTGCTGTCCACCGAGGTCTGCAGCGGCGCCTGCAGCAGCGGCTGCAAGGGCGCCTGGGCAAACGCCGTGCCCACGCAGACCGAGCCCAACAGTGCCCATCCTTTGAAAGGCTTTGAGTGCGGTGGGCTGGCATGCGGGCCGAGCCCGCAGAGATGCGTTTCTTTGATGTCCATGTGTTCCTGTTTCCCCAGAACTCCTGCGCAAGCCGGTGGGTGAATGTGCGGGTATTGCCCTGTGTCGGGACCCGAGCGAAGCGACTGCGACAGGAGAAGCAAGACCAAGGCCAAGAAGGCGCTTTGTGGCCTTTTGGCTACATGCCATCATGGCACACGGCTTCCCCGCCTGGGGTGCGCTGTTTCCATTCAAAACAAGAAACCTGTTGGATCGGCCCGTGACCCCGGCACCCCGATGGGCCGGTGCAGCAGGGCGGCGCCGTGCGGC
This sequence comes from Hydrogenophaga sp. A37, assembly GCF_002001205.1. Taxonomy (GTDB): domain Bacteria; phylum Pseudomonadota; class Gammaproteobacteria; order Burkholderiales; family Burkholderiaceae_C; genus Hydrogenophaga. The sequence continues at coordinate 4,627 of NZ_MUNZ01000130.1, forward strand.
GTTCGCCGCTCAGATGGCCGAAATGTCGGTCTGCACCGGCCAGTGCATGGCCTGCTGGCCCGGCGTGTTGACGCCGAATTGATGTTGCAGCACCAGGGTGTAGCGCCCGGGCCGGGCGCTGCAGACGCGGTAACCGTCACCCGCTGGGCTGAGGATGATGTCGCTGGCGGGCGGGGTGTGGAGTTGCCAGCGGTCCACGCCAGGGACGGCCAGCCGCAGGTTCACGCAGAAGCCGCGCTTCAGGTTGGACAGCACCACCAGCCGCTGCTCGCCGCTCAGGGCGCCATCGGCGTTGGCGGTGAGCTGCAGGGGATGGCTGTTTTCCATGACCCTCATGACAGCGGGGATGATGATCCGGAAGTTGAGCGAGGCACTGGCGCCGGCCGCTTCGCCGCCGGTGACCAGCATGCTGTCGCCCAGGCTGGGCGACGGCACGGCCAGCAAGGCGAGGCTGGCGACCAGGGCAGGCAGGCGACGAGGCATCGGGGACATGTCCCCATTTCGGCATTCCCGCCTTCAACTTGATGGCAAATCACCCGGGTGCGGGCCGCGCCGAGGCCGGTTTGGCCGAATGCTTCAGTCGCTGCGTTGCACCGGCAGGCTGAGCTGGGTGGTTTCGCGCAGGCGCACATCGACCCTGGCCTGACCTTCGTCCACCACGCTCCAGGGCAGGGGCAGCGATTCGTTGCGAACGGTCACGGTCCGCGGCCCGCTGGCGACGAAGGGGAAGCTGAAGCGGCCCTGCGCGTCGGTGCGCACGGCGTAGCGGTTGTCGAGCGTGACGGTGACGCCGGGCGCACCGGTTTCGCTGGCGTCCTGGGTGCCGCTGCGGTTGGCGTCGAAGAAGACGGTGCCTTCGACGCGGCCGCCGCCTTCGCTGGCCCTTCCACCGAGCGGAACGCTGCGGCTGCCGGCCGAGATTTCGTAGCGCAGCACCACCTGGAAGCTGCGGTCGGAGCTGGTGTCGGTGTCATTGACGATGGGGGCCAGCGGGTCGAGCGGGCGCGCGCTGCGGCTGCGACCGATGGCGCGGGTGTAGTTGCCGTCGAGGCTCCAGCGCGGGGTGAGGCGCCATTGGGCGCCGAGGTTGAGGTTGTGGCGGTTTTGGCCGTTGCTGGCTTTTTCGGTGCCCCATTGGCCGCGCGCGCTGGCGTGGCTGCTGATGGGGGCGTTGATGGCGAGGGCGGCCGACCAGAAGCGGCCGGCCGGTTCGCTCGCGCTCGAGTCGGTGCGGGCGCCGTAGCGACCCAGGCCCAGGCTGGTGGAGACTGTCCAGCCCTGCGGCACCAGCCACTCTTGGTCGTGGCTGATCTCGCGGGTGGCGCCCTGCTGGCGGGTGGCGCTGGCCAGTTCCAGCCGCAGGCCGCTGGTGCCCCAGTCGTTTTGCCAGCGCCAGTCGGTGTAGCTGGTCCAGGCGTTGCCGTCGAACCGGCGCAGCGCGGCGCCAGCGCTGAGCTGGTTGCTGCGGTCCAGGCGCCAACGCGCGCTGGCCGAGGCGTAGCTGCCGCTGGCGGCGCGCCCGCTGATGGAGCGCAGCCAGTCGTAGGAACCTTCAGCCGACCACTGGCGGGTGCGCCACTCACTGCGCACGGTGGCGCCTTGCACGTCGCTGGGCATGGCCAGGCCGGCCCAGCTCAGGCCGGGCTCCAGGCGGTAGATGCTCAGGCCGTGTTGGCGCGGGCCCTCCTTGCCATCGATGTCGATCCAGAAGCCGTTCGCTCCCTGGCCGGCGTTTTGGGCGCGCAGCAACTGGCCTTGGGTGCGCAGGTCGGCGGCCTCGTGGCGCAGGTGGAGCAGCGTGGCGCTGGCGTCTTGGGTGGCCAGGGCACCGTCGGCCAACTGCAGCGCCGGGATGCCGCTGGCGCGCTCGTGTTGCACCGCGAGGGTCCAGCCCGTTTCGTCGGTCCCGGGGCCGACGGCCGGCGGCGTGGTGGTGCCACGGTCGGTGCCGCCCAGGTGCCACTGCGCGCCCAACGCCGAACGCCGTCCGCCCAGGCCCTCGAAACCGCTGGCGGGCAGGCTGGTGAGCTGGCCGGGCTCACCATTGGCGGCCAGCAGGCTCACGCCGCTGGCGGCATGTTCCCACTCGCCACGCAGCCCGAGCAGGTTGGACGAGGGCACCTGCACGCGCGAGGGCAGGCGTGCGACGGCGTTGAGCGGGGCGTTGATGACGCCCAGTTCGTGGTGACCCACCCAGCCGCCGGGCAGCGGCAGTTCGCGCTGGCGAACGGTGAGGCTGCTCTGGCTTTCGCCGGGGGTGACGCTGCCGTCGATGGACAGCACCCCGTGGTTGGGCGTTTCGATCAGGCCGTAGATCGCATAGGCGAGCCGGGCCTCGCGGTCGTCGTCAAACGCCGGGGTGCCCAGGCGGGTTTCGAGCCGGAGGAAGCGCGGCCAGCCGGTGCGGTCGTAGGGGGTGTCGAGATCGGGATCGTCTTCGGACGCGGGCGGCAGCCCCTCGATGACGCGATCCTGGTAGGCGGCCGCCGCCGCCGGGGCTGCGGCGCCGGGCTGAACGGGTGCTTGCGCCTGGGCCAGTGCGCCACCCAGCGCGAGCAGGCTGCAGGTCGCCCGGACCGCCAGGGTCATGGGGCGAAGCTCGTGTCCAGCGGCAGGCGGGCCTTGCCCGATTCGAGGCTGCCTTTGGCGCTCAGCGGAAAACGCAGCTCGGGTGCGGGCTTGCCTTCGGGCGCCACCGGCGAGAGCGCGATGCGGCGGGTTTCGCCGGGCAACACGGGCAGGTCCACCGGCGCCAGCTCGACGCGCAGACCGGCGGCGTCGGTGCCGTCGATGAAGCCTTCCAGCCGGCCGGTGGCGTTGCCGTTGTTGCTGACCCTGAGCACGGCCAAGGGCTTGCCGCCGACCTGCACGGTCTCGGTGCCGGTGATGGCCAGCTGCGGCGCCGCATTGCCGATGGCGGCGTAGACGATCACGCCGATGCGCCCGCCCACGGGGAAGCTGATGTTGCCCTGCACCTGCGCCGGGTCCAGCCCCTCGACCATGATGGCAAAGCGGCACTCGCGCGGCGGCGTGTCGGCCGGCGGCGTGATCTCGAAGCGGTAGCGGTAGCGCGCGCCGGGCTCGATGGCCAGCTCGCGGCGTTCGATCGCCACCCAGGGGCGGCAGCTGTCGGCGCTGAGCTCGTTGCTGAAGTTGACCGCGTTGTCGGCGCTCAGCGTCCAGTCGTTGGTGTAGATGCGGTAGTTGCCTTTGCTGCGGCCGACGTGCTGGATCTCCAGCACCTGGCGCAGGGGCTGCCCGGCTTGGAGCTTCACCTCGAAGCGCGGGGGCGAAATGTAGGCGGCAAAACCCTGGGCCATAACGGCGGCGGGCAGCAGGGCGGCAGCGATCAGGGCAGTGGGCAGCAGGCGTGTCATGGGGGCAGGAGGGCGGGCTCGACGTCGAGCTCGAAGTGGAAATTGAGGCGGCGGCTGTTGCTCTGCCAGTCGGGGCCCGAGCGCAGCCGCACCTGCAGTTGGTCTTGCAGGCTGGCGCCGCGGATCGTGCCGGCGAACACCAGGCTGCGCTCGCCCGACACCAGCCGCCCAGAGCGCAGCGGGCCTTGGGTGGTCCAGACGGCTTCGATGCTCGACGCCTCGTCGCGCGGCAGCACCATGTAAATGCGTCCGCTGCGGCCGTCCCATTCGCGGGTGTCGATGTGGATGTTGACGCGGATCCAGGCCTCCATGCCGCCGTCGCGGTCGGCCCGGGTCTGCGGCGTCCACTGCATCTGGGCATTGGGCGGCACGGTGTGGCTGCGCGAGTCGTCAAGCCGGTGCGGGTTGGCCAACGCGGGCGTGCCCAGGGCCAGGGCGGTGCAGAGCAGCAGGGCGCGCGCGATCACGGGCTGCTCACGGTGTAGGTGACCTGGCCGTTGTAGGTGCCCGCTGCCCGTACCGCGCTGTTGGCGTAGGTGAAGCTGTGGCAGTTCTCGATGTAGGTGTTGGCCGGGATGGTGGTCAGCGTCTGGGTGGCGCCATTGAAGGTGCCTGCAGGGATCACATTGGGTGCGTTGCTGCCGGGCGCCGAGACCGTCCAGCTGATCTGGCTGAAGGGGATCGTGTCGCCCGCGGCGTTGCTCAGGTTGGCCGGTGAGGTCACGCGCAGCGTGGCGCTGGCTGGGCCGTTGTTGGCGTTGCTGCGGCGGTAAGAGGCGCCGATGATCACCTGGCTGGCGGGCGTGGGGCAGGTGGTGAAGCCGTCGCCATAGAGGCTGGCCGATTGCGTGCTGTCGCTGGTCATGGCCTGTGGCGTGCCGCTGAGCAGTTGCGCGCCGGTGAGGTTGGCGCTGACCAGATTGACGGTGGTGTTGTTGCCTTCGGCGGTGCCGTTGCCCACGTGCAGGAACACGCGGCGGGACGCAGCGGCCAGGGTGAGCGACCAGGCGTGGGCCGCACCCAGCGGCGCGCAACACACCAGCAGCAGGCCGATGGCGGCGAGCCGGTGGGGGGTGCAAAGGCGCTGCGCGGGTTTCATGGGTTCATTGTGGACCGGACGGGGTGAAGCGAAAGAGGGCTTTCACGAGGCATCGACCGAGGGGCGGGGCGCTCAAATGACAACGGAGGGGCCGCGACCTGCGGACCCTCCGTGTGTGGGGCTGTGGGCCAGCCCAGGAACAGGCCCGCCGGGCTCCGGCTCAGGGCATGGCGGCCGTGTAGGTCACGCGGCCATTGGTGGTGCCGTAGGTGCCAGGGGCCACGACGTTCGCGTTGGCGTAGCTGAAGGTCCAGTTGGCCGAACGGTCGGTGACCTTGGTGCCTGAGGACAGCGTGACGTTGCTGGCGGCGCCGGCGCCGGTGAGCGGGATCAAGGGGCTGGGCAGCGCGGCCAGGCTGGTGGTGGAAGTGATTTCCGACCAAGGAATGGTGTCGGCGGTGCCGTTGGTCAGCGCGCCGGTCGTGCTGGCGGACAGCGTGATCTGGCCGTTGTTGCCCACCACCCGCACTGGCACCACGTTGCCGGTGATGCTGCCGGCAGGGGCGCCCGTGCCCAGCGCGGCCGCGTTGGTGGAGTAGTCGAAGGTCACGGTGTCTTCGGTGGTGTTGTTGGCCAGGCCGGCAGCGCCGGTGCCCACGCCCAGGAACAGCACGCGCGGCACGACCACACGGAAGTTCAGGTCGGCGGCGGCGTTGCCGGTGCCGATGACCAACTGCGACTCGGCCGACGCCAGCAAGGGAGCGGCCAAGGCCAGGGCGATGGCGGACTTGAGGATCAGGGACTTCTTCACGACGTTTCCTTCAAAGAGAACTTTTTGAGCGACCTGAAGACCTTTGGAGTACCCGGGGCGCGCTGTTTGGGTGGGTGAATGGTACGGAAAGTGCTGCGATTCCACAAATCGAAATCCGGGAAAACCGCACGTTTTCAAGCACTTGCAGCCAAAAGTTTGCCCGGCGGTCGAACAACGGGGACGAGTGGTCGAAAAAATGCCTCAAGTTTTCCTTGCGCTTGCCGTGCTTAGGCCCTTGGTAAGCAAATGCCCCAGTGGGAGGGCACTCGCGGACTTCACTTCGCCCAGCGAGAAGCTGGTGTGCAGGTCTTTCACATTGGGCAGGTTGATCAGCACCTCGCGCGCGAAGCGGCTGAACTCGCCCAGGTCGGGGCAGACGACCTGCAGCTCAAACGTGCCCGAGCCGCTGATGTAGTGGCAGGAGACGATCTCGGGGATTTTCTGGATCGCGGCTTCCATCTGGCGCAGCACGTCGCCGCTGTTGCGCTCGGCGTCCAGCCGCACGAAGGCGAGCACGCCCAGGCCGATCTTGTCCCGGTTGAGCTCGGCCCGGTAACCGGTGATGAAGCCGCTTTCTTCCAGCGCGCGCACCCGACGCCAGCACGGCGCGGCCGACAGGCCCACGCGGCTGGCCAGTTCGGCATTGGTCAGGCGGCCGTCGTTTTGCAGCTGATTCAGGATGGCGAGGTCAAACTTGTCGAGTGTTTCCATGGTGGCTTGATTCTAGAAATAATCTTGCTTTGATGGCTGGAATTTGGGCATGAAAAGCAAACACCTGTCAGCGACCGAGTCATACACTGTGCGTCAAACTGAAGCCGGCCCATCAGCTGGGATCTCGGTTGAAAAAGCGCCCACAAGGCGTTCCCCACCCACGCAGGAGACAACAAGATGAACGCCCCACTGCCCGAACACATCCGCAAAGCCCTGGAAACCGTCACGCTCGACGACAAATATTCGCTCGACCACGGCCGCGCCTTCATGAGCGGCGTGCAGGCGCTGGTGAAACTGCCCATGCTGCAGCGCCAGCGCGACGCGCTGCAGGGCAAGAACACGGCGGGTTTTGTCAGCGGTTACCGCGGCTCGCCGCTCGGCGGCTACGACCAGGCGCTTCAAAAAGCGGCGCCTTATTTGAAGCAGCAGAACATCGTCTTCCAGCCGGGCGTGAACGAGGAGCTGGCGGCCACCGCGCTCTGGGGCACCCAGCAGCTGGGCTTTGCACCGCCTGGCTCCAACAAGTTCGATGGCGTGTTCGGCATCTGGTACGGCAAGGGCCCGGGTGTGGACCGCTGCTCCGACGTGTTCAAACACGCCAACATGGCCGGCACCACGCCCTGGGGCGGCGTGATCGCGGTGGCCGGCGACGACCACGTGGCTAAGAGCAGCACCGCCGCTCACCAGAGCGACCACATCTTCAAGGCCTGCGGCCTGCCGGTGTTCTTCCCGTCCACGGTGCAGGACATCCTCGATTTGGGCATCCACGCCATCGCCATGAGCCGTTTCAGCGGCGTCTGGGCCGGCATGAAGACGATCCAGGAGATCGTCGAATCGAGCGCCACGGCGATGATCGACCCCGAACGCGTCGAGATCGTGGTCCCCGAGTTCGACATGCCGCCCGGTGGCCTGCACATCCGCTGGCCAGACGCCGCGCTGGAGCAGGAAGCGCGCCTCTTTGATTTCAAGTGGTACGCCGCACTGGCCTACATCCGCGCCAACAAGCTCAACCACAACGTGGTCGCCGGCCCGAACGACCGCTTCGGCATCATCGCCAGCGGCAAGGCCTTCAACGACACGCGCCAGGCGCTGCTGGACCTGGGCCTGGACGATGCCACCTGCCGCCGCATCGGCCTGCGCCTGCACAAGGTCAACGTGGTCTGGCCGCTGGAAGCGCAGACCACGCGCGAGTTCGCCACCGGCCTGCGCGAGATCCTGGTGGTGGAAGAGAAGCGCCAGGTCATCGAGTACCAGCTCAAGGAAGAGCTCTACAACTGGCGTGGCGACGTGCGCCCGCACGTGCTGGGCAAGTTCGACGAGGTGGAAGGCGATTTCACCGGTGGCGAATGGTCCATGCCCAACCCGAGCGCGCACACCCTGCTGCGCGCCAACGCCGACCTGACGCCCAGCATCATCGCCCGCGCCATCGCCAAACGCCTGCGCAAGATGGGCCTGCCCGAGGACGTGCAGGCGCGCGTTGACGCGCAGCTCGCCATCCTCACGGCGCAGGAGCAGTCGATGCAGACCCTGCTGACCAAGGGAGTGGAAGGCGCCGAGCGCCAGCCCTGGTTCTGCTCAGGCTGCCCGCACAACACCAGCACCAAGGTGCCCGAAGGCTCGCGGGCCATGGCTGGCATCGGCTGCCATTTCATGACCATCTGGATGGACCGCGCCACCGTGGGCTTCACCCAGATGGGCGGCGAGGGCGTGCCCTGGGTCGGCCAGCAGCCGTTCGTGAACGACCAGCACATGTTCGCCAACCTCGGCGACGGCACCTACTTCCACAGCGGCATCCTGGCCGTGCGCCAGAGCATCGCCGCCGGTGTGAACATCACCTACAAGATCCTCTACAACGATGCCGTCGCCATGACGGGCGGCCAGCAGGTGGGCGAACGGCCCGAAGGCCACAGCGTGGTGCAGATCGCGCAGAGCATGCGCGCCGAGGGCGCGGTGAAGATCACCATCGTGACCGACGAGCCGGAGAAGTACGCCAGCGTGAGCGGCCTGCCCAGCGGCATCGCCATCCAGCACCGCGACACGCTGGATGCGGTGCAGCGCGAGTTCCGCGAGATCAAGGGCACCACGGTCATCATTTACGACCAGACCTGCGCCACCGAAAAGCGCCGCCGCCGCAAGCGCGGCACGCTGGTCGAGCCGACCGAGCGCGTGGTCATCAACGAGCTGGTGTGTGAAGGCTGTGGCGACTGCAGCGTGCAGAGCAACTGCCTGTCGGTCGAGCCGCTGGAAACCGAGTTCGGCCGCAAGCGCAGCATCAACCAGAGCAGCTGCAACAAGGACTTCTCCTGCGTCAAGGGCTTCTGCCCGAGCTTCGTCACCGTGGACGGCGGCCAGCTGCGCAAGAAGGACAAAGGCGGCGCCAAGGCCGAATGGGCCGGCGGCGTGTTGCCCGAGCCGAAACCGCCGGTGTTGGGCGCCGAAGCCTGGGGCATCATCGTCGCGGGCGTCGGCGGCACCGGTGTCATCACCATCGGCCAGTTGCTGGGCATGGCCGCGCACATCGAGGGCAAGGGCATCGTCACGCAGGACGCGGCGGGTCTGGCGCAGAAGGGCGGCGCGACCTGGAGCCACGTGCTGATCGGCGCGCACCAGGACGTGATCCGCACCACACGGGTCTCGGCGGCTTCGGCCGACCTGATCATCGGCTGCGATCCCATCGTGGCGGCGCACAAGGAAAGCTGGCAGCGGCTGCGCGCCGGTCGCAGCCACGTGGCGCTCAATGCCAGCGCCACGCCGACGGCCGCGTTCGTGAAGAACCCGGACTGGCAGAACCCGGCGCAGGCCTGCGTGGACGCACTGACGGCCAGCCTGGGCGCCGAGGCGGTGGGTACGTTCGACGCCGAGGCCGCGTCGTCGAAGCTCATGGGCGACTCGATCTACACCAACCCCATGATGCTGGGCCACGCCTGGCAGCGCGGGTGGGTACCGCTGGGCCTGACGGCGCTGATGCGCGCGATCGAGCTGAACGCGGTGCAGGTCGAGAAGAACAAGCAGGCCTTCGAATGGGGCCGCCGCGCCGCGCACGATCCCAAGGCCCTGGCCGCGCTGGTCAACCCGCTGGGCCAGCAGGTGATCCAGTTCAAGAAGCGCGAAACCCTGGACAGTCTGGTCGCGCGCCGGGTCGAGTTCCTGACGGGCTACCAGAACGCCGCATACGCGGGCGAATACGAGGTGTTGGTGCGCCGGGTGCAGGACGCCGAGGCGAAGCTGGGCAAGACCACGATCACCGAAGCTGTGGCGCGTTACCTCTTCAAGCTCATGGCGTACAAGGACGAGTACGAGGTCGCCCGCCTGCATTCAGATCCGGCCTTCCACGCCAAACTGGCGGCGCAGTTCGAGGGCGACTTCAAGCTGCACGTGCATTTGGCGCCGCCGCTGATCGCCAAGAAGAACGCCAAGGGCGAGCTGATCAAGCAGCGGTTCGGCCCACTGATGTTCACCGGCTTCAAGCTGCTGGCGAAGCTCAAAGGCTTGCGCGGCACGGCGCTGGACGTGTTTGGCCGCACCGAAGAGCGCCGCACCGAGCGCGCCCTGATCGGCGAGTACAAAGCCTGCGTGGAAGAGCTGCTGAAGGGGCTGAACGCTGGCAACCACGCGCTGGCCCTGGACATCGCCCTCATTCCTGAGCAGATCAAGGGTTTTGGCCACGTCAAGGAGCGCAACCTCGCGGCGGCCCGCGGCCGCTGGAGCGGGCTGATGGCGCAGTGGCGTGATGGCCCGACGCCTGTGGCGCGCGCCGCCTGAACCGGGTCTGGCCGGGGCCATGGCCCCGCCCACCGAGGGGGAGAGGGTGCGTCATACAATGAGCGGTTCCGCCGCAAGGCCCGGCCGGGTTCGCCCGCCGGGCCTTGCGTCTTGACCCTTTTGACCTTGTTGGAGACGCCTGTGTTCATTTCTTCTGCCTACGCCCAAGCCGCCACCGGTGGCAGCACCCAGGACACCCTGATGAGCATGTTGCCGCTGGTGCTCATGTTTGTGGTGCTGTACTTCGTGATGATCCGCCCCCAGATGAAACGCCAGAAGGAGCACAAGGCCATGGTCGAAGCCCTGGCCAAGGGCGACGAGGTCGTGACCGCCGGCGGCTTCCTGGGCAAGGTGTCCAAGGTGGGCGAAACCTATGTCGGTGTGGAGCTTGCCGACGGCATGGAAGTCCAGATGCAGCGCACGGCCGTGGTTCAGGTGCTGCCCAAGGGCACCATTAAGTAACACCCCCGCGCCGCGCCTGGCAGCGCGTCACCCCCTCAAGGGGGCAATGCGAGTGGCCCGGCGGAGCCGGTTCCACCGCATTCCCGGACAGCTACCCCTCACGCCACTTTGGTTGCCTCCTCATGAACCGTTATCCGCTCTGGAAGTACCTGGTCATCGCTTTCGCGCTGGTGATCGGCGTGCTGTATGCCCTGCCCAACCTGTTTGGCGAGTCGCCAGCGGTGCAGGTGTCTGCGGCGCGTTCGTCGGTGAAGGTCGACCTCACCACGGTCACGCGGGTGGAGCAGGCGCTATCGGCGCAGAGCATCCAGCCTTCGATGATGCAGCTCGAAGGCAACTCGGTGCGCGCGCGCTTTGACAACACCGATGTGCAGCTCAAGGCCCGCGACACCATCGAACGCACGCTCAATCCCGATCCTGCCAACCCCGGCTACGTGGTGGCGCTGAACCTCGTGCCGCGCACCCCCGCTTGGCTGGCCAGCCTGGGCGCTTCGCCCATGTACCTGGGTCTGGACCTGCGTGGTGGCGTGCACTTCATGCTGCAGGTCGACATGCCGGCCGCGTTGGTGCGCAAGGCCGACGTGCTGGCCGGTGATTTGCGCTCCGCGCTGCGCGAAAAAAATGTGCGCCATGGCGGCATCCAGCGCAGCGGACAGACGCTGGAAGTGCGCGCGCGCGATGCCGCCACCGCGCAGGCGGTGCAGGCCGTGATCCAGGATCAGTTCCCCGACCTGCAGGTGGTGCAGACGCCGGATGGTGCCGAGTTCCGCCTGTTGGCCACGCTCAAGCCGACGGCGGCCCTCACGGTGCAGGACCAGGCGCTCAAGCAGAACATCACCACGCTGCACAACCGCATCAACGAACTCGCCGTGTCTGAGCCGGTGATCCAGCAGCAAGGCACCGACCGCATCGTGGTGCAGTTGCCCGGCGTGCAGGACACCGCCAAGGCCAAGGACATCCTGGGCCGCACCGCGACCCTGGAGGTGCGTCTGGTGGACGAAAGCTCCGAAGGCCAGGCCGCCGAAAGCGGCGCGGGGGCGGTGCCATTCGGTTCCGAAAAATACCTGGAGCGCGACGGCCGCCCTGTCATCGTCAAGCGCGAGGTGCTGCTCACGGGCGAGAACCTCACCGATGCCCAGGCCGGCTTCGACGACCAGCAGCAACCTGCCGTGCACCTGACCCTCGACAGCAAGGGCGCGCGCGTGTTCCGCGACGTGACCCGCGAGAACGTCGGCAAGCGCATGGCCATCATCCTGTTCGAAAAGGGCAAGGGCGAGGTGGTGACGGCACCGGTGATCCGCGGCGAAATCGGTGGTGGCCGGGTCCAGATCTCGGGCAGCATGAACACGGTGGAGGCCAGTGACACGGCTTTGCTGTTGCGCGCCGGCTCGCTGGCCGCGCCGATGGAGATCATTGAAGAACGCACCATTGGCCCGAGCCTGGGCAAGGAAAACATCGCGCGTGGGTTCAACAGCGTGATCTGGGGCTTCCTGGCGGTTGCCACCTTCATGTGCGCTTATTACATGCTGTTTGGCGTGTTCTCCAGCCTGGCACTGGGCTTCAACCTGGTGCTGCTGGTGGCGATTCTCTCGATGCTGCAGGCCACACTGACCTTGCCGGGCATGGCCGCCATGGCACTGGCGCTGGGCATGGCCATCGACGCCAACGTGCTGATCAATGAGCGGGTGCGTGAGGAGTTGCGCAACGGATCGTCACCCCAGACCGCGATCAACGTCGGCTACGACCACGCCTGGGGCACGATCCTGGACTCCAACGTCACCTCGCTGATCGCCGGCGTGGCGCTGCTGGCCTTCGGCTCCGGCCCGGTGCGTGGTTTCGCCGTGGTGCACTGCATCGGCATTCTGACCAGCATGTTCTCGGCCGTGGTGTTCTCGCGCGGTCTGGTCAATCTCTGGTACGGCCGCAAGAAGAAACTCAAGAGCGTGTCGATCGGCACGGTGTGGCGCCCCGACGGCGACAACGCAGTGGCCAAGGCCGATTGACCCCAGGAGCTTGAACCATGGAACTTTTCCGCATCCGCAAAGACATCCCGTTCATGAAGCACGCCATTGTGCTGAACGCGATCTCGGCCATCACTTTTTTCCTGGCGGTGTTTTTTCTGGTGACCCGCGGCCTGCATCTGTCGGTGGAGTTCACCGGCGGTACCGTGATGGAGGTGGCCTACGAGCAACCGGCCGATCTGGAGTCGGTGCGCAAGGTGATCGAAGGCTTGGGCTACGCCGATGTGCCAGTGCAGAACTTCGGTACATCGCAGGACGTGTTGTTGCGCCTACCGGCCAAGACCGGTCAGAGCTCAGGGCAGCAAAGCGAGGCCGTGCTGGCCGCGCTCAAGGCCCAGAACCCGGCCGTGCAGCTGCGCCGCACCGAGTTCGTCGGCCCGCAGGTGGGGCAGGAGTTGGTGGAGAACGGCCTGAAGGCGCTCGGCTTCGTGATCCTCGGCATCATGATCTATTTGGCGGTGCGTTTCGAGTGGAAGTACGCCGTGTCAGCCATCGTTGCCAACCTGCACGATGTGGTGATCATTTTGGGCTTCTTCGCCTTTTTTCAGTGGGAGTTCTCGCTGCCGGTGCTGGCCGCGGTGCTGGCCGTGCTGGGCTATTCGGTCAACGAATCTGTGGTGATTTTTGATCGCATCCGTGAGACATTCCGCCGTCAACGCAAAAAGACCACCGTACAGATCATTGACCACGCGATCACCTCCACCATCAGCCGTACCATCATCACGCACGGCTCGACCCAGATCATGGTGTTGTCGATGCTGCTCTTCGGTGGACCCACCTTGCATTACTTCGCGCTGGCACTGACCATCGGCATCCTGTTCGGTATCTACTCTTCGGTCTTTGTGGCGGCGGCCATCGCCATGTGGCTGGGCATCAAGCGCGAAGACCTGATCAAGCCGACGGGCAAGTCCGCACCGGGCGACCCGGACGATCCGAACAGCGGAGCGATGGTTTAACAGAGGCCGGTATCAGACCGCTTTGGCCGGCTTTCAGCAGACTGAAGCAAGCGGCTTTCGTGTCATACTGAAACCACTGTGGCTACATCTGATCAGCACGTTTCCTCTTTGGCCAAGCAGGCACGCGAGCTCTTTGTGGTTCACGTGGGTCGCGCTCTGCCCGATTTGGTCAAGGCCTGTGAGACCAGGCTGGCAACGGCGCTTGATCAGCCTGGTCCAGCGCGCGAAATGCAAGAGCGTCGGGACGCATGGCTGGCATTCCAGAAGTGCCACACCACCTGGCTGAACCAGAGCCGCAAGGCTTTGCAGCGCAGTTTGCTGCCGCGCCACGGGATCACTTCCGCCAATGGTTTGGGCGTTCCGTCGGGACGCCTGGAGCTGCTGGCGGAAGGGGCCATTGATGACCAGATCATGGCCTCGCGTTTGGCGATGCGGGTGCTGGATGTGGCCTCGACCGAGCTCAACGAGCTGAGGTTGCGCGTTCAGCACCTTGAAAAACGCCTGGAGTTGCCGCGCGGGGATGTGCTCCTGCCCGATGTGGTGGCGCGGCTTCTGGTGGACCAGTGGCTGGACGTTCAAATGACACGCGAGGGGTGGACGTTGGTGCAGGATGCACTCTCACCCGCCCTGGCGAAAAGCATGCTGACCTCATACAAGGCGGCGAACGAGTTCCTCGTCTCCAGTGGGGTGATGAAAGAGATCGATCTGCAGGCCCTGGTCAAACGCACGCCGGGCAGCCGGTCTGCCGGCCCCGCGCCTGCCGTGAATACCGCCCTGTCGTCCTCCGATACCGGTGGCGGATCTGGATCGGTTGGCGTGGATGGCGAGGCTTCAGGCGCCAGTGGTGGATACGGTGGCGCAGGTGCATCGAGGGCCGGCGCCCCCAACACCGGATCTCTCCACAGTGGCCGTGGCAGTGGCAGCGAACTGGGGGGAGGCCTCGGTGCAAGCCGTCCGGGTCAAAATTCCTCCGCCATGGGTGTTCACGACGAAACCCGTCTGATGACCCACTCATCGCCATTGGCCCGGGCCCGGATGCGCGCTCAGGGTGTTGTGGGCCGCTTGCGGCGGTTGTTGATGGACAAGGTGGGCGGCGATTTCGAGGCCACCCAGCTGCTGCCGCCGTCGCCGATGCTCCAGCAGGCCATGCAGCGGGTAGAGCCTGAGCCCGTCTCTGAGGGGGCAATGTCCGGGGGGATGGGCTCATCCCGAACGGGCGTGGTCTACATGGACAACTCCCATGTGGAGAAGGCCATATCGGTCCTGCGGCAACGCACGGCAGAACTCAAACAGGCGGCCAACACGCCATCGGAAAAAGCCACCATCGAGGTGGTGGCGTTGATGTTTCAGAGCATTCTGGCCGAAGAGCGCATCCCCCCCAGCGTGCGCGTCTGGTTTGCCCGTCTGCAAATTCCGGTCTTGCGCGTGGCGTTGGCCGAGCCCGAGTTTTTCAGTGCGCTGCAGCACCCAGCCAGGCGCCTGATCGACCGCATGGGTTCTTGTGTGATGGGCTTTGAGTCCAATGTCAGTTCGGTGGCGCTGGAGGCTGAAATCAAGCGTGTGGTCCAGGTGATCGAGCAATACCCGGAGACCGGGCGTCGCGTGTTCCAGCTGGTGCTGGATGAATTCCAGAAGTTCTTGTCCACCTACCTGAGCGAGCAGGGCAGCGCTAGCCGCTTTGTCAGCGTGGCGCAGCAGGTCGAGCAGAAAGAGACCCTTTCGGTGCAGTACACCATCGAGCTGCGCAAGCTGCTCGATGACATCATGGTTCGCGATGAGGTGCGTGATTTCCTGTTCAAGGTCTGGGTCGAGGTGCTGGCCGTGGCCAGCGTCAAATACGGACTTAAGCACGAGGAAACCTCGTCGCTCAAGAAAGTGGCTTCGGACCTGTTGTGGGCCGCCAGCGCCAAACCCAACCGCAACGACCGCGCACGCGTGATCCAGCAGCTGCCCGGCTTGTTGCAGCGCTTGCGCCAGGGCATGAGCCTGCTAGGTTATTCGCCGGGCGTTCAGGATCAGCACATCAAGGCGGTGAGCGACACCCTGGCCGATGCCTTCATGTCGCGCACCGAAGCCATCTCGCAGGACAGCCTGGACAAGCTCTCCGAGCGTCTGGCCCATCTGGAAGACTACATGCCCGACAGCGGCGTGGGTGATCTTGACCTGGACAACGAAAGCATCGAGATGATCACGGGCGTGGACGCCAGCAACATCGAGGTGATCAAGCAGGGGGGCAGCCAGCCCAACGAGGCCATGCGCGCCTGGGCGGTGGAGCTGCAGATCGGCGCCTGGTTCGGTCTGGACCACAATGGCAAACTCAACAGCGTGCAGTTGGCCTGGCGCAGCGAGCGCGGACAGCTGTACCTCTTCGTGACCAACGCCGGACGCTGTTTCTTGATCCAGGCCACCCGGGTTGCCGCCTACCTGCAGGCCGGGTTGTTGGTGCCGAGCGAGGAGGAGGCGTTGACCGTGCGGGCTACGCGCGATGCGCTGGCCAAGCTGGACGCCAACCCGGAGCGTTTGTTGGGATGATGCCCGCCGCGCTTCGCTCGACCCTGTAAAGGATGCGCGATGCGAGGGGCCCAACAAGCTGGCTCCACCGCATCCTCGGGCAATGCGCGGCGATGTGCGTGTTGCCAGCTCAACTCCGGGAAATTCGCTGCAGCAGCCCGCCGGGCATCCGTCCCACTTCACCTTCCAGCTCAAGCTCCAGCAAACGGGCTTGCAGCGTGGCGGTATCCAGACCGGTGCGGGCCTGCAGCGCATCGAAGCTCACCGGGTCGTGTCCGACGGCGTGGAGCAAATCATCGACCGGAGTCTCAGCCTGGCCTGGTTCGGTACGATGCCCCGCGGGCTCGGCGATCCGCAGGTCTTCCAGAATGTCCTGTGCCGACTCCACCAGCTTGGCGCCTTGCCGGATCAGCGCGTGGCAACCGCGTGACTGTGGGGCATGGATCGAACCCGGGATGGCAAACACCTCGCGCCCTTGCTCCGCAGCAAAGCGCGCGGTGATCAGGGACCCCGAGCGCACAGCGGCCTCGACCACCAGCGTGCCCTGCGACAGGCCCGCGATGATGCGGTTGCGTTGGGGGAAGTTGGCGGCCAAAGGCGCAGTCCCGAGGGGGTACTCGCTGATCAGCAAACCGCGCTCTGCGATTCGACTGGCCAGCGCATCGTGCCGTCTGGGGTACACGGTGTCGAGCCCTGTGCCCACCACCGCGATGGTGGTGCTCCCACCTTCCAGGGCGCCGGCATGCGCCGCTCCATCCACGCCGAGCGCCAGACCCGACACCACACAGACACCTGCCTCGCCGAGACTTCGCGCGAACTGTCGCGCGTTCGCCTCGCCCTGTGGCGTGGGATTGCGACTGCCCACGATGGCGAGCTTGCGTGGATGGTCGAGCACCTCAGGCTGTCCGCGCAGGTACAGCATCAGCGGTGGATCGGCCGTGTTCAGCAGCGCGGCGGGGTAGTGGGCATCGGCCAGCGTCAGCACCTGATGAGCAGGACTTTCGTCCAGCCAGGCCGTCAGGCGGTCAATCGCGGGTTCCAGCGCGTCAGGGATGCTTTGCATCGCGCGCGCCGTGCGTGCGTTGGTGACTGTTTGCCAGGCACTGGAACTCTGGGCCCAGACGCCTGAAGGCAATCCGAACGCGGTGAGAAGTCTTCGGGCCGTGTCGTTGCCCACGCCGGGCGTGAGCAGCAGCCTGAGCCAGCCGGCCAGGGCTTCCCTGTCCATTGGGCAGGGCGTCAGGGGTTGGTGAAGCGGTCGCCGATCTTGACGCCGTCCTGGATGTCCAACACCACGGCGTAAGACACCTTGTCGAAAGTCCGGAAGACCATCATCAGGCCATTGCTCTCGCCGGGGAGGCGCAACTGTGGCCGGCTGTCGTCGGTCTTGTCGATCAGGGTGCTGGCATCGCGAACGAGGGCGAGCACATGACCGTCTTCGATGCCGTGTGCCTTGCCGCGGTTGATCGCGACCACTTGGTTCTGGGCGGCGTATCGAACGGCGTTGCCGTAGACCGACACGATCAGGCCGTTTTGGGCCTGGCCCGGAGCGCGGGGCACGTAGTTGGGGAACACGCGTGGTGGCTCGGGCAAAAGGCGGTCGCCCACGCGCATTTCTTCCTTTGCGCTCACGATGTCGATGGTGGCGGGCACCAGCTCACCGGTCGCCACGGGTTTGACAGGCGCCTTCTCGGCAACCTGAGCTCGCTCGATGTTGTGCGCGGTGTTCTCGTAGGTGGGCTTGTAAACGTCTTTGCCTGCGGGCTTCGCTGCCGACGCCGGTACTTCAATGTCGCGACGGCTCTCGGGGCGCACCAGTTGCGCCTTGCCGATGTACTGGGCCTCATACGCCAGGATCTCGCCCGTGGCAGGGTCCTTCAACGGCACCGCATTCCGGAAGACGCGGAAACTGCGGGGTTTGCCCGCCTCCATCGTCAGGGCATCCTGGGAGAGACCTCCGACGTCGCCGTACTGACCGCGGGCATAAGCGCGGTCACCCAAGCTGAGCAGCACCCGGTTTTCCGGGGTGGCGACGATGCGGGGCGCTCGCGAGAACGTGGCTTCGTCAACCACCAAAGGCTCGGCCAGGAAGGACTCGATGGCCTGCATGTTGACCGGCGGGATCGCTGAGTCGGACAGGCTCTCGACGCGGGTGCGGGGCGAGACACGCACCGTCGGTGTGTCGCCCTCGCCCGGCCGGCGGGTGCTCAGGCGGGCGCGGCCACCAGATTTGTCCAGGTACAGCACCTGACCCGGATAGATGCGGTGCGGGTTCTTGATCTCATCCAGGTTCATGCCCCAGAGCTCAGGCCAGCGCCACGGGCTCTTGAGGAAAATGCCAGAGATGCGCCACAGCGTGTCGCCGCGCACGACCGTGTGGCTGTCGGGTGCATTGGGCGCCAGCTCCGACAGCGGCACCCCGGTTTGGGCCACTTGGTTGGCGGTGGCACGCTGTCCGGACGTGACGGTCTGGCTCTGCGCCCAGGCGCTGTTGGTGGCCATCGCGACCATCAAAGCGCAAGCACCCACCACAGGGCGTGACAGGCGGAAAGCGGACGGAAGGGCGGACGAGCGGGAGTTCAATGGCATGTGTGGGCCCCTGGGGCTGGCGCAATCTGGCCGGAAACCGTGCCCGGCCACCCGGACAAACGGCGCTTCAAGTCTTGACAATTCGCATTTGATTTTGCGCCCAAGCCCTTGATTAGGCAATATTAATGGACGTGGCCATCCACCCGATCCGCGAAAAGTAGCGAAAATAGCGACAAACCCCTCTCCATGGTCTCAGCGGCGCCACGTTCGCCGTTGCCGCCGTTTTGCCCAAGACCCCGACCGCTGCGTCGCCGCCTTCGCCATGAACCCGCCCGATTTGCTGAACATCCTGCGTTATCCCGACCCGCGCCTGCACACCGTGGCGAAACCGGTGGAGGCGTTCGACGACCGTCTTCGCGTGTTGATTGAGCGGATGCTGGCCACGATGTACGACGCCAGCGGCATCGGGCTGGCGGCTACGCAGGTGGATGTGCACGAGCGGCTGATCGTGATCGATGTCAGCGAAACGCGGGATCAGCCTCTGGTGCTGATCAACCCGGTGGTCGAGTGGGCCAGTGCCGAAACCCGCAAGGGTGAGGAAGGTTGCTTGTCGGTGCCGGGCATCTACGATGGTGTGGAGCGTTCCATCGCTGTGAAGGTGCTTGCCCTCGATGCCGAAGGCAAGCGCCGTGTGATCGAGGCCGAGGGCATGCTGGCCGTGTGCATCCAGCACGAGATGGATCACCTGATGGGCAAGGTGTTCGTGGAGTACCTCTCGCCGCTCAAGCGCAATCGGATCAAAGGCAAGTTGCTGAAGTCGCAGCGCGAAGCGCAGAAGGCATGACGGCCATGCGCCTGGTCTTTGCGGGCACGCCGGCGTTCGCCCGCGTCGCATTGGAGCGGCTGCTTGCGGCGGGGTTCGAGATTCCGCTGGTGCTGACGCAGCCTGACCGCCCTGCCGGACGTGGCATGCAGCTGCAGGCCTCGCCGGTCAAGCAGTGCGCGCTGGCGCACGGCATCGCGGTGGCACAGCCGCGCAGCCTGCGACTGGACGGCAAATACCCCGAAGACGCCATCGCCGCGCGGGAGGCCCTTGTGGCCGCGAAAGCCGATGCCATGGTGGTCGCCGCGTATGGGCTGATCCTGCCGCAGTGGGTGCTGGACACGCCAGCGAAAGGTTGCCTCAACATCCACGCATCCCTCCTGCCACGCTGGCGCGGCGCGGCACCGATCCACCGCGCCATCGAGGCGGGCGATGAGCAGACCGGCGTCACCATCATGCAGATGGACCCGGGCCTGGACACCGGCGACATGCTGCTGATGGAGCGGCTGCCCATCGGCGCCGACGACACCACCGGCAGCCTGCATGACCGGCTGGCCACGCTGGGGGGGCGTCTGGTCGTGGAAGCGCTGGAGCTTGCCGCCTGTGGCGGATTGACCGCCCAAAAGCAGCCGACCGAGGGCGTGACCTATGCGCACAAGATCGAGAAGGCCGAGGCCGCCATCGACTGGTCGCTGCCGGCAGAGGTGATTGCGCGGCGTGTGCGCGCTTTCAATCCGTTCCCGGGTGCGGCGACGGCGCTGGCGGGCGAGGCGATCAAGGTCTGGGCCGCGCAGTCCCAAGCGGGTCTGCCCGGCGGCTTGCCCGGTCAGGTGCTGTCGGCGGGCGCCGACGGCATTCGGGTGTTGACCGGTGAGGGTGTGCTCGTGTTGACCGAACTGCAGCGCGCCGGAGGCAAGCGGCTACCGGCGGCGGATTTCCTGCGCGGTTTCGCGCTGGCGCCCGGCCAGGTGCTGGACGCTGCGCCAAAGGCCGCCGGCTGATGTTCTTTCTGGCCGAGCACCGCCGCCACGCGGAATTCTGGGAAGGTTTTCGAGACCAGGCCTCGGTGGCCGTGGGCATCGCCGCTTGGGGCTTGATGACCGGTGTGGCCATGGTCAAGTCGGGACTGTCGGTCATCGAAGCCCTGCTGATGACGCTGGTCGTGTACGCCGGCAGCGCTCAACTCGCCGCCGTGCCCATGATCGTCGCGGGCGCGCCGATGTGGGTGATCTTGGCGGCTTCGTTCTGCGTCAACCTGCGTTTCGTGGTGTTCTCCATCCACCTGCGGCCCTATGTGATGCACCTGCCGCGCTGGCAGCGCATCGCCACCGGGTTCTACACCGGTGACCTGACCTACGTGTACTTTGTTCGCCGCTACCCGCACGTGGCCGTCGACGCCGACGGCCTCGCGCGCCAGCAGGCCTACCTGGCCGGCAACTGCGCCGTGAACTGCGTGGCATGGATGGTTTCCAGCGTGGTGGGCGTGGTGCTGGCCAATGCGGTGCCCACTGCCTGGGGACTGGGCTTCGCCGGCATCCTGGCGTTGTTGGGCCTGTTGTGTTCGCTGGCCAGCTCACAGCTGCGGGTCGTCTCGGCCAGTGTGGCCGGTGCGGCGGCGGTGACCGCCTGGGCGCTGCCGCTGAGGCTCAACATCCTGGTGGCCATCGCGGCGGCGGTGGCGATCTGCCTGGTGATCGAGAAGGCGTCGCCGCGACCGCCGGGCGCGCAGCATGTTTGACCTCGATCCCTGGACCCTGCTGACCATTCTCGGCATGGGCTGCGTCACCGCGATCACGCGGGGGTTTTTCTTCTTCTCCAGCAAGCCATGGAGCCTGCCGCACTGGGCGCAGCGCGGTCTGCAGTACGCGCCCATCGCGGCGCTGTCGGCTGTGGTGATTCCGGAAATCGTGATGACACAGGGGCATCTGATTCAGACCTGGCAGGACGCACGCCTGTTCGCCGCGGTGGCGGGCATGGCCTGGTTCGTCTGGCAGCGCAGCGTGCTGGGCACCATCGTGGTGGGCATGGTGGTGTACCTGCCGCTGCACATGGGGCTGGGCTGGTGAGTCGGTCGGCGTTCACGCGCGTGGGAAAATGCCCAGGTGCGAGCGGATTAAGGTCTCCTTAAGGTTGGCGGGTAAAACTCGCAGACCCGCTTTTTTTTGCGTCGTTCGGCCCGGCCTCTTCCTCCATGCGCCGAATCTCCCTGGTGAACCCTTCATGACAGACCCCCGCCCGGCGAACGCCGCTGGCGCCGCACAGACGGGCGATGCCCCGCTGGTGTCGGTGCTGATTCCCGCCAAGAACGAAGCCGGCAACATCGGCAAACTCGTGAACGAGGTGGTGACCGCGCTGCGCTCCGAGTGCGCGTTCGAGATCGTGCTGGTCGATGACGGCAGCGACGACGGCACCGGCGACGAGTTCGTGCAAAGCTGCGCCGAGCTGGGCGCGGCCGGCCAGCTGGTGCGCCACCAGGCCAGCGTGGGACAGAGCACGGCGCTGTGCAGCGCGGCCTTGCAGGCGCGCGGGCGCTACCTCATCACCATTGATGGCGACGGCCAGAACGACCCCGCCGACATGCCCGGCCTGTTGCGCTCGGCGCGCGAGACCGAGTCGCAGTCGACCCACTTCTGCATCGCCGGCTACCGCAAGAACCGCCAGGACACCGAGTGGAAGAAGTTCCAGTCGCGCATTGCCAACGCCGTGCGCCAGAAGCTGCTGAGCGACCAGGTGCCTGACACCGGCTGCGGCCTGAAGCTGATCCCGCGCGAGACCTGGCTGCGCCTGCCGTACTTCGACCACATGCACCGTTATCTGCCTGCGCTGGTGCTGCGGCTGGGCGGCGTGATCCGTGTCGTGCCGGTGAACCACCGGGCGCGCCACGTGGGTGTGTCCAAGTACAACGCCTGGAACCGGCTTTGGGTCGGCCTGGTCGACATGGCGGGTGTCATGTGGCTGTCACGGCGCGGCAAGCGCCCGGTGATCGCGCAGGTCCGGTCCATCCCCGCGCATGAAAAGCCTCACTAAACCGCTGCTGCTCACGGCGGTTCTGACGCTGGCTTTCCTGTCCCTGCACCTGGGCTGGTGGGGCCCGGTCACAGAAGAGGTCTTGCTGCAGCAGCTGTTCCAGCGGCATTGGGCGCTTGCCTGGCCGATGTTCATCGGTGGTGCCGTCGTCTACACGGCGCTCGGTGGCCCGCGTCAGGTGCTGGCCTTCAGCTGCGGTTTCCTGTTCGGTGGCTGGCAGGGCGGCCTGATCGGCACCTTGCTCACCGGTTGCGGTGCCATGCTCACCATGCTCGCGGTGCACAAGCTCGGCTTTGAATGGGTGAGGCAGAAGTACGCGCAGAAGATTGAACTGATCAAGGCGGTGCTGGCCGAAGACACCTGGATCTGGATCTGCGTGATCCGCCTGATCCCCGTGGGCAGCAACCTCGTGACCAACATCGCGGCGGCCCTGTCCGACCTGCGACCGGTGGCGGTGTTCTTCGGTAGCCTGCTGGGCTATCTGCCGCAGATGCTGCTGTTCGCCTACGCGGGCTCGGGCTTTGCGCTGCACGACAGCTCGCAACTCTGGATCAGTCTCGTGATGCTGGTGTTGTCCACCGGGCTGGGCCTGTACCTGTACCACCACGGTTTCAAGCAGCGTTTGCAGCGCTTCCGCAAAGAGCATCCGCATGTCCCTGCCCACTGACGACGACGCCCGTCGCCAGACGCTGTTCTGGCTCGCCGCCACCGCCATCGTGCTGTTGCTGGGCATCGGCCTGCGCTACCCCTGGCCCGCCGACGAGCCGCGTTTCGCACAGGTGGCGCGCGAGATGGTTGAGAGCGGACAGTGGCTGTTCCCCACGCGCGGCGGCGAGCCTTACCCCGACAAGCCACCGGTGTTCATGTGGTTCAGTGCGGCGGCGTTCGCGCTGCTGGGCAACCTGAAACTGTCCTTCCTGTTGCCGAGCGCGCTGGCTTCGGTGGGCACGCTGCTGCTGGTGCACGACCTCGGGCGCCGGCTGTGGAACCCGCAGGTGGCGCTGTTCGCGGTGCTGGTGCTGGTGTTCACGCCGCAGTTCCTGCTGCAGGGCAAGGTCGGGCAGATCGATGCGCTCGTGACCTTCTGGATCACGCTGGGTTGTTATGGCTTGCTGCGCCACTTCTTCACGGGCCCCCACTGGGGCTGGTACTTCACGGCCTGGGCTGCGATGGCGCTGGGCATCATGACCAAGGGCGTGGGCTTCCTGCCGTTGCTGATGCTGTTGCCGCTGGCGCTCTGGACGAAGAACCCCGGCCACGGCGACGCGCCGGTGTGGCGCTGGAAGCTGGCGGCGGGCGTGCTGGTGATGGCGGTCACGGTGGCGCTCTGGCTGGGCCCGATGCTCTGGCAGGTGCACAGCATCGGCTCCGACACCATGGTGGCCTACCGCAACGACCTGCTGTTCCGCCAGACCGGCGAGCGTTTCGTCAACGCCTGGCACCACGTCAAGCCCTGGCACTATTTCTTCACGCAGGCCATTCCGGTGGTGTGGTTCCCGCTGCCGGTGCTGTTGCTGGTGTTCTTCAAACCGCTGCTCGCCGCGCTGTGCGAAGACCGCCGGCTCAAGGTGCTGCTGGCTTGGGTCGGGCTGGTGTTGCTGTTTTTTTCGATCAGCTCGGGCAAGCGCGAGGTCTACATCTTCCCGGCCCTGCCCATGCTGGCGCTGGTGGTGGGCGTGTTGTGGACCAAGGTCCGCGCGCAGGGGCTGGGCGGGCGAACCAGTGCTTTCTTCCAGTGGTTCCTGTATGCGCTGGCGGCGGCACTCGGTGGCCTCGGTCTGATGCTCCGGTTCTCACCAGAGCGCCTGCTGCGCAAGGCACCCGACTACGCCGAGCTGATCGCCACGCTGGCCATGCCGCTGATCGCGATGGGCGCGGCCCTGCTGGTGCTCCTGATCGTGATCCGCCGACGCGACCTGCTGGAGCGCATGGCCGCCACCAGCCTCACGGTCTGGGTGTTCGTGTCGCTGCTGATCTGGCCGCGCGTCGACCCCTACCGCACGCCGCAGGACATGATGGAACAGGTGGAGCAGCAACTGCCGCCCGGCGCTGAGCTGGCACTCATCTTTTTCAAAGAGCAGTTCCTGCTGTTCAGCCACCGCCCGCTGACCCATTTCAGCTACCTCGCACCGGTGGATCAGCAAGAGCGCAACGCCTGGGTCTGGATGCGCGAAGCGCCGAACCGCCAACTGCTGGTGCCGACCGACGCGAAGCTCGACTGTTTCGATGTGGCCAAGGCCGTCTCGCTGGGCGAGGCCCACCGCCGCGAGTGGGTGCTGTTCGGTGCCGATGCGATGCGCGCGACCTGCGCTGCGCCCGCGCGTGCCCAACGCTTCGTTTACCGTCCCGACATCCGTGGTGTCTTGCCATGAACCTGCTGACTTCGTTACCACGCCCCCGCATCCTGGTCACCGGCGCCGCCGGCTTCATCGGCTTTCACCTGAGCCAGCGCCTGCTCGACCTGGGACTGGCGGTGGACGGCGTGGACAACATGAGCCCGTACTACGAGCCCAGCCTCAAGGAGGCACGGCTGAAGCTGCTGCAGGCTCGGCCAGGCTTCGTGTTCCACCGGCTCGAACTCGCCGAGCGCGAGGCCACGGCGAAGCTGTTCGAGCAAGGTCGCTACGACATCGCGCTGCACCTCGCGGCGCAGGCCGGCGTGCGCTACTCGGTGGAGCAGCCGATGGCCTACCTCGACAGCAACCTCGCGGGCATGCTGACAGTGCTCGAAGGCTGCCGGCGCCACGGCGTGAAGCACCTCGTGTACGCCTCGTCGAGCTCCATCTACGGCGCGGCACGCCAGATGCCGCTGCGCGAAGACATGGTGACCGACGCGCCGATCTCGCTCTACGCCGCGAGCAAGAAGGCCAACGAGCTGATGGCCCACAGCTACAGCCACCTCTACGGCATCCCGGCGAGCGCTCTGCGCTTTTTCACGGTCTACGGCCCCTGGGGCCGGCCGGACATGGCGATCTTCAAGTTCGTGCGCGCGATCTTTGAAGGCCGACCCATCGACGTCTACAACCACGGCCAGATGCGCCGCGATTTCACCTTCGTGGACGACGTGGTCGATGCGGTGCTCGCCGTGGCGGGCGTGCCGCCGGTGGCGCAAGACGGGCAGGCCGCCCACCGCGTGCTCAACGTGGGACACAACGGCCCTGTGCCGCTGATGGACTTCATCGCCTGTCTGGAGCAGGCCACGGGCCGCGAAGCCGTCAAGCATTTCATGCCCATGCAACAGGGCGACGTGCCCGACACCTGGGCCGACACCTCGGCGCTGGAACGGGGCTTCGGCGTGCGGGCCGACACCGATCTTCAAGTCGGCGTGCAGCGGTTTGTGGACTGGTACCGGACTTATTACGAAGTCCCCCCCGCGCCACCTGCGGCGTCACCCCCCTGAGGGGGCAACACGAGCGGCCCGGCGGAGCCGGTTCCGCCGTGTTCTGGGATGGGGTGTTGCTCTCCGGAGATGTGTTTGTTACCTCCCTTGCTCCCTTGTCACGGTGCGTCAGCTGTGGCTCGGTAAGGCCGGTTCCTCACGGACCTTGCTTCGCGTTCCAGCTTCTGTGCGGTCCAGCCAGGGCTGTGCCAGTCGCCAGCCCGCCAGCGCCACACCGCTGCAGAGAACCAGCGTCCAGAGCGTGTGGCTGGGGAAATGGGCGCCGCGCACGGTCTGTGTCGCACCGGCCACCATGCCCATGAGCAGGATGCCGGCCAGCCAGCGCTGGCCCGCCTGGGGCGAGCGGGCCCGGCTGCCTGCGGGAGGGGTGAGCCAGGGCAGACACAGCGGCAACAGGGCCAACGCGCTCGACGCGTGACCGCCCGGGAAGCACCGGCCACTGCCGCCATCGGCTGCACCGAACGTCCAGTGCGACACGTAGCGCGCCGGGCCGCCGAACACCTCCAGTTCCCAGGGGCAACTGGTGAGGCTGTGGTATTTCACAAGGTTCACGGCAGCCAGCGTCGCGGCCACCAGGAGCACGGCCGCGAGGCGTTCGCGGCGCGGCAGTGGCAGGCCTGGCCACCGCTTGGGCAGCCATGCATCGGGCGCCAGGGCCCAGCCCCACAGGACGAGGTAGAGCAGCAGGGCGGCCTTGCGCAGGCCGTCGTGCATGACGCCTTCCAGCAGGATGTCGCCGCGCAGCGCAAAACCCTGTGCGGTGCCGATGTGTTGCATCAGCGGGAGGTCCAGACCGACGGCGTCCCACAGCAAGGTGAGGGCGAGCAGGGCCAGCCAGGCCCAGGCCAGGCGGCGGGGCGGCGAAATGTTCGGGGAGGCAGGGCGCCATGGGGCAGGCATGGCGCCGATGGTTGTTCGCCGACTTTAAGAGAACCTTAAGGGGTGGCGGGATAATTCGCGCCATTGACCTACGCGCTCTGCGCCCGACCCTGACATGCGTGCACTTGTGGTGGAAGACGATCCCGGCATCGCTGGCGGCCTCAGCCTGTCGCTGCGCCAGGCCGGTTATGCGGTCGACGTGTGTGCCAGCATCAACTCCGCCTGGACCGCGCTGAGTGTGGAGCCTTTTGATGTGATGCTGCTGGATCTGGGCTTGCCCGACGGCGACGGCTTGGACCTACTGGCGCGGCTGCGCCGGCTCGGCGAGCGTCGGTCCGTGCCCGACGCGCTGCCGCGCAGCGACATGCCGGTGCTGATCATGACCGCGCGCGATGGCGTGAGCGACCGCATCAGCGGCCTGGACAGCGGCGCCGACGACTACATCGTCAAACCCTTCGACCCCAACGAGATGCTCGCTCGCCTGCGCGCCATGCTGCGCAGAGCAGGAGGGCGCAGCAAGCCGGTGATCGAACACGGTGACCTGGTGCTCGACCCGGCGACCCATTCGGTGGAGCGGGCTGGCTTGCCTGTGCCGCTGGGCGCCAAAGAGTTCGCGCTGCTGCTGACCCTCTTGCAGGCGCGCCCGCAGGTCTTGTCCAAATCGCGCCTGGAGTCGGCGTTGTACGGTTTTGGCGATGCACTGGAGAGCAACGCCATCGAGGTGCACGTGCACCACCTGCGCCGCAAGCTCGGTGAGTCGCTGATCAAGACCGTGCGCGGGGTGGGTTACTTCATTCCGCAAGACACCGTGCCGGCCGATCCGGGGCCTCTGTGAAGCCACGGGCCGCCGAGACCCGGCGCACCCTCTCGCGCCACCTGCTGACCTGGGCCCTGGGCGCGCAACTGGTGGTCTGGCTGGTGCTGGTGGCCGTGGCCTGGAGCACCAGCTTGCGCGAAACGCGCAAGTTCACCGACGGCCACCTGGTCGCGGTGGCCCAGCTGTGGCTCGGCACGGCGTCCTGGAACCAGACCGACACGTCGGGCGGTCTTCCTGTGCCCAGCGAGCATGTACACGAGTACGCACAAGACGTGGCCATCCTGGTCTGGGACAACGGTCGCCTGGTCACCGACAGCGACCAACTCGCATCCGGACTGGACCTGGCGAAGCTGCCCGACAAGGGGCTGGTGACGGTGGCCTACCGCGACGCCCAAGGGGTGGTGCACGACTGGAGGGCCTACGTCGAGACCTACCGGGCAGAAGGGCGTGTGCGTCGGGTGGCGGCCTTGCTGGATTTGAAGAAGCGGTATGTGCTGGCCGAGGACATCGCCGAACACCTGACATCGCCCTTGCTGATCCTGATGCCTTTGTTGGCCTTGGTGATGGGGTGGACGATCCGGCGCGGCCTGCGACCGTTGGACAAGCTGTCCGACGAGGTGGCGGCGCTCGACGGATTTGCGGGCCAGCGGCTGGACACGCAACACCGCTTCCGAGAATTTGCCAGCACCGTCTCGGCCATCAACACCATGGTGGATTCGCTGCAGACCCAGGCGCAGCGCGAGCGCCAGTTCGCCTCCGACGTGGCGCACGAGCTGCGCACGCCGCTGGCCGTGATCACGCTGCAGGCCCGTGCCGCGCAGGCCGAGCCCTCTGCGGAGCGGCTATCCCGGCTGGAGCAAGAGGCGCTGCGGGCCGGCCGCATCCTCACCCAGCTGCTGGACCTGGCCCGGGCGCAGCGCGCCGGTGAGGTGGGCAGCGGCCACGCGGCCGAGACACCGCAGCCCACGGCGCTGGGCGAGATGGCCGCCCGCCTGATTTCGTCGCACGCCCAACTGGCCTACGAGAACGGCCACGAGATTTCGCTCGTCGAACCCGACACACCCACGGTGGTGACGGTGCAGCCGATGCTGCTGGAGCTGGCCATGCGCAACCTGATTGAAAACGCGCTGCGCCACACGCCCTCGGACACCCAGGTGGTGGTCGAGGTGTGGCAGGCGCCTGGGGCGGTGGGTGTGTCGGTGAGCGACGACGGCCAGCGCGCCGACGCGGTGTCGGCACCGGTCCAGGCCAGTTCCGGGCTGGGCCTGGGCCTGCGCCTGGTCGAGCGCATTGCCGAACAGATGGGTGCCACGCTGGCGCGCGACGACGGCCAGAGCCCGATGACCACGCGCTTCAGTTTGCGTTGGCCGCTGTGATGCTTGCGGATAAGGTGGACTTAATGTCGTCTGCTTACGCTGGCTGGGCCAGTACGTGCTGGTGAACCATCGGTGACCATGCTGGCCCTTTCCCCTGCAATCAACTCCCTGGACAACGCCCGCCCCTCGCCGGAGGCTTCGCGCACGCCGCAGCTCACCGCCTGGTGGCTCGCACTGTGGCTGGCCGGCCCTGGCAACCTGCCGCTGTGGCAGCGCATCTTCTCGCTGCCCGACTCGATCGGGCACCGCCTGACCCTGATCGCCTGTTTCGGCGTGTTGATCCTGGCGGTCACGGCGGCCCTGTTGTCCCTGCTGAACTTGCCCCGCCTGTTCAAGCCACTGGCTTCGCTGCTGGTGCTGGTGGCCGCCTTCAACAGCCACTTCATGTGGCAGTACGGTGCGGTGATCGACACCACCATGTTGGCCAACGTGTCCCACACCGACGCACGCGAGGTGCGCGATCTGCTGTCGTGGTCGTTGTTGGGGGCGGTGCTGGTGGTCGCCGGGCCGGCGTTGTGGTGGCTGTGGCGCCGCCCTCGCGCCTTGTTGAGCTGGCCCAGACAGATCGCCCGCAACCTGTTGGGTGCCCTGCTCGGCCTGGTGCTGGCCCTGGGTGCAGCGATGGCCGGTTACCAGCACCTGGCCTCGCTGATGCGCGCCCACAAGGACCTGCGCTACATGGTCAACCCGCTCAATACCGTGTACGCCGCCGGTTGGTTGGCGATCAACCAGGCGTCCCACAGGGGGCGGCCTTTGCAGCCGGTGGGCGAGGACGCGGCCCTTGGCGCGAGCTATGCACAGCAGGCGCGGCCGCCGCTGCTCGTGCTGGTCGTGGGCGAAACGGCTCGCGCACAGAACTGGGGTCTGAACGGTTACGCGCGTCCCACCACGCCCTTGCTCGCGCGCTGGCAGTCGCAAGGCGATCTGGTGAACTTCAGCGAGGTCACGTCCTGTGGCACCAACACCCAGGTGTCGATGCCCTGTATGTTTTCCCCGCTGAGCCGCGACGAGGGCGGCAACCGAACCGCCGTCCACGAAAACCTGCTCGACGTGTTGCAGCGCGCGGGTCTGGCCGTGCTCTGGGTGGACAACCAGTCAGGATGCAAGGGCATCTGCGAACGGGTGCCCCACATCAACCTGCACGACGACCCTTCTAGCCATGGCTGTGACGGCGCCGGCTGCTTCGACGAGGCCATGTTGCAGGGGCTGGACGAACGCATTGCCGCGCTCGACCCCCAGCGCCGAGCGCGCGGCGTGGTGGTCGTGCTGCACCAGATGGGCAGCCATGGCCCGGCGTACTTCAAACGTTCGCCCACCGATCACAAACCCTTCTTGCCCGAGTGCACCAGCGTCAGCCTGACCGATTGCCCACCCGATCAACTGCTCAACGGCTACGACAACAGCATCGCCTACACCGATGCCTTCATGGACCGCACGCTGACCTGGCTGCACCGTCTGGGCAACAACGGCGTTTTTGACACCGGCCTCATCTACGTGTCCGACCACGGCGAGTCGCTGGGTGAAAACGGCCTGTACCTGCACGGCGTGCCCTACGCGTTGGCACCGCGTGAGCAGACCCACGTGCCCATGGTGACCTGGCTGTCGGCGGGCTTGCAGCAGCGCACCGGCGTTCGCACCGACTGCCTGCGCCAGCGCGCGGCCGAGCCCCTGTCGCACGACAACGTGTTCCACACGGTGCTGGGCGTGATGGACGTGAACACCCGGGTGCGTCAGGAGGCGCTCGACATGTTGACGCCCTGCGTCATGCAAGTGGCGATCAAGGCGAAGCCGGCAGGCTGATCGACACCCGCAAGCCGCCGAGGGCGGCCGTGTCCAGGGCGATGTTGCCCTGGTACAGCGCCACCAGATCGGCCACGATCGCCAGCCCCAGGCCGCTGCCCGGCGTGGCCTCGTCCAGCCGCACGCCGCGCGCCAGCACGGCGTCCCGCTGCTCCGGGGCGATGCCCGGGCCGTCGTCTTCCACCGTGATCCGCACCCGGTCGCCATCCCGGCGCGCGAGCACCTCGACCCGTTGGCGCGCCCAGAGGCAGGCGTTGTCCAGCAGGTTGCCCATCATTTCCTGCAGGTCCTGCTCCTCGCCGGCAAAGGCCAGGTTTGGCGCCAGTTCGACCAGGTGCAGGTCCAGCTGCCGCTCGGCGTGCACGCGGTCCATGACCCGGATCAGGCCGCTCAGCACCGGCGCCAGCGGCGTGCGCTGGCCGGGCAGGCGCTGCGTCGCGGCGACGCGAGCACGCGCCAGGTGCCAGTCGATGTGGCGACGCGACAGCGCCACCTGCTCGCGCACGCGCAGGGCGAGCTCGTCGCGCGGGCCGTCGCTGTCGGCCGCTTGCGCCAACACCGCCAGCGGTGTCTTGAGCGCGTGGGCCAGGTTGCCCGCCTGGGTCCGGGCGCGGGCGACCACTTCGGCGTTGCGGTCCAGCACGCCATTGAAACCGTCGATCAGCGGCTGCACCTCGGTGGGAAAGCGGCCCTGCAGGCGCGGCGAGCGGCCTTCTTGCACCTGGGCCAGCGCCCGGTGCATGGCGTGCAGCGGCGCAAGGCCCACGGCCACCTGCGCCAGCGCCGCCAGCACCAGCAACACGCCCAGCGCCAGCAGCGAGGCGGCGAGCACGCCGGTGAAGCGGGCGACCGCCCCGGTGGCTTCCTGCATGTCGCCGGCCACGATCAACCGCCAGGCCTCAGGCTGTTCGGCGGTGTGCACCGTGCGCTCCACCATCATCAGCGGCGCGTCATTCGGCCCCCGACCTTCATGCACGTGCACGGCACCGTTGGCCAGTGCATCGCGGGGCAGGGTCAGCGCCGCGTCCCACAGCGAGCGCGAGCGCAACGCGGCGCTCTGGCCCGCGTTGTCTGCGTCGATGCGGTCGAGCTGCCAGTACAGACCCGAGTAGGGCTTCTGCCAGCGTGGGTCGGACAAGCGGGTGGCGTCGATCAGCGGTTGCCCCGCTGCATCGAACTCCAGTCGCGCGGTGAGCTGGTCGAGCTGCTGCGTCAGCACGGTCTCGAACTGGCGCATCACGTGCTCACGGAACAGGCTGGCCAGCAGCACGCCGGCCAGCACCAGTGCCAGCACCAGCGCCACCAGCGTGGCGGCCAACAGGCGAAAGCGCAGCGAGTGGGCCCAGCGACGGGTGGTGAACATGGGGCGAGCTTACCGCTGCGCCATCCTCAACCGGACACCAACCGGTAGCCCATACCGCGCACGGTTTCGATCATCTCGGCCGGCAGCTTCTTGCGCAGCCGGCCCACGAAGACCTCGATGGTGTTGGAGTCGCGGTCGAAGTCCTGGGCGTAGATGTGCTCGGTGAGTTCGGTGCGAGAGACCACGGCGCCGGGGCGGTGCATCAGGTAGTCGAGCACCTTGTGTTCGTGGCTGGTGAGCGTGACGGGCTGGCCTGCGAGGGTGACGCGGCCGCTGCGTGTGTCCAGCGCCAGCGCGCCGCACTGCAGCACCGGCGAGGCCAGTCCGCTGGAGCGCCGGATCAGCGCCCGCAGCCGCGCCAGCAGCTCCTCCATGTGGAAGGGTTTGGTGAGGTAGTCGTCGGCGCCGGCGTCGATGCCGGCGACCTTCTCGCTCCAGTTGTCGCGCGCGGTCAGGATCAGCACCGGCATCGTGCGGCCCGCGTCGCGCCAGCGCTTGAGCACCGAGAGGCCGTCGAGCACGGGCAGACCGAGGTCGAGGATCACCGCGTCGAAGGCCTCCGTGTCGCCCAGGAAATGCGCGTCGCGGCCGTTGTCGGCCTCGTCCACCGCATAGCCTGCGGCCTCCAGCCCGCTGCGCAAGGGCGCTCGGAGCAAGGGTTCGTCTTCGACCAGCAGGATGCGCATGATCAATCGGTGGAGGGGTTCATCGGGGTCGCGCACGGTCAGGGTGGCCAGAGCGTGCGCGGCTGCTCAGCACCGCTGCCGTCCTGGCGTCGAGCTTGATCTTGAGCAACTGGCCGTCGTTCTGCAACAGCTTGACCTCGTAGATCCACTGGCCCTCGTCCTGCTCCAGCTCGACCTCCAGGACCTGTCCCGGGTGTTCGCGCTCCAGGCGTTCCAGCACCGTGCGCAGCGGCAGAACCTGGCCGCTGGTCATGGCCTGTCGCGCCCGCTCGTGGTCTCCCCGGTCGCTGGCCAGCGCCGGTGCCATGGGCAGGCCGGCGAGCAGCACCGCCGCCATGGCGGACGCCATGCCGCGACGGATGCTGGAATGGAGCAGGTGGGTGCGAGGGGTCATGGCGGCCATTGTGGTGCCGCGCGAATGAACCGCAGATGAACACCCGCTTCAGCTCGCGTACAGGAGCGCGTGCGCAACATGCCTGCGGTGTCGGAAATGGCCCGCACGACAACCGACACGACCGACAAAAGGACACCCCATGCCACAGCACACGACACACGCCGAACCACCGATGACCCGGGGGCAGGTGGCCGTCCTGGGGCCACGCCCGGTGTGGCAACTGCAGCGCGGCCTGCTGATGGTGCAAAGCCTCTCCCGGCCGGGCAAAGCGGTGCGGCACCTGGCGCTGCCCGGTGACTGGCTGAACCTGGAGTGCCTGTGCGATCTGCCGGCGGACACCCGGATCACCGCGCTGATGCCCAGCCAGCTTCGGCCGCTGGCCCAGCCGCCGCTGACCGACGGCCAGGCCTTGATCCGGCACCTGCTGCTGCAGCAACAGCGCTGGGCGGCCGACATGCTGGCCCTGCGCACGGGCCCGGTCGAGCAGCGGCTGGGGCACTGGCTGGCGCTGTTGAGCCGCGCCGGTGCTTCGGGTGCGCCGCCTTCCGCCGACGGACCCACCTTGCGCGAGATCGCCACCCTGGTCGATGCCGCGCCCGAGACCGTCTGCCGCGTGCTGGCGCGCCTGCGCCCTCCCCGCATCACCCGGGAGCGCACAAAGGTGCGGCCCTCGCGCTGGGCCGTGCCGCTGCGGCTGGCGGCTTTCTGAACAGCCGATGAACACGTGCTTCAGAGAAGGTTCAAGCCCGTCTTTCAACAATGTGATCCATGCCCCGCGACACCGTCGCGCCCCTCACAGAAACCTCAACGACCCACCATGAACAACCGTCCCACCGCTTCGCTTCTTTGCATGGGCCTGCTGGCCGCCCTGCTCGTCTCGACCGCCGCGCAGGCCGCCGAGACCACACCCGCCGCCCAGCTGCAGCACTGGAGCACGCAGGCCGGCGCGCCGGGCAACGCCGCCAAAGGCCAGACCTTCTTCAATGCCAAGCACGGCGGCGAATGGTCGTGTGCCTCGTGCCACGGCACACCGCCCACCACCCAGGGCAAACACGCCAACACGGGCAAGGTCATTGCCCCGCTCGCGCCGGCCTTCAACGCCAAGGCCTTCACCGACAGCGCCAAGGTCGACAAGTGGTTCAAGCGCAACTGCAACGACGTGCTCAGCCGCGAATGCAGCGCCGGTGAAAAGGCCGACGTGCTGGCCTACCTGAACAGCCTCAAGTGAACCCGCGTCACAAGGACACACCATGAAAACCCTGTCGAACCGCCTGATCCGCCCTGGCCTGGCCGGCCTGTTGTGCCTGACGGCTTTGGGCGCCGCCCACGCCGACGGCGGCCGCATGATGCCGCGCGACATGCCCAAGGCCTACATCGCCGAGTGTGCGGCCTGCCACACCGCCTACTCCCCGGGCTTGCTGCCGGCCCGCTCGTGGCAGCGCATCATGACCGGCCTGGACAAACATTACGGCACCGACGCCTCGCTCGACGACGCCACGGTCAGGCAGCTCAGCACCTGGTTGCAGGCCAACGCCGGCACCTACAAGCGGGTGAACGAAGAACCGCCCCAAGACCGTCTGACGCGCTCGGCCTGGTTCGAGCGCAAGCACCACGAGATTCCGTCCGCGGTCTGGAAGCACGCCAGCATCAAGAGCGCCGCCAACTGCGGTGCTTGCCACACGGGCGCCGACCGCGGCGATTTCGACGACGACAACATCCGGATGCCGGCCGGCGTGAGCCTGGGCAAGCGTTGGTACTGGAAAGACTGACCCAGGGAGAACCGCCATGCAAGCCACCACCCCACTC
>NZ_MUNZ01000072.1 GCF_002001205.1 Hydrogenophaga sp. A37
CTTCGGGCGCAGGGGGCGTGGGGGGCGGAACGTCGGGTGAATGAAAGGTCCAGAGGGGAAGGAGACTTCCGAACGAAAAAAGTGTGTCCATTGGTGACTCCTGGGTCGATGCGTGCGTGTTCGTTGAAATGGCGGCGCCCTGAATTGGCAAGGTGTGTGCCCGAATGGAGATGGATACCCATGACGGCCCTGGACCGTCAGGCCCACTCCGGGTTGAGAGGTTGTGAACCATCAAGCCCGCATACCTGGCATCTCGTTTGCCTCTGTGGTTGCGCCTGGTTCGTCCCGCGGCCCGGCCCTCCTCTTTCAAGGAAATGACCATGCAAAACCCATCCAGCCCCTTTGACAACCACCTGCTTGCTGCTCTGGGACAGGCGGATTGGTTGCGCCTTCAACCCTATGCAGAGCGTGTGGTCCTCACGCGAAATCAAACCATCTATGACTCGGGTGAGACCCTGTCGCATGCCTACTTTCCCACCACGCTGCTCGCCTCTCTCATGTACGTGACGGTGGACGGGGACTGTGTGGAGTCCGCGCTCGTGGGCAACGAAGGCTTGTTGGGGGTCTGCCTCTTCATGAGTGGCGGACCCATGTGCGGCTGCGCGACGGTGTTGACCACCGGCGAAGCCTTCCGCATTCCTGCCGGCGTCATCCGGAGTGAGTTCAACCGCGCGGGCGCGACCATGCGTCTGCTGCTGGGCTACACGCAAGCACTGCTGACCCAGACCGCGCAGCGCGCCACCTGCACCCGGCACCACGTGATCACGCAACAGGTGGCGTTCTGCCTGCTTCAGCAGGCCGACCGCTCCGGCAGTGACGAGGTGCTGATGACCCAGGAACAAATCGCCATGCGCCTGGGGGTGCGCCGTGAAGGGGTGACCGAAGGCGCGCTGTTGCTGCAGAAGCTCGGCCTGATCCGATACACCCGCGGCCATGTCCAGGTGCTGGACCGCGAAGGCCTTGAAGAGCAGGCCTGCGAGTGCTACGGGGTGCTGCGCGACGAGTACCAGCGCCTGCTGCCTGTGGCGGCCTGTCAGGCCTGCCTGCTCAGAGCCGCTTGAGAGATGCCAGTGCTCCGGCGCGCCGGAGCGTGGTGCGTTTCACATCGATGCACGAAGGAGTCAAACCATGGCGAAGACCGATGCCACCACCGAACGAAAAGTCGGCAAGGTGATGCACGAGTTCAAGGAAGGCGAGCTTAAAAGCAGCTCCGGAGACAAGGTGCGCAACCGCAAACAGGCGATCGCCATCGCGTTGTCCGAAGCGCGCGACGCGGGCGGCCGGGTGCCGGGCCCACCGAAGAAGAAGCGCTCAAAGAGCGCTTGACGACAAGGGCCCGGCACCACCGGGCTTACTGGGCGGTGCCGCCGGTGCCCGGCGCGGGGGGTGAATCGGGCTGCACAGGGGGGATGGCCTGTGCTGGCGGATCGGCCGGCGTGGCGGGCGTCGCAGGAGCACGGTTGGCGTCGTTAGGGCGCTCCATGCTGCCGGTGGGCGCCGGCATCCCTTCCGTCGTGCGGTCGCAGGCGGTCAGTGAAAGAAGGGACACGGATACCGCGCCGATGAGGGTCCAGACACGGACGGGTGGGGTGAAAACGGTGCGCATGGCAGATTCCTCCAGGTTGGTACCAACAAGCACGTTGGAACCCCCAACAGGCAATTCGGGCGCCCATTGACCATTCGATACAAAGGCGGCCAGGCCGGCGGGCACGCACCTTGCCCCGCTCTGTGCGTCTTTCCACGGCGCCGGAGCGCCACCCGCCTCGAAGCGCGGCGGGGGTGTTTCATCTCAGGAGAACCCCCTTGAACACCTCGAACCCACTCACCGCGCCTTCGCGCCACGGCGGAGCCGCGACGCCCCAGAGCACCACCAACCACTCCTCACCGGCCTGGCCCCTGTTCGCCCTGGCAGGCTTGGTGTTGAGCGCTTGCGGCGAATCGGCCAAGCTGCAGGCGGACACCGGTTACGGCGTCGACCCGCCACTGCCCACGCCCGTCGAAACATGGATTCCCACGGTCCGGATCGCACAGGCCCAGTCGTGGGCCGAAGGCGAGGCGCCCACGGCCGCCACCGGCACCAAGGTACGGCGGTTCGCCGATGGGCTGGACCACCCGCGCTGGCTGCATGTGCTGCCCAACGGCGACGTGCTGGTGGCCGAGACCAATGCACCCCAGCGCCCCCTGCGCGATGAGTTGCAGGGCTTCAGGGGAAAGGTCATGGGATGGGCCATGAAACGCGCTGGCGCCGCGACCCCCAGCGCCAACCGCATCACGCTGCTGCGCGATGCCGACGGCGACGGCACGGCCGAGCAACGCACAGTGTTCCTGGAGAACCTGAACTCGCCCTTCGGCATGGCGTTGGTGGGCAACGAACTGTTCATCGCCAACACCGATGCGCTGGTGAAGGTGCCCTACCAGACCGGCGACACCCAGGCCAGCGGCCCGGTGAGCAAGGTCGCCGATCTGCCCGGCGGACCGCTCAACCACCACTGGACCAAGGGTTTGCTGGCCAGCGCCGACGGCAGCCGCTTGTATGTGTCGGTGGGTTCGAACAGCAACGTGGCCGAGCACGGCATGGGGCACGAAGAGGGGCGCGCGGCGATCTGGGAATTTAACCGTGCGAGCGGCACCGGCCGGATCTTCGCCAGCGGGCTGCGCAACCCCGTGGGCATGGCCTGGCAGGGTGACACCCTCTGGACCTCGGTCAACGAACGCGACGAACTGGGCTCCGACCTGGTGCCCGACTACATGACCTCGGTGCGCGACGGCGGCTTCTACGGCTGGCCCTACAGCTACCACGGCCAGACCGTGGACACGCGGCCCCAGCCACCGCGTCCCGACCTGGTGGCCAAGGCCATCAAGCCTGACTACGCGCTGGGCAACCACACCGCGTCGCTGGGACTGGCATCGGCGCAGGGCAACACGCTGGGCGGGCCGTTCGGCGTCAACGGCATGTTCGTCGGCCAGCACGGCTCATGGAACCGCAACCCGCCAAGTGGCTACAAAGTGATCTACGTGCCCTTCTCGGGCGCGTTGCCCAGCGGGCGGCCGGTGGACGTGCTGACCGACTTCCTCGACGACGACGGCAAGGCCCGCGGCCGTCCCGTGGGTGTGGCCATCGACGGCAAAGGCGCCTTGCTCGTGGCCGACGACGTGGGCAATGTGATCTGGCGCGTGGTCGGCGAGGCCGCGCAGGCTTCGTCCGGAACGGACCAGCCCGGGCCGCTCGTGCGGGTGGCGCGGGTCATCGCCTCCCTGCTGCCTTTCAGCGACACGTCCAGCGAACCCACCAGCCAGCGGTAAGCGGTCCAGCCCGTCACCCCCAGGTGGTGCGGAGCCGGTTCAGGCCTCCGGCTGCGAAATGCCCACCAAGGCATCGGCGGTGGGCTGGATGTCTTCGACCGCGACGGCAAAGTCGCCGAGTGACACGATGCCCACCAGGCGCTTGTCGCTGTTTACCACCGGCAAGCGCCTGACCTGACACGTGCTCATCGTGTGAGCGCCTTTCTCCACGGTGTCGTCCTCGTAGCACCAGATCACGTCCTTCGACATCACGTCGCGAACCCGGGTGTCGCTGCCCTTCCCTTCTGCGACGGCACGCACGGCAATGTCGCGGTCGGTCACGGTGCCGATCATCCGGTCGTTCTCGCCCACGGGCAGCATCCCGAAGCCTTCGTCCCGCATCAGCGCCGCGGCGTCCTGCAAGGTCGCCTCAGGGCCGATCACCTGCACGTCGGGGCTCATCACGTCTTTGAGCAGTTGCATCTCTATCTCCAGTTTGAGGTTGAACCAAGGGCCACAGGAACCCATTCAGGCGCGGTCGCGAAGTTCGGTCATGCCGGCTTGTCCCGCGCAATGGCTACAGCAAAAAATGCGGCCATTTTTCTCTGCGCCATGCCCGATCACACGCACACCACAGTGTTCACACGCAGGCGCCAGCGCGTAAATGGCGCATTCAAAGCTGTCAAATACATGCGTTGCGCCCCGCATGACGACTTCAAATGACTTGTCGTAGGCGTTGCCACAGGTTTCGCATTTCGCCATGGGGCGCTCCTTGAGTGTTCGTTGGGTCAACCATCTTCTTCCGCAACAGAGGGGAAGTCTGTTCGGTTCACCACGGATGCCAGTCTTGAATGTTCGGCTGCACCGCAGTTCTTCCTCCGGCACATGGCTTGCCCCGAAGGGGTGTCGACCACTCTTGAAAGATCGATATGACCAACCACCAACCGCCCCCCGACCAGGCCCTGGCCGAGCACCCCAAGGACTATTCCGACCCGGAGTTCGCCGCGTACACGGACGAAAAAGCACAGAACGTCCTGGACGATGTCATCTCATACATGCCCATCGTGTTGCCCGGCATGGCTGTCCTTCAGATATTCATGTTCGCTTTCATCGCGGTGCTGCTGGCTTGAATCAGCGATCACCGTTCTTGTATTGGTGACGGCCTGGGGCTGGCGGCAGATCAACGCCGCCACTGCCGTGGCGGAAGCTGTGGATGCCATCCCAGTCAGGCTGTGAGCCCTGGGATGCACTTGGGTCGGTTGCACCGCCCGTTCTGTTCTGAGAGCCGTCGTTTCGCGCTGGGTGGCCCGAAATTTGATGGGTGCTGCCGCTGTTGCGGTGCTTGTTTCGCCCATCGACGGCGGACGGGAATGGATGATCATTCTTGTGGGATGCCATCTTGATGTCTCCTAGAAAAATGGGCACCGGTACGGAAGAACGGTGCCCAGTTCAGGTCGGCAAACCCCATGCCCAAAAAAAATAGACGCTCACAGCGCTCACAACGCCGAAGGCATCTGCACAAAGAGTGTGGAAGGGGTTGCCGAAAAATGTTCAGGCTTCCGCCATGTTCATGAGCTCTTCCTTGCGGCCCTGCAGTTCCTCACGCATCGCAATGAGGTCCAGCGAGCGCGCGGCCCTGGCCTTGGGGAAAATCTGGTTTCTTTCCTCTTTCACGTGGTGGTCGATGTATTCGCTCAGCACCTTGACCTTGGCATCGAACATCTCGTCGACTTCATCCAACGCCTCGATCTGTGCAATGAGGTCCTTGGCACCCGCGTGCTCCACTTCGGCTTCGGCAAGGGCTTCGGTGTCTTTCATCGCATTCCGCAAGGCGGGGTAGAAGATTTCTTCTTCGATCGTGGCGTGGGCCGTCAGCTCCCGGCAGATTTCACGTGCCAGTTCCAGTTTCTTCTGCGCGACGTCTCGCGCGTGGGAGTGCGCCAGTTCGTCATACGCCTTGAACAGTTTCTTGACCGCCTTGTGATCGGCGTCCAGAAGCGCGCAGGCATCTGCTTCGGTGCGGGTGGTGGCCATGGGAATCTCCTGAATCGGTGTGGGGTGAATGCGTTGGGATCGGGGGAGACAAAGTCCCCGTCCATTGAGAAGAAGGGAGCGCAAGCGGCATCTGTGATGTCACACGGCGTTGTTTCCGCCTGGGCGGCGAGGGCCTTCATCCGACCCCCGCTCGCGCTGGAGGGAACCATCCTGTTGCTGAGAGGGATTGACGTCCTTGCGGCTCTGCTGCTGGGTGCCACCAGGGTTGCTTTGCTCGCGCTGACCGGACCGGTCACTCTCATCACTTTGCCGACCCTGGTTCCGTCCTGGGCTCTGGTTCTGGCCTTGCTGCCTTTGCTCCTGTGGGTGCTGGCCTTGGCCTTGCTGACGCTGCTTGTTCGGGGACATGAAAATTCTCCTGTGGGTTGAACGGGTGGCGACGGTCTCGGACGACCGAACGCCTTCTCAGGTGGCAAATCCCGTTCCTGAACAAGCCCCTTTTTCTGGTCCAGCGTTCGACCGAAGGAACCGCACAGGAAGGAGGAAAGCCGACGAGGAAAACATCGTCTGGTGCCGCCGGGAACACGGCTTGCCAGAGCCAGGTTGCGGGGCAGTCAACATGCCCCCACCCTCAGGCCAGTAGCCAGTTCTTCATGAACCTCTTCAACAAACTCCCCGGTTTCGTGCAGTCGCCGCCAGGCCTGGAGCACCGCATCTGGAAACGCCTGCCATCGATCCTGTTGTGGGGCTCACTGTTGCCGGTCGCCCTGTCGCTGTTGAACCGGCTGCTTGCATGGGCCGACCCCTTGTTCGCAGGCGATGAAAGGGTCCTGCTGCAGTGGGACTACATGATGGTCGGCTTGATGTTGCTACACGGAATGCTGGTGCTCACCGTGGGCCTGGGTTGTTTCATCGTCCGGGTGATGAAAGGGCCAGCGTACGTTGCCGACGCCTACCCATTGCCCGATGAAGGCACCGAGCAGTGAGCCGAACCCTCAACCTGTTGGGCCACCCCGTGCACCTCATGCTGGTGGTGTTTCCGGCCGGGCTGTTGTTCACTTCGGTGCTGGTCGATGTCGCTGTGCTCGCTGGTGTTGCAACGGGTGTGGGCGAGTTGGCACGCGGCCTGCTGGGTCTGGGCCTGCTCGGCGGCTTGGTGGCCGCGCCGTTTGGCTGGCTCGACTGGCGCCGCATCCCTCGCGGTACACGTGCGCACAGGGTGGGTGCATGGCATGGCGGCGGCAACGTGGTGGCGTTGTTGGTGTTTGCATTGAGTTGGTACATGCGAGAACCCGGCCAGCCTGCGCCCACGGTGGCGTGGGGTTTGAGCTTGCTGGCCGGCGCCATCCTGTTCGGCACCGCATGGCTGGGCGGCGAGCTCGTCACCCAGTTGGGGGTGGGCGTGCGCGTGGGCGCCCACCTCGATGCGCCCAGTTCGCTCCCCTCCACCCACACCGCGCCAACACCGATGGACAACCCCACCGCTGAGTTGCTGAGCTCGGTGGCCGGTGAAGAAGATCCCGGCGCCGCCGTGGACTCGCCCGCACCTTCGCCAGCTCAACCTGCTCGGCCCTTGCAAGGGTGACACAGCCAGAGGGGTAGCAGAGGCAGGCGTTCGGGTATCGGGATGGGCCTTGTTGCGCAAGCCGGGACCGAGAAGAGGCGGCCCCACCTCAGACCTTCCATTCAGTCCAGACCATCCAGGCGACACAGGCATTCCGCCTGCGAACCCCCATCGCAAACCCAAGCGCTGAACGAATCGGCGCGAGCGTTTCACGTCTTGCACCACCTTGACCTCCATCGGCCCTGGGCAGCCCACCCCCGACCACGGCACAAAGGACTGGTACGCTTCCTTATCTTGAATAAGTCCTTCGGGCATCCTTGTCGACATCGGGATTGCGACATCTGTTTCACATGCATTCCTCGCCCTCGCTGCTGCTCCTGTTGACGAAGTCCGCCTTCTGGCTCTGTGCCGTCGTGGTGGCCATTCTGTCGTTGCTGCCGGTGGCGTATTTGCCACCCCAGACATTCGACATCTGGGACAAAGCCCAGCACGCCGGTGGATTCGTCGCGCTCACACTGCTGGGCCACTGTGCCTACCCTCACCACCTGTGGCGCATCTGCCTGGGCCTGTTGGTCTATGGGGCGGTGATCGAACTGGCGCAATCGGCCACCGGGTGGCGGCATGGTGATGGACTGGACCTGCTGGCCGATGGCACGGGGATCGCTTTGACAACGGCCCTGGTGACCAGCATTCGACGGATCAGACTGTCGCCCGCCCGACAATAGACGCATGTCTCTCGCTGCACGCACCCCAGAACTGCCCTGGCTTGAGCCAGGCGATGCCTTCCCTTCGGTGGACCGTGCCTGGGGCGCCCAAGATCCCGCCAGTGGCTTGCTCGCTGCCGGTGGCGCGCTCGATGTGCAGACCCTGGTTTCTGCCTATTCACAAGGCATCTTCCCCTGGTACAGCGCGGGACAACCCATTCTCTGGTGGAGCACCGATCCGCGCATGGTGTTGCGGACGGAGGCTTTTCGCCTGCACCGTTCGCTGCGCAAGACGCTGAACAAGCTTCGAGCCGAACAGCGCCTCGAGATCCGTTTCGATCACGATTTCGAACGGGTGATCCGCGCCTGCGCGCACACGCCACGCGGTGAACAATCGGGGACCTGGATCCTGCCCGCCATGGAGCAGGCCTACGTCCGGCTGCACCACGCTGGCATCGCCCACAGCGTCGAGACCTGGATCGACGGCGAACTCGCTGGCGGCCTGTATTGCATCAACCTGGGGGCCATGGTCTTTGGAGAATCCATGTTCAGCCGGCGAAGCGATGCATCCAAGATCGCACTGTGTGCACTGGTGGCGTTTTGTCGCGCAGAACACATCCCACTGATCGACTGCCAACAAGACACGCCCCACCTCGCTTCACTGGGCGGGACTTTGATGCCGCGCAGCGCATTCGGCCTGCACCTGCGGCAGACGACGCAGCACCGAGCCCCGGTCTGGCGATTTCGGAACGTATACTGGAATCACCTCCTCACCGACCACGGCGTTTGAGCGTGACCCACCTCAAAGAACTCCCACTGCAGGCGCTGCAGTATTACGCCACGGCGCCCTACCCGTGCAGCTACATCGCGGGACGCCAAGCGCGTTCCCAGGTGGCCACGCCGAGCCACCTCATCCACAACGACGCTTACTCGGATCTGGTGACCCACGGCTTTCGCCGCAGCGGCATGTTCGTGTACCGACCCTATTGCGATGGGTGCCAGGCCTGCGTGCCACTCAGGGTGCCTGTGGGGCGATTCAAGCCCACCCGAAGTCAGCGGCGCTGCCAATCGCGTCACGCCCACCTGGAAACGCGGGTGCTCAGTCTTTGCTTCGTTCCAGAACACTATGAGCTGTACCTACGCTACCAGACCAGCCGCCATGCTGGCGGCGGCATGGACCAGGACAGCATCGACCAGTACACCCAGTTTCTCCTGCAAAGCCGCGTCAATTCAAGGCTGGTTGAATTCCATGAACCGGCCAACGGGGACCAGCCTGCTCGCCTGGTGATGGTGTCCATCGTCGATGTGCTCAGCGACGGGCTGTCGGCGGTGTATACCTTCTACGAGCCCGACAGCCGCGCGAGCTATGGCACCTACAGTGTGTTGTGGCAGATTGAGCAGGCTCAGGCACTGCGACTGCCGCACATGTACCTCGGCTACTGG
Source organism: Hydrogenophaga sp. A37 (assembly GCF_002001205.1). GTDB lineage: Bacteria > Pseudomonadota > Gammaproteobacteria > Burkholderiales > Burkholderiaceae_C > Hydrogenophaga. The sequence continues at coordinate 8,989 of NZ_MUNZ01000072.1, forward strand.
ATCGAGCAAAGCCAGAAAATGGGCTACAAGGCTGGCTTTCAACCCCATGAACTGTTGAGAGACGGCCGCTGGGTGCCAGGCCTTTGATTTCATCTTGTAAAATGGCCCTAACCATATGGCGGCCATGACCAAACGATCCGACTCCCTGCCCAGCACACCCACCGTTCAAGTCATCGAACGGATGTTCAACTTGATCGAAGTGCTCGCTTCGCGGGAAGAACCGGTGTCTCTCAAAGAAATCAGTGAAAAGACGGGACTTCATCCGTCCACCGCCCATCGCATCCTCAACGACCTGACGATTGGCCGTTTTGTTGATCGACCGGAAGCAGGAAGCTACCGGCTGGGCATGCGCCTTCTGGAACTCGGCAATCTGGTGAAGGCGCGTCTCAGCGTGCGTGACGCGGCACTGACACCGATGCGCGAGCTGCACAAGCTGATCCAGCAACCCGTGAACCTCAGTGTGCGCCAAGGCGACGAAATCGTGTACGTCGAGCGCGCCTACAGCGAGCGCTCGGGCATGCAGGTGGTCCGAGCCATTGGAGGCCGAGCGCCGCTGCACCTCACTTCCGTTGGCAAGCTTTTTCTGGCTGCTGACGAACCGCAACGTGTGCGGGCTTATGCCACACGCACAGGCCTTGCGGGCAACACCCGAAACAGCCTCACCCAACTGGTCACGCTGGAACGCGAGCTCCAGCAATGTCGCCAGGCCGGCTTGGCCCGCGACAACGAAGAACTGGAACTCGGCGTGCGCTGCATGGCCGCCGGTATCTACGACGACCAATGCCGTCTGGTGGCGGGTTTGTCGATCTCGGCGCCGGCTGATCGCATCGATGAAAACTGGGTACCCAAGCTGCGCGCCACAGCGGCCGATATCTCCATAGCTCTTGGCTGCCCCAAAGCCCAGGCCGCCCAAACCACGCCACGGTAGTTTGGGGGCAAGTTGGAAAAGAGCGCTTCCACTTGTTCCGCTCTGCCCCTGCTCATCGCGCACAAAAAAACGGTCCAAAAAGGACCGTTTTACTTGAGGTGGATACCACTCAACCCTGTGGGCGAACCACCGGCTGGAAATCAGTCTGAGCTTCCACCCAGCGCCGAACACGCTCGGCATCCTGAGCACGGCTCAGCTTGCCAGCTGAATCCAGAAACACCATGATCAGCTGGCGACCGGCCACTTTGGCCTGCATCACCAGGCAGCGACCGGCCTCGGAGATGTAGCCGGTCTTTTGCAGACCGATCTCCCAGTCGGGATCACGAATCAAACGGTTGGAATTTCTGAACTCCAGCACGCGGTGGCCAAGCTCCAGCTGATGGCTGGGTGACGTGGACAGACTTCGCAAGACGGGGCTTTGATAGGCCACAGACACCAGGGTCGCCAAGTCGCGAGCGCTGGACTGATTGAGACTGGACAGACCAGTCGGCTCGACATACCGCGTGTCGCGCATACCGAGTTCACGGGCCTTGCTGTTCATCAAGCGCACAAAACTGTCGAGGCCACCTGGATAGGTCCGACCCAATGCATGGGCGGCACGGTTCTCACTCGACATGAGCGCGAGGTGCATCAGCTCGCCACGAGTGAGCGTCGAACCCACAGCCAAACGGGAGCGGCTGTTTTTGACGGTGTCCACGTCATCCTGCGTGATCGTCAGCGGCTCGTCCATCGACAGGTTGGCATCGGTGATCACCAGACCCGTCATCAGCTTGGTCAGTGACGCAATGGGCAACACAGCCGAATCGTTCTTGCTGAAAAGCACTTCGTTGGTCTGCTGGTCCACCACAAGCGCCACACTGGAATTCAATTCCAATGGATCGTCTGCGGAACGCAGACCCAACCGTTCGCCGTTGGACAAACGAGGCACTGCCATCACACGCATGACATGCGCAGGGCTGCGATGGGCCACCATCCGAAGATCACTCTGTTGAGTGCGGGCCCGGGTCGTCCGGGTCAAACGCTTAGACTTGCGCCCACTCGCGAGTTGAATGGATAGTTTCCTTTTACCCGAGCCAAGTCGCTTCGAGTCACGAACGTCAGTCTTGGCCAGGTTCACTTCACGGCGGTCCTGTCCGCGGTTCTTTCTCACCACGGCAGTGCCTCTGCTGCCCGCAACCTTCTTCGAAATGGACGACTTCGCCACCACTGCCCCGCGCTTCTTGCGCTCGACCACCTGGGTGCTTGCTGGCTTCTTGGCTTTGTTTCCCACCTTTTTCGCCATAGCCCCTTCCGCGGAGAGCGGCAGCATCAGGGTCGCTGATGTCACAGCAGCTGCAACGAACTGCAACAGCGTGAAAAAGCGTGCGCGAAAAGGTTTCATGTACTCCACTCCTGACAACGACGTTGCTCTGGAGTGGAGTATAGAAGTTATGAAAAAAACTAGCAATATCAAACGCTTGTGAAATACTCCTCAGTGAACGCCAGAACAGTCCTCCATTTGCAGGGCATTTCTAGCGACCATTGAAGAATTACGTCTTAAGTATTTGATTTTCAACAACTTAGCCCTGGGCCGCGACCCGATCCGCCTGGCTTTGTAACTTGTTCAAGGCGCTCAGATACGCTTTTGCAGAGGCCACGACGATGTCAGGATCTGCTCCCACACCGTTGACCACGCGCCCGCCATGCTGCAAACGCACTGTGACTTCACCCTGACTTTCAGTTGAACCGCTAGTAATGGCATTCACCGAATAGAGCACCAACTCCGCCCCGCTTTTGACGTGACTTTCAATGGCTTTCAACGATGCGTCAACAGGGCCATTGCCGTCTGATGCGCCTTGGAACTCCTTGCCGGCAATCGTGAACACCACTTCAGCGTGCGGTCGCTCTCCGGTTTCGCTGTGCTGGGCCAACGAGACCAGGCCATAGCGCTCTTTTTCCGTGGTCACACTCTCATCGCTACACAGTGCCAGGATGTCTTCGTCAAAGATCTCGCTCTTGCGATCAGCGAGCTCCTTGAACGCAGCGAAGGCCGTGTTGATTTCGCTCTCTGACTCCATCTCGATGCCCAGATCCTGCAGGCGTTGCTTGAACGCGTTGCGCCCGCTGAGCTTGCCCAGCACGATCTTGTTGGCGGCCCAGCCCACGTCTTCAGCGCGCATGATTTCGTAGGTGTCACGAGCTTTGAGCACGCCATCCTGATGAATACCGCTGGCGTGTGCAAATGCATTCGCCCCCACCACGGCCTTGTTGGGCTGAACCACGAAGCCCGTGGTTTGGCTGACCATGCGGCTGGCGGGCACGATTTGCGTCGCATCGACGCCCACGTCGAGGTTGAAATAGTCGCGGCGGGTGCGCACCGCCATCACGATTTCTTCTAGCGAACAGTTGCCGGCGCGCTCCCCCAGACCGTTGATGGTGCACTCCACCTGGCGCGCACCACCGATCTTCACGCCCGCCAACGAGTTGGCCACTGCCATGCCGAGGTCGTTATGACAATGCACCGACCAGATGGCCTTGTCAGAGTTGGGTACACGCTCGCGCAGCGTGCGGATGAAGTCGCCATACAACTCAGGGATCGCATAGCCCACGGTGTCCGGGATGTTCAGCGTGGTCGCCCCTTCCTTGATCACCGCCTCGAGAACACGACAAAGGAAGTCCATGTCGCTCCGGTAACCGTCTTCTGGACTGAACTCAATGTCATCCACCAGATTGCGTGCGAATCGAACCGACTGTTTGGCCTGCTCAAACACCTGGTCGGGCGTCATGCGCAGCTTCTTTTCCATGTGCAGCGCGCTGGTAGCGATGAAGGTGTGGATGCGTGCCCGGTGTGCTCCCTTGAGCGCCTCAGCGGCCCGCGAGATATCCCTGTCATTGGCCCGCGCCAGGGAACACACCGTGGAGTCCTTGATCGTGTTGGCAATGGCTTGCACACAATCAAAGTCGCCGTTGGAGCTTGCCGCAAAACCCGCCTCGATCACGTCCACCTTGAGACGCTCCAACTGGCGCGCAATGCGCAGTTTTTCATCCTTGGTCATGGAGGCGCCGGGCGATTGTTCGCCATCGCGCAAGGTGGTGTCAAAAATGATGAGTTTGTCGGTCATGTGATTCTCCGGTGGGTTGCCTCGTGGGCAGCGCTTGAAAAAACCTGCAGTCCAAAACAAAACGGCCCGCTGCGGGTGCAAACGGGCCGTTGTTGGAAATCGCTCTTGCGTTACCAGACCTGCCCGTGACGGACACCCAGTAGCAGCGAGAGCGAAACTTGTTTCATGGCTGGCAATGTATCACAAAGAACGTGCGCGCCTCGTGGAGGAAACCCGTGGCCATCAAGCGGCGGTCTATTCGTGCAAACCACGTTCGTCGGGCTCATCGGTAGACGTACTGATGACACTCGTCGGCCGTCCTTTGGACTTGCGCCAAAAATACATTGCGTAGCCCGAGAGGCCGTAAATGACAAACAGACCGAACAAAACGGTGGGAGGATGGATGTTGATCACGGCAATACCCAACGCCACCAGGACAATGGCTGCGAACGGCACGCTCTTCTTGAGACTCAAGTCCTTGAAACTATAGAACGGCACGTTGGTCACCATGGTCAGGCCGGCATATAGCGTCAACACGAACATGGGCCACACCAGCAGGGTTCGGTTCAGTTCCAACTCGGTCGCCAACCAAATAAAACCGGCCACCAACGCGGCAGCAGCGGGGGATGGCAAGCCCTGAAAGTAGCGTTTGTCCACCACACCGGTGTTGACGTTGAAGCGTGCCAAGCGCAGTGCAGCACAGGCGCAATAGACGAAAGCCGCAATCCAACCCCAGCGCCCGATGTCTTTGAGCACCCAGACGTAGGCCACGAGCCCGGGCGCAGCGCCAAACGACACCATGTCGGACAGCGAGTCCATCTGTTCACCAAAGGCGCTCTGGGTGTTGGTCATGCGCGCCACACGACCGTCCAGGCTGTCCAGCACCATGGCCGCAAAAATACCCACGGTGGCCAAGTCGAAGCGCCCGTTCATGGCCATGACGATGGCATAGAACCCGCCAAACAAAGCCGCCAGCGTGATCATGTTGGGCACCATGTAGATGCCTTTGCTGCGTTTGCGGATCTCGCTACTGGGTTCGTTCAAAGGATCGGTTCCGTCGTGCATGGATGTTCGGCTATCGCCGCGTGCCGCGCTCATGGCGCAAGAGGGCAGTGTAAGCCAGTGGAAAGGTGACAGAAAAGACAAAGGCCACCGAAGTGGCCTTTGTTTTCATGGGCTGGACGCAGATCAGTTGCGTGTCTGGTCGACCAGCTTGTTCTTCGCAATCCAGGGCATCATGGCGCGCAGTTGGGCACCCACCACCTCGATTTGGTGATCAGCGGTGTTGCGGCGGCGGGCCGTCATGCTCGGGTAGTTCAGACGACCTTCCTGGATGAACATCTTGGCGTAATCACCGTTCTGGATGCGCTTCAAAGCGTTGCGCATGGCTTTGCGAGACTCTTCGTTGATCACCTCAGGACCGGTCACGTATTCGCCGAACTCCGCGTTATTGGAGATCGAGTAGTTCATGTTGGCGATGCCACCTTCGTAGATGAGATCAACGATCAGTTTGAGCTCGTGCAGGCACTCGAAGTAGGCCATCTCGGGGGCGTAACCAGCTTCGGTCAGGGTCTCGTACCCCATCTTGATCAGCTCGACGGCGCCACCGCACAACACGGCCTGCTCGCCGAACAGGTCGGTCTCGGTTTCTTCCTTGAAGTTGGTCTCGATGATGCCGGCCTTGCCGCCACCGTTGGCCATGGCGTAGCTCAGGGCCAAATCACGCGCCTTGCCGCTCCTGTCCTGGTGGATGGCGATCAGGTGGGGCACGCCCCCACCCTGGGTGTAAGTGTTGCGCACGGTGTGGCCCGGGGCCTTGGGCGCGACCATCCACACGTCCAGATCGGCGCGGGGCACGACTTGGTTGTAGTGCACGTTGAAGCCGTGGGCAAACGCCAGTGAAGCACCGGCCTTGATGTTGGGGGCCACGTTGTTGGTGTAGACCTCGGCGATCTGCTCGTCAGGCAGCAGGATCATGACGACATCAGCGGCCTTCACGGCGTCGTTCACTTCCATCACGGTCAGGCCGGCCTTGCCGACCTTGTCCCATGAGGCGCCACCCTTGCGCAGACCGACCACAACCTTCACGCCGCTGTCGTTCAGGTTCTGGGCGTGGGCGTGACCCTGCGAGCCGTAGCCGATGATGGCCACGGTCTTGCCCTTGATCAGGCTCAGGTCACAGTCTTTGTCGTAGAAAACTTTCATCTTTTGCTCCAATGGAATTGAGGTTGGTGCCGTTCTTCGCGAGCCTGTCGAAGGGCTCTCGGTACCCTCGTCCAGCGGACAAAGGCTTCGACAGGCTCAGCCCGAACGGGCAAATGGCTGAGCCCTGAAATGTCAAATGCGCAGGATTCTCTCACCCCGCCCGATGCCACAGGAACCCGTTCGAACGGTTTCGAGAATGGCACTGCGGTCAATGGCCTCAAGGAAAGCGTCGTTCTTTCCTTGGTCACCCGTGAGTTCGATGGTGTAGCTCTTCTCGGTCACGTCGATCACGCGGCCACGGAAGATGTCCGCCATGCGCTTCATCTCTTCGCGCTCTTTGCCCACCGCACGCACCTTGACCATCATGAGCTCACGCTCGGTGTAGGCGCCTTCGGTCAGGTCCACCACCTTCACGACTTCGATCAGCCGGTTCAGGTGTTTGGTGATCTGCTCGATCACCTCGTCTGATCCTGTGGTCTGGATCGTCATGCGCGAAAGCGAGGGATCTTCCGTGGGTGCCACGGTCAGCGATTCGATGTTGTAGCCGCGTGCCGAGAACAAGCCCACCACCCGAGACAAGGCGCCGGGTTCGTTTTCAAGCAGGACAGCGATGATGTGTTTCATGAGTGAGATTCCTCTTTTCTGAGCCCTCCCCTGCGCACGGTAATGCGCAGGCTTGGCTGCAAATAGATTCTTCGAAAATGCTGCCGCCCGTCCAATGACGGAAGGGGGCAGGATGACAAGGGTCAGAGGTCTTCTGAACCCAGCAGCATCTCGGTGATGCCTTTGCCGGCCTTGACCATGGGGAAGACGTTTTCGGTCGGATCGGTGCGAAAGTCCATGAACACAGTGCGGTCCTTGAGCTTGCGAGCCTCGCGCAGTGCCGGCTCCACGTCCTGCGGCCGCTCGATCAGCATGCCGACATGCCCATAGGCTTCGGCGAGCTTCACGAAGTTGGGCAGCGCATCCATGTAGCTGTGGCTGTAACGGCCTTCGTAGTCAATTTCCTGCCACTGACGCACCATGCCCAAGTAGCGGTTGTTCAGCGCCACGACCTTGATCGGCGTGTTGTATTGCAAGCAGGTCGAGAGCTCCTGGATGCACATCTGCACCGAGCCTTCACCGGTCACGCAAAAAACTTCACTGTCGGGTTTGGCCAGCTTGATGCCCATGGCGTAGGGAATGCCCACGCCCATGGTCCCCAGACCACCCGAGTTGATCCAGCGGCGCGGCTCGTCGAAGCGGTAATACTGCGCGGCCCACATTTGGTGCTGACCCACATCGGACGTGATGTAGGCATCGGCGTCCTTGGTCATGTTCCACAGCGTTTCCACCACGTACTGGGGCTTGATCACATCGCCGTTGCCAGGGTCGTACTTCAGGCAGTCCTTGGAGCGCCAACCCTCGATCGTGTCCCACCAGGCGGCGAGCGCCTTGGGTTCGACGCGAGTTGTGGTCTCGCGCACCATGTTGAGCAACTCGGTCAGCACGTCTTTCACGTCGCCAACGATGGGCACGTCCACCTTGACGCGTTTGGAGATGCTCGACGGATCAATGTCGATGTGGATGATCTTGCGCTCGTTCTGCGCGAAGTGCTTGGGATTGCCGATCACGCGGTCATCGAAGCGTGCGCCCACGGCAAGCAGCACGTCGCAGTTCTGCATCGCGTTGTTGGCTTCAAAGGTGCCGTGCATGCCGGGCATGCCCAGAAACTTCTTGTCCGATGCCGGATAGGCGCCCAGGCCCATCAGGGTGTTGGTGACCGGGTAGCCGAGCATGTCTACAAGCGTGCGCAGTTCCTGCACCGCATTGCCCAGCAGCACCCCGCCGCCGGTGTAGATGTAGGGACGCTTGGCGCTCAGGAGCAGCTGCAATGCCTTGCGGATCTGGCCACCGTGACCCTTGCGCACCGGGTTATAGGATCGCATTTCCACCGTTTCGGGGTAGCCAACGTAAGCGGTCTTGTTGAAGGACACGTCTTTCGGGATGTCCACCACCACAGGGCCTGGGCGGCCGCTGCGCGCAATGTGGAAGGCCTTCTTCATCACCATCGCCATGTCTTTCACATCCTTCACCAGGAAGTTGTGCTTGACGATGGGGCGCGTGATGCCGACGGTATCGCACTCCTGGAAGGCGTCAAGGCCGATCGCGGCCGTGGGCACCTGCCCGGTGATGATCACCATCGGGATGCTGTCCATGTAGGCGGTGGCAATGCCGGTCACGGCATTGGTGACCCCCGGGCCCGATGTGACCAGCGCCACGCCCACGTCACCCGTGGCGCGCGCGTAGCCGTCGGCAGCATGCACGGCAGCCTGCTCGTGGCGCACCAGTACGTGCTGGATGGTGTCCTGCTTGTAGAAAGCGTCGTAGATGTGCAGCACCGAGCCACCCGGGTAGCCCCAGATGTACTTCACGTTTTCGGCCTGGAGGGCCTTGACGAGAATCTCTGCGCCGCGGAGTTCTTGAGTGGCTGTGCCGGAGGCAGCAGCAGCTGAGGCCAGTTCGGCCTTGTTGATTTCCATGATGAACCTTTCGAGAATTTCTCTGACGAAATACCTTGGGTGCTCCTTCGCCCACTCTTGTGAAGCGGCGTTGGAACTTGAGGCCAATGGACATGAGCGGACACATACCCCGCCGGACCTTGACCCGTTTGCCTTTTTGAATCGCAGCCTGACATTATCGCACTGCAACAGACACCGGGAAGCGGCTTTGCTGGATCAGCGCGCCTTGTGAGGCAAATAAGTGCGGCACACACAGTGCGACAATCCGCCCCTGCCCAGACCGCCGACCGATGAACGAATCCGCCTTGCCACCCTGCCCTCCCATTGCGGCCGACCTGATTGCCCCACCACTGAGGCGCCGAATGGCCTGCTGGTTGTACGAAGGCATGCTCTTGTTCGGCGTGGTCTTCATTGCCGGCTACTTGTTTTCAACGCTCACCCAGACCCGGCACGCGCTGGACAACCGCCACCTGCAACAGGCCTTCCTGTTTGTGGTGTTCGGTATCTACTTTGTCTGGTTCTGGTCCAAAGGTCAGACCCTGGCCATGAAAACATGGCACATCCGTGTGGTGGACAGCCTGGGTCAACCATTGACCCAGGCAAGGGCTCTGTGGCGCTATGTCTTGAGCTGGCTCTGGTTGCTGCCGCCGTTGGCTGGCGGCGCTGCCTTTTCGCTGCCGGGCGGTGAGTTGTCGGTGATCTTGGTCGGGTGGGTGCTGGTCTGGGCCCTGCTGTCACGGTTTCATGCCCAGCGCCAGTTTGTGCACGACGCACTGGCAGGGACGCGCCTGGTGCACTTCCAGCCACCTGAAATACCCCGGCGCAAGAAAGCGCTGAGCCGCAACTCATGACCCCATCAATGCCCAAAGAAGCCCCGAACGCGCAAAAGGGACGAACCGGACTGCAGCGCGTGTGGCACGCCTTCGGCTATTCGCTGGCCGGCCTGCGCGCCGGATGGCAAGAAACCGCGTTCCGGCAAGAGGCCACGGCCTCGTTGGCGATGATCCCCCTGGCTTTCTGGCTCGGGCGGAACTGGGTCGAGGTGGTGCTGCTGGCCGGTGTGGTGTTGATCGTGTTGATCGTCGAGCTGCTCAACACCGGTGTCGAGTCCGCCATTGACCGCATCGGTCCGGAGTGGCACGACCTGTCCAAGCGGGCCAAAGACATGGGCAGCGCCGCGGTGTTGCTGAGCTTGTTGTTGTGCGCAGGCACCTGGGTCGCAGCACTCTGGAGCCGTTTGTCCTGACGCCTGTCACCCGCACCTGAACAATGACAACCCCAACGTTTTCCCTTTGCGTTTACTGCGGCTCTCGCCCTGGAACTGACCCTGAGTACGCCAACGCCGCGCGTGGCGTGGGCGAATGGATCGGTCGCCACGGCGGTCAACTGGTCTACGGCGGAGGCCGGAACGGCCTGATGGGCATCGTGGCCGACGCCACCATGGCCGCTGGTGGACGGGTGGTCGGCATCATTCCCAAAGCCCTGGTGGAAAAAGAATGGGCACACCATGGTTGCAGCGAGTTGCATGTCGTGGACAACATGCACGAGCGCAAGCGGCTCATGGCCGAACACGCCGACGCGTTTCTCGCCTTGCCTGGCGGCATCGGAACGCTGGAGGAATTTTTTGAGGTCTGGACCTGGCGCCAGTTGGGCTATCACGACAAACCGGTCGGGCTGCTCAACCTGGGCGGGTACTACGACAGCCTGATGGTGTTCCTGCGCGCCAGCGTGCAGCAGCAGTTCATGGGTGACTGGCAGATGGAACTGATTCGGGTCGATGCAGACGCTGCTCGGTTGCTGCCCGATCTGGTTCAGGCGGCCGGCCTTTCGCCCGCTGCGCGGGTGGACGCGATCTGAGTCGATCAGACTGCGGATTCGTCTTCTTCACCGGTGCGGATTCGCACCACGCGCTCGACAGAGGTCACAAAGATCTTGCCGTCACCAATTTTCCCGGTGCGCGCGGCTCGGACGATGGCGTCCACACAGCGCTCGACGTCCACCGACTTGACAACCACCTCCAGCTTGACCTTGGGGAGGAAGTCGACCACGTACTCTGCACCACGGTACAGCTCGGTGTGACCCTTTTGCCGGCCGAAGCCCTTGACCTCGGTCACCGTCAGGCCAGTCACGCCCTGTTCGGCCAGCGCTTCACGCACTTCTTCCAGCTTGAACGGTTTGATGACGGCGGTGATTTGCTTCATGGGATGTGTCTCCGGGGCGGGTCAAGAAGGGAATGGATCATTATGCCCAAGGGTCAACATCGCGGTCATACACTCCGCCAGAAACGGAACAACCACATGCTCACCCCACGCGCATCGACCACCCTGCCTCGCCATGTGCCCATCGTTGTGAGCTACCGGAATGGTCATCCCGAGAACGTTCACCATGGTTCGCTGGCCGTGGTCAATGCCCAAGGTGAGTTGCTGGCCAGCGTGGGTGACATTGATTCGCCGCTGTTCACCCGCTCATCGCTCAAACCGTTTCAAGCCATGCCGTTGATCGCCCTGGCCGCCGACCGGCTGGGCCTGGACGACGCGGACGTGGCCTTGCTGTGCGCCAGCCACAACGGCGAGCCCATGCACACCGACCGAGTGGCCAGCCTGCTGGCCCGCATGGGCGCGAGCGAAACGGCACTGGCCTGCGGCAGCCATGTGCCCTACTTTTACAGCGCCAACGGGCTCCAGCCCGAACCGGGCGCGCGCTTCAACCGTCTGCACCACAACTGCTCGGGCAAACACACGGGCATGCTGCTGCTCGCCCACGCATTGGGGCAACCATTGAGCGGCTACCTGGACACGCAACACCCGGTCCAACAGCAGATCGTGCAAAGCGTGAGCCATTTTTCGGGGATTCCGGCCGAGCAACTGGTGCGAGGCACCGACGGCTGCAGTGCGCCAAATTACGCCTTGCCGCTGCGATCTCTGGCCCACGGTTTTGCCCGTTTGACGCTGCCCGCCCCCGACCCGTTGTATGGACAGGCTCCGCGACGCATCGCGCACGCCATGTGCCGCCACCCCGAGCTGGTCAGCGGCCAGGGTCGCAACGACCTCGCACTGATGCGGGCGGGCCGAGGCGATTGGGTGAGCAAAGTTGGGGCCGACGGCGTGCAGGCCCTGGCCAGTTTCAGCCGGGGGATCGGCATCGCGGCCAAGTGCAGCGAGGGCCAGCTGGTGCCGTTGATGGTGGCGTTCGTTTCCGCACTGGACCAACTGGATTGGCTCGATGCCGAAAGCCGCGCCATGCTGGCCAGCCTCATCCCGCCTCCGCTCAGGAACGCGGCCGGCATCGAGGTTGGGGAGATGCGCTCGGTGCTTCAACTCAAACGTCTGGCAGGCTGAGCGGTGACCACCCAGAAATACCACGGAACCGGACAACCGGGCCAAGGGTGTCGGGGCCCTTGGGGCTCGCTTGAAGTGCAGCGGGCGGTTACGCCCGGTACTTGCTCGTGATCGGGTAGCGCCAGTCCTTGCCGAAACTGCGGTGGGTGACGCGGATGCCCACCGGGGCCTGGCGACGTTTGTATTCATTGATGCGGATCAGTCGCACCACCTTGTCCACATCGGCGTGCGCGTAGCCCGCCGCCACGATGCTGGCCGGGCTCTGGTCGTTCTCCATGTAGCGCTCGATGATGGCGTCCAGCACCTCGTACTCGGGCAGGCTGTCCTGGTCCTTCTGGTCGGGCCGCAGCTCGGCACTGGGGGGACGGGTGATGATGCGCTCCGGGATCGGATTCGCACCGGTGCCGTAGGGGTCGTGCGCGTTGCGCCAGCGCGCGAGGCGAAACACCATGGTCTTGGCCACGTCCTTGATCACCGCAAAACCGCCGGCCATGTCGCCATACAACGTGCAGTAGCCGGTCGCCATTTCGCTCTTGTTGCCGGTGGTCAGCACGATGCCGCCGAACTTGTTGGACAGCGCCATGAGCAGGGTGCCGCGGATGCGGGCCTGCAGGTTTTCTTCCGTCGTGTCTTCCGCCCGCCCCGCAAATTCCTGGGCCAGGCTGGCCTTGAAGGCCTCGAACTGGGGCGCGATCGCGATCTCGTCGTAGCGCACGCCCATGCGCGCAGCCATGTCGCGTGCGTCGATCCAGGAAATGTCGGCCGTGTACGGCGAAGGCATCATCACCGCGCGCACGCGGTCCTTGCCGAGCGCATCCACCGCGATGGCGAGCACCAGCGCCGAGTCGATGCCGCCTGAGAGACCGAGGATCGCGGCCGGAAAGCCGTTCTTGCCGATGTAGTCGCGAACGCCCAGCACGAGCGCGTGCCACAGATCGGCCTCCAGGCTGTGCGCGCGGTCGATGGCCGCATCGATCTGCCAACCGCCCGGCCCGCTGTCCATGGCGACATCGAACAGCGTTTCCTCGAAGCTGATCGCCCGACCGGCCACCACCCCATCGGCGGCCAGCACAAAGCTGCGCCCTTCAAACACGATTTCGTCCTGCCCACCGACGAGGTGCGCATAGACCAGCGGCAGGCGCGTTGCCAACACGCGCTCACGCATCATCGCCTCGCGCTCGCCGCCTTTTCCGGTGTGGAACGGCGAGGCGTTGATGACCACCAGAACCTGGGCGCCCGCCGCCGCCGCGTCGGCCGCAGGCTCATCGAACCAGGCGTCCTCGCAGATCAGCAGTCCCACACGCACAGCACCCCCGTCGGTGGCTGGAACATCGAACACGCAGGTCTCGGTGCCTGGCACGAAGTACCGGCGCTCGTCAAACACCTGGTAATTGGGCAGCTCGCGCTTGGCATAGCGGTGCTTCACCTGGCCATCAACCAGCACGCTCGCCGCGTTGAACAGCTGCGCCACCGAGACGCTGCGCTCGCGCCGCTCGCCCGCGTCCAGCGCACGCCACGGATGACCCACCACGATGTGCAGGCCTTTGAGTTCGGCCGTCTCGCTCGCCACGGCTTTCAGGGCATCATCACAGGCATCGATGAAAGCCGGGCGGAGAAACAGATCTTCTGCCGCGTAGCCGCAGATCGCCAGTTCGGGCGTGAGCAAAAGCCGCGCTCCGCGACCATGGGCCTCACGAGCCGCGTCAATGATTTTTCGGGCGTTTCCGGGCATGTCACCCACCACGAAATTGAGCTGGGCCACACAGATTTTGAGCGTCATGAAACAGGTCAACTTCAGGAAAAACAGGGATCGCCGGGCCGTCGCATTGCACGTCCGCGCGGCATCGGTACAAGCCCTGCTCGGCGCTCGAACGGGCACACCACCATGGCGCTGAATGATTATGTCACCCGTGTCCTCGGCTCACCTTCCGAGGTGTCAGCAACGGACTGGAATGCGCTGCTTGATCAAGAGACCGACCCGAGCCCGTTCATGCGACATGCCTACCTGAGCGCGTTGCACCACAGCGGGGCCGCCACTGCGTCCACCGGGTGGCAGCCCCGCTTCGTGACGCTGTGGCACGGAGAGCACCTCTGCGCAGCCTGCCCGCTGTACCTCAAGTCGCATTCCTACGGCGAATATGTGTTTGACTGGGCCTGGGCCAATGCCCACGAGCAGCATGGGCTCGCGTACTACCCCAAGGGGTTGGTGGCGGTACCGTTCACACCGGTGCCAGGCGCCCGGTTGCTCGCGCTGGATGAAGCTGCCCGTTCGGCACTGGTCACGGCCCTGCTTCAGTTCGCAAAACAGTCATCGCTCTCGTCCCTGCACCTCTTGTTCGCGCAGTCGCAGGATGTCGCTGCCTGCGAGCGAGCGGGCATGATGCTTCGACACACTGTGCAGTTCCATTGGCACAACACGCTCTATCGCGACTTCGACCATTTCTTGAGCGGCCTGCAACAGGAAAAGCGCAAAAAAATCCGCCAGGAACGGCGCAAGGTGTTCGACGCGGGCGTGCAATTTCGACAGATCCAAGGTCGTGACATCAGTGTGAGCGACTGGGATTTTTTCTACCGTTGCTATGAGCGAACCTACCGCGAGCACGGCAACCCGCCTTACCTCAATCGCGACTTTTTTCAGCGCATGGCCAACGACATGTCTGAGCACTGGTTGTTGTTCGTGGCCCAACGCGATGGCCACGACATCGCCTGCAGCCTGATCGCACTCGACGCTGACCACGGCGTGGCCTATGGCCGCTACTGGGGGGCACTTGAACGCGTGGACTGCCTCCACTTCGAGGCCTGTTACTACCAACCCATCGATTGGTGCATCCGCCACCGCATACAACGCTTCGAAGGTGGCGCGCAAGGCGAACACAAAATGGCGCGAGCGCTGCTTCCCGTCCAGACGACCAGCGCCCACTGGCTGGCCCATCCGGCGTTCGCGGACGCGGTTCAGCGTTTCCTGGAGCGCGAGGGAGAGGGAATCGACGGCTACCTCGAACACCTCGCGCAGCGCAATCCGCTCAGAACGACCCCCACCGCGTAGATCGAGCACCATCGTCGACAATCTGTCGTCAACCCATCCGTCATCGGGCATGACCATGTCATGTGTCACGGTCGGAGACATCACTGTCGTGGCGGCCGGTCGTATTTGGTTACATCTTCAGTACACTGCTCCCAATGGACGACACCGACGCCTTTTTCACCCAGACCGTTGTAGGCACACCCTTCACGGTCATGTTGGGTCGCCGGCGCGCCCCTGGAACGCCAGGCGCAGAGGGCATCGCCATCGGTCTGAGGACAGGAGAAAGTGTCCTGACCCGCATGTGGCAGGACTGGGTGGTGCTGAGCCATGCCGACGATCCGGTGGGACAACCCCGGCGCCGCCCCAGTCGCGTTCGGCGGGTGCTTGAGCGGCACGCCCTGTGGCTGGCGGTGCTGGGCATGGGCTCATTCCTGGTCAGTTTGGCACTCTGGGGAGCCATGCTGTGGACTTGAAGACGCCTCAGGACACACTGACGATCGATCCGATCGCCATGAATGTGGTCAACCGCGTGGCGGCGGGGTGTCGTCTCAGCGGTGACCTTCAGTTTGACGGTGGCCTGTTGGTACAGGGCGAGGTGTCCGGCCAGATCAAGGTCAACGGCCGCCTGATCATCTGGAAAGGCGGCGTGGTGCGTGGCTCAGTCCGTGTGCAAGGTGATTTTTACCTCTTCGGTCAATTGGGGGCCAAGGATGCGTCGCCAGAAGACACCCAGCTTGAGTGCATCGGAATGGCCTATGTGGCCCAGACCGGCGTCTCCACGGGCACCCTGATGGCGAAGCGGTTGCAGTTGTACGAAGGAGCGGATCTCCGCGGTCCTTTCAAGACGCTGAAGTTGTCGGGCGCCCTGCCCGTGTTGCATGATGTGCAACCCCAGCAGCCCTTGAAAGCACCCGGAAGCCGACCATGAAAGCACGCCGCCACTTTCGCCCCGACCGCCCACCAGAACAGGACGCAGGATCCGCACCCATGAACGACCACAACGACTATTCGCCCGAGCAGGAACCCACGCCGGAGTACCAGCAGGACATGCCCCAGACCCTGGAGGTCGATGTGGGCAGGGCCATGCCGCCCACGATGGCGCAGCACATTCCGATGCTGCAGCCCGATGCCATGTACGGCACGCCGATCGACGCCACCGAAGCCACCAACTCGCGCAGCATGCTGGCCGAGGGCATCCATTTTGTGGGCAATGCTGTGTTGCGTGGGCCCTTCAGCGTGGCCGGTCAGGTGGACGGGAATCTGGCACAAGCGGACGGCGTCCAGGTCTCCGTGGTCGTGACCGAAACCGGTCGCGTCAAGGGCGACATCACTGCGCACAAGATTTCCGTGATGGGCCACACCGATGGTGTGCTGGACTCGGGTCAAGGCGAGGTGTCCCTGCACGACTCCGCCAGCGTGCACGGTCTGGTGCGCTATGGCCGCATCCAGGTCAACGGAGCCGACCTCAACGCCACACTGGAGCGTGTGGCTCCTGCCCGGAAAGCGATCTGACGGCTTCCATGCTGTGGCAAAGCAACCCACGCCCAAAACCGCCCGTTACCTCAGCGCCTCAGGTTCCCAGCGCGGAGGCCGTGCGACAGGCTGCGCTCGAAGCCAGCTGGCGTCGGGACAAGCGGGTCGCGCAACGACGGCTGCTTTGGCGATGGACGCTCTGGTACATCCAGCGCTTTTACGCACATGTGCTGGTGGCCTTGGTGCTGATTGTTGCTGCTGTCCATTTCTCAGACCGCTGGTTCGTCTGGCCGCTCGCCGCAGGGAAACCGATCGCTGCGCCGGGCAACGTGCCCGTGGTGATGCCTGCACCACCGCCAACGGCCCCAGTGTCATTGCCAGAACAACCCGCCCCCATGGCCGCACCCGACTGGACCGTCGAACCGATCACCTTGCATGCTGCTCGCCAGCTGGGTGCCCAGACATCCGGTGCGACGACCTCCCCTTCACCGGGCAGACAGACCGATACACTTCCCCTCAAACCCGAAACCTGGTTGCACAGCAAGGAGCCCTGACCCCATGAGCCACAACCCCGCGTCCACCCGCCTCGTCCCTGCCGAGCGCCTCTCGGCCATCACCAGTCTGATCGCTGAAGGCGCCGTGTTCGACGGCAACTTTCACACCACGCGCGATCAAGGCATCAAAGTCGATGGCCAGCTCAAGGGCAACATCACTTTCGAGACCGGCGGCACCCTTCACGTGGGCGCCACCGGCGTGATTGAAAACACCCGTCTGGAAGCGGACTATGTTTTCATCGAAGGCAAGGTCATCGGCACCGTGATTGCGCGCAAGGCGCTCGAGATCACCGGATCGGCCACGCTGATCGGCGACGCCAGCTACGACGAGCTGATCGACATGCACCCCCGCGCCCGCGTGCGCGGCAAGATCGAGTACCGCGGCGACATCGACGCTGTGCAGAACTGATCTTCGGCACCAAACCAAAGAAAAAGCCTGCCAGGTTGCCCTGGCAGGCTTTTTTTGGTCAAGACCTCGGGCCTGAGATCTGAGGCTCAGCCCTGTTTGGCGTTGTAGGCCGCGATGCCGTCCAGGATTTCCTTGTGGGCGGCGTCCTTGCCCTCCCAACCCAGTATCTTGACCCACTTGCCGGGCTCCAGGTCTTTGTAGTGCTCAAAGAAGTGCTGGATGGTGTTGAGACGCATCGGGTTCAGGTCTTCGGGCTTTTGCCACTGGGTGTAGATCGACAGGATCTTGTCGATCGGCACCGCCAGCACCTTGCCGTCCTCACCGGCTTCGTCCTGCATCTTCAGAATGCCGATGGCACGGCAAGGCACCACCACGCCAGGGATCAACGGCACGGGCGTGATCACCAGAACGTCGACCGGGTCGCCGTCGCCCGACAGGGTCTTGGGCACGTAACCATAGTTGGTCGGGTAGTGCATGGCCGTGCTCATGAAACGGTCCACAAAGATCGCGCCGGTTTCCTTGTCCACTTCGTACTTGATCGGATCGGCGTTCATCGGGATCTCGATGATCACGTTGAACGCATCGGGAACTTTGCTGCCAGGGGTGACGTTGTCGAGAGACATGATTTTTCTGAGAGTTGATGGAAAGGTTGCAGCCTCGCCAGCAGGTGACAGCGGCGGGGCCAAGACGGGGAGGCGCGAGAGCACCCGCGCATGCCGGGATTTACCCTGATTTTACTGATCCCAGCCTTACTTCCTGATCCAGATCATTTCCCAACTGAAGCATTTCCCGCTAAATTCGGCCCGTTGGCCAATCGCCCTGCCTTGCTGCACCCGCTGTAGCACGAGGACGCGAGGAAGCAACGCAGCGGGGGCCTTCCTCAAAGCGTTGCCCCCTCCAAGTCGAAACGAATGAGCAGGAGAAATATCTATGGTTGGACAATCTGCGCTGATCTTTGCGCTGGTGTGTGGACTGGTGGCCGTGGCCTACGGTTTCTGGTCTCGAAGTTGGATTCTTTCTCAGGACGCGGGCAACGCCCGCATGCAGGAAATCGCCGGGGCCATTCAAACCGGTGCCGCCGCCTACCTCGCCCGACAGTACAAGACCATTGCCATCGTGGGCGTGGTCCTGGCCATCCTGATCGGTGTGTTCCTCGACAGCACCACGGCCATTGGCTTCGTGCTGGGTGCGGTGCTCTCGGGCGCCTGCGGCTTCATTGGCATGAACGTCTCGGTGCGTGCCAACGTGCGCACCGCGCAGGCGGCCACCAAGGGCATCGGCCCGGCGCTGGACGTGGCCTTCCGCGGCGGCGCCATCACCGGCATGCTGGTGGTCGGCCTGGGGCTGCTGGGCGTGGCCGGGTTTTTCTGGTTCCTGGTCGGCAACGGCAACTTCACGCCTGACAAGAATCTGGCCACCCTGCTCAACCCGCTGATCGGCTTTGCCTTCGGTTCCTCGCTCATTTCCATCTTCGCCCGTCTGGGCGGTGGCATCTTCACCAAGGGCGCTGACGTCGGCGCCGATCTGGTGGGCAAGGTCGAAGCCGGCATTCCGGAAGACGACCCGCGCAATCCGGCGGTGATCGCCGACAACGTGGGCGACAACGTCGGCGACTGCGCCGGCATGGCCGCCGACCTGTTCGAGACCTACGCGGTCACGCTGATCGCCACCATGGTGCTCGGCGCCCTGATGGTGGCCGCCGCGCCCATGCAGGCGGTGCTGTACCCGTTGGTGCTGGGCGGTGTGTCCATCATCGCGTCCATCATCGGCTGCTTCTTCGTGAAGGCCAGCCCGGGCATGAAGAACGTGATGCCGGCGCTCTACAAGGGCCTGGCCGTGGCCGGTGTGCTGTCGCTGATCGCCTTCTATTTCGTGACCCTCTGGATCATGCCGGACAACGCGATCAGCGCCAGCGGCAGCCAGATGAAGCTCTTCGGCGCCTGCGCCGTGGGCCTGATCCTGACCGCCGCGCTGGTCTGGATCACCGAGTTCTACACCGGCACGCAGTACTCGCCGGTGCAGCACATTGCACAGGCCTCCACCACCGGTCACGGCACCAACATCATCGCGGGCCTGGGCGTCTCGATGCGCTCCACGGCATGGCCGGTGCTGTTTGTGTGCGTGGCCATCATCGTGGCCTACTGGTTGGCCGGTCTGTTCGGCATCGCTGTGGCCGCCACGTCGATGCTCAGCATGGCCGGCATCGTGGTCGCGCTGGACGCCTACGGCCCCATCACCGACAACGCCGGTGGCATCGCCGAAATGGCCGAGCTGCCCAAGAGCGTGCGCGACGTGACCGACCCGCTGGACGCGGTGGGCAACACCACCAAGGCCGTGACCAAAGGCTACGCCATCGGCTCGGCCGGTCTGGCTGCGCTGGTGCTGTTCGCTGACTACACCCACAAGCTGGAGTCCTACGGCCACCAGATCAGCTTCGACCTCTCTGACCCGATGGTGATCGTGGGCCTGTTCATCGGCGGCATGATTCCCTACCTGTTCGGCGCCATGGCGATGGAGGCCGTGGGGCGCGCCGCCGGGGCCGTGGTGGTCGAGGTGCGCCGCCAGTTCAAGGAAATCAAGGGCATCATGGAAGGCACCGCCAAGCCCGAATACGGTCGCGCGGTGGACATGCTGACCACGGCCGCCATCAAGGAGATGGTGATTCCTTCGCTGCTGCCGGTGGTGGTGCCGATCCTGGTCGGCCTGCTTCTGGGTCCGAAAGCCCTGGGCGGTCTGCTCATGGGCACCATCGTGACCGGCCTGTTCGTTGCCATCTCCATGTGCACCGGCGGTGGCGCCTGGGACAACGCCAAGAAGTACATCGAAGACGGCCACCACGGTGGCAAGGGTTCCGAAGCTCACAAGGCGGCGGTCACCGGTGACACGGTGGGCGACCCGTACAAGGACACCGCCGGCCCGGCCGTGAACCCGCTGATCAAGATCATCAACATCGTGGCCTTGCTGATCGTGCCGCTGCTGCCTGTGGCAGCGGGCCCGGGCCAAGCGAGCTCGGCCCACGCGCCTGCGCCTGTGGTCGCTGCGGCACCCGCCCCGAGCGCTCCAGCCGCTGCGATGCCCGCCCCTGCGGCTGTGGCGCCTGCTGCGCCCGTGGCCGACGGCGCTTCCGTGGTGGTGGAAGGTGGCGTGGTCAAGTTCTACTTTGCCAGCGGCAAGTCAGACTTGGCCGAAGGCGGTGGCAAGGCGCTGGAGCAGGTGATCGCGGGCGCTGCCACAGGCAAGAAAGTGGTGATCAGCGGCTTCCACGACGCCGCCGGCGACCCCGCCAAAAACGCCGAACTGGCCAAGCAGCGCGCCATGGCCGTGGCCGCCCTGCTCAAGAGCGCGGGTGTGGGCGACGACAAGATCGAACTCAAGAAGCCCGAGCAAACCCAGGCCGACGGGCCAGCCCAGCTCGCGCGGCGCGTCGAGGTGATGCTGAACTGAACCACTTCTGAGCTGCTGAATTCCCGGCCCCGCAGGTTTTGCCTGCGGGGCCTTTTCATTGAAGTGACACCCAAAGAGGCGACCCGAAGTGGGTGCCGAATGCGACAGCGAATCAGGGTGTCTCTGTGCAAAACAGTGGTCGGGGCCGTACCATGAAGCCGTCTCCCCTGACCCACGCACACCATGACCGAACTCGTCGTCCGACGCCTGTTGATCGATCTGGAATCCCCCGTGCCCCGGCACTGGTGCAACGGCGATGCGTTTCTCACCGCCTGGTTCAATGCGCTGTCGATGAGCTTCCCTGTGGGTGAGCAGTTTTTCATCGACTCGGTGCGCAACGGACTGAAGGCTCTCCCGCCCGAGCGGCAGACGCAGCAGCGCGAAGAGGTGCAAGGCTTCATCGGCCAGGAAGCGACCCACCGGCGCATCCACGCGCTGTTCAACGCGCAGCTGGAACGGCACGGTCTGGACAACGCCTGGGAACCACGAGCGCGAAAGCGCCTGCAGCTCATGGAGGGCAGCGACCCGCGCCACGGTCTCGCCATCACGGCGGCCAACGAGCACTTCACCGCCCTCTTTGCCGAGTGGATGCTCTCGCATCCGCATCTGCTCGACGGCTGCGAACCGCGCCTGAAAACCCTGTGGCTCTGGCACAGCGCCGAAGAGGCCGAGCACAAAAACACCGCCTTCGATCTGTACCAGGCGCTGGGCGGTAGCCACGGCTGGCGCGTCAAGTGGATGCGGCGCGTGACCCTGATCTTCCTGTCTGACACGCTGCGCCAGACCGCGCACAACCTGAGACGCGACGGCACACTCTGGCGCCGGTCCACCTGGGTCAGCGGCGCACGGCATCTGCTCGGACGCGATGGCCTGCTGCGCCAGAGTTTCGCGCCCTGGCGCGCCTACTTCCGCCGCGACTTCCACCCCAACCAGCAGCACAGCGACCTCTCGGCCCGGTGGCTCGCCGAAAACGCCAGCGCCTACCTCGCCGTCAGCTCTGGTTGACGTCTGCACCCCGCCACAGAAGCCCTTGCGGTGACCGGGCTCACCGGCCTTGCGGGTATGCAGCGTCCACCATAATGCGGGCATGTCTGATCGCGTGATTCCCCTTGTTGACCAGCGCATCGCTTCGCTGGTGGCCCGCATTCCCTCGATGCCCATCGCCTCCACCGGCCTGCTGGGCGACGCACTGGGGCGGCCGTTGCGCGACCTGCGCATCAGCGTCACCGACCGCTGCAACTTCCGTTGCAGCTACTGCATGCCCAAGTCGATTTTCGACAAGGACTATCCCTACCTCCCGCACAGCGCCCTGCTCTCGTTTGAAGAGATCACCCGCTTGGCGAGCCGGTTTGTGGACCATGGCGTGCAGAAGATCCGCCTCACCGGTGGCGAGCCGCTGCTGCGCAAGAACCTGGAAATCCTGATCGAACAGCTGGCCGCCTTGCGCACCACCGAAGGTCGGCCGCTGGACATCACGCTCACCACCAACGGCTCGTTGCTGGAACGCAAGGCCAAGGCCCTCAAGGCGGCCGGCCTGCAGCGCGTGACCGTCAGCCTGGACGGGCTGGACGACGCGGTGTTCCGCGCCATGAACGATGTCGACTTTCCCGTGGCCGACGTGCTGAACGGCATCGAGGCCGCCCGGGCGGCGGGTCTGGGGCCGATCAAGATCAACATGGTGGTCAAGCGCGGCACCAACGAACATGAAATTCTCCCGATGGCGCGCCACTTCAAAGGCACGGGCATCGTGCTGCGCTTCATCGAATACATGGACGTGGGCGCCACCAACGGCTGGCGCATGGATGAGGTGATGCCGAGCGCCGAGGTGGTCCAGAAAATCCACGCCGAGCTGCCGCTGGTGCAGCTCGACCCTTCATCACCCGGCGAGACCGCCGAGCGCTGGGGCTACGCCGATGGTTCGGGTGAAATCGGCGTCATCAGCAGCGTCACGCAAGCCTTTTGCCACGACTGCAACCGCGCCCGCCTCTCCACCGAAGGCAAGCTCTACCTCTGCCTGTTTGCCAGCCAGGGCCACGATCTGCGCCACCTGCTGCGCAACGGCACCAGCGACGCCGACCTGGCCAGTGCCATCGCCGCCATCTGGCAGGGTCGCGACGACCGCTACTCCGAGTTGCGCGCGTCCATGCCGCCGGATGCGTCCACCGGTGGGCGGCGGGTGGAGATGAGCTACATCGGAGGGTAGAGGAGTCCCCCCTGCGCCGCCTGCGGCGTCACCCCCCAAGGGGGCGATGCAAGCGGCCCGGCAAAGCCGGTTCCACTGCATCCTGGATTTCTGTCACTTCGCTCCGAAGACTTTCATTGAGCCACCCGCTGACACATGCACTCACTTTGCGAGGTTTCTCTTGATCCATCCTTCTGAAATCACCGCCCTCGTGCTCGCCGGCGGTCGCGGCTCGCGCATGGGCGGGGTCGACAAAGGCCTGCAGAATTTCAATGGCACGCCGCTGGCGTTGCACACCTTGCTGCGCCTTCAGATGCAAGAGGGCGGGCTGATCGGCGAGCTGCTGGTGAACGCCAACCGCAACTTGGCCGCGTACGAAGCCTTTGGCCACCCGGTCTGGCCCGACACGCTGACCGACTTCGCCGGGCCCTTGGCGGGTTTTCTCACTGGCATGGAGCGTTGCGAGACGCCGTACCTGCTCACCGTGCCCTGCGACACGCCGCTTTTTCCGATGGACCTGGCCCAGCGCCTGGCAGCCGCGTTCGACGATGCATCCACCGAAATCGCCATGGCCGCCGCCCGCGAGGAAGACGGCCAGCTGCGCACCCAGCCCGTGTTCTGCCTGCTGCGCGTGAGCCTGCTGGAGAGCCTGGTGGCGTTCACCCAGGCCGGTGGCCGCAAGATCGACCGCTGGACCGATCAGCACAAGACCGTGGTCGTGCCGTTCGACCAGCCCGGTGATCACCCCCAGGCTTTCTTCAACGCCAACACCCTGGCCGAACTGCAGTCGCTCGAAGGCACCTGAGTTCCCGCCACTTCCCACCGTATCCATGTCCACGATCGAACAGATCGCCGCCGCCCTGCAGGGCTACGACCCCCAGGCGCTGACGGCCGCCAGCGTCAACCAATTCCTCGCCAAGCTGGTCGAGCCCGTGACCGACACCGAGCGGGTGGGCGTGTTCGCAGCGCTCGGCCGCGTGCTCGCGCAGGACGTGGTCTCGCCCATCAGCGTGCCGCCGCACGACAA
Organism: Hydrogenophaga sp. A37; assembly: GCF_002001205.1. GTDB lineage: Bacteria > Pseudomonadota > Gammaproteobacteria > Burkholderiales > Burkholderiaceae_C > Hydrogenophaga. The sequence continues at coordinate 33,155 of NZ_MUNZ01000072.1, forward strand.
CTCGGCCATGGACGGTTTTGCCTTGGATGGCAGTCAACTGATCAAAGGCCAGACGCTCACGCTGCGGCTGGCCGAAGGCACGGCCTTCGCCGGCAAGGCCTGGGCGGGCGTGGCGGGCGCAGGCACCTGCGTGAAGATCATGACCGGCGCCATCATGCCCACGGGCATGGACACGGTGGTGCCTCTCGAGCTGGTGAAGGTGGAGGGCGATCAGGTCCACCTCCCGGTCGACGTGCTGCAGAGAGGCGACAACCGCCGCTTCCTTGGTGAAGACCTCATGGCCGGCCAGCCGGCTCTGCGCCAGGGACAGTCGCTGGGCCCCGCCGCGCTCGGCCTGATCGCCAGCCTGGGCCTGGCCCAGGTGCCCGTGTTTCGCCGCGTCAAGGTCGCATACTTCTCCACCGGCGATGAAATCCTCAGCCTGGGCGAACCGCTGCGTGAAGGCGCGGTGTACGACAGCAACCGGTACACCGTCTTCGGCCTGCTCACGCGCCTGGGTGTTGAGGTGATCGACATGGGCGTGGTACGCGACGAGCCCGCTGCGCTGGAAGCGGCCTTCCGCCAGGCCGCGCGTGAGGCCGACGCCATCATCACCAGCGGCGGCGTCAGCATGGGCGAAGCCGACCACACCAAGGCCATGATGAAGCAGCTCGGCGACGTGGCGTTCTGGCGCATCGCCATGCGGCCAGGGCGCCCAATGGCGGTCGGCAAGATCGAGAGCCCCCACGCTCCGCCGCTGCGCGGGTCGCTGCCCCCCATGGGGGCTGAGCCCGGCTTGGGGCGGCCCGGCGCCGGGCTCGCCGAGGGAAAGCCATCTGCGGTCCTGTTCGGTCTTCCCGGCAACCCGGTGGCGGTGATGGTGACCTTTCTCGCCTTCGTGCGCCCTGCCCTGCAGCGTTTGATGGGCTGCACCGAAACGCAAGCTGTTTTCCTGAAGGCCCACAGCGCCGAGCCGCTGCGCAAGAAGCCCGGCCGCACCGAATACCAGCGCGGCACTGTCACCCGTGGCACCGACGGCAACCTGACGGTGCGCACCACCGGCAACCAGGGCTCGGGCGTGCTGAGCTCCATGGTTCAGGCCAACGGCCTGATCGTGCTGCACCACGGCCAAGGCAACGTGGCGGTGGGCGACGAGGTGGACGTGATGATGTTCGACGGCGTGATCTGAAACCAGCGCCCTCAGGGCCTTGGCCCGCGGGCGTCTCGAAAGCCAGGAGGCCGTGCTCAACAAGCCTTCACTTGGCCACCAGTACCTCACCGGAGTGAACGGCAGAAGAAGGCTCCGCCGGCAGCACCCGCGAGCCATGCCGGTCACGCGCCAGCAGCATGTACATCGTTGGCACCACGAAGATGGTGAGCAGCGTGCCCAGGCTCATGCCGCCGACGATCACCCAGCCGATCTGCTGCCGGCTCTCGGCGCCCGCGCCGGTGGCGAGGGCCAGTGGCATGGCGCCCAGCACCATGGCGCCAGTGGTCATCATGATCGGGCGCAAGCGCAGCGCGGCAGACTGTTTGACCGCTTCCAGTTTGTCCAGTCCCTGCTCACGCAGCTGGTTGGAAAATTCGACGATCAAGATGCCGTGTTTGGTGATCAACCCCACGAGGGTGATGAGCCCGATCTGGCTGAACACGTTGAGCGTGCCGCCGCTGAGCTTGAGCGCCAGCAGCGCGCCGAGCATCGACAGCGGCACGCTGAGCATGATGATCAGCGGATCGACAAAGCTCTCGAACTGCGCCGCCAGCACCAGGTAGATGAACAGCAGCGAAAGCGCGAACACGATGGCCAGCGACCCTGAGGAATTCTTGAACTCCCGACTCTGGCCGTTGAGGTCGGTGGTGTAACCCGGCGGCAGGATTTCGGTGGCAATGCCGTTCATCACCTGAAGCGCGTCGCCCAAGGCCAGCTCGGGCGAGAGGTTGGCCGTGATGGACGCGCTGCGGCGTTGCCCGAAGTGGTTCAGCTCCCGCGGCACCACCACCTCGCGCAGGGTCACCAGCGACGCCAGCGGAATCATGGCCTCCCCTCGGCCGCGCACGAACAGGCCGTCAATGTCTTCGGGCGCGCTGCGGTCACCCGAGACGGTCTGGACCACCACGTCGTACTGCTCGCCGTCGCGCTTGTAACGCGTCACGACACGGCCGCCCAGCATGGTCTCGACGGTGCGCGCAATGACATCCACGCTCACGCCCATGTCGGCCGCCCGCTCGCGGTCCACGTCCATGCGGATCTCGGGCTTGTTCAGGCGCAGGTCGGTGTCCACCTGAACGAAGCCGGGGTGCTTGGCGAGTTCATCCTGAAACTGCCGCACCACGCGCGAGAGGTTCTGGTAGCTGTCAGAGGTGACGATCACATAGTTGATCGGCCGCTCGCGAAAGCCCTGGCCGAGCGAGGGCGGTGTGATCGGGATTGCGCTGATGCCGGGCAGGCTGGCGAAGCGCGGCGCGAGCTCGCGCGCGATCTGCTGTGTGGTGCGGCTGCGCTCTTCCCACGGGGTGGCGCGCAGAAACACATTGCCCTGGGCCACGGTGGGACTGCCGATGTTGCTGAAGATGCGGTCGAACTCGGGATAGTCCCGGCCGATGCTCTCGATGGCTTCGGCGTAACGCCGGGTGTAGGCCAGCGTGGCGCCGTCCGGTCCGTTGATGCTGGCGAGGATCACGCCCCGGTCTTCAAGCGGCGACAGTTCCTGCTTGGTGGACTGCAGCAACAGCCAGCTGCCCACCGCGCTCGCCACCATCACGGCCACCACCACCCAGCGGGCGCGCAGCGCCATCGCCAGCACCGAGCTGTAGGCGTTGGTCGTGCCAACGAGCACACGTTCCATGAAGCGGTCAAACCGTCCCGGATTCGGGTTGTGACGGAGCAGTCGCGACGACAGCATGGGCGAGAGCGTGAGCGCCACAAAGCCCGACACCACCACCGCGCCGGCCAGCGCCAGCGCGAACTCGGCGAACAGCCGGCCAGTGCGCCCGGGGGTGAAGGCCAGCGGCGCGTACACGGCTGCGAGCGTCAAGGTCATGGCCACCACCGCAAACCCGATTTCCCGGGCGCCTTTGATCGCCGCATCGAAGGGCTTCATGCCCTCTTCGATGTGGCGGTAGATGTTCTCCAGCACCACGATGGAATCGTCCACCACCAGGCCGATCGCGAGCACCAGGGCCAGCAGGGTGAGCGTGTTGATCGAGAAACCAAACAGCCCCATCAGCGCGAAAGCGCCGATCAGGCTGACCGGAATGGTGACCAGCGGGATGATGGACGCGCGCAGTGTGCGCAGAAAAACGAAGATCACCAGCGCCACCAGCACCACCGCTTCGGCGATGGTCGTGTACACGGCCTTGATCGAGCGGTCGATGAACACCGAGTTGTCGTTGGCGATGTCGACGGTCACGCCCTCCGGCAGGTCGGTCTTGACCTTCTCCAGCAGTTGGCGCACCCCTGCCGACAGCTCCAGCGGGTTGGCCGTGGCCTGTCGGATCACGCCCAGCGACACCGAGTCGCGACCGTTGAGTCGCACCGAGGTGCGTTCGTCCTGCGGGCCTTGCACCACCCGCGCCACGTCGCCCAGGCGGATCGACTGGCCGTTCACGGTGCGCAGCGTGACCTCGCGGAACTGGGCGGGCGTCTGCAGATCGGTTGCCGCCGTCACGTTGAATTCGCGCAATGAGCTTTCAATGCGGCCGGCCGGCACCTCCAGGTTGGAGCGGCGCAAGGCGTCTTCCACGTCCTGCACCGTCAGCCGGTAGGCGGCCAGGCGGTCCGGATCGATCCAGATGCGCATCGAGTACTTGCGCTCGCCGTACACCCGAACGTCCGCGGCGCCGGGCGCGGTCTGCAGCACCGGCTTGGCCAGCCGGTTGGCGAAATCGGACAGCTGTAGGGCGCTGTGGGTGTCGGAGCTGAGCGCCAGCCAGATCACCGGGAAGGCGTCGGCTTCTACCTTGGCGATCACCGGCTCGTCGATGCCCTGCGGCAGGCGCTGGCGCACACGGCTGACCTTGTCGCGCACATCGGCCGCGGCCGAATCGGGGTCGCGCTCAAGCTTGAAGCGCACGGTGATGTTGCTCTGCTCCTGCCGACTGGACGACGTGATGAGGTCCACCCCTTCGATGCCGGCCAGCGAATCTTCCAACGTCTTGGTGATCTGGGATTCCATCACCTCACTGGAGGCCCCGACAAAACGCGTTTGCACCGAGACCGTGGGTTCGTCGATCTTCGGATACTCCCGCACCGTGAGCGAGTTGAAGGCCACCGCGCCCACCAACAGGATGAGCATGGATAGCACCGACGCAAACACCGGACGCCGGATGGAGATTTCGGGCAGTTGCATGGAAGGTCTCCTGACGATCAGCCAGCGCTCTTCGCGGCGGGTGGGGCAGCAGGCGCGTCACCAGCGGCGGGTGGGCCCGGTGGTGGCGTGGCGCCCGACTTTCCGCCACCCGGGCGATTCATGTCCACCACGCGCACCGGCGTACCGTCTTTCTGGAGCCGCTGCTGACCGGCCACGACCACCGTGTCGCCCACCTTCAGGCCGGACATCACCTGCACCTGCGGGCCGCGCCGAACGCCCAGCTGTACCTCGACGCGGCGCGACACGCGCTTCTTGGCGTCGCCGTCGCCTTCGTCCTCCAGGCGGAACACGAACTGCTTGCCCGCCTGCGGGACGATGGCTTCCTCGGGCACCACCAGTGCCGCGTCATTGACCGAAAAAATCGTGGTCACCCGGGCAAACATGCCGGGACGCAACTCACCCTTGGGCGACGGCGGCAGCGTGGCACGCACCGAGACCGAACGCCCGTTGGCATCGAGTAGCGGATCGACCGCCTGAACGCGCGCACTGAAATTCTGGCCCGGCAGGGCATCGAGGCTCACCTGCACCACCTGGCCCGCTGCGATGCGGGTCTGGTAGCGCTCGGGCAACCGGAAGTCGACAGTGAGCGCAGATGTGTCTTCCAGGTTCACCAGATCGGCACCGTCTTTCACATAGTCACCGAGGTTCACGCTGCGCAGACCGAGCGTGCCGTCAAACGGCGCCGTGATGCGCATGCGCGCGAGCCGGGCCTGGGCGAGCGCCACCTGCGCTTCGGCCACCTGAAGATTGGCCTGGCTTTCATCGAGCACGCGCCGGGCCACGAAGTTCTCGGCAACGAGTTCCTGGTTGCGTTTGAGGTTGGCACGGGCAATCGAGAGCTGGGCCTGTGCCTGGCTGAGTTCGGCGCGCTGCAAGGTGTCGTCGAACTGCACCAGCAACTGGCCCTTTCGCACCTTGGCGCCGTCGGCAAACGCGACCTTCGCCACCCGTCCGCTCACCTCAGGCCGCAGTGTCACACTCTGGCGCGAGCGCAATGTGCCCACCGCCTCTGCATCGTCCTGCAGGCGCATGGTCCCCACTTTCACC
>NZ_MUNZ01000107.1 GCF_002001205.1 Hydrogenophaga sp. A37
TGCCCAGGCCGGTGTCGACCACCTCGATCCACACGCGCTGCCCGCGCTGGCGGGCCGTCACCAGGACACCGCCCTGGTGGGTGTACTTGATCGCGTTTTCCACCAGATTGCCCAGCAGGCGCTCCAGCATCTGGGGGTCCGAGGTCACGTGCAGCGCGCTGGTGCGGATGCGCAGCGCGATGTCCTTGTCCTGCGCCCGCCCGGCAAAGAGGCGGTGCATGGACAACAAGGTCTCGCGCAGGGCCACCGTCTGGCGCTCGGGGGCCATCACGCCGGCGTCCAGGCGCGAGATGTCCAGCATCGCGCCCAGCGAGTGGTACAGCGAGCGCACCGCGTCCTCCAGCCGCAGCGCGTGCTGGTGGGCCGGCTGCCCCCGCAGCGCCTGCTCCAGCGCGGTTCCGAACAGGCCGATCGCGTGCAGCGGCTGGCGCAGGTCGTGGCTGGCGGCGGCGAGAAAGCGGGTCTTCTCCTCGCTCGCCTGCCGCGTCAGCGTCATCTGCTGCTCCAGTTGCTGGGCCAGCGCTTCCTTCTCGAACCGGGATTGCAGGGTTTGGGCCAGCAGGTGGTGCTGGCTGTGTGCGATGTACAGCGACACGCCGAGGTAGACCAGGCAGCACAGGGCCAGCACCAGGTCGACCGCGCCACCCTGCCACAGCAGGGCGCCGATCAGCCCCAGCACCATCGGGGGGGCAAAACCCAGCACCGAGGCCCAGCGCGGTGCCACGGCGGGAATGCCGGTGCTGGTCACGCCCAGCACCACCAGCACCATCACCGCGGTCATCGAGGTGTCGGACCGGGGCAGCATCAACCAGGGCGCCAGTGCCCAGGTGCCGCTGTACCACAGCATTTCGTTGCGGTGGCGCCGGGCCCAGAACGCCGTGCGCTCGGCCACAGCCGGGTCCTTGAAGTAGGCGGCCTGGAACGGATAGCGCAGCAGCTGCGAGGAGTGCAGCGTGATCCAGACCAGGGCCATGCTATCGCCGTTTTTCCACCAGAACAGCAGCGCCACGGCCCAGGACACGATCACGTCGGCGATGGTGGCGCTGGCGGTGGTCGCGTACAGCGCAGCCACCTGCTCGTGCATCACCCGCTGCTGGATCGACGGCGGGGTCGTGGCCATCGTGCCCGGCCGCTCAGCGTTGGCTGCTGATGAGTTCGGCCCGGGAGCGCACGCCGAAGATCAGCAGCAGTGCCGAGACATGGTTCTTGACAGTGCCTTCGCTGATCTGCAAGCGCGCGGCGATGTCGCGGTTGGCCTGTCCGGCCAGCAGCCAGTCGAGCACCTGGGTCTGCCGCGGGCTCAGCTGCGAGCAGGGATCGTCGGCGCGCGGCGGCAGCGTGTCGGCGACATGGCGCGGAAGGCCGCGCGAACCGCCCGGCGCCAAGTGGTCCACCACACACCGCAGGTCGCCCGACTTCGGCAGGTAGGCCGCGGCCCCCTGCGCCAGCGCACGCTGCGCCATCTGCGGGTCGCTGTCGCCGGAGAGGACCACCACCCGTGCGTGGGGATGCTGCTGCAGCCAGGTGGTCAGGCCGGTCAGGCCGTGTGCGTCGGGCAGGTGCAGGTCCAGCAGCACGAGGTCGATGTCGCCACGGCGGTAGAGCACCAACGCTTCCTGCAGCGTGCGTGCCTCGTGCAGGCGCACATCGGCGCGTTGCCCCAGCAGCGCCCGCAGCCCGAGGCGGATCAGGTCGTGGTCGTCGACCACCAGCACGCCGATCCCGCACAAATCCGCGTCGGGCGAGAGCAGCGGCGAGGACGGCGTGTCGGGCATGTCGTCACGATTCTAGGGTGATCGGCGGCGTCGTGCCGTGCGGAGATCCCCTGTTTGTGGGCATCGCCGGGGGATGGTGGACGCGCCGGTCCAGCGCGAGGTGGCCTCATCGGCCGACCCGATTGCGCGTATGGTTCTCCGGCTCCGTCCCACCCTTCGAGCCCCACGCCATGGCCACCGGTCACTTCGCCTTCGCCAGCAACACCAACCGTTTCCTCGCCTGCGAGCCGCTGGCCGAGCAGCCCTTTGCCATCGCGGGCGTGCCTTACGACGGCGTGGTGACCAACCGCCCCGGCGCGCGCTTCGGGCCGCAGGCGATCCGCGCGGCGAGCCTGATGTTGTGCGACGGTATCCACCCGGTGTTTGACGTGTCGCCCGCCGCGCACCTGGGCGACGCGCTGGACATGAGGCTGCCCAACGCCTCGCCGCTGCCCGAGGTGCGCCGCGCGATCGAGGCGCAGGCGGCGGCGCTGATGGCGAAGCACCACTGTGTGTTTCTCGGCGGCGACCACTCCGTCACGCTCTCGCTGCTGCGCGCGGCCAAGGCCCAGCACGGCGAGGCGCTGGCCTGCGTGCACTTCGACGCGCACTGCGACACCTGGAACGACCACTTCGGCGAACCCTCGGGCCACGGCACCTGGACCTTTGAGGCGTTGCAGGAGGGGCTGATCAGCCCGGCGCACACGGTGCAGATCGGCATCCGCTCCAGCGGCGAGCGCGCGGCGCGCGAGTACGTCGCCGATCAGGGCGGGCAGATCTTCACGGCGCGCGCGCTGCGCGGGCTGGACGGCGCGGGGCTGGCGCCGGTGATCGACGCCATCCGCGCGCGCATCGGCCAGCGGCCGTGTTACCTCACGCTGGACATCGATGTGCTCGACCCGGCCTTCGCGCCGGGCACCGGCACGCCCGAGCCCGGCGGCCTGACGAGTTCGCAGGTGCTCACGCTGATGGAAGAACTGGCCGCCCTGCACTGGGTGGGCATGGACTGCGTCGAGGTGGCCCCGGCCTACGACCACGCGGAGCTGACGGGCAACGCCGCAGCGACCTTCGTCTGGACCTACCTGAGCGGTGAGGTAGCCAAACGCCAACGCGCAGGGGGATGACCATGTTCCAGCGCTCGTTGATCGGCTCCGACACCCAGCTCAACCAGACCAGTTACTACGAGGCCAGTGTGCAGCGGCCTCGCGCCATGGCGCCGCTGCTGGGCGCGATCACGGCCGACGTGGTGGTCGTGGGCGCTGGCTTCGCCGGGCTGTCGGCGGCGCTGGAGCTCAGCGCACGCGGCCTCTCGGTGGTGGTGCTGGAGGCCGACCGCATCGGCTCGGGCGCGAGCGGGCGCAACGGCGGCCAGGCCATCGTGGGCTACGCGAGCGGTCAAGGGCCGTTCGAGCAACAGCTGGGCGCGGCCGACGCGCAGCGCGCCTGGGACATGTCGGTCGAGGCCGTGAACCTGATCGAGCAGCGCATCGCCTTGCACGGCATTCCATGCGACTGGCGCCGCGGCTACACCTACGTGGCCGACTCGCCGAAGAAGGCGCGGGCCTTGCGCGAAGAGTGCGACGACCACAACGCCCGCGGCATCGCGAGCGAGTGGGCCGAGGGCGCCGATGTGGCGCGCTTCATCCAGAGCCCGCGCTACGTGGCCGCCTTCCACGAAACCACCTCGGGCCACCTGCACCCGCTGAAGTACGCGCTCGGCCTGGCGAGCGCGGCGCAGGCGGCGGGCGTGCGCATTTTCGAAGGTTCACCGGTGACCGCGTTGACGCGCGGCAGCCGCCTGGTGGCGAGCACGCCGCAGGGGCAGGTGACGGCGCGTTTCGGCGTGCTGGCGGGCAACTGCATGCTGCCGGAATACGGGCCGAAGCTGGCGCCCGAGATCGCGCCGCGCATCATGCCCGTGGGCACCTACATGATCGGCACCGCACCGCTGGACCCGGCGCTGTGCGAGCGGCTGATCCCCAACCTGGCGGCCGTGTGCGACAACAACTTCGTGCTCGACTACTTCCGCTTCAGCGCCGACCACCGCATGCTGTTTGGCGGCCGCGTGAGCTACACGGCGATGACGCCGCCCAACCTCAAGCGCCTGATGGCGCAGCGCATGGGCGAGGTGTTTCCGGCGCTGAAGGAAGCGCCGGTCGAGTACGTCTGGGGCGGTTTCGTGGACATCAGCATGAACCGCGCGCCCGACTTCGGGCGGCTGGGCGACAACCTGTATTACCTGCAGGGTTTCAGCGGCCACGGCGTGGCGCTCACCGGGCTGGCCGGCCAGCTGGTGGCCGAGACCATCGCGGGGCAGGCCGGACGCTTCGACGTGTTCGCCCGCCTGAAGCACCGCGAATTTCCGGGTGGGGCCTGGATGCGCACGCCCAGCCTGGCGCTGGGCATGCTGTGGCATCGGTTGAAAGACGCGCTGTAGCCCTTCGGGGGTGACAGCGCGTCAATGCCTCATCACTGCTGGCGCGGCTCGCCCTGTTCGTTCACGGTGATCCGCTGGCCCGGTGGGCTGGTCATCTGCACGCGGTGGTCTTGCCCGCGGAAGGTGTAGGACACGTCCCAGTACGCGGGCCGTGCGCCGCCGGGCACGTCGCGGCAGCGTTGCACGTCCTGCGTGGCGGGCTGACCGTCGCGGCCGGCTCTCGCGCCCAGCGCGGCACCGGCGATCACGCCGCCCACGGTGGCGATGTCCTTGCCGCTGCCGCCACCCACCTGGTGGCCCAGGATGCCGCCGATGAGCGCGCCCGCGAGCGCGGCCGGCACGTTGGCGTTGCTCTGGGCCTGTCCCAGTTGCTCGCGCTCCACCCAGCATTGCTGCCCGGGCGTGGCCAGCACCGCGCGGGCCGATGTGACGTCGGCCTCATACAGGCGCTCGCCACCGCGGCGGCGGCTGTCGTAGACCGCCACCGGCTCGGGCGCCTCGCGCCGGTTGTCGGCACGGCTGTTGCGTCCCACGGCGCGCGCCGAAGAGACGCTGTTGTTCAGGCCCATGTCCTCGAGCGTGGGGTAGCGCCCCGGGCGCAGCACCACACAGTTGCCCCGGTAGCGCGAGTCTTCGCACACTTCCCAGCGTTCGCCGATCACCACGGCGGAGGAGGCGCGGTCGTTGAAGCCGTGGCGCTGGAAGCGGGCGACTGGGTCCGTGGTGGTGAAGGACTCACCCTCGAAATCGCGGCGTTCGAAGAACGTGGCCTGGGCCGGCAGGGGGAGGGGCGCGTAGCGGTCGTTGTCCACGCGGGCGTTGCGGGGGACGACCCGGGCCGACGACACGCGGTCGTTCAGGCCCATGGCGGAGAGCGATGGGTAGCGCCCAGGGCGCAGCACCACGCAGTCGCCTCGGAAACCGATGTCCTCGCACACCTCCCAGCGGTTGCCGACCACCACCACCGATGAGCTGCGGTCGTTGAAGCCGTAGCGGTCGAAGCGGGGCACCTGGTTGTCGGCCTGCATGGACCGGCCCTGGTAGTTGCCGTTTTCATAGAAGGTGGCCTGGGCGGCTGCGGGCGCGGTGAACGCGATGCAGGCCAGGGCCAGCAGGGTGCTTGAAGGGGTGTTCATGACAAGTCTCCGTTGGGGTTTGTCACGAGCTTGCGCGGTCCCGGGCGCGCCGTCTGTGCGTTGGCGCACCAGCCGCGCACCGGGTGCACAGGGGGTCAGTGCGGCCGGGTTTCGGCCGGCGCGTTCTTCTCGCCCGTGACCATGGCCTTGAACATGTTGTCGCGGTGGCGCAGGCTCTCATAGAGGTTGGCTGCGACGTGGACCGCGATCGCGATGAGGGTCACGTCCACCGTGGTCACGTGCAGCGTCTCGACCAGCTCGTTGCCCCAGAAGGCGTCGGTGGTCATGAGGAATCCGGTGACGCCGATCAGGGTGGTGGCGCACAGCAGGTAGATGATCATCACGGCGCCGGCCGGGTTGTGACCGAGGTGGCGCGGCTCGCGGCCGCGCGCCAGCTGGCTGAGATACGCCCAGAGCCGCCTGGGTGTGGGCACGAAGCTCGCAAAACGCGCGTGCGGACTGGGGGCGATGAAGCCCCAGACGCAGCGCGCCGCGATCAGCGCCAGCGCGAGGTAGCCCGCGCCCTTGTGAACGAGACCGATGTGCTCGGTGTAGACATAAGCGGTGGTGAACGACGCCACCAGGGACCAGTGGAACACCCGCACGAAGCGGTCCCACACGGGCACTTTGCCGGTCGACGGGGTCATGGCGGTCTCCTGGTGCCGGGTGGATGGGGTGCCTCAGTTCTTGACGTTTTCTTCGGCGATGGCGCCAGTGATGGGGTGGAAATACACCTCGACCTTGCGGCCCTGTTTGTCGGTGCCGTAGATCTCCCAGCACTTGCCCTTGGACACGTGCAGCTTCTTCACGTCGTCCTTGTAGCCCAGGGCCTGGAAGCGTTTGGTCATCTCGGCCTCGGGGATCCACTGGGATTCGGGTTCGTTGGTGCAGGTGGGACCGGCGGTGGCGGCGCCGGCGGCGCTCAGCAGCAGAAGGGCGGAGATGAGGCGAAGGGTGGTGTGCATGAAAGGCTCCCGGATGAGGTTGAACAGGTGCGGCGGGGTCGGTCGAGGTGACCGGCCTGGCGCCGCAATGGACTTCGCAAGCGGTGTGCCGGGGGGCGGGCTGTCGATTGAAGGCGGTTAAGTGATTGATGTGAAAGCATTTTTTTCGAACCCGTGTGGCTCACAGGCGCTGTAACAGGCGTTCAACGGTGGGGGAAATCACCCGCCATGGGGGGCCTGTGGGGCAAGGCCCCCACACACAGCAAGAGCAGCGACCCAGCCCAGAGTGATGTGCCGTGCCAGGGAGTTGCTTGAGAGGGGGTTGTCGGAACGCTATTTGCAAACGCATGTGCCATGCGCCTGTCCCTCTGCCGCCTTACGTCCTGATTCCCCATGATGTGTGTCCCCATGATGTGTTTGAACTTCTCCCCCTTCGGTGCGGGCACTCCGGGCACCGGGACGGCTCACGGGCCTGGGGCATTTGCCCCAACGGGGCGGCCGATCGGGGGATATCCCCCGTTGTTGGGGGGCGCGGTGGGCAGGCCGGCGCAGGAACCACGCTGCCTAGAATGGACCGGCGCCGTCCCTGGCGCTGTTCCGGCATGACCTCCATGGCGTTTCCCACCGTCCGCTCCCTGTTCGCCCGACCGCCGCTGTTCTGGACACGGCGTTTCGCGGCGCTCAGCCTGCTGTGCGTCGTGGCCACGGCGCTGGCCAGCGCCACGCTGCTGTCGCAGTACGTGGCCGAACGCATGATCCGGCACAACGCCGAGCTGGCGCAGGACTTCGTGGGCAGCCTGCTGCGCATGCACCGGGGCGACCAGTTCTTCGTCAACCGCAGCGACACGCGCGGCATCGAGCTGCTGTTCGGCGAGCTTGCGCGCATGCCCGGCCTGGGCCACGCCAACGTGTTCGACACAGGGCGCCGCGTCGTGTGGTCCACCAACCCCAAGGCCATCGGCGGCGACGCTGGCGCCAACCACGAGCTCGACCAGGCGCTCACCGGCCAGCTGGAGGTCGAGAGCGAGCTGCTGGCGGCGGCCAGCTTCATCAAGCCGGAGCACGCCTTCCTGCGCAACGACGCGCTCGACGCGATCGAGGTCTACATCCCGGTGCGCGACGCGGGTTCCAAGGTGGTGGGTGTGGTCGAGCTCTACATGCAGCCCGAGCACCTGCTGAACTCGGTGCACAAGATGACGCGTTTCGTCTGGATGGCCTGCGTGCTCAGCGGGCTGGTCACCTACCTGGCCATGGTCGGGCTGGTGATGCAGGCCGACCGCCAGATCGCGCGGCAGCAGCGCACCATCGTGGCCAACGAGTCGCTGGTGGCTGTGGGCGACATGGCCTCGGCCGTGGCCCACGGCCTGCGCAACCCTCTGGCGGCGATTCGCTCCAGCGCCGAGCTGATCGCGATGGGACCAGAGCGCGAGCAGGCCGGCGACATCATGTCCGAGGTGGACCGCCTGCAGGCCTGGATCGGCAAGCTGCTGGCCTACGCGCAGCAGGGCGGCCGTGCGCTCGGGCCGGTGCATCTGGGCGACATGTTCAACCACCTGGTCGGCATGCACGCGGCCCGCATGGACCGCCAGGGCGTGACGGTGCAGTGCGACTGGCCCGAAACCCTGCCCAGCGCCTGGGCCGACGCCCCCGCGCTGGAGCAGGCGCTGGACAACCTGATCAGCAACGCGCTGGACGCCATGCCTCAGGGCGGGCGGCTGCACCTGTCGGTGCGGCCGCAAGACAAGGGCCTGATCGTGACCGTCGCCGACACCGGTGTCGGCATCTCGCCCGACGACCTGCAGCGCGTCTTCACCCCCTTTCACACCACCAAACGCACCGGCATCGGCGTGGGCCTGCCGCTGGCGCGCCGCAGCATCGAGCGCTTGGGCGGCAGCCTGCGGCTGAAGAGCACGTTGGGGGTGGGCACACAGGCCATCCTGCTTCTGCCCTTGCAGAGCGCTGGCGCCACCGAACCCGCTTGAACACACTGCCCATGAACGCCGCGCCGGGCCGCCCCCAAGCCAGTTCGCACCGCAGCCCGCAGGGCGGAGGTACACCGTTGAGCGAGGCCCTGGGCCGTTCCCAAGCCCGCTCGCACCGCAGCTCGCAGAGCAAAGGATTTCAATGAGCTACAGCGTCCTGATCGTCGAAGACGAGCCCGTGCTCGCGCGCAACATGCTGCTCTATCTGGAGCGCCACGGCATCGCCTGCCAGCTCGCGTCCAGCGGCGAAGAAGGGATGGCGCTGCTGGAGGCGGCGCGGCCCGATGTGGTCGTGCTCGACCACAACCTGCCGGGCAAAGACGGCCTCTCCGTGCTCCGGCTCATGCGCGAGCGCGAGCCGCAGCTGCCGGTGGTGATGGCCACGGGTCACGGGAGCGAGCAGGTCGCGGTCGAGGCGATGAAAGCCGGCGCGTTCGACTACCTCATCAAACCCGTGTCGCTGCACCAGCTCAAGCAGGTGCTCGACCGCGCCGTGCAGCAGCAGCGCCAGGCGCAGGAGCTGCGCCACTTGCGCGCCGGGGGCGGCGCCGGTCACGTGCCAGCCGCCCAAGGCCTGGCGGCGCTGCTGGGTGAGTCGCCCGCCATGCGCAAGCTGCGGGGCCGGCTGCGCCAATTGGTAGACGCTGAAGAGCGCCTGAGCGAGGGCCACACACCGGCGGTGCTGATCGGCGGCGAGACCGGCACCGGCAAGGAGCTGGTGGCGCGCGCGCTGCACTTCGAGGGCCCGCGCCGCGCGGGGCCGTTTGTCGAGATCAACTGCGCCAGCCTGCCCTCGCAGCTGGTCGAGAGCGAGCTGTTTGGCCACGAGCGCGGCGCCTTCACCGACGCGCGCGAGCGCCGCATCGGCCTGGTGGAAGCAGCGCACGGCGGCACGCTGTTCCTCGACGAGGTGGGCGAGCTGGAGCTGGCCACCCAGGCCAAGCTGCTCAAGCTGCTGGAAGACCACCAGGTGCGGCGCCTGGGCAGCGTGCGCGAGCAGAAGGTGGACGTGCGTGTGCTCGCGGCGACCAACCGGCCGCTGGAGGCCATGGTGGCGTCGGGCCAGTTCCGCAGCGACCTGTTTTACCGGCTGGGCATGCTGCGCATCGAGCTGCCGCCGCTGCGCGAGCGCGAGGGCGACGTGGCGTTGCTGGCGGCGGCCTTCCTGGTGCGGTCCACGCGCCGCTACGGCAAAGCCGGGATGCGGTTTTCAGACGATGCGCTGCAGGCGCTGTCGCGCCACCGCTGGCCCGGCAACGTGCGCGAGCTGGGCAACCTGGTGGAGCAGTGCGTGATCTTGGCGAGCGACGCGGTGATCGAGGCGGAAGACCTGCCGTTGCCGGTGATGCCCGATGGCGCCCTGGGCGACCCGGTCGCGCTCGGCACCGAGCCCTGGCCCAGCAGCCTGCCCGACACCGAGCGCCGCCTGCTGGTGAACGCGCTGGAGCGCAACCGCTGGAACGTGACACAGGCTGCGCGGGCGCTGGGCATTTCGCGCGACACGCTGCGGTACCGGATCGACAAGTTCGGATTGAAGTGAAACCCCCTCGCAGCGCGGCGTGGGGGTTTCACCTCAGTGTTTTGCGCACCACCAGCTTGAGCCCCGACCAGACGTCCGAGACCGCGCAGACCTTGATGTCCACCCAGCCCATGGGCAGCCCGAGTTCGCGGATGGTGTCTTCGGTGATGTCGGTGGGCACCTTGGACGCTTTCTTGGGCCAGGACACCCAGAGCGCGGCCGCCGGGTTCAGCCGTTGGCGCAGGTCGCCCAGCTGTTGCGCCAGCTCGGCCTTGTCCGTGGTGAACAGGTGGACGAGATCGGTCAGGGCATCGGCCCGCTGTTCAAAAACCAGCCCCTCCGGCAGCGGGTGGAGCAAGGCTTCATAGCCGTCCGGCGCACCGATCACGCACACGCGTGCCGAGGGCTTGAACCCCAGTTTCTTGGCCAGCGGCGTTCCGGAATAGCCGGTGGTGGTCATATCGATCTGTGTCAGGCGACGCGCGCCGCAGTGCCAACCAGGTTGGGCGCCAGGTGGGCCATGGCCCGCTCCACATAGGCCTCTTTTTCGCCCACGGGCGCCACGTAGTGCAAGGCCGCTCGGGCCGCCGCTTCGCCCTCGGTGCGGGCAATGACCCAGGCCGCGAGGTAGGGCGAGGCGAGGCAGCCGCCTGCGGTGGCGATGTTGCCGGCCGCAAAAAACGGCTGGTTCAGCACCTCGACGCCCGCGGCCTGCACCCAGGGCTTGGTGGTGAGGTCGGTGCAGGCGGGCACCGCGCCGAGCAGCCCGAGCCGGGCCAGCACCAGCGTGCCGGAGCACTGCGCGCCGATGAGCTGGCGCGCCGGGTCCAGGCGCAGGGCCGTCATGATGGCGGGGTCTTCCACCACCTCCCGCGTCTGCATGCCGCTGCCCACCAGCACCGCGTCTGCGGTGGCCGCCTCGGCCAGCGTGGACTGCGCATGCACCACCACGCCGTTCATGGAGGTGACGGTGGGCTCGGGGCAGCAGATCGACACCCGCCAACCCGGTCGCTTGATGCGGTGGAGCACGCCGAGGGCGATGAAGGAATCGAGCTCGTTGAAGCCCTGGAAGGTGAGGATGGCGATGTGCATGGGTGGATGCGCTGTGTGTTGGGAAGGGGCGGAACCCTGGCTCAACGGGGGTGCCCGAGCTGCCGCACCGCCGCCGCCAGCACCGGCCCGCAGCGCTGGATCTCGCTCAGCGGTGCGTAGCCGTAGCCGATCACCAGGCCCTTGAGATCGTCGCGTGCCAGGCAGTAGGCCGAGAGCGGGCGCACGGTGAGGCCTTGTTGGGCGATGCGCTGGGCGAGGGCCTGGTCGTCCACCTGTGGGGGCAGGCGCAGGCAGAGGTGCAGGCCCTGCTCGGCGCCGCTGATGTAGGTGTCTTGCGTCAGCACGGGTTTGAGGGCTTCGAGCAGCGCGGCGCGGCGTTCGCCGTAGCTTTGCCTGGCGCGGCGCAGCGCGCTGCTGAAGTGGCCCATCTCGATGAACTCGGCCAGCGCGGCCTGCAGCGGCATCTGGCCGGGGCGGTTGAGGTCGTAGTGGGCCTGCTTGAAGGCGGCCACCAGCGGCTTGGGCACGATGAGGTAACCGAGCTTGATGCCGGGGTAGAGCACCTTGGAGAAAGTGCCCATGTAGAGCACGCGGCCGTCCACGTCGAGCCCTTCCAGGCTGCTGATGGGCGGGCCGCTGAAGCGGTATTCGCTGTCGTAGTCGTCTTCGAGCACCCAGGCGCCGTGGGCGCGCGCGGTGGAGAGCAGCTGGTGGCGCCGCGCCAGGCTCATCACCGCGCCGGTGGGGTACTGGTGCGAGGGCGTGAGGTAAATCAGTTTGGGCGGGTGCGCGGTGTCGGCCACGCCGGGGTGGATGCCTTCGTCGTCCACCGGCACGGGGTGGATGGCGAGGCCGGTGGCCATGAAGGCCTTGGCCGCGCCCCAGTAGGCCGGGTCTTCCACCCACACGGTGTCGCCGTGGTCGGCGAGCAGGCGGGCGCAGAGTTCGAGCGATTGCTGGGTGCCGGTGGTGACGATGACCTGGTTGGCGTCGAGCTGCACGCTGCGGAACACGCGCAGGTAGTCGGCGATGGCGCGGCGCAGCGGCGCGTAGCCGCCGGAGTCGTTGTAGTCCAGCATGTCCGGGTAGGTCATGCGCCAGTGCTTGTTTTGCAGGCGCTGCCAGAGCGTGAGCGGGAAGGCGCTGAAGTCGGCGATGCCGGGGGTGAAGGGCTGCACTTCGAGCTGGGTGGCGCAGAAGGTGGTGGCCAGCGCCTGGCCTCGCGTCGAGAGCCGCCCGGGCGCGGGGGTGGGCGCGCCACGCGCGTGGGGCCGGGCGGCGGCGCCGGCGTTCACACGCGGCACGTTGTCGTTCACATAGGTGCCGCTGCCCACGCGGCTCTCCAGGTAGCCCTCGACACTGAGCTGGTTGATCGCGGCCACCACGGTGTTGCGCGAGAGGTTGAGGTCCTGCGCCAGATCGCGGCTCGACGGCAGCCGCTCACCCGCCCCGAGCTTGCCGTCGAGCATGGCCCGGCGCAGCGACTCGTAGAGCTGGCGGTGCAGCGGCAGAGCGTCTTGCGCGCCCAGGCGGGTCATCTCGGTCAGCAGGAATTCGGAGAGCATGGGTGGCTGATGAAAGATTCAATGAACGGTCCGGAGCAAGATGTCCAACCCAGACGCACCGTGGAACCGGCTTCGCCGGGCCACCCGTGCGGTCCCCCTTTCAAGGGGGAAGCCGCGTCAGCGGCGCAGGGGGTTGGCTCAAATGGCACCATTAAGTGCCACCAACTGGCCCTGATTGTGATCCAATTTTCCCGTCAGAATCAACCCACGACTGTTTGGAGATTCCATGAACAAGCCGCCGCCCTGCATGGTCTGGCTGCCTGCCGACCACCGCCTCATGGGCGATCACGGGCACCAGATGCCCTTTCTGCTGCTCGGCGACAAATACGCCCGCGCCGTCAAGGTGGGGGCACAGGCCCAGCCGGTGATGTTCCCGCTGGCCGACGCCGAGCAGATTCCCGACCTGTTGCCGATGGTGGACGGTGTGATGCTGACCGGCTCGCCGTCCAACGTGCACCCCTCCCATTTCGACGAAGACGTGGCCGACCCCAGCCTGCCGCTGGACCCGGTGCGCGACTCGCTCACGCTG
Organism: Hydrogenophaga sp. A37; assembly: GCF_002001205.1. Classification (GTDB taxonomy): domain Bacteria; phylum Pseudomonadota; class Gammaproteobacteria; order Burkholderiales; family Burkholderiaceae_C; genus Hydrogenophaga. The sequence continues at coordinate 12,920 of NZ_MUNZ01000107.1, forward strand.
GCGCTGGTGAAGGCCTGTGTGCACGAGGGCGTGCCGCTGCTGGGCGTGTGCCGCGGCTTCCAGGAGATCAACGTGGCGCTGGGCGGCACGCTGCACCAGCGCGTGCACGAGGTGCCCGGCCTGACGGACCACCGCGAGCCCAAGACGGCCCCGTTCGATGAGCAGTACGCGCCGCGCCACGCCATCCGGCTCGCGCCGGGCAGCGTGTTCGAGACCTGGGCCGGCGGCCCCGAGACGATGGTGAATTCGCTGCACGGCCAGGGCATCAACCGCCTGGCGGCGGGGCTGGAGGCCATGGCCCACGCGCCCGACGGCGTGGTCGAGGCCTTTGCCGTGAAAGGCGCGCGCACCTTCGCCTACGCCATGCAGTTCCACCCAGAATGGCGCTGCTGGGAAACGCCGTTTTACGCCGCGATTTTTGAGGCCTTCGGCCACGCCTGCCGCCAGCGCATGAGCCAGCGTCTGCAGGCGGCCGACCTGGCCCGCAGCCGCGCAGGCATCGGCGCCTGAGCCTCCCCGTTCACGACCACCACAATCACAACAGACAAGGACCGGCACATGACAGCCCCCACCGTTCAAACCTTCAACGACCTCGAGAACTGGCTCAACCAGCACCGCGTGACCGAGGTGGAATGCCTGGTGCCCGACCTGACCGGGGTGGCGCGCGGCAAGATCCTGCCGCGCGAGAAGTTCACCGAAGACCGCGGCATGCGCCTGCCGCAGGCCATCGTGGGTATGGGGGTGACGGGGGAGTTCCCCGAGAGCGGGCCTTATTACGATGTGGTGGACCCGACCGACAAGGACATGCAGCTGCGCCCGGACCCGTCCACCGTGCGCATCGTGCCCTGGGCCACCGACCCGACCGCGCAGGTGATCCACGACTGTTTCGACCACGAAGGCAAGTTGGTGCCGTTCGCGCCGCGCAGCGTGTTGCGCAAGATCTGCGACCTCTACGCCGCCGAGGGCTGGGACCCGGTGGTCGCGCCCGAGCTGGAGTTCTACCTGACCGCGCGCAACACCGACCCGAACACGCTCTTGAAGCCGCCCATTGGCCGCAGCGGCCGCGCCGAGACCTCGCGCCAGGCGTACTCCATCGACGCGGTGAACGAGTTCGACCCGCTGTTCGAAGAGATCTACGACTACTGCGACAAGATGAAGCTCAACGTGGACACGCTGATCCACGAGGTGGGCGCGGGCCAGATGGAGATCAACTTCTTCCACGCCCACCCGCTGGGCCTGGCCGACGAGGTGTTCTTCTTCAAGCGCACGGTGCGCGAGGCCGCGCTGCGCCACGACATGTACGCCACCTTCATGGCCAAGCCGATTGCGGGCGAGCCCGGCAGCGCCATGCACGTGCACCAGAGCATCGTGGACAAGGTCACCGGCCAGAACATTTTCAGCAACGAAGACGGCACCGCGTCCGAGGCCTTCTACCACTACATCGGTGGCCTGCAGCGCTACATCCCGGCCGCCATGGTGCTGGTCGCGCCCTACGTGAACAGCTACAGGCGCCTCTCGCGCCACACGGCCGCGCCGATCAACATCGAGTGGGGCCACGACAACCGCACCGTGGGCATCCGCTCGCCGATCTCCAGCCCGGCCGCGCGCCGCGTGGAGAACCGCGTGATCGGCGCCGACGCCAACCCGTATGTGGCCATGGCCATGACGCTGGCCTGTGGTTACCTGGGCATGAAGAACAAGATCAAGCCCAAGCCCGAGATGAAGGGCGACGCCTACCTGGCGCCGTACTCGCTGCCGCGCTCGCTGGGTGAGGCGCTGGACTGGCTGCGCCGCGAAACGGACCTGCACGACATCCTGGGCAAGGAGTTCATCACGATCTACACCGAGATCAAGGAGCTGGAGTTCGACGAGTTCATGAAGGTGATTTCGCCGTGGGAACGCGAACACCTGTTGCTGCATGTTTGATTGAAAGAGACGTCCACATGAACACCTCGACCCTGATCGCACCGCCCGCTCTCGTCCGCCGCGCCGAGCAGCAGGACACCCAGGCCATCCAGGCGCTGGACAGCGCGCACTACATGCACCCGTTCACCGACCACGGCGGTCTGGCCACGCGCGGTGCGCGGGTGATCACGCGGGCCGACAACATCTATGTGTGGGACTCCGAGGGCAAGAAGATCCTCGACGCGATGAGCGGCCTGTGGTGCGTGAACGCGGGCTACGGCCGCAAGGAACTGGCCGACGCCGCCTACCAGCAGATGATGACGCTGCCGTTCTACAACAGCTTCTTCAACACCACCAACGTGCCGGCGGTGCAGCTGGCCGCCAAGCTGGCCTCGCTGGCGCCCACCGTGGGCGGCCGCAGTTTCCAGCATGTGTTCTTCAGCAGCAGCGGCAGCGAGAGCAACGACACCAACGTGCGCATGGTGCGCCGCTACTGGGACCTGCTGGGCCAGCCCGAGCGCAAGGTGATCATCAGCCGGAACAACGCGTACCACGGCAGCACCATGGCGGGCGCCTCACTCGGCGGCATGAGCGGCATGCACGCGCAGGGCGACCTGCCGATCCCGAACATCACGCACATCGAGCAGCCGCATTTCTGGGAAAACGCCCTGGGCGGCGAGAGCCGCGCCGATTTCGGCCTGCGTGCCGCGCGCTGGCTGGAAGAGAAGATCCTCGAGGTCGGTGCACACAAGGTGGCGGCCTTCATCGCCGAGCCGGTGCAGGGCGCGGGTGGCGTGATCATTCCGCCCGAGACCTACTGGCCCGAGATCCAGCGCATCGTCGACCAGTACGGCATCCTGCTGATTTCAGACGAGGTGATCTGCGCCTTCGGCCGGCTGGGCCACTGGTTCGCCTACGAAAAATTCGGCTACAAGCCCGACCTCGTGACCTTCGCCAAGGGCGTGACGAGCGGCTACATCCCGCTGGGCGGCGTGATGGTGGGCGACCGCGTGGCGAAAGTGCTGATCGAGCACGGCGGCGAGTTCAACCACGGCTACACCTACAGCGGCCACCCGGTGGCCTGTGCGGTGGCCCTGGCCAACCTGGAGCTGATGGAGCGCGACAACCTGGTGGGCCGGGTGAAGGACGACATCGGCCCCTACCTCGCCGAGCAGTTTGCCGAGCTGAAACACCACCCGCTGGTGGGCGACGCCGAGACCTGCGGCTTCGTGGCCGGCCTGGTGCTGGTGAAGAGCAAGGCGTTGAGGCAGATGTTCGACCCCGACCTGTCGGTGGGCATGATCTGCCGTGGCCACTGCTTCAAGAACGGGCTGATCATGCGAGCCGTGGGCGACCGCATGATCATCGCGCCGCCGCTGGTGATGACGCGTGCCCAGATCGACGAGATGATGGTGCTGGTCCGCCAGTGTCTGGACGCGACGCTGGACGACCTGCGCACGGCAGGGCATCTGGCTTGAACCCGCTGCGGGTTGCCCGGGGTTCGGGCGGGCCCGAATCTTTGTTACAGTGTTTCGCTGCCCCAAACTGGGGATAAAGTTGGTCTGTAAATTGCTTGCCGGTCGGGTGTGCTGCGCCACCGGTGTGTTTGTATCAACCACCGGGTTTCATCCCGTTTTCAGGAGCGTTCCTCACCATGAAAAAACAAGTTCTGGCCCTGGCCATCTCGGCGATCCTGCTGGCCGCTTGCGGTAAAAAAGAAGAGCCGGCGCCGGCAGCGGCCCCGGCCGAACCGGTCGCTGCAGCGCCTGCGGCCCCGGCCGCGCCCGCCGGCCCGGTGTACGACGACGAGAAGGTCCTCAACATCTACAACTGGCCCGACTACGTGCCCGAGGGCATGATCGCCGCCTTCGAGAAAGAGTCCGGCATCAAGGTCAACTACGACACCTTCGAAACCAACGAAGCCCTGCACGCCAAGCTGGTGGCCGGCAACACCGGCTACGACATCGTCGTGCCGGGTACCGTGTTCGCCAAGGGCCAGATCGAAGGCGGGCTGCTGCAGCCGCTCAAGAAGGAACAGATCCCGAACCTGGCCAACATGGACCCGGCCATCATGGCCACCCTGGTCAAGGCCGACCCCGAGAACAAGCACCTGATCCCATGGGCCTGGGGCTTCACCACCGTGGGCATCAACAAGACCAAGGTCGAGAAGGCCCTGGGTGGCATGGCCATGCCGGAAAACGCCTGGGACCTGGTGTTCAAGCCCGAGTACACGAGCAAGCTCAAGAGCTGTGGCATCGCCTATCTGGACTCGCCGACCGAGATCATCCCGGTGGCGCTGCACTACATCGGCAAGGACGCCTACTCCAACGACCCGGCCGACTACAAGGCCGCGGGCGAGATGCTGGCCAAGGTGCGCAAGGACGTGCGCCTGTTCAGCTCGACCATGATCGACGACATCGCGGGCGGCAAGGCCTGCGTGGCCATCGCCTGGTCGGGTGACGTGAACATCGCCGCCGGCCGCGCCAAGGAAAACGGCTCCAAGGACGTGATCGAAGCCATGCTGCCGAGCACCGGCGCGCTGATTTTCTTTGACACCATGGCCGTGACCAAGGACGCCAAGCACCCGAACAACGCGATGGCCTTCATCGACTTCTACCTGCGCCCTGAAAACGCCGCGCTGATGTCGAACGAGATGGGCTACCCCACCGGCAACAAGGCGGGCGTGGCTCAGGTCAAGCCCGAGATCGCCGGCAACAAGACCATCTTTGTCGAAGCCGATTACTTCGCCAAGATGATCCCGCCGAGCAGCTTCACCAACGAAGCCCGCGAAGCCATGGCCAACGTCTACAACGGCTTCAAAAAAGGCAAATAAGCCGTCCGGCATTCTCCTGAGCGACAAGGCTCCAGGGCTGTTCAACCACGAGGGATGAACAGCCCTTTTTGTTGGCGCGACCGCTTTCCATCACGTTCACACAGCGAGGTTCATCCATGGCAGAGGCTGGTACACAGACGGGTTATCTGGTCACCGAAAAACTGGTCAAGCGCTTCGATGAAGCAGTGGCCGTGGACGAGGTGTCGCTCTCCATCGGCAAGGGTGAAATCTTTGCCCTGCTTGGCAGCTCGGGCTGCGGCAAGTCGACGCTGTTGCGCATGCTGGCCGGCTTCGAGAAGCCGACCTCGGGCCGCATCATGCTGGGCGGCCAGGACGTGGCCAACATGCCACCCTACGACCGGCCGGTGAACATGATGTTCCAGAGCTACGCGCTGTTCCCGCACCTCAACATCTGGGAGAACGTGGCCTTCGGCCTGAAGCGCGAAGGCCTGCCCAAGGCCGAGGTGCAGCAGCGCACCGACGAGATGTTGGGGCTGGTGCAGCTCACTCCCTATGCGCAACGCAAGCCGCATCAGCTTTCGGGCGGGCAACAGCAGCGCGTGGCGCTGGCGCGCAGCCTGGCCAAGCGGCCCAAGCTGCTGCTGTTGGATGAACCGCTGGGCGCGCTGGACAAGAAGCTGCGCGAGCAGACGCAGTTCGAGCTGGTCAACATCATCGAGAAGGTCGGCGTGACCGTGGTCATGGTGACGCACGACCAGGAAGAGGCCATGACCATGGCCAGCCGCATCGCCATCATGAGCAAGGGCCGCGTGCTGCAGGTGGGCACGCCGGAAGAGATCTACGAGCATCCGCGCAACAAGTTCGTGGCCGACTTCATCGGCAACGTCAACCTGTTTGCCGGCAAGCTCAGCGTCGACGAGCCCGACCGCTGCGCCGCCTCCACCGGGATTGGTGAGGTGCATGTCGGCCACGGGGTGAGCGGCACGCTGAACATGCCGGTGTCCATCGCCGTGCGGCCCGAGAAGATCGAGATCAGCAAGACCCGGCCCGAGGGCGTGGGCTTCAACCTGTTCCAGGGCAAGGTGAAGGAAATCGGTTACCTGGGCTCGTACACCACCTACATCCTGCAGGCCAGCGACGGCTCCAAGGTGCGGGCCACGGAGGCCAACACCACGCGCCAGGACCTGTCGGACATCACCTGGGAAGACGAGGTGTATTTCTGGTGGGACGACAAGGCAGCCGTTGTGCTCCGCGACTGAACCTTCAGGAGATCACCCCATGGCCTCCAACATTCCCATGCCTGGCAAGCGCTTCGTCATTGGCGTGCCCTACGTCTGGCTGTTTGTCTTCTTTCTGCTGCCGTTCCTGATCCTGCTGTACATCAGCTTCGTGGACCAGGGCGAGAGCATCAATCCGTTCAAGCCGATCTGGGACCCGGTGACGGGCATCCTGAGCCTGAAGTACGAGAACTACTGGACCATCTTCCGCGACGGCGAGGGTGGTGAGTTGTTCAAGACGATCTACATCGAGGCCTACCTGCGCTCCATCTGGTACGCGCTGTGCACGGCGGTCTTGTGTCTGCTGGTCGGCTACCCGTTTGCCTACTTCATCGCGCGTTCAGCGCCCAGCGTGCGGCCCGCGCTGCTGATGATGGTGATGCTGCCGTTCTGGACCTCGTTCCTGCTGCGCGTCTATGCGTGGAAAGGCATCCTGGCCGACCAGGGTGTCATCAACCAGCTGCTGATGGGGTTGGGCATCACCAGCGAACCGATCCAGATGCTCTACACCAACGTGTCCATGCTGGTGGGCATGACCTATGTGTACCTGCCCTTCATGGTGCTGCCGCTCTACGCCAACCTGGTGAAGATGGACTTCCGCCTGCTCGAAGCCGCCTACGACCTCGGCACCTCGCCCTTCAAGGCCTTCTGGCTGGTGACGGTGCCGCTGTCCAAGGCCGGCATCGTGGCCGGTTTCATGCTGGTGTTCATTCCCGCCGTGGGCGAGTTCGTGATCCCCTCGCTGCTGGGTGGGCCGGAGAACATCATGATCGGCCGCGTGGTCTGGGACGAGATGTTCACCAGCAACAACTGGCCCCGCGCCTCGGCGCTGGCGGTGGTGATGATTCTGCTGATCATCGTGCCGCTCGCGATCTACTACCACTTCACGGCAGAGGAGAAATGACATGAAACAGCTCCTCGAAAAACACTTCGGCAAGGCCTGGCTGGTGGCGGTGTACCTGTTTCTGTACATCCCGCTGTTCTTCATGATCGTGTTCAGCTTCAACAGCACACGGCAGGACGCCAACTTCACCGGCTTCTCGCTGCGCTGGTACGAGGCGCTCACGCGCGACACCAAGATCGTCGAAGGCTTCTGGCTCTCGGTGAAGGTGGCGGCGGTCACGGGGGTGCTCTCAGCCATCCTCGGCACCTTCGCCGCCTTCGTGCTGGTGCGCTACCGCCGGTTCCTGGGCCGCACCGTGTTCTCGGGCATGGTCAACGCCCCGCTGGTGATGCCCGAGGTGGTGATCGGCCTGTCGCTGTTGCTGCTGATGGTGGGCGCGCAGAATGCTTTTGGCTGGCCCGAGCGTGGCATGCTGACCATCATCTTCGGCCACACCCTGCTGGGCATGGCCTACGGCATGGTGGTGATCCAGAGCCGGCTGATGGAGATGAACCGCAGCATCGAGGAAGCCGCCATGGACCTCGGCGCGCGGCCTTTCCAGGTGTTCTTCCTCATCACGCTGCCCAACATCTTCCAGGGCATCCTGGCCGCGTTCCTGCTGTCGTTCACGCTGAGTTTCGACGACGTGGTGATCTCCGAATTCCTCTCCGGCCCGGGCGTCTCCACGCTGCCGCAGGTGATCTTCGGTTACGCGCGCCGCGGCATCAACCCGACCATCTACGCCGCGGCCACGCTGCTGATCACCACCGTGACCATCGTGATCGTGGGCTACAGCGTGTGGGTGGCGCGCCAGACCCGCAAACGCGAACGCGAGATCGCAGCGGCCACGCGGGCCGAGACCAAGGCCCTGGCCGCGACGTGATCGAGGGCGCCCGCCATCAGGCGCGGGCTTCTAGCCGGGCCAGCAAGGCCTTGAGCTTGGTGATCCGCGTGGGCACCAGGTGTTGACTGGCCCAGGCCACCCGCCCTTGCAACCGCGCCTGTTCTGAGGCGTCCGCCGGGCCCGATCGTGCGGCGCGGTGCAGTTCGGCGCGCAGGCGGTCGTAGTCTTCGCGAGGCAGATTGGCGTGCTGATTGACCACCAGCCCGGTGATGCGCTGCTGCTGGTGGGCGCGCATCTGGCGCTGTTTGCCCGGGTGCAGCACGAACCCTTCATCGGCGGCGATGGCATCCACCCAGGCCTGCAGGGACCGAACCTGTTGTTGCAGTGACGCCGGGCCGGAGAACACCAGATCGTCGGCGTAGCGGGAGTAGCGCGCCCCGAAACGGTGGGCCAGCCCGTCGAGCCGCAGGTCCAGGCCGAAGGCGCACAGGTTGGCCAGCGCGGGGGAGGTGGGCGCGCCTTGCGGCAGGTGGGGCCGGGCCAGGCGCTTGGCCGCCAGAAAGTGAAGGCCACCGTCTTCGCGCAGGCGATCCCGCACGGCCGCCGGGGTTCGCGTCGTGCACAAACGGGTCAGCAGGTCCGCCGTGGGCTCGGGATAGCCCAGGCTCCGCCAAAGGGCCCGGATGCGCGCGGCACCGATGCTGGGAAAGAAGTCGCGCAGGTCAAACGCGATCACACAGGGCTGCCCTGCGTGGACCACCGCGTGGCTGTGCACGCCGCGTCCGCGCACAAAACCGTGTGCGGCCTCGTGGCAGGGCAACTGCGCCAGGCAGATGTCGAGCAGGCGGCGCTGGGTGCGTTTGAGTTCGGGCTTGGGCGCTTCAAGCAGCCGCAGGCCGCCGCTGCGCTTGGGCAGCAGGGCGTGGCGGTAGTGCGACGCCACACGCTGGTGGGGCCGTTCGCCGGACTCGCGCCAGTACAGCGAGGGGTGCGTCAGCCACGCCAGCCGCTCGGGCGTGAGGCCCAGCCCGTCCGCCCAGTCGCTGGCGTTGGGCCAGTCCGGGCGTTCGATGGCGGGCAGGCCCCAGACCGGCGGCACGGTGTGCGCGGGGCGCAGCAGCCACCGGCGGACCCGCCATGTGCTGAGGGGGCGCTTGTCCTCGTCTGGGTTGACGGCGGGGGTGTCGTCGCCTTCAGCGTCGTCGTCGGGGAAGAGGGCGCCCCAATCGGGTTGGTCGAGCAGCGCTTGGGCGAGTGTGTCCAGGGTGTCGATGGCACCGTGCCGCTGCCAGCGGGTGGCGACCGACTGGGTCAGCCGCCGCAACCACGAAGGCGGTGCGCCTTCGCACCCCAGGCAGGCGCTGGCCCGGCCCAACAAGGCGGGCGCGGTGTGCCCACCGGGGCGCTCGTGGTCGGCGAGCAGCGCGTGGGCCAGACCGATGGCCAGGCCATGGCGGTGGGATGAGGTCATGGGCGGCAGGCGGAGAAAAAGGTGGCCCCGACGTTCCAACCAGCCGGTCCGGTGCGATCTGTCCTGCGCCAGCGGCGCAGCGGGGATCGCGCGTCGTGTGTCCAGGGAATCGTGTGTCGCCGTGGGGATGCCCCACAGCCCGAAAACGTCGAGCGTCTTCGAGGGTTCTTGAAACGCCAGGGCCGTCGGCATTGTGTCAGACGGTGCGGTGGGCGTGCTGCGTTAAGCTGCGCGGGCTTCGGCCCTCCCCACACCCCACCGACCATGAACCTCCGCGACGGCCGCCTCTGGCTGGCTGGCCTGTACCTGCTGCATTTCGCGGCCCTGCACCAAGGGTTCCACGCGATCTACCTGGACGCCGACCAGCTGCTGGTGGCCGACCAGGCGAAGTGGATGTCGCAAGGCAACTTCTTCGAGCCCTTCTTTTTCGGACAGGCCTACCTGTTGCCGTTCGAGGCCTATCTGGCGGTGCCGCTGGTCTGGGCCGGGCTGAGCCCGCTGACGGCGGTGAAGGTGATGGCGGCGCTGTTCTTCTACCTTCCGTTTGCCTGGACGGCCTGCGCGCACGCGAAGGACCGGCCCTGGGTGTCGGTGGCGGTGACGCTGCTGTTCTTCGCGCTGCCGATGGAGTACCTGCTGGCCGCGCCGATGCCGCGTGGCTTCATCGTCGCGTGTGCGCTGGCCTGGCTGGGTTTACGGGCCTTGCTGCTGGACCGTGACCAGGCATGGGCGCCGGTGCTGGCCTGGGGCGCACTGGTCGGGTTCTGCCTGGGCTCGTACACCAGCGTGGCCTTGATGCTCCCGGCGCTGGTGCTGATCGACGACCGGCGGCGCCTGCTGCAGGCGGGCCTGGGCCTCGCCCTGGGTTACGCGCTGTTCAAGGGCGTGGCGCTGTTTTACGCGTTCAACCCGGAGCACGTGGTGCACCGCTTCCCCGCGCTGCGCTTCACGCGCGGCCACTTCTGGTCCCACATCAGCAACCCGACCATCGCCCCGGCTTTTGCCTGGCTGGTGGGGCTGGGCGCGGCGGCGTGTGCGGCGGTCATGGCCCTGTACCGGCCGGACGAAGCACAACGGCGGGCGTGGGCTTCAAGGCTCGCGCTGCTGGCCCTGGGGCTGGCCGGCGTGATCGGCCTGATGTTGTCCACCAACAAGATCGCCGACTTCAACGCCGGCACGCCGTTCTACTCGGTCTACCGCCTGGTGCTGCCCTTGCCCTACCTGGCGCTGCTGGTGATGTCGGCTTCAGCGCTGCGCTCGACGGTGGTGGTTCGGCCGCCCGCGCCCGCGACCACGGTGGCGCTGGGCGTGCTGTTCATCGGCTTGCTGGGCTGGCAGGCGGTGGAGGCCCAGCGCGACCGCGACGCGCTGGCGCTGCTGACCTCCACCGTGCCCCCCTTGCCCTACGACCGGCTGGAACGCCAGTGCGCCCGGCTGACCGAGGCGCTGCGGGTGTCGGGCCAGCCCTACTACACGCTGCGGGGGCGCAACGACGCGCTGGCTTACGGTTGCAGCGCGCAGTTCGGCCTGCCGGTGATGCAGACCACCTTTGAGCGGCGGACCTGGCTGCGGGCGCACCTGGAGCGGGCGGCCCAGCCCTGAGGGAGTGGCTTGCTCGCCGGCCTGAGCCGAGGCCAATGGCACGATGCCGCGAGCGCAAAGTGGTCATGTTCTTGTCGTGTATTCGGGCGTAGCATGGTGCCACTTTCCCCGCCTGAACCCTGCCCATGACCGACACCTCCACCTCTTTGACCTTCGACGGCCGTGCCGTCATCAACGGCGAACGCGCGGCCGCGCGCGACGGCCAGACCTTTGATTGCATCTCCCCGGTGGACGGCCGTGTGCTCACGCAGGTGGCGCGCGGTGGCCAGGCAGACATCGACGCGGCGGTGGCCGCTGGCCGCGCGGCGTTTGAGGACCGGCGCTGGAGCGGCATGGCGCCCGCGCAGCGCAAGCGCGTGATGATCAAGTTCGCCGACCAACTGCTGGCGCACGCCGACGAGCTGGCGCTGACCGAAACGCTGGACATGGGCAAGCCGGTGAAATACGCGCGCGCCGTGGACGTGAACAGCGCGGCCAACTGCATCCGCTGGTACGGCGAGGCGGTGGACAAGGTGTACGACGAGATCGCTCCCACGCCGAGCAATTCGCTGGCGCTGATCACGCGCGAGCCGGTGGGCGTGGTGGGCATCATCGTGCCCTGGAACTACCCCATGATCATGGCGGCCTGGAAGATCGCGCCGGCCCTGGCCGCGGGCAACTCGGTGGTGTTGAAGCCGTCGGAGAAAAGCCCGCTCACCGCGCTGCGGCTGGCCGAGCTGGCGCTGGCCGCCGGCATTCCGCCCGGCGTGTTCAACGTGGTGCCGGGTTTCGGCACCGAAGCCGGCTCGCCGCTGGCGCTGCACATGGACGTGGACTGCATCGCCTTCACCGGCAGCACGCGCGTGGGCAAGCAGATCCACGTGATGGCCGGGCAGAGCAACCTGAAACGCGCCTGGACCGAGCTCGGCGGCAAGTCGCCCAACATCGTGTTCGCCGATTGCCCGGACCTCGACCGCGCGGTGGAAGCCGCCGTGGGCAGCATCTTCTTCAACCAGGGCGAGAGCTGCAACGCGCCCTCGCGCCTGTTCGTCGAGGCCTCGATCAAGGACGCGTTCCTGGAAAAGGCCTTGAAGCTGATGCCGAACTACCAGCCCGGCAACCCGCTGGACAAGGGCACGGTGATGGGCGCCATCGTCGATCAGATGCAGCTGGACAACGTGATGCGTTACATCGGCCTGGGCCAGAGCGAGGGCGCGCAGCTGATCGCAGGCGGTGCGCTGGCTTCACCCGTGGCGGGCGGTTGTTATGTGCAGCCCACCATCTTTGACGGCGTGACGCCGCAGATGACGATTGCGCGCGAAGAGATCTTTGGCCCGGTGCTCGCTGTGCAGAGCTTCACCGACGCGGCCGACGTGGTGCGCGCCGCGAACAGCAGCGTCTACGGCCTGCAGGCGGGCGTGTGGACGCGCGACATCAACAAGGCGCACGGCGTGGCCCGCGCGCTGCGCGCCGGTACGGTGCATGTGAACCAGTACGACGAAGACGACATCACCGTGCCGTTTGGTGGCTTCAAGCAGAGCGGGGTGGGGCGAGATAAGTCGCTGCACGCGTTTGATAAGTACACGGAAACCAAGACGACCTGGATACGGATCGATAGCCCCGTGTAACGGAGCCCCCCCGCCGCTTCGCGTCACCCCCCGGAGGGGGCGGCACTGGCGGCCTGGCAAAGCCAGTTCCGCGGTGCCCTTGGCAAAGACAGCTCGCGCCGCCTTGTTTGCAATTGAAGGAGACCCCCATGAACGCACCGCAGAAACCTGAAAACCTGAACGCGCCCCACACCAACGCCGCCTGGCACCAGCGCCGCCTCGATGCCACGCCGCGTGGCGTGGGTGTGATGGGTGACTTCTTCATCGACCGCGCGAAGAACGCTGAGTTCTGGGACATCGAAGGCCGGCGCTTCATCGACTTCGCGGGTGGCATCGCGGTGCTCAACACCGGCCATGTGCACCCCAAGGTACAGGCGGCGATAGCCGATCAGTTGCAGCGCTTCACGCACAGCTGTTACCAGGTCGTGCCCTACGCCGAGTACGTGGCGCTGGCCGAGCGCATCAACGCCATCGTGCCCATTGAAGGCAAGGTCAAGACGGCTTTCTTCTCCACCGGTGCGGAGGCCATTGAAAACGCGGTGAAGATCGCGCGCTCGTCCACGGGGCGCAGCGGCGTGATCGCCTTTGGCGGCGCCTTCCACGGCCGCAGCATGTTCTCGGTGGCGCTCACCGGCAAGGTCCAGCCCTACAAGGCAGGCTTCGGCCCCTTCCCGCCCGAGATTTACCACGTGCCGTTTCCTGCGGAAGGCGCCCCGCTGGAGGACACGCAGAAGGCGATGGAGCAGGTGTTCAAGTGCGACATCGAGCCCTCGCGCGTGGCGGCCATCGTGTTTGAACCGGTGCAGGGTGAGGGTGGCTTCAACCCGATCCAGAAGGACGCCGTGTTGTGGCTGCGCGCATTGTGTGACCAGCACGGCATCCTGCTGATCGCCGACGAGGTGCAGACCGGCTTCGCACGCACCGGCAAGATGTTTGCCATGGAGCACTACGGCGTGTCGCCCGACCTGATGACGATGGCGAAAAGCATGGCCGGCGGCACCACGCTGTCGGCTGTGAGTGGCAAGGCCGCCATCATGGACGGCCCGGCGCCGGGCGGCTTGGGTGGCACCTACGCCGGCAACCCGCTGGCGATTGCCGCGTCGCACGCCGTGCTCGACGTGATGGCCGAAGAGAAACTGCCCGAGCGCGCGCAGCTGCTGGGCGAACGGCTGGTGGCGCACCTGCACCGCTCGAAGGCGGGCTACGCGCGCATCGGCGACGTGCGCGGCCTGGGCGCCATGGTGGCTTGCGAGTTCATCGATCCCGCCACCGGCGCGCCCGACGCCGACACCACGAAGCAGGTGCAGGCCGCCGCCCTGAAGCGCGGCCTGCTGCTGCTGACCTGCGGCGTGTACGGCAACGTGATCCGCTACCTGTTCCCACTGACGATCGAAGACAGCGTGTTCGCCGAAGCCTTGAGCGTGCTCGACGAGGCGATGGCCGAGGTGCTCGCTTGATACGGGTTCGCCTTCAAACGCAGCACGGCGTTGGTTCGCCTTGCCGTGCTAAAGCACTGTCTGCGGCTCCCGCCTTGTTCTGCGCTTGAATGCGAACCCGTATGAGCACAGCCGCTGATCATTCGCTGACCGAGCGCATGGGTGCCTTGCGCGCGCAGGGCATCCACTCCATCCTCACCACCTTCACCGACCTGCACGGCGTGCCGAAGGGCAAGCTGGTGCCGCTCGAAGCGCTGCCCGACGCGGTGGCCACGGGCGCGGGTTTTGCCGGCCCCAGCATCTGGGGCACGGGCCTGCCGCGCATGGGCGCGCGCGGCGAGTACTACGGGCGCGTGGTGCCTGAGAGCCTGCGTCCATTGCCCTTCATGCCCGGCGTGGCGCACGCGGTGTGCGACGGCTTCGCGGGTGGTGAGCCGCTGGACACCTGCTCGCGGCAATTGCTGAAGCACCAGTTGAATCGACTGCGCGAACGCGGCTGGGCCTTTCACGTCGGCATCGAGCCGGAGTTCTTTCTGTTGAAGCGAGACGCGCAGGGCTGTTGGGGCGTGGCCGACGGTGAAGACCGACTTCACAAACCGTCCTACGACCTGAAGGCGATCCACCGCAATTTCGGTTTCCTCGACGACATGCGCCGTCACCTCACGGCGCTGGGCTTCGAGCTGCAGCAAATGGACCACGAAGACGCCGTGGGCCAGTACGAGATCAACTACCGGCACGATGAAGCGTTGGCGGCTGCTGACCGTTACCAGCTCTTCAAACTCACCGCGCAGGCGGTGGCGCAGCAGCACGGCACCACCTTCAGCTGCATGCCCAAACCGCTGGCCGGCGCGCCGGGCAGCGGCCTGCATTTCCACATCAGCCTGACCGACGCGCAGGGCCATGCGGTGATGGCCGACCCGGCCGGTGCGCTGGGCCTGAGCACGGCGGGCCACCAGTTTGCTGCCGGCCTGATCCACCACGCCGACGCGCTGGCCGCGCTCTGCGCGCCCACGGTCAACAGCTACAAGCGCCTGGCCAGCAGCGCCAGCGCCTCGGGCACCACCTGGTCGCCGGTGTGGAAGACGGTGGGCGACAACAACCGCACCTGCCTCGTGCGCACCGTGGCCGGCCGCATCGAATGGCGCCTGCCCGACCCGTCGTGCAACGTGTACGCCGCGCTCGCAGCCACGCTGTCCGCCGGACTGGACGGCATCCACCGCGAACTGCCTGCGCCCGACGCTTGCGACGAAGACCTCTACCAGCGACAGGCCAGCGACCAGCCCATGCCGCCGCGCCTGCCGCGCGACCTGTTTGAGGCCCTGGCCGCGCTGCGCAGCGACGCGATCTTGTGTGACGACCTCGGCACGGCGTTCTGCGAACAGTTCCTCGCGCTCAAGCAGGCCGAGTGGGACGCGTATGCGCAGCAGGTCAGCGGGTGGGAGCTGGAGCGCTACGCGGACGGGTTCTGAAGCTCCTCGACGACATCAGACCTCTCACCGCGACCGCCTCGGCCCGCTTTACGATGCGGTCATGGACACGTTGACCCGTTCGGATATGAAAAGCTGGAAGTTGGCCGCTGCTCGTGGCGAAGCCGAAGCCCAGTGGATGCTGGGCTATTGGTATGAAGAGGGTGCCTGTGATGCAACCGGCGTGGTGCTGATCGCACCGAAGGCGAAGTCGGCGCT
Organism: Hydrogenophaga sp. A37; assembly: GCF_002001205.1. Classification (GTDB taxonomy): domain Bacteria; phylum Pseudomonadota; class Gammaproteobacteria; order Burkholderiales; family Burkholderiaceae_C; genus Hydrogenophaga. The sequence continues at coordinate 28,403 of NZ_MUNZ01000107.1, forward strand.
GCGGTGGTATCAGGCTGCTGCAGAGCAGGGTCACGCCAGTGCACAGGCCGCCATGAGCCGTTTGTTGAGCAGCGCCGTGGACGTTTCACCAGCGTTTGATCAGGCCATTGCCTGGGGGAAGAGAGCGGTCGCCCAAGGAGATGCCTCGGCGGCGTTCAATTTGGGCACCATTTATCGGGACCTCGGAAAACCCAGAACGGCGTTCAACTGGTACCAGCGGGCCGCGGCGATGGGCGACCACGATGCTTTTTTGCAGCTGGGCCTGTGCCATCTGTTTGGCTGGGGTGTTCCACAAGACAGGGATGCAGCCTGGTCTGCACTGGTCAGCGTCCTGGACGCCGATCCGAGCACCACTTGTCAGCGCTCGCGGGAAGATGCCACGTACTGGCTTGCCGTCATGGACTTGCTGGGAGGTCGACACACCCAGCGTTCCATGGCGCCCGTTCGGGAGCGCCTGGAAGTGGCGAACGCTGATGAAGACCACGAACAGGCCAATGCGCTGCTGAACCTGATCGGAAAGAGTCGGCAAATGGTCAAGAGGCCGAGGAAACGTTCATGAGGCCTGGTTGGAACCCGGGACGGCGCAACCGGCATGTGGGCACCAAAGCCCACGGACAAGGGCAGGACAACCGGATGAAGATTCCTGAGCGAGCCGGGGATGAGCGCGTGTTCTTTGAGCGGTTGAAAGATCCAGTGGTGCTGACTCGGCGCATCGGTGAGCGGGATATCCGATTCATCGTCGAGCCGACACCGCCGAGGTACTTCTATCCCTGTTCGGTGGACGACGCATGTCGTGTGCTGGGCGCCATCGCGACGTCTGTGCGCGACCTCGAATTCGTGGTCTTCCGTCATCCCAGCAGCAAACAGCGCCTGTTGAGGCCAGTCTGGGGGCGAGCGGTGTTTTGGTATGAATTCAGGAAACAACATGGCGCCGCGGTGATCATCGAATCACAGCGCCCCGGCATGGTTCGATGGAACCGATCGCAAGGACCGGACGGGCGTGCGGAGCTGGACCGTTTGCGAGCCGACGGTCACCGGGTTGAGCGAACGCGGCGCGGTTACGAGGTCCACCAGACACCCGAATCCATGCGGAATACGGTGCTGTTTCGCACCTTGCTGCACGAGGTTGGTCACCACGTGGATTTCGACCGAAGCGACGTCGAGACCTGGAAGGGCAAGAACAGTCGGGTCAAGGAGGACTACGCCCATCGTTTTGCAGGGATGGCGGTGGCCTACCTGAGCAACGAAGGCCACGTGCCATTTCCTCCGCTGCTGGACCACGAATCCATGCGCCACGAAGGTTTGGATCCAGCTTGGTTCGTGGCGGATCCTCAAGTCTTGTAGCCCGGGTCCAGCCGCTCCACCTTGCGCAGCAGCGCCGGCCACGCGAGCTGTGCGCCCTGGCCCGCGGTCGCGATCTTCATCACCTCGGCCATGCCGGCGAGGATGCGCGGGTCCACCTGCGTGAGCTCACCGCCACCGGCCAGCGCGTCGATCTGGATGCGGCAGGTGTTCTCGAAGGTGTACATGGAGAGGAAGGCCTCGGGGATCGAGGTGCCCACGGTCAGCAGGCCGTGGTTGCGCAGCACCAGGAAGTTGGCTTTGCCCAGGTCGGCCTGCAGGCGCGGCTTCTCATCGGGCCGAAAGGCCACACCCTCGTAGCCGTGGTAGGCCAGCGAGGCCAGCACAAAAGTGCTCTGCTGGCTGATGGGGAGGATGCCCGCCTTCTGCGCGCTCACGCCCACGCCAGCGCGCGTGTGGGTGTGCAGCACGCATTGGGCTTCGGGCCGCGCCTCGTGCACCGCGCTGTGGATCACGAAGCCGGCCGGATTGACCGGGAAGGGTGAGTCGATCAGCTTGTTGCAGGCCATATCGACCTTGACCAGGCTGCTCGCCGTGATCTCGTCGAACATCAGGCCGTAGGGGTTGATCAGGAACTGGTGTTCGCCGCCGGTCACGCTGTCGGGCAACTTGGCGCTGATGTGGGTGAAGACCAGATCGGTCCAGCCGTAGGCCGCCACCAACCGGTAGCAGGCCGCGAGGTCGCAGCGCAGCTGCCATTCTTCGGCGCTGACGGTGTTCTTGAGCGAGGGGATGTTGAGCATGCAGTGTCTCCTGTGCCGCGTCGGGGTGCGCGGCTGAGCGCGACATGGTCGCGCGGAGAGGGCAGGCGGGCTGTCCCGGGTCGGACAGCCCGGGGGGATCACTTCTTCATGCTGCAAGTGTTGAAGCCCAGCATCGCGTAGGGCGGGCACCAGCCCATCAGGCCGGTGAGCAGCGGCACCACGCCGACGTAGCCCCAGAGGCCGATGTTGCCGGTGGCTGCGGCGGCGATGAGGGCCAGGCCGACGACGATGCGCAGGGTGCGGTCGACGCCGCCAACGTTTTTGGTCATGTGAGTGCTCCAGTGAAGTGAAAGGGACTTGGGGCCACCGCTGGCCGGAGGGCCTGGCGGAGGGCTTGGGTGCATTGGACGGGTTTGCGCAGGACCAGTCTGTGACCGCGGTCACACTGTGGGTGGCGCTCCCGATGGGCGCCGCGCCGAGCCCGCCTACCTTGTTTGGGGGATGGACGGCTGTCCATATATCCAGATGATCCCGGAGCTCTCCCCGTGTTTTTCCAGGTGACCACGTGCAATCAACCGCTTCTCCCTTGCCCATGACCCGCTGGGTCGTTCGGGTCTTCTTGCTCGCCGCTGTGCTGGGCCTGTCTGCTTGCGCGCCCACCGTGCCGCGCTTTGGCAACTTCGGCGGGCCGATGGCTCCCGTCAGCCAACCGACGCCTGCCAGCGATGACGAGTGCGCCGTTGCACTGCCCCAGTCCATCTGCTGGACCCCGGTGCAGGCGCGTTTTCACCCCGATGGCCAGCACATGGTGGTCAACCTGTGCAGCAACCGACGCGGTGCGATTTATTACTGCCGGTTGGTCGAATACCGCATGGCCGACCAGCGCTGGCGGCTGTTGCCGGGGCAGGAAGAGGGCAAGAGCTACCAGTACCCCAGCTACGCCCACGACGGCAAGACGCTGGTGTTTGGTGTGGCCACCTGCCAGCAACCCGACTGCAAAGAGAACATCGGCCATGGTCAGCTGGCGACCATGGAGGTGAAAGCCGCGGCGGGCGCTGACACCGTGTACGGCCCCATCAAGCTGCTGCCGGTCCACGGCGTGAGCCGCCCCAACTTCAGCCCCGACGACCAGGAAATTCTGTACTGGCGCAGCCACCACCAGGCCCGTCTGGCCAGCGGACGCAGCATCGGCAGCATCTCGGTGTTTGGCTACCGGCCCGCGACCGATGAAGAGCGCAACCTGGTTCCCGGGCTGCACACCGAGACGGCCAAGGTGCATTTCATCAACGCGCTCTCAGGGCCGCGTTACTCGCTGGATGGCCGTGTGATTCGGTTCATGGCACAGGACGATGGTTTTTGGGCGAAGGATTTGCAGGCTGTTCGTGCGGGCGTCGGGGACGTGGCGTACGACGTGAAGACTGGGCGCGCCGTCGACCGAGAATTTTTTGGCGTGACCGAAGGGCTTGGGCGGGTGTACGCCGAACACCCAACGCAGGGCATTCTGGCCGGAGCGGGCAACCTTCGGCTGGTGGACCTGCAGCCACCCCATGCGACGCGCGTGGCGTTCTTCTCGCCGAAACCGTCCCAGGTCTCCGATGCCGACATGGATCGGGCAGGCCTGTTGGCCGTGGCGCTCTCCGGGGTGCAGGCGACCTTTCCTCGGGGACCCGTGAATGGTCTGAAACGTGACCATTGGCTTTGGGCCGACGAGCACCGTGGGGCAGCGAAAACGGAAAGGACCGTCCCCGTGTTCTCCTTGGTGCGCATCAAGACCCGTGAAGTGCAAGCCGTGCAGTGGCCCAACGTTGAAAGTCTGAAGCCTTAAAAATTCGCGTCGATAGAACAACAAGCAAGCAGGAGGAGGAAACACCATGAGCGAGACCACTCGCCCCACCGCCCCGGGCCCTGGCGGTCTTGTACCCCGTTTCGGTATGTACGCCGGCCCCAACTACGCCGGGGGCCGGGCATTGCGACCGGGTGAGACGCTCAGCGCAGAAGACTGGGGTGTGCCGCCCGTCGGGTTCCTGGACGATGTGACCCGTAACCACGACATCAACTACACGTACATCGAGAAGGTCTACACCGGCAACGACGCTGCCAGCCGGTCCGCCCGGAACCAGGCCCTGTGGCAGGCCGACAAGGAGATGCTGGGCAACATGCTGCGCCACCAACCCGGCAACTGGCTCGAGGCCCAGTACCGCGACGCGGCGATCAAGGCCTTTGTGGCCAAGGCCGACACGTCTTACCGCCCGCACGTGGACGTGGTCAGCGAGTGGAACCGCGATCTGGCGGGCATCGACCTCCAATTCCCCAGCTTGTCGGCCAGCGAATCGGGGCGCGCCCAATGGAAGGTGTTCGGGCTGGTGCATTCGGGGGCGACCTACACCAGCACCGGCATGGAATCGCTGTCGACCAGCGGCGTCAACACCCAGGTGGCGATGCTGTTCAACACCCACCTGCGTCCTGGCCACATCGACCCCCTTAAGCCCTCCTCAAAGGACCATGCCTACCCCGAAACTGACCGGAACGATTCGCGCCGGATTCTGGTGCCGAAGCGTGACCCCACCAACCCCTATGTGTTTACAGCAGAGGGCCACATCGACGGAAAACGGGTGACGGTCTGGTACGACCAGGAAAGCATGAAGCTGGTTCGAACCGTTTATAGCGGTGATCAAATTGAGTCAGAAACCACTTGTCAAGGCCACCCGGTCACGGATGAGCAGGGCAAGAGATATGGTTATGCCAACTACGAAGTGTCCCGGCTGAATCACGTCAACGGCAAACCCCATGGCGATCCCGTCAAACTGCCCACGATCAAGGCCCCCGAAACACCGCCGCTGCAAGAGAGTGAACACACCCGCGCCATCAAGCCCAACGTTGAACAGGGTCAAGACGCCCAGTTCCCCGACAAACCAACGACCGCCGACCGCGCCTGGCACAGCGGCGAGCGCGCCGCACCCCAGCCAGCCGCACCCGATGACCACCCAGCCGCAGCCGCCCAGCCCACACCCTCGCAAACCTCACAGGCCCAGCAGTTCAAAGACCAGCTCGGCCCGAAGCTGGCCCAGCTGGGCATGAGCGAGCAGCAGATCAACACCTTGGCCGCCGCGGCGGTCAAGGCGCAAACCCGGTTTGCGGGGCAGGGCGATGTCCAGGGTTACTACCTGAGCAAGGACGGCAGCACGATTGCCCTGCGCCAGGCCTACCCGCCGCTGCGGGAATTCACGGTCGAGTCGGCGTTGGGTCGGAGCGAACAGGGGCATTGGGCCGAAGCGCAGGCCATGGGCGCGACGAGCCAAGTGGCGGTCCCAGCGCCAGAACGCGACACTCAGCCGGCGCCGCAGGTGGCCATGCCCAACACCGCGGCATCGAGCGCAGCACGCGTTTGAAGGGCGCCGCCGCGGCCCCGCGCAGCAGCGGTGCCGGCGCTCAGCCGCCTTGTCCCGCTGCCAGCGCGCGCAGCCCGGCGCTGTCGCGGATGGTGATGCTCTCGCGTGAGAGCTCGACCAGGCCGTCGCGCTCGAAGCGGTGCAGCAGGCGGGTGACGATCTCGCGCACCGTGCCCAGTTCGTCGGCCAGCGCCTGGTGGGTGGTCTTGCGCTGCTGGCCGTGGCCGAGCAGGGCGTTGGCCAGGCGGCTGTCGAGCTTCTGGAAGGCGATGGCTTCGATCAGGCCGGTGAGGTCGGCCATGCGGGCGGCGAACAGGCCGAGCACATAACTGCGGAAGGCCTCGTTGCCCAGGGCGGCGTGGAAATCGGGCGGCGACAGCAGGCACAGCGTGGTGTCGCAGGTGGAGACGCCGTGTGCGGTGAGCGGTTGGTCGGCGAAGAGGCCGGCAGAGGACACAAGGCACATCTCGCCCGGGGTCACGCGGTAGAGCTCCAGCTCGCGGCCGTTGGCGGCGCTGCGCGAGACGCGCACCTCGCCGACGAGCACCAGCGGGAAGCCCTGGCAGGGATCGTTTTCGCGGAAGAGCCGGGTGCCCGCCGGCACGGTCATGGGCGTGAGCCGGGCCAGCAGCGGGTGCAGCGCGCCCAATGCCGGATACAGCGTCAGCAGGTCGGGCGGGGCGGTGGCGGGCATCGGCGCATTGTAGGAGGAGACCCAGCGAAGGGGTGGGTGATCCGAACGGGCGAGCAAAGTTCGTTCGAAATATTTGAATGAAGGCTTCAAGGCATTTCACCCTTGGCGCGCGAGGGGCTCCCTACACTGCCGCCATGTCTCAAGATTCCGTCACCCGCTATCACCCGCTGGCCCGCGCGCTGCACTGGCTGCTGGCCCTGGGCCTGGTGGGCAATTTTGCCCTGGGCCTGTACATGGCCGACCTGCCGTTTTCGCCCGCCCGCTTGCAGTATTACAGCTGGCACAAGTGGGCCGGTGTGCTGGTGCTCACTTTCTCGGCGGTGCGCCTGCTCACGCGTCTCATGGCGGCGCCGCCGCCGCTGCCCAAGGCCATCGAGTCCGCGATGCCGGCCTGGCAGCGCATGGCCCACCACGCCACGCACCACGGCCTGTACGCGTTGTTTTTCGCGGTGCCGCTGCTGGGCTGGACCTACAGCTCGGCCGCCGGCTTCCCCATCGTGCTGTTCGGCCTGTGGCAGTTGCCCGACTTCGTGCCGGTGAGCGAGTCGCTGTCTGACGTGCTGAAAGAGTTGCATCAGATCTCGGCCTTCGCCATGGCCGCCCTGGTGCTGCTGCACATCGGCGGCGCGCTAAAACACCACTTTATCGACCGCGACAGCCTGCTGCAACGCATCGGTTTTGGTCGCAGCTGATCCTTGTTTTCCAGGAATCTCTACATATGAACACCCGTTGGTTGTCCCTGGCGCTGGTCGCCGCAAGCCTCTCCCCGCTGGGCGCCCAGGCGCAGCAGGCACTGATCCCCGCGCAGAGCGAGGTGGCATTCACCAGCCGCCAGATGGGCGTGCCGGTGGACGGCAAATTCAAGACCTTCAGCGCCCAGGTGGCGTTTGACCCGGCCAAGCTGGCAACCAGCCAGATCGCCTTCACGGTGGACACCGGCAGTGCCGACATCAGCCGCGAAGCCAACGCCGAGCTGCCCAAGGCCACCTGGTTCAACGTGGCGGCCTTCCCCAAGGCGACGTTCACTTCCAGCAGCATCAAGCGCCTGGACGCCAATAAGTTTGAGGTGACCGGCAAGCTCAGCATCAAGGGTGTGAGCAGCGATGTGGTGATGCCCGTCACGCTGGCGCAGAACGGCGCCACCACCACGGCCACCGGCGCCTTCCCGATCAAGCGCCTGACCTTCCGCATCGGCGAGAAGGAGTGGGCCGACACCTCGATGGTGGCCGACGAAGTTCAAGTCAAATTCAAGATTGCGCTCACTGGCGTGAACAAGTTGTAACCCCCCCTGCGCCGCTGTGCGTCTTCTCCCCAAGGGGGACGGCCCTGGTGGCCTGGCAAAGCCAGTTCCACGGGGCCCTTGACCAGATACCCGCGCGCCGGAAGCTTTTCGGCGCTTTTCCGTTTCTTTCCACCAACCCGAACCTAGGAGTTCATCCATGCGCACTTCCCTGACCTTGCTGGCCGCGGCCGCCGTTCTGTCCACCGCCGGCATCGCCCAGGCTGCCGATTACGCGATCGACCCGACGCACACCTTCGCGACCTTCGAGATCGGCCACTTCGGCGCCAGCGTGAACCGCGCGCGTTTCGACAAGAAAGAAGGCAAGGTCAGCTTCGACAAGGCCGCCAAGACCGGCTCAGTCGACCTCAGCATCGACATGACATCGGTGAACTCCGGTACCGCCATGTTCGACAAGCACCTGCAAAGCCCCGAAATCTTCGACGCCGCCAAGTTCCCCAAGGCGCAGTTCGTGTCGAGCAAGTTTGTGTTCAATGGCGACAAGGTCGCTTCCGTTGAAGGCAACCTGACCATCGCCGGCAAGACCCAGCCCGTGACGATGAAGGCCAACCAGTTCGCCTGCTACGAGAACCCCATGCTCAAGCGTGAAGTTTGCGGTGGCGATTTCGAAACCACCATCGACCGCACCGCCTTCGGCGTGAACTACGGCGTGGACTGGGGCTTCCCGAAGAGCGTTCGCCTGGTGATGCAGGTCGAAGCCGTAAAACAGTAACCCCCTGCGCCGCTTTGCGGCTTCCCCCCTGAGGGGGGACCACGCCCTGTGGCCCGGCGGAGCCGGTTCCACGGCGTGTGCTGGGTGGGGCATTCGCCTCCGGTGAGGCTTGTTTCGCAGTGCTGTTTGTTCAAGGCCCGCTTGTGCGGGCCTTTGTCATGGTCTTGTGGCTTGCTCCAGGCGCTCCAGAAAATGGAGCGCGCGTTCGCGTGTGTCGCCGCACATCTCGGCGCTCGGCGGCAGGGAGCTGCACACCTTGGGCCGCTCGGGCAGACCAAACAGTCGGCAGCGCAAAGCATCGTCCAGGTGCGGGCAGGGCACGCCTGCTGGCTTGCCGTTCGGCAGACCGGGCATCGGGCTGCTGATCGAAGGAGCGATGCAGCAGGCCGCACAGCCGGGGCGGCAGGCGAGGGTGGGTGCGGAAGTTGCTGGCATGGCCCCCGATTGTCATGGGTTCAGCGCCGGTCGGGCGCTACACTC
>NZ_MUNZ01000133.1 GCF_002001205.1 Hydrogenophaga sp. A37
TCAGCCAGTTGCCCCTGACCCACGCCACGCTGGACAACCTGAAACAGCTCGGCTACCTGAGCATGACGCCGATCCAGGCGGCCTGCCTGCCGCAGGCCCTGCTGGGCAAAGACCTGATCGCGCAGGCCAAGACCGGCAGCGGCAAGACCGCCGCCTTCGCGCTCACCCTGCTGGCCAACCTGAACCCGCGCCGCTTTGCCGTGCAGACGCTCGTGCTCTGCCCCACGCGCGAGCTGGCCGACCAGGTGACCACCGAGATCCGGCGCCTGGCGCGCGCCGAAGACAACATCAAGGTCGTCACGCTCTGCGGCGGCGTGCCGCTGCGCGGCCAGCTCGCCACGCTTGAGCACGGCGCCCACATCGTGGTCGGCACGCCCGGCCGCATCATGGACCATCTGGAACGCCAGAGCCTGCAGCTGGATGCACTCAACACACTGGTGCTCGACGAGGCAGACCGCATGCTCGACATGGGCTTCTTCGACGACATCGTGAAGGTGGCCAGGCAATGCCCGAAAGAGCGCCAGACGCTGCTGTTTTCGGCCACCTACCCCGAAGGCATCGCCAAGCTCAGCGCCCAGTTCATGCGCGAGCCGCTCACCATCAAGGTCGAAGCACAACACAGCGGCGGCCAGATCGAGCAGCGCTGGTACGAGGTGAAGGACGCCGAGCGCCTGCATGCGGTGAGCCAGCTGCTGCTGCACTTCCGCCCGGCGAGCACGCTGGCCTTCTGCAACACCAAAGCCCAGTGCCGCGATCTCGTGGCCGTGCTGCAAGCGCAGGGCTTCAGCGCGCTGGCCCTGTTCGGTGAGCTGGAGCAACGCGAACGCGACCAGGTGCTGGTGCGCTTCGCCAACAAGAGCTGTTCGGTGCTGGTCGCGACCGACGTGGCCGCGCGCGGGCTGGACATTGCCAGCCTCGCCGCCGTGATCAACGTGGACGTGACGCCCGACGCCGAGGTGCATGTGCACCGCATCGGCCGCACCGGGCGCGCCGGTGAGAGCGGGCTGGCGCTCAATCTGGCCAGCCTGAACGAGATGGGATACGTCGGCAAGATCGAGCAGATGCAAGGCCGCGAGTCCGACTGGCACGCCTTGAGCGAACTCCAGCCCGCCAGCCAGGCGCCGCTGGTGCCACCCATGGCCACACTGCACATCCAGGGCGGACGCAAAGAAAAGATCCGCCCCGGCGACGTGCTGGGTGCGCTGACCGCCGACCTCGGCTACACGCGCGAGCAGGTGGGCAAGATCAACGTGAACGACTGGTCCACCTACGTGGCGGTGGACCGCGCCATCGCCGAGCAGGTCGCGAGCCGGCTCAACGACGGGCGCATCAAAGGCAAGAGCGTGAAGGTGCGCGTGCTCAACGACTGAACGGCCGCGCCGCCTCGCGCCATCCACCGATTTTTCCGACCGCACGGAGGCCTCCATGAAAACCTTGATCCACATCGCCGCCCTGTTGCTCAGCGCCCTGGCGCTGAGCCCTGCCAGCGCGCAGGACAACGACCCGGCCGACTGGGTGCCCTGCGCGCGCGAGGGCCAGACCTGCTTTGTGCCCGGCCTGGCCCAGGTCCGGTTCGGGGCGCCCGGGCGCTACTCGACGGCGAAGAACGTGGACGGGCGCATCGAGTGCGAGATCAGCGAGTTCGGCGACCCGGCGCGGCGTGTGCCCAAGCTGTGTGAGTACCGCCTGGGCTGGGACAGGGCCTTGCCACGACCCGAGCGCGAGGCGCGGGAACGCGGCTGGGAAGACTGCGCCCAGGAAGGCGAGGTCTGCCGATTTCGCGGTGAGCGTGTGGTGCGTTTTGGTGCCGACGGTGCCTACAACCTGCGCCGCGAGACCGGCCAGATCGAGTGTAGCGTCGAAGAATTCGGCGACCCGGTCTACGGTGCGCGCAAGAAATGCCAGGTCCGCACCGCGGGCCGTGGCGAACCAACCCGCGCCGAACAGGACCATGGTGAGCGAGGTCCACGCGACAACGACCGCTTCGGCAATGTGACCGTGAGCCCCGGCATGGACCGGCGCGATGCCAACCGCTGGGCCTTCTGCGCCGATGAGGGCAACAGCTGCTCACCATCAGCCCCCACCCTGGTGCGCTACGGCATGCCCGGCCAGTACCACTACCGCCAAGTGGTTGGCGCCTTCCGTTGCGATGCGAAAAACTTCGGAGACCCGGCACCCGGCGTGCAGAAAACCTGCGACATCAACACCGTGCCGGTGGACCGCACCGTGGCCCGGCGGCCCGACGCCGACGAAATTCCGCCGCTGGACGACCGCTTCTGGGTCGCCTGTGCCAAAGAGTCCCAGGCCTGCCGTTTTCGCGGCGAAGGCCACGTGCGCTTCGGCGCCAACGGCCTCTACCGGGTCGTGCATGCCCGCGACGGGGTGAGCTGCGATGCGCGCAGCTTCGGCGGCGACCCCACCCCGAAAACACCCAAAGCCTGCGCGGTCTATCGCCCTTGATCGTGGCCCCGGGAGCGATACGGTCGCCCTGGGGTCAAACTGCCCGAAAATAGCCTCATGAACGACACGACCTCCCGACCCGCTCTCCCCGACCGCCTCGCCATCGACACCCGCAGCCCCTACCACGTGGCTGCCGTGTTCCAGCACGACATCGGCATCCGCTTCAACGACAAGGAACGCTTCGACGTCGCCGAGTACTGCATCAGCGAAGGCTGGGTGAAAGTGCCCTCGGCCAAAACACTGGACCGCAAGGGTCAGCCGTTGCTGATCCAGCTCAAGGGCCGGGTCGAGGTGTTCTACAAATAACGGCGCACCCGCCATGCAACGCCGACGCCTCGTCACCACCGGTCTGCTGCTGGGTTCGGGCCTGAGCCTCGCCCAGACCAGCCTGCCACCGCTGACGTCAGGCAGCGACGCCCCCGCCGCCGCCCCGCCCCGTTTCACCGTGCCGTTGGACCTGTTGCAAAGCGAGGTGGCCAAGCGCTACCCCATGCGCTACCCGGTGGCCGGGCTGGTGAACTTGGACCTCAGCGCCCCGCGCCTGAGCCTGCTCCCCGAGCAGAACCGCCTGCGCGCCGTGATGCCGGTGACCGCCGCAGGCGCCGCGCTCCCGCGCACCCAGCAGGGCTCTTTCACCGTCGATTTCGCGCTGCGCTACGAGCACAGCGACCGCAGCCTGCGAGCGCACCAGCTCAAGGTCTACCGCTTCCGGTTTCCCGATCTGGCGCCCGAGGCGGTGGAGATGCTCAACACCTACGCGCCGCCGCTGGCCGAACAGTCGCTGCGTGAAGTGGTGCTCTACCAGCTGCAGCCCAAAGAAGCGGCGATGGCCGACCTGCTGGGCCTGCGGCCTGGCCGCATCACCGTGACCGGGCAAGGCCTGGTCGTCGAGCTGGTCACGCAACCGTTGTAGGCGCCGGCCCGGGCCAGACACGCCGAAGGTCTGTTTTGACCCGGCGGACCATGGCACACACCCAACACATCCTCCTGCCCAGCCAATCTTCACCTGTACCGACCACACCGCCATGAACGCCACTCCAGAATCCACCGCTCCTACCGAGCCCTCGCCACTGTGCGAACCCTGCCAGGGCATCCAGCGCAACTGGCGCGGCGCGCCAGGCCACCCCGAACTGCAGCAGGGCAAACACCGCAAGGAACTTCGCGGCGAGGTTCAGGTGACGATCACCGGCTATTTCTGCGACCGCTGCGGCGCCCACTGGCACTACACCAACGACAAGACGAACCAGCGCGCCGGCTGGTCGCTGGCGCCCAAGTGAGCGATTCTCGCTCCACACGGCGGCCCGCATGAAGGCACCGCCCCGGCTGCAAGCGCTGATCGAAGAAGGCCTGATCGACTCGGTGGTGCGCCAGCTCATGAGCGGCAAGGAGGCCATGGTGTTCGTCGTGCGCTGTGGCGATGAGACCCGCTGCGCCAAGATCTACAAAGAGGCGAACAACCGCAGCTTTCGGCAGGCGGTGGACTACACCGAAAACCGCAAGGTCAAGAACTCGCGCCAGGCCCGCGCCATGGCCAAGGGAACGAAGTTTGGCCGCGAGGCGCAGGAAGCGGCCTGGCAGAGCGCCGAGGTGGACGCGCTCTACCGCCTGGCCGCCGCGGGCGTGCGCGTTCCGCAGCCCTACAACTTCTGCGACGGTGTGCTGCTGATGGAGCTGGTGACCGACGCGCATGGCGATGCCGCCCCGCGCCTGAACGACGTGCGTTTCACGCCCGAGCAGGCGCGCCAGCACCACGCCACCCTGGTGGCCGAGGTGGTGCGCATGTTGTGTGCGGGTGTGGTGCACGGCGATCTGTCCGAGTTCAACATCCTGCTGGCGCATTCGGGCGTGGCGGATGGTGTGGATTTCCCGGTGATCATCGACCTGCCGCAAGCGGTGGACGCCGCCGGCAACAACCACGCGCCGCGCATGCTGCTGCGCGACGTGGCCAACCTGCGCGACTTCTTCGGCCAGTTTGCACCCGAACTGCGCGCCACGCAGTACGGGCCCGAGATCTGGAGCCTGTACCAGAGCGGGCTGCTGAGCAACGACACCCCGCTGACCGGGCGCTACAAGCCGACCCACGCCGATGTAGACCTGGCCAGCGTGATGCGCGAGATCGACGATGCGCGCGATGAAGATGCGGCGCGTCGACTGCGCATGGCTCAGTGAGCTGCGCGGGTTGATTCAGAGACGGCGTCGCCCAGGGCACCGCCGGGCCGGCTTTGCCGGACGGCCAGTGCCGCCCCCTTGGGGGTAGCGCGAAGCGCTGCGGGGGTGTTTCACTTCAGCCGCGCGGGTGGTGTTGCGCCACGATGCTTTTCAGCCGCTCGCGCGCCACGTGGGTGTAGATCGTGGTGGTGGAGATGTCGGCATGGCCCAGCAGCATCTGCACCGCGCGCAGGTCAGCACCGTGGTTGAGCAGGTGGGTCGCGAAGGCGTGGCGCAGCGTGTGCGGCGAGAGCGGTGTGGTGATGCCGGCCTGCAGCGCATAACGCTTCACCAGGTTCCAGAACATCACGCGGCTCATGGCCTCGCCCGCGCGGGTGCCCCGCGAGGTCACAAAGAGGTCTTCGCTTTGCTGACCGGCCAGAATCTCGGGCCGGCCCGTGCCCAGGTAGCGCTGCAGCCACTGGCCGGCAATCTGTCCGAACGGCACCAGCCGCTCCTTGTTGCCCTTGCCGGTGACGCGCAACACATGCTCGTTGTGTCCCACGTGAAAGGTCTTGAGCGTCACCAGCTCGCTCACGCGCAGGCCGCTGGCGTACATCAGCTCCAACATGGCGCGGTCGCGTTGACCCAACGGTGTGTCGGTGTCGGGCGCGTTGAGCAGGGCCTCGACCTGCGCCTCAGACAAGGTCTTGGGCACGCGCATCGGCTGGCGTGCGGCGCTCAGGCGCAGGGTCGGGTCGGCAGAGATGAAGCGCTCGCGCAGCGCCCAGCGGAAGTAGCGCTTGAACACCGTGAGGCGCCGGTTCGCCGTGGTCGCCCGGGTCTGGACATGGCGGGCTGAAAAATAGGTGTTGATCTGCGCCTCGCCCGCCTCGGGCAATGCGCGCTCACCACCGTCGGGGCTGGCCAGCCATTCGGCAAAGAGGCGGAGATCACGCCGATAGGCGTCGAGCGTGTTGCGCGCGAGGCCTTCTTCGAGCCAGAGGCCATCGATGAAGGCGCTGGCGCTGGCTTCGCTGCGCGCCAGCGCGGCAGCATCCATCAGTCGAGCGAGAGCTTCTGCTTGGCGACCACGCCTTTGTAGACCTCGAACTCGGCCTTGATCTGCTCGGTGAACTGGTCGGGTGTGTTGGCCACGATCAGCGAGCCGGTGTCTTCGATGCGTTTCTTCACGGCCGGGTCGGTCAGTGCCGTCTTGGTGGCGTTGTAGATCTTGTCCACCACGTCTTTGGGCATGCCCTTCGGACCAATGAGGCCGTAGTAGGCCATGCGGTTCACCGGCTCCAGACCCACCTCTTTGAAGGTCGGTACGTCCGGCAGCGAGGCCAGGCGCTGCGGCGCAGCCACCACGATGGCGATCAGGCGGCCGGCCTTGATGTGCGGCAGGGCGGACGGCAGGTTGTCAAAAATGATCGGCACCTGGCCACCCACCGTGTCGTTGAGTGCCGGGCCCGCGCCGCGGTAGGGAATGTGGGTGACGAAGGTGCTGGTCAGGTTCTTGAACAGCTCGGTCTGCAGGTGACCGATGCCGCCGGTGCCCGAACTGGCGTAGCTGTATTTGCCCGGGCTTTTCTTGAGTTCGGCGATGAAGGCCTTGTAGTCCTTGGCCGGGAAGCTGGGGTGCACCGCGATCACGTTGGGCGTGGCGGCGATGTTGATGATGGGCGTGAAGTCGGTGAGGGTGTTGTATGGGATCTTGGGGTTGATCGCCGGGTTGGCGGCGGTGGTGGACACCGTGGCCATGCCCAGGATGTAGCCGTCGGCCGGGCTGCGCGCCAGCTCGGTGGCCCCCACCACGCCGCCGCCACCGGCCTTGTTTTCCACGATCACGCTCTGACCCATGGACTTGCCCAGGGGCTCTGACATGACCCGCGCGATGATGTCCGTGGTGCCGCCCGGCGCGAACGGGACCTGCAACCGAATGATTTTGCTGGGGTAGGCCTGCGCCCAGGTCGCGCCCGATGCGGCCAACGATGCGGTGAAACAACCCAGGGCAAACAGCTGACGACGCGAAACCATGGCGAGCACTCCTTGAACAACGACAAACAAAACGATAGCAGCGGGCATATTACCCCTGCCGACTTGCCCGCACTGTAGAGAGCCGTCGCCCGTTTGACCATGGGGAGACTACATAAGTACAAACCCCCGGAAGCGCCTCGTTCGTGGCGCTATGCTCAACCAGTGAACTTCGCGCAACTGCTCTTTCCGGATTTTTCGCTGATCCTTTGTGGCTACCTGGTCTGCCGCTTCACCGCGCTCAACCGCAAGGTCTGGGAGCAGGTGGAGAGCCTGGTGTACTTCTTCCTGTTCCCGGTGCTGCTGTTTCACTCGATCGTGAAAAGCCCACTCGACCTCGACGCCGCATCCAGCCTCATGGGCGCCGGCCTCGCTTTGGGCGCCGCCGGCATCGCACTCGCGTACTCGCTGCCGCACTGGCCCTGGCTCGGCCGCCGGATCGACCCGCGGCTGCACGCCGCCAGTGCGCAGGTGGGATTTCGCTTCAACTCCTTCATTGCGCTGGCCCTGGCCGACAAGGTGGCCGGTCCGGAGGGTCTGCTGATGATCGCGGTGCTGATCGGTGTGTGCGTGCCGCTGTTCAATGTGGGCGCGGTCTGGCCCATGGCCCATCACGCCAACAAGGGTTTCGCCCGCGAGCTGCTGCGCAACCCGCTGATCATCGGCACCGCCAGCGGTCTGGTGGCCAACCTGCTGGGGTTTTCGATGCCGGTGTGGCTGGAGCCCACGGTCAACCGCATCGGGCAGGCCTCGCTCGCGCTGGGGCTCATGGCGGCGGGCGCCGGCATGCAGCTCGGCACCCTGGCGCAGGCCAAGACGCTCGGCTTTCTCGTGCTGGGCGCCAAACACCTGGGCATGCCGCTGATGGCGTTCGGCATGGCCCGCCTGTTCCGTCTCGACCCGACGCAGACCACGGTGTTGCTCATGTTTTCCGCCGTGCCCACCGCCTCCAGCTGCTACGTGCTGGCTGCGCGCATGGGCTACAACGGACCCTATGTGGCCGGCCTGGTCACGTTGTCCACCCTGCTGGGCATGGTCAGCCTGCCCTTCGCACTGGGAGTCCTCAACTGACCGCTGAGCGCAGGCCGGCCGGAAGCCTTGTGGCAAAATTAGTAGGTTTTCGGTAACGCTGTGCCCCTGGCCCTGACCGATCGCTGAGCACCCCGGGGTGTTCGCGCCGAGGCCGGCAGTGAACCCACTCTGAACCCGCCGCGCAGTTGCCCGCGGGCTCCATCCATCGAAGGCTTTTCATGAAAATTGCGGTTGCAGGCACCGGCTACGTCGGTCTGTCCAACGCTGTGCTGTTGTCTCAGCACCACGAAGTGGTGGCCCTGGACATCGTCCCTGAAAAAGTGGCACTCATCAACGCACGCAAGAGCCCCATCGGCGATACCGACATCGAGGACTTCCTGGCGAACCAGCCCTTGAACCTGCGGGCCACGCTGGACAAGAACGATGCCTACGAAGGCGCGAGCTTCGTCATCATTGCCACACCCACCGACTACGACGCCGAGACCAACTACTTCAACACCCGTTCGGTGGAAGCGGTGATCCATGACGTGATGCGCATCAACCCGGACGCTGTGATGGTGATCAAGTCCACCGTGCCGGTGGGCTACACCGCCAAGATCAAGGCGCAGACTGGCTGCCAAAACCTGTTGTTTTCGCCCGAGTTCCTGCGAGAAGGCAAGGCATTGCACGACAACCTGCACCCTTCACGCATCATCGTGGGCGAACGCTCCGAGCGCGCCGAGGTTTTTGCCGGCCTGCTGAAAGAAGGCGCACGCAAGCAGGACATCGAAGTCCTGTTCGTGGACTCCACCGAAGCCGAAGCGGTCAAGCTGTTTTCCAACACCTACCTCGCGATGCGGGTGGCCTACTTCAACGAGCTCGACACCTACGCGGCGGCACACGACCTCGACTCGCGCCAGATCATCCAGGGCGTGGGCCTGGATCCGCGCATCGGGGCGCACTACAACAACCCCTCGTTTGGTTACGGCGGCTATTGCCTGCCCAAAGACACCAAGCAGATGCTGGCCAACTACCGGGAAGTGCCGCAGAACCTGATCCAGGCCATCGTGCAGTCCAACACCACGCGCAAGGACTTCATCGCCGACAGCATCCTGCGCAAGAACCCGAAGACCGTGGGGGTGTACCGCCTGATCATGAAGGCGGGCTCGGACAACTTCCGCTCGTCCAGCATCCAGGGGATCATGAAGCGGATCAAGGCCAAGGGCGTGCGGGTCATCATTTACGAGCCGGCCCTGAATGAGGCGGAGTTTTTCCATTCACCGGTGGTGAACGACCTGGATGCGTTCAAGAAAGAATCCGACGTCATCATCACCAACCGCCTGACGCCCACGCTGGCCGATGTGCAGGACAAGGTCTACACGCGCGACCTGTTCGGCAGCGACTGATCAATGCATCCATCTTCCGAGTCAAGGAACGCCATGAAACCCACCCCGTCACTCTCATTGATC
The DNA here is from genome assembly GCF_002001205.1 of Hydrogenophaga sp. A37. Lineage (GTDB taxonomy): Bacteria > Pseudomonadota > Gammaproteobacteria > Burkholderiales > Burkholderiaceae_C > Hydrogenophaga. Next base: position 9,126 of record NZ_MUNZ01000133.1, read on the forward strand.
GGTCTCGCCGTCAGCGCGTTGATCGCCGGCTGCGCCAGCTCTGGCGGCTCGACCCCCAGCGTGGCCAACCCCTATAGCAGCAGCGGTGGCAGTGCGCTGGGTGAGGTTCATGTGAACACCATGCGGGTGTTCGGCGACAGCTACTCCGACCCTAATTTCACGAGCTCGGTGGGCACCATCAACTGGGCCACCCAGATGCAAGCGCGCGGCACAGTCACCAAATCCGACATCTATGCCATCGGTGGCGCCCGCGCCAGCTACGGCGAGGCCCGGGCCTTTGATCGACAGATCAGCAACTGGGAAGGCCGGGGCACGGGTATCGCCGACGGTGACCTCACCGTGGTCTACTTGGGTCACAACGACATGGGCCGCAACGGCAGCCCAGACAACAACCTCACCAACGCCAAGAAGGGCTACTCGGACGGTGTCAACCGCCTGATCGCCGCTGGCGCGGCCAGCGACAACCGCCGCCTGTTCGTGACGCAGCTCCATGACTGGGGTCGCGCCCCAGGCGTGGCGCCACTGGCATCCAAGCAGGTGATCGGCTGGAACAACTACATCGCCTCCGTCGCAAACGCCACGCCCAACGTGATCGCCGTGGACATGTACACCGTGTTCCAGCGCATCTTCACCGACCCGGCAAAGTACGGCTTCACCAATGTGTCGACGGCCGATCCATCGCGTTCAGCCATCGATGCATTGTTCAACGACGCCACTCACTTCGGTAACCGGGGTCAGGACATCATCACCCGCGTTTACCAGCACTACCTCACCCGGGGATGGGACTGGGCCAACAGCGTCAGTGCCGGCGCTGACGCCGCAGGACGCATCAACCAGGACATCGACAACAGCACGCTGGTGCTCAGCATGGCCGAGCAGAAAGCACTCAAGCCCGGCTTCCGTCTGGTGCCGCTGGGCATGCAGACGCAGCAACCCCTCAGCTTCTCGCCGCGCAACAGCAAGGTGTTCCAGCCCTTCGCCAACACACAGAAAGGCAACGCTTCAGCACCCAGCGGCCTGGCTCTGGACATGAACCTGGGCTCCGAGAACAACGCCAGCAGCAGCCGGGTCGGTGTGGCCGTATTCCAGCAGGACCAAGCCAAGTACTTGTCCACCAGCGCGCTCCGGAATTCCAAACAATTCACCTCCGACGCGGTCTCGCTGTACTGGAACAAGCCGGTGTCTGGCTGGGTGCTCAGCAGCCAGCTGTCCCATCTGGATCTGAATTTCAGCGGCAACGCCCAGGATGAGATGGTCCAACGCACACTGGACAACAACAGCAAGGGCAATACCTGGTCGTTCGAGAACAAGCTGCGCTACCCGATGCGCAGCGGTATGTTCAGCGTGACCCCGTGGATGTCGCTGACCAGCCAGTCCCACACGCTGGACCCCGCCCTCACTTCCACGCTGTACACCACCGACGTGATGTTCAGCTCCAACCGGGTCAACGAGTGGCTGACCGGCGTGGGCGTGGATGTGCAGGCCGATCCCATCGCGCTGGATGGTCAAAAACAACTGCAGTTCGGCGGCAGCCTGCACCACGTGTCCAGCCTGTCGCGGGACTCGGTGACGGTGTCCATGCAGGAATCCGGCACGCCCGGCGTGGTTCAGCGCGAGATCTTCCCGCTGGCCAAGGTCGAACGCACCCAGCTGGGTCTGCAGGCCGCCTTGAGCGTGGCCAAGAACCTGCAATTCACTGCCACCTACGGCACCCAGCTCCAGGACGTCAAGCACACGTCCAGCCTGATGGTCAAGGCCCATGTCCGTTATTGACCGCAGCGACGCATGAAGATTCTGTATGTCGCTGGACGGGAGGCCGCCTATTCACGCACCCGCATCGTGCTCAATGCCTTGCGCCAGAACGGCTTTGAGGTGGTGGAGTGCCTGCCACCCGACAAAGCCTTCAAGCACTACCCCGGCCTGCTGCTCAAGACCTTGCTGAACGCGCCCCGCTGCGACGCGGTGGTGGTCGGTTTCTACGGCCAGTTGCTGGCCCCGCTGGTGCGCCTGTTGACCTGGAAGCCCATCCTCTTCGACATGTACATCACGACCTACGACACCATGGTGTTCGACCGTGAAAAAGCCGCACCGGGTTCGCTCAAGGCGCGCATCTATGGCCTGAGCGACTGGCTGTCGTACAAGGTGTCTAAGCTGTCCATCCTCGACAGCCACCACGTGATCGCGCACTTCGGCCGCACGATCCACACTGAAACCAGCAAGTTTCGGCGCCTCTTTCTGGCCGTGGACGACAGCGTCATCAAGCCCGGGCCAGCCCGGCCAGCCGACGGCGAGTTCCTCGTGCACTTTCACGGCGAATACATCCCCTTCCACGGTGTGCGCCACATCCTCAAGGCCGCCAAGCTGCTGGAGCCGCACGGGGTGAAGTTCCAGATCGTCGGAAAAGGCATCACCTACGAGGAAGACATGCAATTGGCGCGCGATCTGGTTCTGCCCCATGTCAACTTCCTGGCGCCAGTTCCCTACGCGAAGCTGGCCGAGCTGATGGCGCGCGCTGATGTCTGCCTGGGCATCTTTGGTGACAACGCCCGCGCCCAACTGGTGTTGACCAACAAGGTGGTCGAGGCCATCGGCGTGGGCAAGCCGCTGATCACCAGCCGCAATGCGCCGGTGCAGGAGCTGCTCCAGCACGAAGAGAGCGTGCTCCTCGTGAACCCGGCGGACCCACAGGCGCTGGCCGACGCCATCTTGCGGCTGAAGAACGACGAGCCCTTGCGCCACAAGATCGCCGCCAATGGCCATGCCGTCTTTCAGCAGCAGTGCGCCACAACCACCTTTGGTCAACGTTTCTCGGCCATCCTGAATGAAGTGCTGGGCGTGCGCCGCGCTGCCGAATGACAGAGCGCGCGCCGACATCGGCGGGACCCACGCCCCGAATCCATGTGCTGCTGGCCAGCTACCAGGGCGCGCGATACATCGGTGAGCAACTCACGTCCATCGCGAGCCAGACGCACCCCAACTGGAGCCTGACCGTCAGCGACGACGGGTCCAAAGACAACACCGTGGCCCTTTGTGAGGCCTTTGCGGCGCAACACCCCGACCATTCGATCAGGGTGATCCGCGGGCCCAGACGCCACTCCACCGCCAATTTCTTTCACCTGCTCAACACGGTGCAGCCCGACAGCGAAGGCGATCTGTTCGCCTTCAGCGACCAGGACGACGTGTGGATGGCCGACAAGCTGACCCGCGCCGTGGCCGCCCTGCACGCGCTCCAACCCGCGCCCGGTCAGGCCGCCTTGTACGCAGCGCGAACCCGACTGGTGAATGAGCATCTCCAGCCGACCGGTGTCAGCCGACAACCGACGCGCCGCCTGGGTTTCGGCAACGCCTTGCTGCAGAACGTGGCCAGCGGAAACACCATGGTGTTCAACAGCGCGCTGCTGCATCTGCTGCGTCTGATCAAACCGGAGCACGCGGTCTTGCACGACTGGTGCGCCTATCAGGCGGTGACGGGATGCGGTGGGGTGATGTGCTTCGATCCAGAACCCTGCCTGCTGTACCGGCAACATGCCGACAACCTGATCGGATCGCAAGGGCGCTCGTGGGACAAGGTCCAGCGCATCGGCAAACTGTTCCGGGGCCAGTACCGCACCTGGGGCGACCAGACCGAAGCCGCCATGAACGACCTGGCACCTGCGCTGAAGCCAGAAGCGCTGCACTTGCTGCGCAACTTCCAGGCGATGCGCCGGCAACCGGGCGCGCTCGGCCGCATACAGGCGGGTCGACGCAGCGGGCTCTGGCGCCAGACGCTGTCGGGGCGCGCCTCTTTGTGGCTCGGGCTGGCGATGAACCGCATCTGAGCCGACCGATCAAGCCGGCAAAAAACACAATGAGCACCCCTGTGGAATCACAACCAACCTCCAGCAACCCACTGCATGACGCCAGCGTCGTGCTGGTCTTGCTGCCGGTCTACAACGGAGCCCGGTTTCTCGCGCAACAGATTGAGTCCGTCCTGAATCAGACCGGTGTACAGGTTCTCCTGATGTGTCGAGACGACGGATCGGCCGACACGTCGGTCGATCTGCTGCGGGCACACCAGCAACGTTGGCCGGACCAGGTGAACCTGATCGAGGACGCGCTGGGAAACCTCGGTGCGAGCGGCAATTTTTCGCGGCTGATGCACGCAGCGCTGGCGTTTGAGGTGCCCGCCCCGTGGGCCGATCAGCCCTGTTACGTGGCACTGTCGGATCAGGATGATTTGTGGCACAGCGACAAGCTCGCCACCGCCGTGGCCGAGATCCGGCGCCTTGAACAGGCGCACCCAGGCCAACCGGCGCTGGTCCACAGCGATCTTCGCGTGATCGCCGAAGACGGGCGGGAAATTGCACCGTCCATGGCCCGCTACCAGGGTTTGCAAACCCAGCGCAGCGGGTTCGCCGCGCAGTTGTTGAGCAACACGCTCACGGGGTGCACCAGCCTGATGAACCGCGCCCTGCTTGAAAAGGGCCTTCCAGTACCGTCCGAGGCCATCATGCACGACTGGTGGTTGTCGCTCGTCGCCAGCTCGCTCGGGTGCCGCACCTACCTGGACACACCGCTGATCGACTACCGCCAGCACGCCAGCAACGCCATTGGCGCCAAGGCACAGGACCAACCCGTGGTGTTCAAGAGCATCATTCATCGACTGTTCGACGACCGGCATGGCGATATCTTCCGCCTGAATGCGCGGCAGGCGACAGCGTTTCTTGAACGCTTCCGGCCTGAACTGACGGCCCGCCAAAGATTCACGTTGTGGGTGGCATCACACCTCGACTTACCGGTGCCGCCGTTGCAGCGAACGCTTTACCGCGTGCTGAGAAGGCTGTGAGCATGCGCCTGTCTCTGGTGAGCCATCGTCAGGCGTCTCTCGCCAACCACTTCCTGCGCGATCTGGAACGGATGCACGAGGTCACCGAGCTGGTGGTGACCGAGAACGTTCCCGACATCGGCCTGGCGCTGCCGACCAGCCTGTCGACCCGCCACTTGCTAAACCCGTCGCCCATGGGGTTTGCTGGCAATCACAACCAGGCGTTCGAGGGCTGCGAGCAGTCCTTTTTCTGCGTGGCAAATCCCGACATACGCCTCTTGTCCAACCCCTTCCCAGGGCTGCTGGCGGCCATGCAAGACCCACGCGTGGGCCTGTTGGCGCCTTTGGTGCTCTGCCCTGCGGGTCACCCGGAAGACAATGCCCGGCGTTTCCCGACCCCCTGGAACCTGGGACGCAAGCTGCTCGGCGGAGACGACGGTCGGTACCACCTGCAGCCGAGCCCGACCCTGGAACCGCAGCCGGTGGAGTGGGTCGCGGGCATGTTCCTGCTGTTTCGCGCAGAGGCATTTCGGGATGTGGGAGGCTTTGATGCTAAATTCCATCTCTATTACGAAGATGTTGACATCTGCGCCCGCCTGTGGAAATCAGGCTGGAAAGTGATGTGCGATCCAGGGGTCACCGTGGTGCACGAAGCCCAGCGGGCCAGCCGGCACAACCCGCGCTACATGACCTGGCACGCCGAGAGCATGGCACGCTACTTCTACAAGCACCTGGGCCGTTTGCCACCCGTGCATCCGACAACCATCGGTCAAAAAAACTGACGCATCACGCCTTGGCCTGAAGCGGTGACGACGGCTCAAACAGCAAACACAAGACAAACACAGGAAAGAAAATGATTCTGGTCACCGGTGCCGCAGGCTTTATTGGCGCGAATTTTGTACTGGACTGGGTGGAGCAATCCGACGAGACGGTGGTGAACCTGGACAAGCTCACCTATGCCGGCAACCCCGAAAACCTCGCCAGCCTGCAAGGCAACCCCCAGCACATTTTTGTTCAGGGCGACATCGGTGACCGCGCCCTTCTGGATCGCCTGCTGACCGAGCACCGCCCGCGCGCGGTGGTGAATTTCGCGGCAGAGAGCCACGTGGACCGATCGATCCACGGTCCTGAGGACTTTATTCAGACGAATGTGGTTGGCACGTTTCATCTGCTCGAAGCCGTGCGCGCCCACTGGGGTTCGCTGGAAGGCGCAGACAAGGAGGGATTCCGGTTCCTCCACGTGTCGACCGACGAGGTCTACGGCACCCTCGGGCCCGGAGACGCGCCGTTCACCGAGACCACCCCCTACACGCCCAACAGCCCCTACTCGGCCACGAAGGCGGCGAGCGACCACTTGGTGCGCGCCTACCACCACACCTACGGCATGCCGGTGCTCACCACCAACTGTTCGAACAACTACGGGCCTTACCACTTCCCCGAGAAGCTGATCCCGCTGATGATCGTCAACGCCTTGGCGGGCAAACCGCTGCCGGTCTATGGCGATGGCATGCAGGTGCGCGACTGGCTCTTCGTCAAGGACCATTGCAGCGCGATCCGTCGCGTGCTGGAGGCCGGCCGGGTGGGTGAAACCTACAACGTTGGTGGCTGGAACGAAAAGCCCAACATCGAGATCGTCAACACGGTGTGTGCCCTGCTGGGCGAGATGCGTCCACGTGCCGATGGCCAGCCCTACACAAGCCAGATCACCTATGTGAAAGACCGTCCGGGTCACGACCGCCGCTATGCCATCGACGCCAGCAAGATCCACCGTGAACTCGGCTGGAAGCCGGCCGAAACCTTCGAGAGCGGCATTCGTAAAACGGTGCAGTGGTACCTGGACCACCCAGACTGGGTCGCCCATGTGCAGAGCGGCGACTACCGCCACTGGATCGGTCAGCAGTACGGGGCCACTGCATGAACATCCTCCTGACCGGCAAGAACGGGCAGGTCGGTTTTGAGTTACAGCGCGCCCTGGCCCCTCTGGGACAGGTGCATGCAGTAGATTCTGGCGACTGCGACCTTTCGGACGCAGTCGCCCTGCGCGCGCTGGTTCAGCGGATCAAGCCTCAGCTCATTGTCAATCCCGCTGCCTACACGGCGGTAGACCGCGCCGAAAGCGCCCCAGCCCAGGCGATGGCGGTCAACGCCTTGGCGCCGGCGGTATTGGGCGAAGAGGCGAAAAAGCTGGGCGCTGCGGTGATTCATTTTTCGACCGACTACGTGTTCGACGGTCAAAAATTGGGCGCGTACACGGAGGATGACGCGACAGCCCCTTTGAGCGCCTATGGTCGCAGCAAGCTCCAAGGCGAGCGCGCTTTGGCGCAGGCCACGCCCCATCACTTGATTCTGCGCACCAGTTGGGTGGTCGGTGCGCACGGCAGCAACTTTGCCAAAACCATGCTGCGGCTGGCGACCGAACGCGAGCAGCTCAACGTGGTGAATGACCAACATGGCGCACCCACATCGGCCGCGCTAATTGCCGACGTGTCGGCGCATCTGGTGCGTCGGCTGCAGACCGCTGGAGCGGCAAACTTTCCGTTTGGGCTGTATCACATGACAGCGGGCGGTGAGACCAACTGGTGCGACTACGCGCGTTTCGTGATCGGCTACGCCCAGCGCACAGGCCGCTCGCTTCGTCTCACGCCAAACGACATACTCCCCATTGGCACGGGCCAATATCCCACAGCGGCCCGCAGACCGCTGAACTCCTGCCTGGACACCACGCATTTCCGCGAAACTTTTGGCCTGCAACTGCCGCACTGGCAGCAAGGCCTCGACCACATCCTGCAACAGATCCTATGAACGCCATGCACAGAAAAGGCATCATCCTCGCCGGCGGCTCGGGCACCCGTCTGTACCCCGTCACCCAAGCCGTGAGCAAACAGCTCATGCCGGTGTACGACAAGCCCATGATCTACTACCCGTTGAGCACGCTGATGCTCGCGGGCATCCGCGACATCCTGATCATTTCCACGCCGCAGGACACCCCGCGCTTCACTGAGTTGCTGGGCGACGGCAGCCAGTGGGGCCTGAACCTGCAATACGCCGTGCAACCCAGCCCGGACGGTCTGGCGCAGGCCTTCATCATCGGTGAAGACTTCCTGGGGAACAGCCCTTCTTCGCTGGTGCTGGGCGACAACATCTTCTACGGCCACGACTTCGCCGCCCTGCTCGGCAACGCGACGGATCGCCCTGATGGCGCGACCGTGTTTGCCTATCACGTGAACGACCCGCACCGCTACGGCGTGGCTGAGTTCGACCCCTCAGGCAAGGTGCTCAGCCTGGAAGAAAAACCTGCGCAGCCCAAGAGCAACTACGCCGTCACCGGTCTGTACTTCTACGACAACCAGGTCGTGGAGCTGGCCAAGAACCTCCAGCCTTCGCCGCGTGGCGAACTGGAAATCACCGACCTGAATCGCCTGTACCTCGAAGCCAATCAGCTGCACGTCGAAGTGATGGGCCGCGGCTACGCCTGGCTCGACACCGGCACCCACGACAGCCTGCTCGAAGCCGGACAGTTCATCGCCACCCTGGAAAAACGCCAGGGCCTCAAGGTGGCCTGTCCCGAAGAGATTGCCTACCGCAGCCGCTGGATCGACATCGAACAGGTGCAGCGGCTGATCAAGCCCCTCGCCAAAAACGGCTACGGGCAGTACCTGCAACAAATCATCAAAGACGACCTGCGCTGAACGCCATGAAAGCAACTCCCCTGGCCATCCCTGAAGTCATCCTGTTCGAACCCAAGGTGTTCGGTGACGATCGCGGCTTCTTCTATGAGAGCTTCAACCAGGCCCGGTTTGAAGAGGCCGTCGGCCATGCGGTCGATTTTGTCCAGGACAACCACTCCAAATCGAGCAAGGGTGTGCTGCGCGGGCTGCACTACCAGGTCCAGCAAGCACAAGGCAAGCTGGTGCGGGTGACTCAGGGTGAAGTGTTCGACGTGGCCGTGGACATCCGCCGCTCGTCCCCCACCTTCGGTCGCTGGGTAGGCGCGCTGCTGAGCGCCGACAACAAGCACCAACTCTGGGTGCCGCCGGGTTTTGCCCACGGTTTCGTGGTGCTCAGCGACACCGCCGAGTTTCTCTACAAGACCACCGACTACTACGCACCGGCGCACGAGCGCTGCATCGTCTGGAACGACGCCGACCTGGGCATCGACTGGCACACCGCCACATCCCCCCTTCTTTCAGCGAAAGACCAGGCCGGCGCCGCCTTCCGGCAGGCCGAGGTGTTCGCCTGACACGCTCCATGAAACTCATCTCCGTTGTTCTGTCGGGCGGAGCAGGCACACGTTTGTGGCCCGCATCACGTCAGGCCTACCCCAAGCCCTTCATGAAGCTGGGCGGCAGCGCCCTGCTGGAGCAGGCCATCACGCGAGGCCAGGCCTGCGGAACCGACGACCTGCTGATCGTGACGAACCAGGACCACCTCTTCCTCACGCAAGGTCTGCTGTCCGAGATGGTGGACCCGCCCAAGGCGCGCTACCTGCTCGAGCCCAAGGGCCGCAACACCGCGCCTGCCATCGCCCTGGCCGCGCTCGCCTGCCAGGCGTCTGACGGGGACGACGCGGTCATGCTGGTGCTGCCCGCCGATCACCTCATTCCCGACACTGAGAGCTTTGTCGCCAACGCCATCGAGGCGATCCGCCAGGCCCAGAAGGGCCAGTTGGTGGTATTTGGCATCCACCCCACAGGGCCGGAAACCGGGTTTGGGTACATCGAGGTGCCCAAGGTAGGACGCGATGTTCAGCCCGTGCTGAAGTTTGTCGAGAAGCCCGACCTTCTCACGGCACAGGAGTACCTGGCCACGGGTCGTTTCTATTGGAACAGCGGCATGTTCTGTTTCACGGCGGGCACCATGCTGGCAGCCTTGGCTGAACATGCGCCCGATGTGCTGGGTGCGGCGCAGCAGACCATGGCGCAGTCGAGCACCAAGCCGCTGCCGCTGCCCGAACAGACCGGCGCACCATTGGTCACGCGCTTCGACTCACACACGTTCGGCAAACAGCCTGACATCAGCATCGATTACGCGGTCATGGAGCGCGCCACCAATGTGGTGCTGGTCCCCGCGCGCTTTGGCTGGAGCGACGTCGGTGCCTGGCCCGCCGTCGCCCAGGCCCACACACCCGACGCCAGCGGCAACACGCTGGGCGCCGCCGACAACACCGACTGGGTGGCCGTGAACACCACGGGCACCCACGTCCACATCGACAGCCACTGCCACAAAGTGGTCGCCACCGTGGGCGTCAAGGACCTGGTGGTGGTCGACACGCCGGACGCCCTGCTGATCACGAGCAAGCAGGAAGCCCAGAGCGTCAAGCGCGTGGTGGATGCCCTGAAGGAACGCCACATCAACAGTCCTCAACACCAGAGCACGCTGCTGCCGCCCGCCGTGCACCGCCCCTGGGGCACCTACGCGACCCTGAAAGAGGAAGACGGTTACAAGGTCAAGCGCATCACCGTCAAGCCTGGGCAGAGCCTGAGCCTGCAATACCACCACCAGCGTGCTGAACACTGGGTGGTGGTTCATGGGCGCGGCATTGTGCAGATCGGCGATGTCGAGTACCCCACCCGCCCTGGCGAGTACCGCCACATCCCCCTGCAGGAGAAACACCGTCTCACTAACACGGGCCACGACGAGCTGGTGTTGATCGAAGTGCAATGCGGCGATTACCTGGGCGAAGACGATATCGTCCGGCTGTCAGACACCTACGGACGGGTCTGATGGGCGCCATTCGAGCCTTGTGGGCCTACCGCGGCTTCATCCTGGGCAACGTCAAGCGGGAGTTTCAGACCAAGTACCGCAACTCCTTGCTGGGCGCGGCGTGGAACATCATCAATCCCCTGTCGATGATCGTGGTCTACACCGTGATCTTTTCCCAGCTCATGAAGTCCCGCCTTCCCGGGGTGGAAGGCACCTATGCCTTCAGCATCTATCTGTGCACTGGCATCCTGATCTGGGGGCTGTTTGCTGAAATCTCGACGCGGGCCACCGGCATGTTCCTGGAGCACGCCAACCTGCTGAAGAAAATCAGCTTTCCGCGGCTGTGCCTCCCGGTGACCGTGGTCAGCAATGCCCTGCTGAACTTCACCATCGTGTTCGGCCTCTTTGTGCTGTTCCTGCTCATTTCCGGGAGCTTTCCAGGCTGGGTCTTCATCGCACTCGGACCCCTGCTGCTGCTGCTGACGGCTTTGGCAATCGCGATTGGCATCAACCTGGGCGTGCTGAACGTGTTCTTTCGCGACGTGGGCCAGTTCTTCGGCATCTTTCTGTCGTTCTGGTTCTGGTTCACGCCCATCGTGTACCCCGCGAACATCCTGCCGGAAGCCGTGCAGCACCTGATGAACTACAACCCCATGGCCCGGCTGATCAAGGCCTTCCAGGAGGTGCTGGTGATGGGCCAATGGCCAGACTGGTACAGCCTTTGGCCCGTGGCCCTGATGACGGTGGTTCTCAGCGCAACGGGCCTGCGCCTCTTCTACCGGAACATCGGTGAGATGGTCGACGAACTCTGATCAGGACTTGCATGGGAACCATCACCATCACGAATCTGGGCAAGGCCTACAAGCAATACCCCACCCGCTGGTCGCGGCTGGCGGAATGGCTGGTACCGTTCAGCAAGCCCCGGTTCAAACACAAGTGGGTGCTCCAGGGTGTCACCTTCTCCGTGAACCCCGGTGAGGCTGTGGGCATCATCGGGGTCAATGGCGCGGGCAAGAGCACGCTGCTGAAAATGATCACGGGCACCACCCAGCCCACGACCGGCAGCGTCCACATGACAGGCCGCGTCGCCGCCATGCTGGAGCTGGGCATGGGTTTCCATCCCGACTTCACCGGCCGCCAGAACGCCTACATGGCGGGTCAACTGCTCGGTTACAGCGCCGAAGACATCACGCGATTGCTGCCCGAGATCGAGGCATTTGCCGAAATCGGCGACTACATGGACCAACCGGTGCGGGTGTACAGCAGCGGCATGCAGATGCGACTGGCCTTCAGCGTGGCCACCGCCCAACGGCCCGACGTGCTGATCGTGGACGAAGCCCTGTCGGTGGGTGACGCCTACTTCGTTCACAAGAGCTTCGACCGCATCAAGCAGTTCCGCGAAGAAGGCACCACACTGCTCATCGTCAGCCACGACAAGGGTGCCATCCAGACCATCTGTGATCGAGCCATCCTGCTGAGCGCGGGTCAGCTGGTGATGGAGGGCGAACCCGAAGCGGTGATGGACTACTACAACGCCATGATTGCCGAACGCGAGAACCAGACGGTGCGCCAGCACATCGGTGAAGGCGGCCGGGTCCAGACGGTGTCGGGCACGGGCGAGGCGGTGGTCTCCGGGGTTCACCTGCTCAACGACAAGGACGAGGTGATCGAACTGGTGAACGTGGGACAGCCAGTCGGTCTGCGCATTGCTATTGAAACCAAAAGCGAACTGCCCGAACTGGTGCTCGGGTACATGATCAAAGACCGGCTGGGGCAACCCATGTTCGGCACCAACACCCACCACCTCGACCAGAAGCTCAAGAGCGTGCCCGGAGGCCTGAAAGGCACCTACATCTTCCGATTTCCGGCCAATCTGGGGGCTGGCACCTATTCGGTTTCCACGTCGCTCCACATCGCCGACAACCATATCGGAAAGAACTACCAGTGGAAAGACTTGGCACTGGTGTTCAACGTAATGAACGTGGACAAGGCCACTTTTGTGGGCACTTGCTGGTTGCCGCCGCAGGTGGAATACCGAGCATGACCGACCGGTTCTACGTGGCTTTTGAAGACCGCTACCGGGGATCGAGGGAACTGATCTACGAGCGACTCAAGGCCTACCTGCCCTTTGTGGCCCCCCTTGCGTCCGCGTTTCCGGGCGCTGAGGTCATCGATCTGGGCTGTGGCCGAGGCGAGTGGCTGCAGATGGTTCGAGACCAAGGATTGATGCCCTTTGGCGTGGACCTCGATGCCGGCATGCTGTCCCGCTGTGAGTCCATGGGTCTGCCGGTGCAGCAGGGTGACGCCTTGGCCTACCTCGCCGGATTGCCCGACAACAGCCAGGCCATGGTATCGGCCTTCCATTTGGTGGAGCACATCCCGTTCGATGCGCTCAGAACACTGGTCCAGGAAAGCATGCGCGTGCTGCGGCCTGGAGGCCTGCTGATCCTGGAGACGCCCAACCCCGAAAACGTCGTCGTCGGCACCAATCATTTTTATCTGGACCCGACACACCATAAGCCGATACCCCACCAGTTGCTGAGCTTTTTGCCCGAGCACTGCGGCTTCGAGCGAACGAAGGTCGTTCGACTTCAGGAGTCCGCAGCGCTGGCTCACAATCTGGCCCCGGGCCTGCACGATGTGCTGGTGGGCGTCAGTCCGGACTACGCTGTCGTGGCCCAGAAAGCGGCCCCGGCCGCGATCCTCACCGGCTTTGACGGCGCTTTTGCCCGGCACTATGGGCTTTCGCTCGACGAACTGGCCGTGCGGCATGATGCCTCGGTCAGGGAGCAAATACGGTCACTGAAGGACCAGGCGGTGAGCGCTTCGCGGGCCATGGCCACCACCGCAGAAGTGGCCAGACAGTCGATGGCCCAGGCCAGAAGCGCCGAGGCCGACGTGCAACGCCTGGAGGCACTGGTGCGCCAGCTGGAAGCCCGGGCGCAGACCCAACTGCAGCAAGCCAACACATGGCGCGGCGCCACCGATGCCAGCATGGCCAACATGGTCCACCGGCTGACCCGGATGGAGCGCTCCGGACCGATCGGCCTCCTGAAGTACCGGGTGGCACGGCCCTTGGTGGCGAGTGCGGCGGCAGCGGGCGCTTCGCTGCTCACACCCTTCCCGACCCTGCGCCGGCACGCGGGTGCCTGGCTCTCGACCCACTTGCCACACGTCCATCAACGTCTGGTGTATCTGGCGCGCGGCAATGGTACAGACCACCCTGAGGAGACAGCCGGGTCAACAGGGTCAGCGGGGGAAGAACATGCCCGCACAGCGCCCATCGAAGTCCCGAGGGGTTTGCACCAGCGCACGGGGCCGATCGGCCCGCAAGCCGCGCTGGCCAACGCCGCATTGAGCGCGCTGGCGCGACCGCTGGAACTCGACAAGTACCTGTCCCTGCAGCGACCGGCGTCAGAGAGCGAAAGCCTGGAACCGGTCACGACACTGGGTCAGATGCGGCGCAGCGCGGCGTCGGTGTGTTTCGTCATCACCGTCGATCGGGACGACGCAGAGGCATTGAGCCGCAGCGTGCAGTCTGTCCTGAGGCAGACCGATCCTGCCTGGGAAGTCCTCTTGTGCGGCAGCGAAGCCATGCAAGCGCGCATCGCCGATTGGCTGGACATCGACTGGCGCATCCGTCGCGTCACCCAGGGGGCCGATTCCAGCGAGGTTCAGAACATCCTTCGGGCCTCTGGCCTGGCCACGAGTCTCTTTGTGGGCCTGCTCGCACAAGGTGATGTGGTCGATGACGATCTGGTCAAACACCTCAGCAAGTGCCTAACGAACGACCCCGGGTTGGATCTGGTCTACACCGACGAAGCGACCCTGATGAAGGACGGCTCGGTCACCTCGCCGTTTTTCAAGCCCGACTGGTCCCCCGAGCACCAGCAGTCCGTCAATCTGGTCGGCCGGTTTCTCGCCGTGCGCAAGTCGCTGCTGCTCAACCTGCGTGTCGCCAACACCGGATCACCGGAAGCCGATGAGTACGCTCTGGCGCTCGCTGTCACCACGGCCGCCCGGCGTGTCGGGCACATTGAAGATGTCCTGTACGTCCGCGAGCGCGAAATCGACATCCCGGTGGGGGGCTTTTTCTCCACCGAAGGGCTGGAACCTGCCCGCCATGTCCTGCAGGCCCACTTGGCCCAGGAAAGCCCCGATGTGGAGGTCGTCGCCCACCCGAATCCGGGCAGCCTTCAGGTCAAGTGGCCCATCCCTGAGGGGCTGGAGGTCACGCTGCTCATTCTCACGGCCATGCAGGAACGCACGGTGCCGGGCCGGGGACACCTGGTCCTGGCCACCAATTTTGTGCGCTCCATCATCGCCAAATCGACTTTCAAGGGCTACCGGATCATCGTGGTGGACGACGGTCACGTGCCCGACGACCTGCGCGACCTGCTCGCTGCGCACGGTCACACCACACGGACATTCACCAAGAAGGGTGAGTTTTCGTTTGCCGAAAAATCCAACTTCGCCACTTCGCTGGTCCCGTCCGGCGTGGCCCTGCTGCTCAACGACGATCTGGAGGTGATCGCCGGCGACTGGATCGAGGCGCTGGTCAGCCACGCGGTGCGTCCCGAAGTGGGCGTCGTGGGCGGCAAGCTGCTGTTCCCCAATGGAAAGATCCAGCATGCCGGCATCTCGACCGGGCTCAACGGGTCGGCAGGACACGTTTTCATGAACAGCCCGTCCCGCGAACTGGAATACGGCGGCTATGCCTCCGTCGACCGCAACTGCGGTGCGGTGACCGGTGCCGTGATGGCGTACCGCAAGGACTTTTTCGACCAGATGGGGGGCTTCGACGAGGTCTTTCGTGTCGACTACAACGACATCGACTTCTGCCTGCGCTGCGTGAAGGCCGGGTACCGGGTGGTCTTCACACCGCACGCTGCGCTCTATCACTTCCACAATTCCAGCTTCAAGCGCCAGCACGACAAAAGCATTGAGCGACAGGCGTTCTTGGCCCGCTGGCAACGCGTTGTGGACCGAGACCCTTACTTCGGTCTGCACCTGCGCTCCATCTGTGCCGAACAGCACAACGACAGCATTCCGGAACATGATGTCTCCTCGCACTGAGTCCCCCACGGCGCACGCCAGCCCCTACGATCGGGCGCCGTACAGCCAGTTGCTCAACCAGCTGGAGGACCATGCCCGCCGTGAAGCGGCGAGGATGGGTGCGGACTGGCACGGCACCATGGTCGCCAGCCCCGAGTCACATGAAGTGATGAAGCAGGCACTGACGCTGCTCCTGCTGGGTCTTTTCGACACTCAGCACTACCTCACCGCCTACCCTGACATCGCCACCTGCGGTGCCGATCCCCTGCTGCACTATGTGGAGTACGGGGATCGTGAAGGTCGCTGGCCCAATGCCCATTTCAATCCGCAGACTTACCGAACACAGTTCGGCCCTGACGGCCTTGGACCGGTCTGCGCGCTGTACCACTACGCTGCGCTGGGAGAAGATCTGGGGCTGGGGTCACCGACCGCCTTCGACCCCCTGCGCTACCTGTCGTCGAACCCGGAGCTTCAGCCCTGGCTGGACCGGCCCCTGACGCATTTCTTGCACCTGGGCAAGCCCGCCGGCCTGGTGCTCCACCACCGCATCCGCCTCTCGAGGCAACAGTGTGTGACCGTCCCGCCCAGGACCACGCTGGCGATCCCGGAGGGCATGCGCGCCGATGAAGGCATCAACGTGGTGGGTCCACTGGACCGAGTGTCCGGCCTGGGCGTCAGCGCGCGCGGTTATCTGGAAGGTCTTCGCCTTGCCGGTGCGACCCGCATCGGAACCAGCGCCCGGCAGCTGGAGTTTCCCAGGCAAACCAGCATCGGGGACCAACTGAATTTGCCCCCTTTTATCGACAGCGCGAAGATCAACGTCGTCCACATGAACGGCGATACCTTGCCCATGATGCTGGAGCACGGCGGCGAGGCGCTGTTCAGGAACACCTACAACATCGCGGTCTGGTACTGGGAACTGCCCACCCTGCGCCCGGAGTGGCAGGTGTCGATGAAGTACTTCAACGAGTTCTGGGCCCCCACGCCATTCATCGCAGAAACGCTCAAGCGCTCCACGGCCAAGCGGGTCACCTTGCTTCCGCCCTACCTGGCCTACCTGAACGACATCCAGCCAGACACGGTTCATCGTGCTGCCACCCGCAACTTCGTCTACTGCTTTGATGCCAACAGCGTCCTGGAGCGGAAGAACCCGGGTGCGCTGCTGGAGGCGTTCTGGCAGGCTTGCCCGGTCAACGCCGGTTACGACGACGTGACACTCACCTTCAAGATCACCTATCCGGACCATAGCATTCCGGACGTCAAACGGCTCTACGAGGCCGCGCAGCTCGATTCGCGCATCCGCATCATCGACCACCTGCTCTCAGACGCCGAGCTGCACGAGCTGATCGGGACCGCCACCGCCTACGTGTCACCCCACCGATCAGAAGGCCTGGGACTGACCGTGGTGGAGGCCATGGGTGCCGGCGTTCCGGTGATCACGATTTCCTTCGGCGGGCTGAGCAGCTTTATCCGGCCCGAAACCGCCTTCCCCGTCCGCTACGACCTGGTGGAACTGGCTGAAGACCACTTGCCCTATCCCCAGGGGTTCGTCTGGGCCGATCCCGACGTTGATTCGCTCGCCGACAATCTCCGGTTCGTGCTCGACAGGCCAGATGAAGTGCGCGTGCGCACCGAGGCCGCACGGCGCCACATCCTCGAGTTTTTCTGCTCCCCGCGGCTGGTCGCGTCGTACCGTGCGGAACTGGAGCGCCTGTCCACGCTGGCGTAGCGCACCCGCCCCGCTGGCGGCAGACGCCCTCCCATCCATTCAACGTCATTCGGAGAACAGCTTGAAAACCGCAATCATCACCGGCATCACCGGGCAAGACGGCGCCTACCTCGCAGAACTGCTGCTGGACAAGGGATACACCGTCTACGGCACCTACCGCCGCACCAGTTCGGTCAACTTCTGGCGCATCGAAGAACTGGGTGTTCAGAACCACCCGAACCTGCACCTGGTCGAGTACGACCTCACCGACCTCGGCACCAGCATTGCCCTGGTTCAGAAGGTGCAACCCGACGAGATCTACAACCTCGCCGCGCAGAGCTTTGTCGGCGTGAGCTTTGATCAACCCACAACCACCGCCCAGATCACGGGCATCGGTGCCGTCAACCTGCTGGAAGCCATCCGCCTCATCAACCGCAAGATCCGTTTCTACCAGGCCAGCACTTCGGAGATGTTCGGCAAGGTGCAGGCCATCCCGCAGGTGGAAGACACACCCTTCTACCCGCGCAGCCCCTACGGCGTGGCAAAGCTCTACGCTCACTGGATGACGATCAACTACCGCGAGAGCTACGACATTTTCGGCAGCAGCGGCATCCTGTTCAACCACGAGAGCCCGCTGCGCGGCCGCGAATTCGTGACCCGCAAGATCACCGACAGCGTCGCCAAGATCAAGCTGGGCCAACTCGACATGCTGGAACTGGGCAACCTGGACGCCAAGCGCGACTGGGGCTTTGCCAAGGAGTACGTTGAAGGCATGTGGCGCATGTTGCAGGCCGACCAGCCAGACACCTTCGTGCTGGCCACCAACCGGACGGAAACCGTGCGCGATTTCGTCGCCATGGCTTTCAAGGGTGCCGGCATTGAGGTGACATTCAAGGGCGAAGCCGAAAGCGAAACGGCTGTGGACGTCGCCACCGGCAAGACCGTGATGCGCGTCAACCCCAAGTTCTACCGCCCGGCTGAAGTGGAGCTGCTGATTGGCAACCCGGCCAAGGCAAAGGCCCAACTGGGCTGGGAACCCAAAACCACGCTGGAGCAGCTGTGCCAGATGATGGTTGAGGCAGACATGCGTCGCAACCAAAAAGGGTTTTCGTTTTAAAAGCAGGTAGATGGACGGGAGTGGAAGTTTGAAAATATCGCATGGTCTGGAAGACAGCGGGATCGTGGTCGGCAATGTGTACGACAAGTACGAGTCACGCAACCCGCTCGTGCGCAAAATCATGCGCGGTTTTTCGGACGCACTCGACGACATGGTCCACCAGGTGGTACCCAAGGACATCCATGAACTCGGCTGCGGAGAAGGTCACTGGGTTCTGGATTGGCGCCGGCAAGGCATGAGCGCCAGAGGGAGCGACTTCTCGGAAAAGATCATCTCGCTGGCGCAGGAGAACGCCATCAGCGCCAACCTGGACGCCAGCATTTTTTCTGTTCGCAACATCTATGACGTCACAAGGGAAACCGACAGCGCTGACCTGATCGTCTGTTGCGAAGTGCTCGAACACATGTCCGACCCATTGGCAGGCCTGCAAGCCCTGCAACGCATCACCCAAAGCCACATCATCCTCACGGTGCCCCGGGAACCGATCTGGCGGGCCTTGAACATGGCCAGAGGCGCCTACCTGAAACACCTGGGAAACACACCGGGTCATGTCCAGCATTGGTCAACCAGAGAGTTTGTCGCCTTGGTTGAACGTCATTTCGATGTCATCGCCGTGAAGACGCCTTTGCCGTGGACGATGTTGTTGTGCAGGGCCAGAGCCTAACAAATGTGAAGCGGCCACTCTGCCTCCAGCGCTGGCTGCATGCAGCCACCGCATTGCTCGCCCTGTCAGGGGTAGCGTTTGTCGCGCTGAAAATCAAGGAGCATGCCGGACAGATCGACATCTCGGGTTTCAGTGCGGACACCTGGTCATTGTTGATCGTGCTCGCTTTGGTGTACGGAGGGGCCAATGTCTTGCTCGCTCGTGCCTGGTGGAACCTGCTCAAGCAACACAAGCTGCAAGTACCGTGGCAATGGGCGCTCAAGACCTATGGGGTCTCACAAATCAACAAGTACATCCCCGGCAACATTTTTCACCTCGCGGGTCGACAGGCGATCGGCATGGCGGCAGGATTGGGTGCGCAACCACTGGCGCGTTGCTCGCTGTGGGAACTCATGCTGATTGCTGCAATCGGTGGCGTCTTTGGCATCTTGGCCGCACCACTGCAGTGGCATCAGGTCTCCTTGGGCATGGCCATTGGCCTTTGGGCACTGGCGATGACCGTCAGCATTGCCTTGCTGCGCAACCTCGGAGCCCATTCGCTGTCCAGGGCCTTGGGATGGCAAGCTGGCTTCCTGTGGATATCGAGCGTGGTGTTCATGGTGGTGCTCAAGTTAATGGCCCCGGCGGACGCGCTCCAGTCGCCAGAGTGGCCCATCCTATGGGGCGCATACATCCTGGCTTGGCTGGCGGGTTTGCTTTCGCCTGGAGCCCCCGCTGGCGTTGGCGTTCGCGAGGCGGTCCTGCTCCTGCTGCTGAGTGGACATTTCGCTCAAGCAGACCTTCTGTTGGCTGTCGTGGTCGGGCGCGTGATCACAGCATCTGGCGACCTGTTGTTTTACCTCTACGCCCTGACGCTCAGAGCCCAACACGCTGTCATCAATGACTAGCAAATCACTCTGTCAATCTGGGGGAACCGTGCTGACGCTGCTCTGCGCGTGGGCAGCGGTTTTGGTCATGCATGGCGCTGTACCGTTTGTATCAACCCCCACCCTGGGTCAGGCGGTGTGGTCCACCGGCTTTGCTCAATCGTTCGCCAATCAGTCGATATGGAGCATCTTCGCCACCAATTTTGGCGCCCCTGAACCGGCAGCAATGGCATTCGGCCTGCCCGGCGCGATGCTCACCGGTGTGTTCATCAGATTGGGCATGCCGCCGCCCGACGCCTACAGCGCCATGGTGGCCTGCTGGATGGGATTGGCCTTTGTCGCTGCGCGCGCCTTGGCCACGCATTGGTCGGTATCACCCCGTCTGGCCTGGGTCGCAGCCTTTGCCTGGATGAGCATGCCGGTCACGTGGGCACACGCTGGCTACTCCATGCTGTCCATTGGCATTGCGCTCCTGCCCCTGTACCTTCTGCAAACAGTCCAACTGGTGGCCCCTGAGAATGCGGGTTCGGTATCCGATTGGCGCACCCACATGCGCCAAATGATGTCGTACCCGCTGATCAGCATTCTTGCGGTTTTCATGGATGGCTACAGCTTCATGTTTTTTGCAATCGGTGGCTCCCTTTTGCTGGCATGTGCTTGGCTTGTGGGTACTCCGGCCCATCGACAGCGCCTGACCTGGATGGCACTGCCGCTGCACACCACCAGCCTGCTGCTGGCGTATCTGCTGTATGGGTGGTTTATCGGCAAGTCCAGCTACTCGGCACCATCAATGGACGTTTTCCGTGGCTGGGGCGCCGACCTGACCTTCTTCATACAACCCACCCAAGGCGTGCACTGGATCCCGGACTGGTTGGGATGGAGCAAGGAACGCTCGACAGAGCGCTACTACGGCGACGATTCGGTCTGGATCACAACCTTTTGTACGCCCATTTTTCTTGCTGGCTTGTGGGCATTCTGGCGTCTGCCGCGACATCGCACGGTGACCTTGGGGCTGATCTGCATGCTGGTCGCCGGTTTCTACATGGCGCTGGGTCCGTCGATCAAGCTGAACGCCATCAAACCTCTAGGCCATGTCGAGCAGACGATGCCTGCGGAAGCCGGTTTGGCCCCCACTGGGTCAGAGCTCATGTCAGCGAAGCTGCCGGGCTTTAACAACATGCGAGCCAGCTACCGATGGACGGCACTTGCCGTTTTCGGTGCATGGGGCCTTCTGGTTCTGGCATTGGCCTCACCGCAACGCCACACGAAATCCGTGGCGCTGCTGCTGATATGTGGCGTGGTCCTGCTCAACCTGCCCTCGATCCCAGACAAACTCGAAAGAGACATCCGGTCGCGCAGCAAGTTCTTCCAGATCGAGAAAGATCTGGTCGACCACATGCGCTCAGACCTTCGACCCGGTGAACGGGTGGCCTTTCTGCCCTGGCGTAACGACTTTCTTGTCAACTACGTCGCCGCCCGGCTGGGTATCGTCGCCTTCAATATCGGGGGTGACAAAAACCTTGAGCACGCGAGACAGTTCTGGCCGGTGTGGATGAGTGGCTTCAAAGCAGAGACGTTCGACGAACAGTTTGTCGACCGGGTGCTGATGCTGCTCGCCAGCCGGGAAGCCGACACCGTGATCCTTCCGCACATGAACATGTTGTTGGCGGCACACGAATGGCCCTACCCCGCCGATCTGAAAGCCCAGGTCCGCTCCGTCGTCAAAGCCTTTGAGCAAGAAGGAATGGTGGTGGTCAGCGAGCATCCGCTCTACACATCCGTGCGTCTGAAGAACGTCCGTACCGATCGACCCGCAGATCCCAACATCGCGATGAGGTTGAAGCAAATCTGCCTTCCACCGATTTGTTTGAAACAAGATGGGTTCGGGGAAGGCAACGACACCCATGTAGGACAGTTGAAGGAAGGCCGTCTGCTCACATCTGGAAAGCCTGGCTTTCTCCTTTTCGGACCGAGGGTGACGATGAATCCTGGCAGCTACCAGCTCACCCTCAAGGGAACAAGCACCCACGACTCGGGCACATCATGGGTCGAGGTCTCTTCGAAAGACGGCACACTGATTCATGGCAGGTACAAGCTGATACCGTCAAACGACTCAATGCTGCTACAAACACAGGTCGTCATTTCCACCAGTACCCAGACATTGGAAATTCGAGTTTTCGTCGAATCCACCGATGAACTTCAACTGGAGGGATATGTATTTCGTCCATCGATCAAATAAAACACCGCCTCAAAAGAAACATGCGACGAAACTGCATTGATCGAACTCCACGTCCTCAACGAAGCCGTCGCCAACATCAACCAACACCACAACCATGCGCATACTTTTAACGGGGTCAGATGGGTTCACCGGTCGAAATTTCAAGGCCATGGCGGCAACTGCAGGGCATGAAGTTTGGTCGCTGCAGGCCAACCTGACAGACGCCACCGGGTTACGCGAAGAAGTGGAGAATGCGCAAGCCGATTGGGTTCTGCATTTGGCTGCAATCAGTTTTGTGGGTCATGCAGATGCAATTTCATTCTACTCAGTGAATGTGATTGGCACCATGAACTTGCTTTCTGCCTTGGCGGCGCTGCCAATAAAACCACTCAAAGTGCTGCTGGCCAGCAGCGCAAACATCTACGGAAACAGCGAGGCATCTCCCATCGGAGAAACCACAGCGCCCGCACCGATCAATCACTACGCGACGAGCAAACTGGCCATGGAACACATGGCCTTGACCTACGCAGATACGCTTCCGCTGGTATTGGTTCGACCTTTCAATTACACAGGTCCTGGTCAAGCTCCGGAATTTCTGATCCCCAAATTGGTGAAGCACTTTGCTGAGAGGGCCCATACCATTGAATTGGGCAACCTGCATGTTGAACGTGAATTCAACGATGTGCGCATGGTCTGCAGCGCCTACCTAGCTTTGCTTGCACTAGGCAAGAACCGTGAAATCTACAATGTCTGCTCTGGCGAGACGCACTCATTGCAAGATGTCATCGCCCGTTTGAAACACCTGACAGGACACACAATAAATGTCAAAGTCAATCCTGCTTTCGTGCGCGCCAACGAGGTTCATCGCCTGTGCGGCAGTCCGGAAAAAATGACAGCCCTCATTGGCCCGCTTGCAACCTACACCTTGGATGAAACGCTAAGAAGCATGTTGCAAATCACCTTTTAGTTAAGCGCCTCCAAAACCATTCGGCATTGAAATACCAAACCTATCATGACGAACGACAAACAATCCATCAAAGAAAAAGTTTCAAGCGTTTTGCACTGGTATCACCAAATCACCATGCCAGATGGATCAGTCACGCCAGGATTAAATAAGTCCGCAGCAACAATGGCCGTATACGAGAAACTCGGATTTCCTACGGATTTGCGTGGAAAAAGAGTTTTGGATGTTGGCTGCGCTGACGGATATTACTCCTTTATTTGCGAACAACGTGGCGCAGAGGAGGTCATTGCGGTTGACTACAGGCAACCAACAGCCTCTGGATTTTCAGTTGCGGCATCCATTCTCGAAAGCAATGTAAAGCATGTTGTCGATAACGTTTATGATATTTCTCCCGAAAAATATGGAAAATTCGATTTTATAATTTTTGTCGGTGTATTGTACCATTTGCGCAACCCCTTATTTGCACTTGACAACTTAAGGAAAATGGCAAAACCCAATGCCACCGTGTTGGTAGAGTCCCACATTGCAGATGATGAAATACATGAAACGCTGCGATGCGAAGATTTGACTGAAGCACAAATGAATGCCATCAATAAAATTTCATTGTGGAAGTTTTATTACGCAAACACCCTGAACAATGATGCCAGCAACAAATGGGCCCCCAACTTTAAAGCCTTGGGTGAAGTCTGCAAAGAAGCCCAACTGGAAATCGTTGCACAGGAAAAATTTGGCTCAAGAGGTGCCGTACTTTGCAAAGCAATAAGCGATAACGCTTTGGAGCACTCTCGAAAAATGGACAGTGCAACAGGCCTCAATGTCGCCTGAATTTGAAGCTCAAGCATTGACAGCGCAGGGGGAAGATAGAATGAGAACCGCCTTTTACACGATCGTATCCAACAATTATCTGCACTTTGCCAGAACCCTGCTTCAAAGCATAAAAATTCAGCACCCTGAAGCTTCGCTGTATTGCGTGATTGTTGACACCGATCTTGAGCCTGCAAAGCAGTATGAAGACGAGTTCACCATCATTGAGTTAAGAGAGCTGGGTCTACCCAATCCAAAGGAATTCACCTTTCAATATTCTGTTCTCGAACTGAATACTGCCGTCAAGCCGTGGGCCATGCAACTCCTGCTACAAGCTGGCTTTGACATAGCTGTCTACATTGATCCAGACATCACTCTGTTCAAGCCCTTGGTTGAAGTGATGGATGCCCTCAAAGGGAGTTCAGATATCGTTCTGACCCCGCACTTGATTTCACCCATAACTGATCAGAAAAGCCCTACCGAACTGGACATCAGAAGGTCGGGAACATACAACTGCGGATTCTGCGCCACAAAGCGTACAGAAAATGCAGATAGCTTTTTAAAGTGGTGGATGAAGAAGCTTGAATATGATTGTGTAGTAGATATGGATCGGGGGATTTTCACCGACCAGAGCTGGATCGATCTCGTTCCTGGGCTATTCGAGAATGTCTACGTTCTACGCCACCCTGGCTATAACGTTGCATATTGGAATCTTGCACAGCGAAGGATTTCGCGCGCGCCCAATGGGAACTGGCTTTCCAACGGAGTGCCTCTGGTTTTTTTCCATTTCAGCGGCATCAATCCACTGAATCCGGCAGTATTTTCAAAGCACCAGAACAGATTCACGCTTGATACTCTTGGAGAGGCAAGACCGCTTGCTGAAGAATACGTCGATAAACTGCTTCTGAATGAAGCACAGAGATTCTCTGCATTCAAGTATGGATTTGGGATTTTCTCCAATGGGGAACCAATACCTGATTCCTTTCGTCGAGAATACCTGAGGAACACTCAGCTTAGAAACCTGATGTCCCCCAATCCCTTTGAAAAACCTGATGCGCTCATCTGGTCTCGCGTAGGATTTGGCAACCACCTGACGCCCATCACATGGACAATGCATGGGCTGTGGAAATCTCGACCTGACCTGATGCGAGAATTTCCACTGGACGACGAGACATCTGTTCAAAAGTTCTGGGCGTGGTTGCTACTGGAGGGCTCATCGGTATTGGGCCAGAGCCTCATGGAAGCGCACAATAGATATCACGACAAAATTGAATCCGGAGAAATACAGAAAATTGAGAGCAAATCCGGCGAAATTCAAAAGTCTGCAGCCCGCGCAAGTCATATATACAAAGTACTATTTGACATAGATGAAAATTCCCACGAACTGGATGACTCAAAGGAGGCTTTCTTAACACGTGGTCGCGGTGTATTTTCGATAGCTTCTATTGTACTAAGGCACAAAGTTATAGATCTCTCCCGTATAGCGAGGGCGATTATTTACACTCTTTCGGATGCTTGGGCCGCGCCAGAGTCAAAGAAAATCAACGAAAATCGAAGCCAGGAATCGGTACTTCAAATACCATCTAATAGCCCATATCAAGGTCTATTTGAGACCGCGGCAGAAGATGACAGTGGACAAAGAGGAATTTGGTGTTCCACACAAGTTTTCGTCCCCATTCCAAATATACCTGGAGGTATGCTTCGCATTGAGGGATTGTTCATTCCGGAACTGCTTCAACGCGCCACTGGTCAAGACACTTTTTTCATCAGCGTTTCGCTCGCCGACGACATAGTAGGAATCTCAGACAGACGCACTGATGGAATTATCGATGCAAGCTTCCCTCTGCCAGAAAAAATTCCATCGCACGGAATGCTAAAACTTGAAGCAAGCTCATTTTTCGTGCCAAAAAGTATTGGACTGAATGATGACTCAAGAAAACTGAGTTGGCGCGTCAAAAATATTTCCGTTGACAGCCATATCATTATCGATTGCACACAGCCACAAAAGTTGGCCAATCCAAGCGATTTATTCAAAATTCCCGGTTTAAATTTGATTGGCTATTTGGGTGCAGAGCTGGGCGTTGGAGAGGCTGCACGAAGCTTGGCCAAAGCATCGTCATCAGTTGGCATCCCATATTCAATAATTGATGTTGGCTATCAAACACAAAATCGGCAAACTGATAGAAGTGCTTGGGATCAGGCAACACCTGATCACTATCCAATTGATTTGATATACGTCAATGCTGATCAGACCAGGGCAACGCTAGCGTATCTTGCGGGAATGAATATTGAATCCGCGAAAGCTCGCATTGCATATTGGCACTGGGAACAGCCAAAATTGCCGGAAAAATATCTTGGCGCGTTCTCTGGTCTAGATGAAATTTGGACCCCTACTGCTTTCGTGCAAGAAGCCGTTTCATCGATTTCGCCCATTCCAGTTTTCAAAGTTCCTCACTGTGTGTCTTTTACCGTCAACCCACAGTTCACCCGGGCTTCATTTGGAATCCCCCAAGATCGATTCGCTGCTCTGGTCATGTATGACTTTCATTCCTACAAATTCAGAAAAAACCCCGAAGCAGCAATTGATGCATTTCGCATTGCATGCATGACTCAACCCTCCACAAAGGCCACATTGATCATAAAGACGATCAACTCAATCGACTATGCAGAAGACTACGAACGACTGAAACAGAGTGTTGATGACATTGAAGATGTCATATTTCTGGATCAGGTCTACTCCCGAGATATGCTGTATGGGCTTGAGGCAAATTGTGATTGCTTGATTTCCCTCCATCGCGCCGAGGGGTTCGGACTTGGCCCCGCCGAAATGATGTTCCTTGGAAAGCCCGTGATTGCCACGGGGTGGTCCGGAAATATGGAATTCATGAACACCCAAAACTCCTTTCCCGTGCACTACAAACTGAAGCCCCTGGAAAAATCTGTTGGAGTATATGAGGCAGGGCAGGTTTGGGCTGAGCCCGACATCGAACACGCTGCTTACTGTCTTTCAATGGTATTCAATGACTCACACTTAAGAAAGTCTATAGGTCTGCAAGCAAGGGAGACCATGCTCAATCAATACAATCCAAAAGTTGTTGGTGAAATGTATCGACGACGCCTCGCATTGATAGGTGCTCGAATGGAAATATAGGCCAGCTTCGGTTGCTGGTGATGAGGCGGAAAATAGGCAACCAAAAACAACGCCGTGCATCTTGCATGCAGGGTCAAGAAGAGGGCGGATTCAAGTTTGAAGTGCAACACCTGCCACCGAGTAAGGTCCGCAGATGCAAAGCACCCCGTCCAAGCGCTATCAACAGCTCCAGCCTGAAGACCGCGTGACTCTGGCCAGTCTGGCCCAGCA
>NZ_MUNZ01000136.1 GCF_002001205.1 Hydrogenophaga sp. A37
GCCGTGGCCCACCACGGCAAGTCGCCGCTGGAACACCTGAAGCACAACTTCCGCGAATACGGCATGTTGATCACGCTGGTGGCCATCATGGGCTTCTTCCAGTACATGACCGACGGCACACTGATGCAGCCGCTCAACCTGACCAACCTGGTGCTGCAGAACAGCTACATCGTCATCATGGCGCTGGGCATGCTGCTGGTGATCGTGGCGGGCCACATCGACCTCTCGGTGGGCTCGGTCTGCGGCTTCATCGGCGCGCTGGCCGCGGTGCTGATGGTGGAATACGAGTGGCACTTCGTGCCGGCCTCCATCGTATGCCTGCTGTGTGGCGGCCTGATCGGCGCGGCGCAGGGCTGGTTCGTCGCCTTCTCGCGCATCCCCTCCTTCATCGTCACGCTCGCGGGCATGCTGGTGTTCAAGGGCCTGGCGCTGGCGCTGCTGGCCGGCCAGTCGGTGGGCCCCTTCCCTGATGCCTTCCAGATGCTCAGCTCGGGCTTCATCCCCGACCTGTTCAACACCGAAGGCCTGCGCCTGACCTCGCTGCTGCTGGGCGTGGCGGTGGCCGCGGCGCTGACGGTGGCCGGCGTGCGCGCCCGCGCCAACCGGCTCAAGCACGGTGTGCACGCCGAACCCACCGTGTTCTTCCTGATCAAGACCGCCGTGTTCGCCGCGCTGCTGATCTATTTCGCCTACCTGATGGCCTCGTACAAGGGCCTGCCCAACGTGCTGATCGTGATGGCGCTGCTGATCGTGCTGTTCGACTTTGTCACCAGCCGCACCACCATTGGCCGCCGCATCTACGCCATGGGCGGCAACGAGAAGGCAGCCAAGCTCTCGGGCATCAAGACCGAGCGCCTGTCGTTCTACGCCTTCGTCAACATGGGCGTGCTGGCCGCACTGGCCGGGCTGGTGTTCGCCGCGCGGCTGAACACCGCCACGCCCAAGGCCGGCCTGGGCTTCGAGCTCGACGTGATCGCCGCCTGCTTCATCGGCGGGGCCTCGGCCTCGGGCGGCGTGGGCAAGGTGATGGGCGCGGTGATCGGCGCTTTCATCATGGGCGTGATGAACAACGGCATGTCCATCCTGGGCATCGGCATCGACTACCAGCAGGTCATCAAGGGCGTGGTGCTGCTCGCGGCGGTTCTGGTGGACGTCTACAACAAGAACAAAGCCTGATCGACCGTGCGCCTGTCGACCAAGCCCCCCTTGCCCATGAATGCGACAACGCCCCCCCCCGTGCTGGAGCTCACGGGCATCCACAAGCAGTTCTCGGGCATTCCTGTGCTGCGCGACGTGCAGCTGCGCCTGTACCCGGGCGAGATTCATGCGCTGATGGGGCAGAACGGCGCGGGCAAGTCCACGCTGATCAAGGTGCTCACCGGCGTGCTGGAGGCCAGCGGCGGAAAGATGCGGCTGGGTGACCAGTCCGTGTGGCCGGATTCTCCGCGGGCCGCGCAACGCCTGGGCATCAGCACCGTGTACCAGGAGGTCAACCTCTGCCCCAACCTCTCGGTGGCGGAGAACATCTTCGCCGGGCGCTACCCGCGCCTCGGCCTCGCGCAGGGCTTTCGCATCGACTGGGCCACGCTGAACCGGCGCGCTCGCGAGCTGGTGGCGCGCATCGGACTGGACATCGACGTGACGCGGCTGCTGTCCGACCACCCGGTGGCGGTGCAGCAGCTGGTGGCCATTGCGCGCGCGCTCAGCATCGAGTCGCGCGTGTTGATCCTCGACGAACCCACCTCCAGCCTGGACGACGACGAGGTGCAGAAACTGTTCGAGGTGCTGCGCCGCCTGCGCGACGAGGGTCTGGCCATCGTCTTCGTGACGCACTTCCTGAACCAGGTCTACGCCATCTCCGACCGCATCACCGTGCTGCGCAACGGCAGCTGGGTGGGCGAATGGCCGGTGGGCGAGTTGCCTGCGCAGGCGCTGATCGCCGCCATGCTGGGCCGCGAGCTGGCCGCGCAGTCCACCGAGGCGCCCGTGCCACCCGTGTTCGACGAGGCCGCGCCGGCCCTGCTGCAGGCCGAAGGCCTGGGCCAGAGCGGCCAGCTGCAGGCGGTGGACCTGCGGGTGCGCGCGGGCGAGGTGGTGGGCTTGGCCGGCCTGCTGGGCGCGGGCCGCACCGAGCTGGCGCGGCTGCTGTTCGGCCTGGAGACGCCCGACCGCGGCGTGCTGCGCATCAACGGCCAGACCGTGGCGTTTTCCAACCCCATGGACGCGATCCGCCACGGCCTGGCGCTGTGCCCCGAAGAACGCAAGACCGACGGCATCGTGGCCGAGCTCTCGGTGCGCGAGAACATCGCGCTGGCGCTGCAGGCGCGCATGGGCATGGGCAAGTTCCTCTCGCGCGCCGAGCAGACCACGCTGGCCGAGCGCTACGTGAAGTTGCTGGGCATCAAGACCGAGAGCGTGGACAAGCCCATCGGCCTGCTCTCGGGCGGCAACCAGCAAAAAGCCATCCTGGCGCGCTGGCTCGCCATCGAGCCGCGCCTCTTGATCCTGGACGAACCCACGCGCGGCATCGACGTGGCCGCCAAACAGGAAATCATGGAACAGATCCTGCGCCTGGCGCAGGCCGGCATGGCCGTGCTGTTCATCTCGTCCGAAATGAGCGAGGTGGTGCGCGTGGCGCACCGCATCGTGGTGCTGCGTGACCGCCGCCTGGTCGGTGAATTGCCCGCCGGCAGCAGCGAAGACGCCGTCTACGAAATGATTGCCGCCGAACATGTCTGAAAACAATCCCTTCGGCGCCGCGATGCGCCACCGGCTGGCCTGGCCGCTGATCACGCTGGCACTGCTGCTGGTCGTGAACACGGTGTTCAACAGCAGCTTCCTGCACATCGAGTGGCGCGACGGCCACCTCTACGGCAGCCTGATCGACATCCTCAACCGCGCCGCGCCGCTGGTGCTGGTGTCGCTGGGCATGACGATGGTGATCGCCACGCGCGGCATCGACATCTCGGTGGGCGCGGTGGTGGCCATCGCCGCGGCGGTGGCGGCCTGGATGATCGGCGGCTCGGTGGCGGGCACCGAGAGCCGCTTTCCCTTGCCGTTCGCCCTCCTCGGTGCCATCGGCGTGGCCGCGCTGTGCGGCCTGTGGAACGGCGTGCTGGTGGCCAAGGTCGGCATGCAGCCCATCATCGCCACGCTGATCCTGATGGTGGCCGGGCGCGGCATCGCCCAGCTCATCACCGACGGGCAGATCATCACCATCTACTACAAGCCGTTCTTCTTCCTGGGCGGGGGCTACCTGTTCGGCCTGCCGTTCTCGGTGTTCATCGTGGCGGCCGTGTTCGCCGCGCTGTACCTGGCGGTCACGCGCACGGCGCTGGGCCTGTTCGTGCAGGCCGTGGGCATCAACCCCACCGCCGCGCGCGTGGCCGGCGTGCAGGCGCGCCGCCTGATCATCGCGGCCTACGCCTTCTGCGGTGTGTGCGCGGGCATCGCCGGGCTGCTGATCAGCTCCAACGTGAAAAGCGCCGACGGCAACAACGCCGGCCAGTTGCTGGAGCTCGACGCGATCCTGGCCGTGACACTGGGCGGCACGGCGCTGACCGGCGGTCGCTTCAGCCTGGTGGGCAGCGTGATCGGTGCGCTCATCATCCAGACCCTGACCTACGCCATCTACTCGCTGGGCGTGCCGCCCGAGATCAACCTCGTGGTCAAGGCCGTGGTGGTGTTCCTCGTGATGCTGCTGCAGTCGCCCGAGTTCCGGGCCGAGGTGGGCGTGCTGGTGCGCCGGCCGGGCGCGCAGGGAGTCTCGTCATGAGCGTCGTGCCCACGCCGCTCAACGCCACGAGTACCGCGGCACCCACGCCGACCACAGCCACGCGCATGAACCCCAAGTTCCTGCCACTGATCGCCACGCTCTCGCTGTTCGTGGCCATGGCCAGCCTGGGCTCGGTGCTCTACACCGGCTTCTTCTCGGCCCAGGTGTTCCTCAACCTGCTGATCGACAACGCCTTCCTGATCATCGTCGCGGTGGGCATGACCTTCGTGATCCTCTCGGGCGGCATCGACCTCTCGGTGGGCTCGGTGGTGGCGCTGAGCACCATGGTGCTGGCCACGCTGGTGGAACACCGGGGCTGGAGCCCGGCGGTGGCGATCCCGCTGGTGCTGCTCATGGGCACGGCCTTCGGCGCCTTCATGGGTTTCCTGATTCAG
This sequence comes from Hydrogenophaga sp. A37, assembly GCF_002001205.1. Taxonomy (GTDB): domain Bacteria; phylum Pseudomonadota; class Gammaproteobacteria; order Burkholderiales; family Burkholderiaceae_C; genus Hydrogenophaga. Next base: position 4,171 of record NZ_MUNZ01000136.1, read on the forward strand.
CGCTACCGGCTGCAGCCCTTCATCGTCACGCTGGCGGGCATGTTCCTCGCACGCGGCCTGTGTTACCTCATCAGCATCGACTCGATCAGCATCACCAACGAGTCGTTTTCCGAGCTGTCGCAGTGGCGCCTGCCGCTGTGGGAAGACGCATCGCTCTCGCTGGGCGCGGTGATTGCCATCGCCGTGCTGCTGGCCGCGGTGTTCATCGCGCACCACACGCCGTTCGGCCGCGCGGTCTACGCGGTGGGCGGCAACGAACACTCCGCCGTGCTGATGGGCCTGCCGGTGCGCCGCACGCTGGTGGGCGTGTACACGCTCTCGGGTTTCTGTTCGGCCCTGGCCGGCGTGGTCTTCACCTTCTACATGCTCTCGGGTTACGGCCTGCATGCCGTGGGCATGGAGCTCGACGCGATCGCCGCCGTGGTGATCGGCGGCACCCTGCTCACCGGCGGTGTCGGCTATGTGGCCGGCACGCTGTTCGGCGTGCTGATGCTCGGAATCATCCAGACCCTGATCGCCTTCGACGGCACGCTGAGCTCCTGGTGGACCCGCATCGTCGTCGGCATCCTGCTGTTCGTGTTCTGCCTGCTGCAACGCCTGCTGACGCACCGCACGTCGCGGCCCTCCTGATTCCCCTCTGAGCCCACCCACCATGACCACCCCCAAGCGCAAACTCCGCTCCGCCGAATGGTTCGGCACCGCCGACAAGAACGGCTTCATGTACCGCAGCTGGATGAAGAACCAGGGCATTCCCGACCACGAGTTCGACGGCCGCCCCATCATCGGCATCTGCAACACCTGGAGCGAGCTCACGCCCTGCAACGCGCACTTCCGCAAGATCGCCGAACACGTCAAGCGCGGCATCTACGAGGCCGGCGGTTTCCCGGTGGAGTTCCCGGTGTTCTCCAACGGTGAATCGAACCTGCGCCCCACCGCCATGCTCACGCGCAACCTCGCCAGCATGGACGTGGAAGAAGCCATCCGAGGCAACCCCATCGACGCCGTGGTGCTGCTGGTGGGCTGCGACAAGACCACCCCCGCCCTGCTGATGGGCGCGGCCAGTTGCGACGTGCCGGCCATCGTTGTCACTGGCGGCCCCATGCTCAACGGCAAGCTCGAAGGCAAGGACATCGGCTCGGGCACGGCGGTGTGGCGGCTGCACGAATCGCTGAAGGCGGGCGAGATCAACGAACACCAGTTCTTCGCGGCCGAGGCCGGCATGTCGCGCTCGGCCGGCACCTGCAACACCATGGGCACGGCCAGCACCATGGCCTGCATGGCCGAGGCGCTGGGCACCTCGCTGCCGCACAACGCGGCGATTCCGGCGGTGGATTCACGCCGCTACGTGCTGGCCCACATGTCGGGCAAGCGCATTGTGGAGATGGCCCACGAAGGGCTCACGCTCTCGAAGATTCTCACGCGCGAGGCGTTTGAAAACGCCATCCGCACCAACGCCGCCATCGGCGGATCGACCAACGCGGTGATCCACCTGAAAGCCATTGCGGGCCGCATCGGCGTGCCGCTGGAGCTGGAGGACTGGACGCGCATCGGCCAGGGCACGCCCACCCTGGTGGACCTGCAGCCTTCGGGCCGCTTCCTGATGGAAGAGTTCTATTACGCCGGTGGCCTGCCCGCCGTGCTGCGCCGCCTGGGCGAAAACAACTTGCTGCCGCACCCCGACGCGCTCACCGTCAACGGCAAGACCATGTGGGACAACGTGCGCGAAGCCCCTCAATACAACGACGAGGTGATCCGCACGCTGGACAACCCGCTGATCGCCGACGGCGGCATGTGCATCCTGCGCGGCAACCTGGCGCCGCGCGGCGCGGTGCTCAAGCCCTCGGCGGCCTCGCCCGAGCTGCTCAAACACCGGGGCCGTGCCGTGGTGTTCGAAAACCTGGAGCACTACAAGGAACGCATCGTTGATGAGAACCTGGACATCGACGCCAGCTGCGTGATGGTGATGAAGAACTGCGGCCCCAAGGGCTACCCCGGCATGGCCGAGGTGGGCAACATGGGCCTGCCGCCCAAGCTGCTGCGCCAGGGCGTGAAAGACATGGTGCGCATCTCCGACGCCCGCATGAGCGGCACCGCCTACGGCACCGTGGTGCTGCACGTGGCGCCCGAAGCCGCCGCCGGTGGCCCGCTGGCCGCCGTGCGCGACGGCGACTTCATCGAACTCGACTGCGGCGAGGGCCGCCTGCACCTGGACATCAGCGACGCCGAGCTGGCCGAGCGCCTGGCCGCGCTGGCCAACACCGACATGGGCGGGCGCGGCGGTTACCAGCGCCTGTACGTGGACCACGTGCTGCAGGCCGACGAAGGCTGCGATTTCGACTTCCTGGTGGGTTGCCGCGGCTCCGCCGTCCCACGCCATTCACACTGATCCGACCATGACTTCTTCCCCCCGCACGCCGCGCTACCGCGGCATCTTCCCCGTCGTGCCCACCACCTTCCATGAAGACGGCACGCTCGACCTGGAGAGCCAGAAACGCTGCCTCGATTTCATGATCGACGCCGGCTCCGACGGGCTGTGCATCCTGGCCAACTTCTCAGAGCAGTTTTCGCTGTCCGACGACGAACGCGAGACGCTCACCCGCTTGTCGCTGGAACATGTGGCCGGGCGCGTGCCGGTGATCGTCACCACCACGCACTACGGCACCGCGGTCTGCGCCGCGCGCAGCCGGCGCGCGCAGGACATGGGCGCGGCGATGGTAATGGTAATGCCGCCCTACCACGGCGCCACCTTCCGCGTGCCCGAGCCGCTGATTTATGAGTTCTATGCGCGGGTCTCGGACGCCATCGGCATTCCCATCATGGTGCAGGACGCACCCGCCAGCGGCACCGTGCTCTCGGCCCCCTTCCTCGCGCGCATGGCGCAGGAGATCGAACAACTCGCCTACTTCAAGATCGAGACGCCGGGCGCCGCCAGCAAGCTGCGCGAGCTGATCCGCCTGGGCGGCGACGCCATCGAAGGCCCGTGGGACGGCGAAGAAGCCATCACCCTGCTGGCCGACCTCGACGCTGGCGCCACCGGCGCCATGACCGGCGGCGCTTTCCCCGACGGCATCCGCCCCATCATCGAAGCCCACCGCAACGGCCACGTCAACCGCGCCTTCGAGCTCTACCAGCGCTGGCTGCCGCTGATCAACCACGAGAACCGCCAGGGCGGCATCCTGACCGCCAAGGCGCTGATGAAGGAAGGCGGCGTGATCGCCTGCGAGGCCGGCCGCCACCCCTTCCCGGCCATGCACCCTGAGGTACGGCGCGGCCTGATCGACATCGCGCGGCGGCTCGACCCGCTGGTCCTGCGCTGGAGAGGGTGAGATGAGCGCCGAACTGAACCAGGGTGACCCCCCAGCGCTGATCGCGCTCGACTGGGGCACCAGCTCGCTGCGCGCCTACGCCATGGGCGCGGACGGCGCGGTGCTGGCCACGCGGCGCAGTGAACACGGTGTGATGCACCTGCCCACCGGCCCCAACGTTCACTCGCCGGCCGACGCCTTCGAGCTGGCGCTGCAGCTGCTGTGCGGCGACTGGCTGGCCGCCCACCCACAGGCCACGCTGATCGCGTGCGGCATGGTCGGCAGCGCGCAGGGGTGGCGTGAGGCTCCCTACCGGCCACTGCCCAGCCGCGAGGCCGATCTGGCGGACGCGGTGACCTTGATCGAACGCCCCGGTGGCCAGGCACTGCACGTCGTGCCCGGCCTGCTGCAGGCTGGCGAACTGCCCAATGTGATGCGCGGTGAAGAGACCCAGATCATGGGCGTGCTGCAAAGCTGGAGCGACGAGGGCCGCGCGCCATCGCGGCTGCTGGTCGGCCTGCCGGGCACGCACACCAAGTGGGCCTGGGTCGAAGACGGCGCAGTCACCCGCTTCGAGACCTTCATGACCGGCGAGGTCTACGCCGCGCTCTCACAGCACACCATCCTGGGCCGCACCATGGTGCTCGGCGGAGAGCACGACGAACCGGCCTTTGCGCGCGGCCTGCGCGTGGCGCGTTCACCGCTGGGCGTTTTGGGCGTGCTCTCGACGGTCTTCAGCGTGCGCACCCTCGGGCTCACCCACCAGCTCACCGGCGGCGCCCAGTCCGACTACCTGTCCGGGCTGCTGATCGGGCACGAGGTGGCGGCGCTGGCGCCCGCGCTGCAGGACGGCACCGAGGTGGTGCTGTGTGGCGAGCCGGTGCTGTGCATGCGCTACGCGTCCGCGCTGGAAGCGCAGGGCCTGCCGACACCCGAGATCCGCTCCGGCGTGACACCCCTGGGCCTGTGGCGCATCGCCCAGGCCGCTGAGCTCGTATGACCCCCCCGCGCCGCTTCGCGTCACCCCCCAAGGGGCGGCACCAGCCGTCTGGCAAAGCCAGCCCGGCGGTGCCACTGGGTGGTGTTGCTTCGCGCGTCGCGCGCCGCTGCCCTGGAACACCGACATGAACATCCATCTCCCCTTTCACCAGGCCCTGTCTGAGTGCGGCCTGATCGCCATCCTGCGCGGCCTGCGGCCCGAAGAGGCCATCGCCATCGGGCGCGCTTTGTACGACACCGGCTTTCGCGTCATCGAGGTGCCGCTGAATTCGCCCGACCCGCTGCGCAGCATCCGCGCGCTGCGCGACGCCCTGCCGGCCGACTGCCTGATCGGCGCCGGCACCGTGTTGCAGCCCGAGTCCTGCGCCGAGATCGCTGACGCCGGTGGCGAGCTGGTGGTGATGCCGCACAGCGACCCCGCGGTGATCCGCGCGGCCAAGGCCGCCGGCCTGGCCTGCGCGCCCGGCGTGGCCACACCCACCGAGGCCTTTGCCGCGCTGGCCGCGGGCGCCGACGTGCTCAAAATGTTTCCCGCCGAAGCCCTGGGCCCCGTTGGCCTCAAGGCCTGGCGTGCGGTGCTCACGCCGCCCATCGCCATCGTGCCGGTGGGCGGCATCGTGCCCGCGTCCATCGCGCCCTACCTGGCGGCGGGCGCCACCGGCCTCGGCCTGGGCTCCGCCCTCTACCGCCCGGGCGACACGCCCGAACAGGTCGCCACCCAGGCCGCTGCTTTCGTCCAGGCCTGGCGTGCCGCACGCAGCAGCACCTGAACCCACGTTTTTGCGCCCCATCCTTCCGGCCCCACCATGAAGATCACCCGCCTCACCACCTACATCGTTCCACCGCGCTGGTGTTTCCTGAAGATCGAGACCGACGAAGGCATCGTCGGCTGGGGCGAGCCGGTGCTCGAAGGCCGTGCCCACACCGTGGCCGCCATGGTCGAGGAACTCGCTGACTATCTGGTGGGCAAGGACCCGCGCCACATCGAAGACCACTGGACGGTGATGTACCGCGCCGGCTTCTACCGCGGCGGCGGCATCCACATGAGTGCGCTGGCCGGCATCGACCAGGCGTTGTGGGACATCAAGGGCAAGGCCCTGGGTGTGCCGGTGTCCGAACTGCTCGGCGGCAGCGTGCGCGACCGCATCCGCGTCTACAGCTGGATCGGCGGCGACCGCCCCAGCGACACCGCCGCCGCCGCCCAAGCGGCCGTTGAGCGCGGCTTCACCGCCGTCAAGATGAACGGCACCGAAGAGCTGCAGTTCATCGACACCCACGACAAGGTGGAACGCTGCCTCGCCAACGTGGCCGCGGTGCGCGAAGCCGTGGGGCCGAACGTCGGCATCGGGGTGGACTTCCATGGCCGGGTGCACAAGCCCATGGCCAAGGTACTCATCAGGGAACTGGAACCCTACAAACTCATGTTCGTCGAAGAGCCGGTGCTGAGCGAACACCACGAAGCACTCAAGGAGCTGGCCCATGTGGCGACCATGCCGATCGCGTTGGGCGAGCGGCTGTACACGCGCTGGGACTTCAAGCGCATCCTGTCCGAGGGCTATGTGGACATCATCCAGCCCGACCCGTCACACGCCGGCGGCATCACCGAGACCCGCAAGATCGCGGCCATGGCCGAGGCCTACGACGTGGCGCTGGCGCTGCACTGCCCGCTCGGCCCCATCGCGCTGGCGGCCAACCTGCAGATCGACGCCGGTTGCTACAACGCCTTCATCCAGGAACAGAGCCTGGGCATCCACTACAACGCCGCCAACGACCTTCTGGACTACGTGAGCAACCCCGAAGTCTTCGCCTACGAAGACGGCATGGTGAAGATCCCCACCGGGCCGGGCCTGGGCATCGAGGTGAACGAGGCCTACGTGCAGGAACGCGCCGCCGAAGGCCACCGCTGGCGCAACCCGGTCTGGCGCCACAAGGACGGCAGCTTCGCGGAGTGGTGACACGGGTTGGCTGTCCATGTGTTCACTGCGTGGGCCCATGAAAAAACCCGGGCAAGCCCGGGTTTTTTCATGGGAATGGAAGGCGGCTCAGCCCATCAGCCGCGTCAACGCTTCCTGGTACTTCGCCGCCGTTTTTTCGATCACTTCCTTGGGCAGGCGCGGCGAGGGCGCGGTCTTGTCCCAGGGCTTGCCGTTGACCTTGGCGGTCTCCAGCCAGTCGCGCAGGAACTGCTTGTCGTAGCTCGGCGGGTTCTGTCCCACCACGTAGCTCTCCAGCGGCCAGTAGCGCGAGGAATCGGGCGTGAGCACCTCGTCCATCAGCACCACGTTGCCAGCCTTGTCCAGGCCGAACTCGAACTTGGTGTCCGCGATGATGATGCCCTTCTGGAGCGCGATCTCGGCCGCCGCCTTGTACAGCGCGATCGCCTTGTCGCGGATCTGCGCGGCAACGTCGGCGCCGACCATGGCCACCGTCTGTTCAAAGGTGATGTTCTCGTCGTGTTCGCCCATCTCGGCCTTCGCGGCGGGCGTGTAGATCGGTTCGGACAGCTTGCTGGCGTTCAGCAGGCCCTCGGGCAGCGGTACGCCACAGACCGAGCGGTTTTCCTGGTATTCCTTCCAGCCGCTGCCAGCGAGGTAACCGCGCACCACGGCCTCGACGGGGATGGGTTTGAGGCGCTGGACCAGCATGGAGCGGCCGGTGATCTGGGGCGCCTCGGCCGCCGAAACCACGCTCTCGGGCGCGTCGCCGGTGAGGTGGTTCGGGCAGATGTTCAGGCCCTTGGGGCCGAGTTGGTCGAACCAGAACAGCGAGAGCTTGGTGAGCAGGGCGCCCTTGCCGGGGATGGGCTCCCCCATGATCACGTCAAACGCGCTGATGCGGTCGGAGGCCACCATCAGGATGCGGTCGTTGCCCACGGCGTAGTTGTCGCGCACCTTGCCGCGCGCGAGCAGGGGCAGGGAGTGGAGGGCGGAGGTGTGGAGGGCGGAAGTCATGATCGGCGCGAAAAGGTGACAGCCAAGAAAAAAGCCCGGTGACCGAACAGTCAACGGGCTCCGAACCATTCCGGGCGATTATCGCAGGTCAGGCCTGCGGCAGGCCGGCCAGAAATGCGCGGCGCGCTTTGTAGGTCTGCACCCCGTACAGACATCGCACAGATGCATGACCACAGAAATTTTGTCCAAAATAGACAAAGTTGGTACATTGGCGGCATGAAACAGATCACGTCCAGCGCCGCCAAGCAGAACTTCGGAGAACTGCTGGATGCTGCCGCGTTGGCGCCTGTGGCCATTGAGCGGCACAAAAAGATCAGGGCCATCGTCTGTTCTCCGGAAGAATTCCAGCGGCGCACCGGGCAGGCCACACAGCTGGCCGAGCGGCGCGCGGCCAGGGCTGCGCAAGCGCTGGTGGAGAAAGACCGCCTCATCAAACACCAGCGCCTGGCGATCCATTTGTTGCTGGCACCCCGGGCACAGCAGAAGGCGCTGATTGCGAACGCACAGCAAGAGGTGGCCCGGTGGCGGCGCGACCACCTCTGCAGCGCCGACTACAGCGACCGCTGGGATGCACTGCTGAAACTGCCCGTCAAGGAACTCGCGCAGGCCATGGGTTCCGAAAGCCTCGACTGGGGCACGGCCCTGCGCCAAAACTCGCCCTGGCACGGAGTGCCGGTATGAAACGGGCCCATTTGTTCACCCTGTTTGAGCAGGCCCGGCAACTGACCGGGCACCAGGACTACGTGGTGGTCGGCAGCCTGGCCATCCTGGGCACCCAGGACGAGGACGAACTGCCTGCCGACATGTCCATGTCGGTGGACATCGATTGCTACACCAAGGCCGACCCCGGCCGCATCTTCGACGCCCAGGGCCCGCTCGGTGAAGGTTCGGTGTTTCACCAGGCCCACGGCTATTACCTCGACGCGGTGTCGCCCAGCCTCCCCAGCCTGCCCGATGGCTGGGAAGACCGCATGAGCCGTATCGAACAGGACGGCCTGCGCATCTGGTTTCTCGATCCCGATGACACGGCGATCTCGAAGTACGCGCGCAGCCAGCCCAACGATCTGCGGTGGATTCGCGCCGGCCTGCTGTCGGGCCTGATTTCATTGCCCAGGGTCCGTGCCCGAATGGCCACGACCTTGTTTCTTGACGAAGAAGAGGCCTTGCGCGTCAAGACCCAGGTGGCCACGGACACGGCCTGGTTCGAGGACATCAAGACAGCGCGATCAACCCCTGTGAAGCGCGAACCCCTCTGAAGTGGGCCACACAAAAACAAAGAGGCCACCTCACGGCGGCCTCTTTGTCTGTGCGCAGGATCTGGCCGGGGTCAGACCACCTTCTGCGCCAGCTCACCCTGGGCGTACTTCGCCGCCATCACGCTGAGCGTGTCGCCCTTGATCTTGGCGCCCTGGCCTTCGCAGCCGAATTCGATGTAGCGCTGCTTGCAGATCGCCTTGGCGGCTTCGCGGGCGGGCTTGAGCCATTCTCGGGCGTCGAACTTTTCCGGGTTCTCGGCCAGGAACTTGCGCACCGCACCGGTCATGGCCATGCGGATGTCGGTGTCGATGTTGATCTTGCGCACACCGTGTTTGATGGCTTCCTGGATCTCGGCCACCGGCACGCCCCAGGTCTGCTTCATCTGGCCGCCGTACTGGTTGATGATCGCCAGCAGGTCCTGCGGCACGCTGGAGCTGCCGTGCATCACCAGGTGGGTGTTGGGGATGCGGGCGTGGATTTCCTTCACGCGGCTGATCGCCAGGATGTCGCCGGTGGGCGGGCGGCTGAACTTGTAGGCGCCGTGGCTGGTGCCGATGGCAATCGCCAGGGCGTCGAGCTGGGTGGCCTTCACAAACGTGGCGGCTTCTTCGGGGTCGGTCAGCATCTGGGAATGGTCCAGCTTGCCTTCGGCGCCGATGCCGTCTTCTTCGCCCGCGTCACCGGTTTCCAGGTTGCCCAGGCAGCCGAGTTCACCTTCCACGGTGACGCCGCTCCTGTGCGCCATCTCGACGACCTTGCGCGTCACGTCGACGTTGTAGTCGAAGCTGGACGGTGTCTTGCCGTCTTCCTTGAGCGAGCCGTCCATCATCACCGAGCCGAAGCCCAGGCCGATGGCGCCTTCGCAGACCTTGACGCTGGTGCCGTGATCCTGGTGCATCACCATCGGGATGTGCGGGTACATCTCGGCGGCGGCCTGGATCAGGTGCTTGATGAAGGCCTCACCCGCGTATTTGCGGGCGCCAGCGCTCGCTTGCAGGATGACGGGAGCGCCGACCTCGTCGGCCGCGGCCATGACGGCCTGCACCTGTTCGAGGTTGTTGACGTTGAAAGCCGGAATGCCGTAGCCGTTGGCCGCAGCGTGGTCGAGCAGTTCGCGCATGGAAACGAGAGCCATGAAATTCCCCTAAAGCAAAGTTGGTAACCGGTCTGTAACTCGTGGGGAATTTTACCGCCCGTGCATGAGGCCATGGCGGCTTTGAGATCGCTCGCAACGCGCAGACACCATTCGTCACAAAACGCCAGGGAACTGCGACCTGCAAACCATGACCCTTCATGTTCCATACCAACAGGAAGAGGAAGGACCATTCATGCCCATGCCATGCCGCACCCTGATCGTGACGCTGATGTCTGCCGCGACGCTGCTCGTGCCCACGCTTTCGCCGGCCCAGGTCACGCTCATCCCCGATGGGCAGTGGCGCTACCTGCTGACGGCCGGCGCCAACGTCTCGTCCGGCAACAACAAGGCCGGCTCGATGAACCTGGCGGCCGAGGGCGCCCAGCAGACCCCGGGCGACAAGTGGACCTGGACCGCCAAGGCCGACCGGGCGAAGAACGCGGGCGTGGCCACCACCGAGCGCTACGGCCTGCGCACCCAGTACGACCGTGATCTGTCGCCCGACTGGTTCGGCTTTGGTTCGGGCGAAACCCTGCGCGACAAGCTGGCCAACATCGCGGCCCGCCATTCGCTGGCCAGCGGCGTGGGGCGACACGTCTGGCGCGAAGACAGTGGCTACTTCGACGTGTCCGGAGGTCTGGGTTTTTCGCACGATCGCTACGTCAAACCCACCAGCATCGGTGGCACTCCTCGCGACACCTACGGCCGGCTGGAATTGGTGCTGACGGAGGAGTCCAGCCACCGGTTGACCGACAGCACCAGCCTGCGCCAGAAGTTCAGCCTGTACCCGGACCTGCGTGAATCGGGCCGGTACCGCGCGGTGCTCGACACCGGCCTGACCGTGGCCATGACCGACACCATGAACGTCACGGCGGGCCTGAGCTACCGCCACGACAGCAAGCCCGGCCCCGATATCAAGAAGGGCGACGCGATGTTTGTGACCGGGGTGTCGTTCCGGCTGGATTGACTTCAGCCCCCACGCTCCGCCGCTGCGCGGCGCAGGGGGTGCGATTTACACCGCTCTGCAGATCTTCAGCGTGTTCGTGCCGCCGGGCTGGCCCATGGGCTCGCCCACGGTGATGGCGTACACGTCGCCGCTTTGCACGATGCCCTTGGCCTTCAGGTGCGCCTCGGCGTCGGCCAGGGCGGTGTCGCGGTCGGCGCTGGTGTCCATGAGCAGGGGGCGCACGTTGCGGTAGAGCGTCATCTTGCGCTGCGCCGTGAGGCTGGAGGTGACGGCGTAGATCGGCATGCGCACGTTGTGCCGGCTCATCCACAGCGCGGTCGAGCCCGACTCGGTCAGCGCCACGATGGCCTTGGCGCCCAGGTGGTGGGCAGTGAAGAGTGCGCCCATGGCAATGGACTGGTCGATGCGCTTGAAGGTCTTGCCCTTGAAGTCGGCACTGAGTTCGGCGTATTCGGCCTTCTCGGCCTCCTGGCAGATGTTGGCCATCTCGCGCACGGTCTCCAGCGGGTATTTGCCGGCGGCGGTTTCGGCGCTGAGCATCACGGCGTCGGTGCCGTCAAGCACGGCGTTGGCCACGTCGCTCACCTCGGCGCGCGTGGGCACCGGGTTGACGATCATGGACTCCATCATCTGCGTGGCGGTGATGACCACTTTGTCCATTTCGCGCGCCATCTTGATCATGTGCTTCTGCAGACCGGGCACGGACGCGTTGCCCACTTCCACCGCCAGATCGCCGCGGGCCACCATGATGCCGTCGGACACCTTGAGAATGTTGGCCAGTTCGGGAATGGCCTCGGCGCGTTCGATCTTGGCGATCAGCGCCGGCTTGTGGCCCACGGCCTCGCCGGCCACGTTGCAAAGCTGGCGCGCCAGCTCCATGTCGGTGGCGTTCTTGGGGAAACTCACCGCCACGTAATCGGCCTTCAGGCCCATGGCGGTCTTGATGTCGTCCATGTCCTTGGCGGTCAGGGCCGGCGCGGTCAGGCCGCCGCCCTGCTTGTTGATGCCCTTGTTGTTGGACAGCTCGCCGCCGAGCTTCACGGTGGCGTGCACCGCCGGGCCGACCACCTTGTTCACCGTCATCAAGATCAGTCCGTCGTTGAGCAGCAAGGTGTCACCGGCCCGCACGTCACGCGGCAGTTCCTTGTAGTCCAGACCCACGCCGTCGATGTCGCCCAGCTCGGTGCGCGAAGCGTCGAGCACAAAAGACTGCCCCGGCTCCAGCATCACTTTGCCGGCGGCGAACTTGCCCACGCGGATTTTGGGACCCTGCAGGTCGGCCATGATGCCGACCTCGCGCCCGGCGCGCTGGGCCGCCTCGCGCACCAGGGTGGCGCGGTCGATGTGGTCCTGCGCGGTGCCGTGCGAGAAGTTGAGCCGTACCACGTTCACCCCGGCGCGGATCATGGCCTCCAGCAAGACGGGATCGCTCGAAGCGGGACCGAGGGTGGCGACGATTTTGGTGGCGCGTTGGGGCATGTTTGTCTCCTGGGGATGGAACGGCGGATTCTGTAATTTGGTTTCGCATTATGTTGGAAACCAGTTACACAGCGGTTACAGCACCCCCGCCAAGGGTGACTCCAAAAAATTGGCATCGATCTTGCATTGCATCTTGGATACAAGATGGAATGCTTAATCATGGTGCATGAATCCGATCCCGTGCAGAACGCCGACGCGCCGACCATGAAACCCGGTGCGCCCTCCGCGCCCGAGGCCTGGCTGCACCAGCCGGCCCAGCCCTTGCCCGGCAACGGTCCTGGCGTGCTGTCGGGGCTGCGCTTCGCGGTGAAGGACAACATCGACGTGGCCGGCTGGCCCACCACCGCCGCCTGCCCGGCGTTTGCCTACACCGCCCCCGCGCACGCCACCGTGGTGCAGAAGCTGCTCGACGCTGGTGCATCGCTGCACGGCAAGACCAACCTCGACCAGTTCGCCTGCGGCCTGAACGGCACGCGCTCGCCCTACGGCGCCGTGCCCAACGCGATCAACCCCCTGTATGTGTCGGGTGGTTCCAGCTCGGGCTCGGCCTATGTGGTCGCCACCGGCCAGGTTCACTTTGCGCTCGGCACCGACACCGCCGGCTCGGGCCGCGTGCCGGCCGGCCTGAACAACATCGTGGGCCTGAAGCCCTCGCGCGGGCTGATCAGCGCCCACGGCGTGGTGCCCGCCGCGCAGGCGGTCGATTGCGTGTCCATCTTCGCCACCACGGTGGCGCGCGCCGCCCAGGTGCTGGCCGCCGCGCTGGGGCACGACGCCGCAGACCCGTACTCGCGCGCCCTGCCGCTGGCCACCGCACCCTTCGGCGCGCGTTTCCGCTTCGGCGTTCCGGCATCGCTGGCGTTCTTTGGCGACGAGGCCGCGCGCGCGGCGTTTGAAGAGGCGGTGCAGCGCCTGAAAGACCTGGGCGGCGAGGCCGCGCCCATCGACTTCAGCGTGTTCTCGGCCTGCGCCGACATGCTCTACGACAGTGCCCTGGTGGCCCAGCGCTACGAAGCCATCCGTGGCTTCTTCGACGCCCACGAAGACGAGGTGATGGAGCCGGTGCGCAGCATCGTCGGGGCCGGCCGCCCCTACAGCGCGGCCGATCTGGTGGCGGCGCAGACCCGCCTGGCGGCCCTGGCCCAGCAGGCCGAGCCGCTGTGGCGCGGCATCGACCTGATGGTGGTGCCCACCGCGCCCACGCACCACACCATCGAGCGCATGCGGGCCGACCCGGTGGCGCTCAACCGCCAGCTCGGGGCCTACACCAATTTCGTCAACCTGCTCGACTACGCCGCGCTGTCGGTGCCCAGCAGTTTCCGCCCCGACGGCTTGCCGTTCGGCATCACCCTGATCGGCCGCTGTGGCAGCGACTGGCAGCTCGCCGAGCTCGGCCAGCGCTACCACCACGCCACCGGCCTGACCCAGGGCGCCACCGGCCAGCCGCTGCCCGAGCCCCAGCCCATCGAGGGCCTGACCCTCGCGGCGGCACCGCGCGTGCGCGTGGCCGTGGTCGGTGCCCACCTCTCCGGCATGCCACTCAACGGCCAGCTCACCGAACGCGGTGCCACCCTGCTCAGCCGCACCCACACCGCGCCCGTCTACCGCCTCTACGCGTTGCCCGACACCACGCCGCCCAAGCCCGGCCTGCTGCGCGTGGCGCCCGGCGAAGGCGAACGCATCGAAATCGAGGTCTGGGACATGCCGGTGTCCCAGTACGGCAGCTTTGTCGCACTGGTGCCCGCGCCGCTGTCCATCGGCAGCCTGCAGATCGCCGACGGCAGCAGCGTGCAAGGCTTTCTGTGCGAACCCCTGGCGCTCCAGGGCGCGGCCGACATCACCCACCTCGGCGGCTGGCGCGCCTACCTGGCCGCCACCGCGCCAGCCCGCCTCGCCTTCCCTTGACACCCCCAACCACCGGCCCTTTTCAACCCGCAGGAGTTTCCTGATGAAACACCACCCCACCGCCTCTCCCCAGCGCCGCCAGGTGCTGCAACTCGGAGCCGCTGGCGCTGCCCTGGGCCTGCTGGGTGCGCCCGCCGTGCTGCGCGCGCAGACCGGCCCCAAGATCCGCATCGGCTACTGGCCCATCGCCGCAGGCCTGCCGTTCTACTCGGCCATCGAGCTGGGCTATTTCAAGGAGGCCGGCCTGGATGTGGAAGCCCTCAAGTTCGCCGGCGCGCAGCAGGTGATGGAGGCCGTGCTCTCGGGCCGCGCCGACGGCACATCCAACGGCACCGGTTCGGCCAACATCGCCATCGGCGAGATCGCCCAGCCCGGCACCTTCAAGATCTTCTGCTCCAACCCGAGCAACGTGAAGAACGTGCTCGACGAGGTGATCGTGCCCGCGGCCAGCCCGGCCAAGGTGATGGCCGACCTCAAGGGCAAACGCATCGGCTCCGGCCCCGGCATCCAGAACGTGACCCTGGCCAAGACCGTGCTGGAGCGCGGCGGCGCGACCGGCGCCACGGTGGTCGAGTTGCCGATCGGCCAACACGTGGCCGCGCTCGCGGCAGGCCAGATCGACGGTGCCTACACGCTCGAACCCACGGGCACCATCGGTCGCATGAACGGCACCACCAAGGTGCTCGAAGCCGGCGTGATCGCCAAGTACGTGCTGGGCGACCCGATGGCGCCGTGGTTCGGTGGCTCGGCCTCGTTGTCCTCGGAGTTCATCCAGAAGAACCCCGACGCGGCCAAGAAGTTCGTCGCCGCCTACGGCAAGGGCGTGGCCTACGTGCGCAGCAAACCGGCGGAGGCGCGCCAGTACCTCAAGGGCTACACCGCCATCGAAGGCGCGCTCACGAGCGAGGTGCCGCTGGCCGCGTACACCATGTACAACGAGTTCACGCCGACCGACGTGGCGCACTTCCAGAAGTTCTTCGACCTGTTCTCCGATAAGGGCATCTTCTCGAAGCGCCTGATGGTCGACTCCATGCTCTACAAGGGCTGAACACGATGGAAGCGACGTCGCCCGTGGCCGCCGAGACGGCGAAGCCCTGGAGCCCGCCGGCCTCGGCCGGCGCGCCCACACCCGCGAAGAAGACCGACTGGGGCAAGGCCCTGCCTTTCGTGGGTCCGGTGGTGCTCTTCATCATCTGGGACCTGGTGGTGCGGCTGGGCTTCATCAAGCCCATCTTGCTGCCGCCGCCCATCGACGCGCTCGGCGCGCTGATCGGCGGCCTGGCCGGTGGCCCGCTGATGATGGACTTCGTGGTCACGGTGTGGCGCACGGTGCAGGCCTTCCTGATCGCCGCCGTGCTCGGCATGCCGTTGGGTGTGCTGCTCGGCAGCAACGAGAAGGCCTACCGCAGCGTGGAGTTTCTGATCGACTTCTTCCGCTCCACGCCCTCGTCGGCGCTGATCCCGCTGTTCCTCATGATCTTTGGCGTGAGCGACATCAACAAGGTCGCCATCGCCGCCTTCGGCGCACTGCTGATCGTGGTGTTCAACAGCGCCTACGGTGTGATCAACGCGCGCAAGCAGCGCGTGATGGCGGCCAAGGTGATGGGCGCCACGCGCTGGCAGGTGTTCAAGGACGTGCTGATCTGGGAGAGCCTGCAACCGAGCTTTGTCGGCCTGCGTTCGGCCGTGTCCATGGCCCTGGTGATCGTGATCGTGGCCGAGATGTTCATTGGCGCCGACAGCGGCCTGGGCAACCGCATCATCAACTCGCAGCAGGTGATGAACGTGAAGGACATGTACGCGTCCATCCTGGCGGCGGGTGCGCTGGGCTATGCGCTCAACGTGCTCTTCCTGCTCATTGAGCGAAAAATTGTTCACTGGAGTGGAAGATGAACGCTGTCCTCAATGCCCCGGTATACGACGCCGACGTGCCCGCACCCGAGTTCAACCCCGGGCCGGCCGGCACGCACATCACCATCCGCGGCCTCACCAAGTACTTCGCGGGCTGGCCGCTGTACGAGAACTTCGACCTCGACATTCCGAAGCACAAGATCGTGTCGGTGTTTGGCCCCAACGGCTGCGGCAAGAGCACGCTGATCAACATGATCGCAGGCCTGGTGCCCATCGACAGCGGCGAGATCCTGTTCGATGGCAAGAGCCTGAAAGACACCAAGATCGGCTACGTGTTCCAGAACTACCGCGAAGCGATGTTCCCCTGGATGCGCACCATCGACAACATCGCCTACCCGCTCAAGCTCGAAGGCAAGAGCAAGGCCGAGGTGGACCGGCGCATGGCCGAGCTGGTGGCCAGCTTCGACGTGAAATTCGACCTCCACCGCTACCCCTACGAACTCTCTGGCGGGCAGCAGCAGACGGCGTCGATCATGCGCGCGCTGGCGCCCAACCCCGAGGTGCTGTTCCTCGACGAACCCTTCTCGGCGCTGGACTTCGAGATGACGCTGTTCATCCGCGAGAAGCTGCAGGAGGTCTTCATGCAGACCGGCACCACCATGATGCTGGTCTCGCACGACCTGGAGGAGGCCGTGTACCTGGCCGACCAGGTGCTGCTGCTCACCAAGCGCCCGACCAAGGTGGCACAGATCCTGCCCTACGGCGACCCGCGCCCGCGCACCACGGCCACGCTGTCCGAGCCCAGCTTCATCGAGGCCAAAAAGCTGTGCCTGGAGATCTTTCAACGCGAGGTGCGCCGATGACCGACGAGCAGACCCTGGCCTACGTGCGGGCCGTCGCGGTGGTGGTGGGTATTCAGCTGGACGACGCGCAGGTCGCGCGCGTCGCGATGCACCTGCAGCGCACCGCCGGCCTCGCGGCGACGCTGGAGGCCATCCCGCTGGCACCGCACGACGAGCCGGCCGAGCTGTTTCACCCCGCCCCTTTCGACCAGCCCCGTTGAGCCGCGCCATGCCCACGCTTTCACTGTCCCAGACCGCACAGGCCATCGCCAGCGGCGAGCGCAGCGCCGCCGCCGTGCTGGAGACCTGCATCGCCCGCATCGAGGCCACCGACGCGCGCGTGAACGCCTTCACCGGCACCCGCTTCGACGCCGCCCGCGCCCAGGCCGCGCAGGTCGACGCCCGGCGCGCATGCGGTGAACCCCTGGGGCCGCTGGCCGGTGTGCCGTTCGCGGTGAAAAACCTGTTCGACATCGCGGGCGAGGTGACCCTGGCCGGCTCCAAGGTGAACCGCTCGAACCCGCCCGCCACCGCCGACGCGGTGCTGGTGCAGCGCCTGCAGGCCGCGGGAGCGGTGCTGGTGGGCTCGCTCAACATGGACGAGTTCGCCTACGGCTTCACCACCGAAAACACCCACTACGGCCCCACCCGCAACCCGCACAACCTGGACTGCACGGCCGGCGGTTCCTCGGGCGGCTCGGGCGCGGCGGTGGCCGCCGGCCAGGTGCCGCTCACGCTGGGTTCGGACACCAACGGCTCGATCCGCGTGCCCTCGTCCTTCTGCGGCATCTGGGGTTTGAAGCCCACCTTCGGGCGGCTGTCGCGGCGCGGCAGCTTTCCCTTCGTGCACAGCATCGACCACCTCGGCCCCTTCGCCGACGACCTGCCCGGCCTGGCCCTCGCCTACGACGCGCTGCAAGGCCCCGACCCGCTGGACCCGGGCTGCTTCGCGACCGCGGTGGCGCCCACCATGCCGTCCCTCGCCCAAGGTGTGCAGGGCCTGCGCGTGGGCGTGCTCGGCGGCTACTTCGACGCGTTCGCGACGCCAGCCGCGCGCGAGGCCGTGTCGCTGGCGGCCGACGCGCTGGGCGTTCACGTCGCCGTGCAGCGTGGCATCGAATGGCCCGACGCTGCCGCCGCGCGCGCCGCGGCCTTCATCGTCAGCGCCAGCGAAGGCGGGCAGCTGCACCTGGCCAGCCTGCGCACGCGAGCCGCCGATCACGAGCCGCTGTCGGTGGACCGCCTCATCGCGGGCGCGCTGCAACCGGCCGCCTGGTACGTGCGCGCGCAGCGCTTCCGCCGCCTCTACCGCGACAAAGTCAACGCCCTGTTCCGCGACTGGGACGTGCTGATCGCACCCGCCACGCCGGTGGCAGCGCCGGCCATCGGCAGCGAGTGGGTCCATGTCAATGGCCAGCGCCTGCCCTGCCGCCCCTCCATCGGGCTGCTCACCCAACCGATCTCGTTCTCCGGCTGTCCGGTGGTGACCTCGCCCATGTGGCCCGGCGGCACGGGCGGCCTGCCCATCGGCGTGCAGCTCATCACCGCGCCCTGGCGCGAAGACCTGGCGCTGCGCGCCGGCTGGGCGCTGGCGCAATCGGGCGTGGCGCAGGTGAAGGAGACAGCGCTGTGATCATCAACGAACCCGATGTGCTGGCCGAAGTGACGACCGTGTTCGAGCGCTACGAGGCCGCCCTGGTGGGCAACGACGTGGCGGTGCTTGACGAGCTGTTCTGGGACAGCCCGCACACGCTGCGCTTTGGCGCCACCGAAAACCTGTACGGGTACGACGCCATCCGCGCCTTCCGCGCCGGTCGCCCCTCGACCGGCTTGGCGCGCACGCTGGGCAAGACCGTCATCACCACCTACGGCCGCGACTTCGCCACCGCCAACACCGAGTTCTTCCGCCACGGCAGCGACCGCACCGGCCGCCAGAGCCAGACCTGGCTGCGCACAGCAGACGGCTGGCGTGTGGTCGCCGCGCACGTCAGCCTATTGGACTGAATCCGTTCACCCCGTCCCCACCCACCACCCCACCAGGAGCCTTCTCATGAGCCACCTCTTCTCCAACCGCCGCGATTCGATCAAGACCCTGGCCGCGCTCGGCGCGGCGGCCAGCAGCCCCTTGGCCTTTGCGCAGAAACCCGTGACCGTGGGCGTGATCTACGTCGGCCCGCGCGACGACTACGGCTACAACCAGGCCCAGGCCGAAGCAGCGGCCATGCTCAAGAAGATGCCGGGCGTGAAGGTGGTGGAAGAAGAGAACGTGCCCGAGACCGCGGCCGTGCAGCGCACCATGACCGGCATGATCGCGCAGGACGGCGCGCAGCTCGTGGTCCCCACCTCGTTCGGCTATTTCGACCCCCACATGCTGGCCGTGGCCGCCAAGTTCCCTGACGCGCGCTTTGCCCACTGCGGCGGCATGTGGACCGAAGGCAAACACCCAAAGAACACGGCCAGCTTCTTCGGCTACATCGACGAGTGCCAGTACCTCAACGGCGTGATCGCCGGGCACATGAGCAAGAGCAAGAAGATCGGCTTCATCGCCGCCAAGCCGATCCCGCAGGTGCTGCGCAACATCAACGCCTTCACCATGGGCGCACGCTCGGTCGACCCGAAGATCACGACCAACGTGATCTTCACCGGCGACTGGTCGATGCCCGTCAAGGAAGCCGAGGCCACCAACAGCATGGCCGACCAGGGTGTGGACGTGTTCACCATGCACGTGGACGGCCCCAAGGTGATCGTGGAGACCGCGGCCAAGCGCGGCAAGATGGTCTGCGGCTACCACGCCAGCCAGGCCAAGCTCGCGCCACAGGCCTACCTCACCGGCGCCGAGTGGAACTGGCTCACCGCCTACACCGCCTTCGTCGACGCGGTGCGCAGCGGCAAGCCGCACCCCAACTTCGTGCGCGGCGGGCTGAAGGACGGCTTCGTGAAGATGTCGGCCTACGGCCCCATGGTCACCGACGCGGCCAAGAAACAGGCCGACGGCGTGAAGGCGCAGATGATGGCCGGCAGCTTCGACATCTTCAAAGGCCCGCTCAAGGACAACAAGGGCGGCACCGCCATCCCCGCCGGCAAGGCGTTCAAGCAGACCGACCTGGAGCTCGAAAAAATGAACTACCTGGTCGAAGGCGTGAACGGCTCCGTCTGACGGCACTGCGGCCATGCGCAACATCCTCCTCCCCGTCGGCGCGATCCTCGTGGCCCTGCTGCTGTTCGGCCTCATCGTCTCGTTCGCGGGGGTGAGTCCGGTCGAGGTCTGGGTGCTGCTGTTCAAGGGCGCCTTTGGCGACTGGTACTCGTGGCAGAACACGCTGCAGCGCGCCGCGCCGCTGATGCTCACCGCGCTGTGCGTGGCGATCCCCGCGCGCGCCGGCCTGGTGGTGATCGGTGGCGAGGGCGCGCTGGTGCTGGGCGGGCTGGCCTGCGCCGCGCTGGCCCAGGCGCTGCCACTGCCGACGAACCTCGCAGGCACGGTGATGGTGTGTGTGGCCGGGGCACTGGCCGGCGGGTTGTGGGTGGCGCTCGCGGGCTGGCTGCGCCAGTACCGGGGCATCAACGAAACCATCAGCAGCCTGCTGCTGGCCTACGTGGCCATCGGCCTGTTCAAGCACCTGGTGGAGGGGCCCTTGCGCGACCCCGCCAGCCTGAACAAACCATCCACGCCCGCGCTCGACGAGAGCCTGCTCATCAGCACCATCGCCGGCTCCGACGTGCACTGGGGCCTGGTGATCGGTGTGGTGGTGTGTCTGGTCGCCGGCCTGTGGCTGCGCCTCACGCCCTCGGGTTTCGCGGTGCGTGTGGTCGGTGGCAACCCGCGCGCGGCCCAGCTGGTGGGCCTGCCCGCCACGCGGCTGGTGGTGCTGGCCTGCGCGCTCGGCGGCGCGGCCGGCGGGCTGGCCGGCGCCATCGAGGTGGCCGCCGTGCACACCAGCGCCAACGCCGCGCTGATCGCGGGCTACGGCTACGCCGGCATCCTGGTCTCGTTCATGGCGCGGCACCACCCGGTGGCGGTGATCCCGGTGGCCATCTTGTTTGGTGGTTTCGGCGCCGCCGGCAGCCTGCTGCAGCGCCGCCTCGGCCTGCCCGACGCCTCGGTGCTGCTGCTGCAGGGCATCGCCTTCGTGCTGATCCTGGCCAGCGAAGCGCTGCGCGACACCGACTGGAAGGCCTGGTTCGCGCGGCTCGCCCGAGTCGAACCCTCTGCGCCGCCACCTCTGGGAGAGAAGCCATGACCACAGCGCGAAGCATGGGAGCCGCCCGATGACCGCCGACCAGTTGATCATCTTCCTCGCCGGCATCGTCGGCGGCGCGCTGCGCGTGGGCGTGCCCTTCCTGTTCGTGAGCCTGGGTGAGTGCCTGACCGAAAAATCCGGCCGCATCAACCTGGGCCTCGAAGGTGTGCTGGTGCTCTCGGCCATGACGTCCTTCGGCGCTTCGTACCTCAGCGGCTCGCCTTGGGTCGGTGTGCTGGCCGGCGCGGTGGCCGGTGCGTTGCTGGCCACGCTGCACGGCCTGCTGTGCTCGCTGCCGCGCGTGAACGACGTGGCCACCGGCATCGCGCTCATGCTGCTCGGCATGGGCCTGGCCTTCTACCTGGGCAAGCCGCTGATCCAGCCGCAGGCACCGCAACTGCCCGCGCTGTCGCTGGGCGGCTGGAGCGATTCGCCCGCCGTGCGTTCGGCGCTCGAAGTCAACGCGCTGCTGCCGCTTGGGCTGCTCATGGCCGTGCTGCTGTGGTGGGCCTTCGCCAACACACGCCTGGGCCTGCTGGTGCGCCTGGCCGGCGACTCGGCCAACGCCACGCGCGCGCTGGGTTACTCGGTCTCGGGCATCCGCATCGCGGCCACCGCGGCCGGCGGCTTCATTGCCGGCCTCGGTGGTGCCTCGCTCACGCTGTTCTACCCCGGCAGCTGGAACGAAGGCATCTCCAGCGGCCAGGGCCTGATCGCCGTGGCGCTGGTGATCTTCGCGCGCTGGAGCCCGCTGCGTTGCGTGGGCGCGGCGCTGCTGTTCGGCGGCGCGGGTGCCATCGGCCCGGCGCTGCAGTCGGTCGGCATCGGCTGGGGCTACCACCTCTTCAACATCGTGCCCTATGTGCTCACGCTGCTGATCCTGGTGCTCACCTGCCGACCCGGTGTGGTGGTGCCAGGCAGCCCCACCGAACTCTCCTCCAATAGGTGATGCACCCCCCGAAGCGCCTTCGGCGCCTCCCCCCTGAGGGGGCAACACCAGCGGCCCGGCAAAGCCGGTTCCGCGGTGTTCCCCCACCAGACCCTCTCATGCGCCGCGTGTGTTGCGGCACGCCAAGGAGATTTGAATGGAACGTTTCGTCGACGCCAACCCCTACGCCTGGCCGTACAACGGCGATCTGCGGCCGGAGAACACGGCCCTGATCGTGATCGACATGCAGACCGACTTCTGCGGCGTGGGCGGCTATGTGGACCAGATGGGTTACGACATCTCGCTCACGCGCGCGCCCATCGCGCCGCTGCAGACGCTGATGGCCGCGCTGCGCGACGCCGGCTACACGGTCATGCACACCCGCGAAGGCCATCGGCCCGACCTCTCGGACCTGCCGGCCAACAAGCGCTGGCGCTCGCGCCAGATCGGCACCGAGGGCGTGGGCATCGGCGACGACGGACCCTGCGGTCGCATCCTGGTGCGTGGCGAACCGGGCTGGGAGCTGATCCCCGAGCTCGCGCCGCTGCCGGGCGAGGTGGTGATCGACAAGCCGGGCAAGGGTTCGTTCTACGCCACCGACCTGGAGCTGCTGCTGCGCACGCGCGGCATCAGCAACCTCTTGCTCGCCGGCATCACCACCGACGTCTGCGTGCACACCACCATGCGTGACGCCAACGACCGCGGTTTCGAGTGCCTGCTGCTGTCGGACTGCACCGCCGCCACCGACCGTGGCAACCACGAGGCCGCGCTGAAGATGATCACCATGCAGGGCGGCGTGTTCGGCGCGCACGCCACGTCCGCCGCTGTGCTGGAAGCGCTGGCATGAACGCAGACCAAGCACCCATCGGCGGACTTCCGCTGTCCACCGGCGCGCTGGCGCTGGACACCTACGACATGGGCATGCGCTTTGGCAGCTTCCAGGCGCTGCAGGGCGTGAGCATGAAGGTCGAGCCGGGCACGGTGCATGCCCTGCTGGGCGAAAACGGCGCGGGCAAGAGCACGCTGGTGAAGTGCGTGGCGGGTTTCCAGCGCCCCACCAGCGGCAGCATCCTGATCGACGGCCGCGAACAGGCCATCCCCAACCCGGTGGTGGCGCGCGCGCTGGGCATCGGCATGGTCTACCAGCACTTCACGCTCGCACCGGGCATGACGGTGGCCGAGAACCTGCTGCTGGCTGGCGGCGAGACGCCGTCGGTGATCGACTGGAAACGGCAGCGCGCCGTGCTGGGGCGTTTCCTCGCGTCCACCCCGTTCCAGCTCGACCTCGACGCCCGGCCGCAGGAGCTGGCCGCCGGGGAAAAACAGAAGCTGGAACTGCTCAAGCAGATCTACCTGAAGCCCCGGCTGCTGATCCTCGACGAACCCACCTCGGTGCTCACGCCGCAGGAGGCCGACGAGGTGCTGGGCCATGTGCGCGAATTCGCGCGCAGCGGCCAGTGCACGGTGCTGATCATCACGCACAAGTTCCGCGAGGTGATGGCCTACGCCGACAACGTGACGGTGTTGCGGCGCGGCCAGGCGGTGCACCACTGCGCCGTGGCCGGCACCACCCCGGCGCTGCTGGCGCAGGCCATGGTGGGCGGCGCGGCCGAGAGCGCAGAAATCCCGGAGGGCGCCGGGCCGGTGACCCGGACCGACGCCCCGGCCATTGGCGCGGTGTCGCTCGCGGTCCAGGGCCTGCAGGTGATGGGCGACCGCGGCACGCTCGCCGTGCAGGACCTGAGCCTGGCTGTGGCCAGCGGCGAGATCCTGGGTGTGGCGGGCGTGTCGGGCAACGGCCAGCGCGAGCTGGTGGAGGCGCTGGTGGGCCAGCGTCCCCGCTCGGCCGGCACGGTGACGGTGCAGGGCCAGCCCTACGCCGCGCGGCGCGAGGAGAACCACCGCCTGAAGGTGCGCAGCCTGCCCGAGGAGCCGCTGCGCAACGCCTGCGTGGGCGATCTCTCGGTGGCCGAAAACATGGCGCTGCGCGACTTCGACCGCGCGCCGCTGTGCAGTGGGGGCCGTCTGCGCTTTGGTGAATGGCGCAGCCGCGCACGCGAATGGATCGCCGGCTATGGCATCAAGACACAGGGCGAGGACGCGCCCATCCGCAGCCTCTCGGGCGGCAACGTGCAGCGCGCCGTGCTGGCGCGCGAGCTGCACGGCGACATCAACGTGCTGATCGCCGCCAACCCGGTGTTCGGCCTCGACTTCGCGGCCGTGAAAGACATCCACACCCGGCTGCGCGGCGTGCGCAACCAGGGCGGCGCGGTGCTGCTGATCAGCGAAGACCTGGACGAGCTGCTGGAGCTGGCCGACCGCATCGTGGTGATGAGCGAAGGCCGCATCGTGTTCGAGACGCCCGGTGCCACGGCAGACCGCCAGACCATTGGTGCCCACATGGGCGGAGGACACTGACCATGAACATTCCCGCCCAACCCTTCCCCTACGCGTTCGATCTCGCGCACAGCGCGCTGGTGATCATCGACATGCAGCGCGACTTCATCGAGCCCGGTGGTTTCGGTGAAAGCCTGGGCAACAACGTGGCCCTGCTCTCGGCCATCGTGCCCGCCTGCCAGGCGGTGCTGCAGGCCTGGCGCGATGCTGGCGGCCTCGTGGTGCACACGCGCGAGGCGCACGCGGCCGATCTGTCCGACTGCCCGCCGGCCAAGCGGCTGCGCGGGAACCCCGAGTTGCGCATCGGCGACGAGGGGCCGATGGGTCGCATCCTGGTGGCGGGCGAGCCCGGCAACCAGATCATTCCCGAGCTTGCGCCACAGCCCGGCGAGATCGTGATCGACAAGCCGGGCAAAGGCGCCTTCTACGCCACCGGGCTGCATGAGACGCTGCAGCAGGCCGGCATCAGCCACCTGGTGTTCATGGGCGTGACCACCGAGGTCTGCGTGCAGACCAGCATGCGCGAGGCCAACGACCGGGGCTACGACTGCCTGCTGCTGGAGGACTGCACCGAGAGCTATTTCCCCCACTTCAAAGCGGTCACCGTGGAGATGCTGCGCGCCCAGGGTGGCATCATCGGATGGACCGCCCCCAGCGCGCCCTTGTTGGACGCACTGGCCCCACCCCGGCGATGACCCCAGGCTGCCAGAGTTTCCCCGTGCACACCACCCGACCATCCACCGCCCAGACGGCCACCACACGCCCCTCGCGCGCCGACGAGGTGTACGAGCAGCTCAAACGCGACATCGCCGACTTCCGGCTGGTGCCGGGCGACCGCTTCAGCGAACACGAGCTCTGCGACCGCCTCTCGGTCTCGCGCACGCCGGTGCGCCAGGCGCTGTACCGCTTGCAGCAGGAGGGGCTGGTGGAGGTGATGTTCCGCAGCGGCTGGCGCGTGCTGCCCTTCGATTTCGACAAGTTCGACCAGCTCTACGACCTGCGCATGGTGCTGGAGACCACCGCCGTGCAGCGTCTGTGCCAGCAAGAGGCGGCCACCTCGTCACCGCTGCTGCAGGCGCTCAAAGACCGCTGGTTGGTGCCCGTGAACGAGCGCAGCAGCGACGCCACGCAGGTGGCGGTCTGGGACGAGGCCTTCCACGAAACCCTGGTGCAGGCCGCGGGCAACCCGGAAATCGCGCGCGTGCACCACGAGGTGACGGAGCGCATCCGCATCATCCGGCGGCTCGACTTTCTCAAACAGATGCGCATCGACGCCACCTACGACGAACACGCCAAGATCCTGCGCGCCATCCTCGCGCGCAAGGGCGACCGCGCCGACCTCCTGCTGCGCTCGCACATCCAGGCCAGCCAGGTCGAGGTGCGCAAGATCACCCTGCACCAGGTCTTCATGGCCCAGCAGGTGGCGCCTGCGGCCTGAGCGGCGGAAAGCCTTTCGCTGATGCCCGTCGGGCACGGCCAGCGTTCACGCCGCCGGGTGCCGGTTCAGCGCTGCCCCAACAACCCCAGCACGCCAATGATGATCAGGTAGACGGCGACGATGGTGTTCAGCAGGCGGGGCATCACCAGGATGAGGATGCCGGCGATGAGGGACACCAGCGGTCCGATGCTCAGGTGCAGGTTCATGAGGGGTCTTCCTTGATGGGTGTTGCAGAGCAGGCGCGCCGGCTCGATGTCGGTGGATGTGTCACGGGCTCAACAAGGCCGTGATATCGCGGAAATAGCCTTTGTACCCCATGAAGATCGACTGTTCGCTGTAGACGTGCAGCAGCACATCGGGCTGGAACAGGTCCACGGTGACATGGCGCAGCCGCCGCCGCTGTTCCGGGGACAGCCGCGAGAGGTTGTTCATGGACAGGTACCAGACCTCGGCAAAGTAGGGCGCCAGGGGTTCTGCGATGGCCTCGCCAAACGAATCGCCCAGAATGACCAGGCGCGGGCGCCGTTGCTCCGGCGGCAGCTGCCAGGCCGACCGGAACCGCGCGACCTGAAAGAGCGCGGCCGCTTCTCCGGCCAGTTCGGGGAAGCATTCGGGCGAGTTGTGGCACACCAGCATGTTCTCGTCCTTGTACAGGGGCACTTGCGTGGCATGCGAGTGGCTGAGCCCGGGCGCGAACTGCGGAAGGTCAAACGACTGCACGGCCTCCACCAGCGGCACATCGACACGGCGGGGCAGCGACCACTGGGTCTGGGCGAGCCAGTCGGCCACGGGCATGGCACCCTGGTGGTCCCAATGCAGGTTCCAGGGGTGGTAGACGGGGCGCGCCTGGTCCGCGAGCCTCATCACATCGAAGGGATAGAACACCCGGCGGTCCATGTCCGGGTCCTGTCGAATTCCGGCCAGCAGCGCTTGCACCGGCGGTGCGAACGCGGCGCATTCGTCCTGCAGCCATTGCGGCAGCTTCTCCGGCTTCAGCCTCGACTTGTCCGGCACCAGGAGAAGCTGGGCGACCGGCGCTGCCGCCCGCGACACCGCCAGCAACTGGCGCAGCTGCCCGTGGATCACGGCAACGGGCACCTCGTCGGCACCACACAGGGTGCGCAAGGTGTTGTGATGGGCCAGGCCTTTCGAGCCGAGGAACAGGTACCCATCTTTTCCGGCCATCAGTTCTCTCGACGTGAAGCTGCCGAAGACGACGTGGTTGAGGCGGTTGTGGGCGACCAGCAGCTCGTGGCGAAAACCGAAGTGGTCGCGCAGCCAGGCCTGAACGGCGGCGGGGAGCCCCTTCGCTTCGGCCAGACTGGCCGGCCATGACACGGAAGGGGCCAGCCGGCGGTTTTCGGCCTGCGCGGGCGGGGGAGATGACAGCCAGTGGCCGGCCATCGGAAGCCCGAGCAGGCTGAGCCACACCACCACCACGCCCATGTTCCACCACCGAATGCTTGACATGGCCATGGTCAGAACCGGAAGTAGAGAAACGGGTTGTGGCTGCCCGCGGCGAGCGTCATGGCGCACAGCAGCAGCAGGACCGACAGGAAGGCGAACCGGGCGACCCGGAACCTGGGCCGCACGAAGTGCCCGCCGCCGATCCAGTCGCGCAGCGGCAACATGGAGCAGCCGGCCAGCAGCAGCACGGTCAGCGCCTTGCCGTCGAGGTAGCGCAGCAGCACCGGCGCGTGGTCGGCGGTGGCGGCGAGCCCGGCCATCGCGGCATAGAAATCGACCGCCTGGGCCATGTCCTGCGCCCTGAACATCGCCACGCCCACGACAAACACCAGCCAGGCGTACCCTTGTTGAACGACCGTCGGCCATCGCGCCGTGACTTCGGCGAGCTTCAGCCGCTCCAGCACGATGAACAGCCCGTTGTAGGCGCCCCAGAGCACGAAGGTCCAGCCGGCACCGTGCCAGAGTCCGCACAGTGTGAAGACCAGCACCGTGTTGACCATGGTCCGTGGTGCGCCCCGCCGGCTGCCCCCGAGCGGCAGGTACACATAGTCGCGCAGCCAGCTCGACAGGCTGATGTGCCAGCGGCGCCAGAACTCCCGCACGGACAGGGCGCGGAAGGGGAAGTTGAAATTGCGCGGAAACGAGAACCCGAGCAGCAGGGCCAGGCCCAGTGCCATGTGGGAATAGCCGGAAAAGTCCATGTAGACCTGAAAGGCATAGCCGATCGCACCGAGCCAGGCCACGCCCGTCGACAGCGCGTTCCGCTCGAGGGCGTAGATCGCGTCGACCATGACGGCGAGGTTGTTGGCCAGCAGCAGCTTCTGCGCCAGGCCGATGACCAGCAACTCCAGACCGAAACGCCAGCGTGCGGCCGTCCAGTGGCGCTTCACCATCTGCCGCCGGATGGCGATGTAACGCACGATCGGCCCCGCCAGCAAATGGGGGAACAGCAGCAGGTAGTTGGCCAGCCGGAACAGGCTGCGTTCGACCGGTGTGTTGCCACGGTAGCAGTCGACCAGGTAGGAGATCGCGTGAAAGGTGAAAAACGAAATGCCCACCGGCAGGGCGGGCACATCGTTGATCTGCAGGCCGATGCTGAGACCGATGGCGTCCAGCGACCGAATCAGGAACCCCAGGTACTTGAAGGCGGCGAGCAACAACAGCTGGAACAGCACCCCCAGCACCAAGACCCGGCGACGGACCCCGGCGCGACCCGGAAACCGATCCAGGGCCAGGCCAACAGCGTGGCACGCCAGCAGGGAGGCCAGCAGCACCCAGGCGTTTCTCCACTCTCCCCAGCTGTAGAAGATGGCACTGCCCACGAGCAGCACCACGTTGCTGCGCCCGGTGGCCATGTAGACCCCCAGGAACACCGGCAGGAAATAGAAGAGAAACTCGACCGAACTGAAATTCATGCAGCCATCGCGCCGGGCTCTTCCGGTTTGACCACCGTCAGCACCATGAAGTCGGAGCCGATCACCCCCTCCGCCATGAGCCGGTCTTCCAGCGCAAAGAACCGGTTGAGGTGGGCCATGTCCACCGGGTTGTCGGGGTCGAAGTTCTGCGCGATGTCGCTCAGGCCAATGTGCAGCAGGGCGCCGCCCAGATCGTGTCGCGCCAGCACCCGGAAATACCGCTCCACGGTGGCCACGATCTGGGACGAACGCACCGCTTCGGTTGGATCGCAGGCGATCACGTCGGCCGCCAGCGGGCGCTCCCTCGGCCCGCGCACGACGCCGTTGGGCAGCCGGTGGTAGCGCTCGGGCAGGGTCAGCAGAAAGTCGTTCATGTGCGACAGCTGCGCGTCGGTCCACTGGAACCGGTCGGGTCCGACGTACTCGTGCAGGTGGAATACACCGCCCGGCCGCAGGGCGCGCCGGACCATCCGGCACAGACGGTCCAAGTCGGTGATGTGGTGGACCGACTGGAAGCCGAAGATCAGGTCGTACGACGCCTCCGGCAATTCCAGCCGTTCCAGGTCGGCCACGTGGTAGTGAAGGCTGTCCAGACCTTGCGCTGCGGCTGCGGCTCGCGCCCCTGCGATCGCGCCGTCAGCGATGTCGTAGCCGTCAATGTGGGTCGCCATCTGGATGCTGGCAAAGCCGCGCTCCAGCGCGCCGAACCCGCAACCCAGGCTGGCCACGCGCGCCAGGGGCAAGCGCCACCCCAGGCCGACCAGCGTTTCCTTGAGGTGGATGTAGACGTCCTTCCCTTCGTCGCCGGTTGCCTTGTGGTTGAGGCGGGCGATCACACGCGGGTGCGCCATCCAGTTCATGCCCTGGATTTCCTGGCGCTGCACCGGCGACACACTCCAGGCTTCGGCCGTCCGGGCCAGATCGGTCGGCGCACTCGCCGGTGAGGCCCCAGCCGGCTGGCCGGGCAGCACCTTGAACACATCGTTCAGCACCGCCTGCACGACCCCCTGAAAGGCCCCGGGTGCGCAGTCGCGGGCCACCGCCGACAGTGCGGCCTGCCGGGTCTGGTTCCACAGCGTTTCGTCCAGGTAAAGGCGGGCGCACGCCTCGGCGAAGGCATCGGCAGACCGTGCGCTGAGCAGCTCGCCGCTGGCGCCCCAGCCCAGTTGCCCGGCCACAAGCTCGCTGGCCACCACCGGCAGCCCGTGGGCGGCCGCTTCCTGCACCTTGATGGGGATGCCCGCTGAAAAACGGGTCGGCGCGACAAACACGCGGGCCCGGTCGTAGAAATCACGGATGTCTTCAATGCGCCCATGGAAGGTGACGCGCTGGCTTCCCAGCGCCGACACCAGCCCTTCGGAGTGGCTGCCGACAATGTCCAGCAAATAGCCGTCACCGATGCGCTGGTCGAGCCGCGGCATGACCTCGCACACGAACCAGCGCACCGAATCGGCGTTGGGCGAGCCGTCCTCGGCCAGTCGCCCCACGAACAGCAGGTTGCGGCGTTCGGCGTGCGCGCGCGGCGTGGGCTGCGCGGCAATGCCGTGGCCGAGCACCCGGACGTCCTGGCAGCCCGCCCCGCGGAAGCGCCGAGCGTCCGCGTCACTCACGGTCAGCACGCAGTGGGCCGCCTCCGCCATGTGCAGCTCCCGCGTCAATTCGACCTCGCGGTCCTCCGGCGAAGAGGCCATCCCCAGAACCTCGTCCCTGAGCGCTTCGCGGGTCGCAAAGATCGCCTCGGCGTCGTAGACCAGCGTGGTGGTGGCGAGAAAGGCCGGCGCCTCGCGGCACGCGAGAAGGAACCGGTCCATGTTGTGAGGGCGACTGACGATCACGGCGTGGTAGAACCCGGCCCGCTCGCGCAGGAACTGGGAGAGCCCGGTGATGCCCAGCCCCGCCACGATCTCCACCTCCCGCGGCAGCACGGAATAGGCCTCATCGAAATCGACCGCCGGACACGCCACCGGGTAGTGGCTCACGAAGGCACCGCCCTCGTGCAGGCTGTGCACCAACTCGCGCGCGCGCGGAAACCCCGACCCCAGGGAGGGCACGGGAACGCGGTCATCGATCACCAAGATGCAGGCCTGTCCACCCGACCGCTGGCGCGCTTCGAGGGAGCGC
Organism: Hydrogenophaga sp. A37; assembly: GCF_002001205.1. Taxonomy (GTDB): domain Bacteria; phylum Pseudomonadota; class Gammaproteobacteria; order Burkholderiales; family Burkholderiaceae_C; genus Hydrogenophaga. Next base: position 34,869 of record NZ_MUNZ01000136.1, read on the forward strand.
GTCCCTTGGGGCCGATGTTCCGCAGCCAACACCTGGGCATGCCGGGCCACAAAGACCTCCCGATGCGCTTCCATCAGCGAAGTGGCGGTCTGCTCGGTGTCGGAACTTCCGAACTCGTAGTGAAGGATCTCCACGCGCGGGTCGTACACCACGCTGTGTCCGGCAAGCCGGATGCGCATGCAAAGATCGGTCTCCTCGTAGTACGCCGGAACATATGCCGGGTCCAGCCCCTCAAGAGCGACAAACAGCGAGCGCCGCACCATCAGGAAAGCGCCCGAACAGTAATCGACTTCACGCCGAAACTGGAACTCGGCCTCGCCCGGGTCGCGCCCCCGGCCATGGCCCAGGCAACTGCCGTCGCTCCAGATGATGCTGCCCGCCTCCTGCAGGCGACCGTCGAGCAGCACCACCTTGCCACCGACCGCGCCCACCCGAGCGCGTTCGTCCAGCAGTGCCAGCGCGGCCGACACAGAGCCCGGTTTGAGTTGGGCGTCGTTGTTCAGGAACAGCAGGTGCTCGCCCCGCGCTTGCGCCGCCCCGATGTTGGCGGCACGCAGAAAATGCAGGTTCTCCGACTGCGGCAGCAACCGGACGCCCTCGACCCGGGTCAGGAGTTCGAGCGTCCGGTCGCTGGAGGCGTTGTCCACCAGCACGATCTCGCACGGCGCGTCCAGCGCGTCCACCAGGGACTCCAGGCACTTGAACGTGAGTTCGGCCTGGTTGTGCAACACGATGACGATGGACACGCGCGGCGTCTCGACCGTCGGAAGGACGAGGTGACGCCCGCTGTCCAGGAACGCGGTCAGCTCTTGCTGGCTTCGCTCGCGGAAGGCTTGCTTGACGTCGACCTCCACGGGGGTGGGGTCTTCAGGCGCGTGCGCCAAGGCGGGCACCAAACACCGCATCGGGAACGCCCGGTTTTCGTGCCGCCCGTGGGTCTCGTAGTGGGCCAGTGCATTGAGCTCGCGCTGCGCCACGTCGGGGTTGTCCTGGAGGTAGGTCCGGGTGGAAAACCAGGGGCCGGGGTCGCGATCTTCAAAGCGCCCGCCAAACAGCGCGTAGTGCTCGGCCGCATCGGCGCCGGCCGCCGCCACATCCGGGTAGGCCGTGAGGTACCAGGCCCCATCAAAGAA
>NZ_MUNZ01000138.1 GCF_002001205.1 Hydrogenophaga sp. A37
ACCCCCAATCGTCCACGATGGCGCTGAAACAGCGTCCACGATCAGACTGAAACGCCGTCCACGACTACGTTGAAATCCCGTCCACCATCAACCTGAAATGCCGTCCACGATGGGCTGAAATACGCACAACACTGAAGTTGGCGAAAATCGCGATTTGATCGCTGCCACTGATTTGGTGCCACTCGGAAGTGCTCTGCCATTTGAGAAAGCGTCTTTGATGTCCTTATGGGGTCAATGTGCAGATCTCCTGAGGCTTCTCAAATGCCGCTGGATGGCGTGCCCCTCGGGGGAGGGGCGAGCGATGATTGAGGCCGCTTCTCCAAGACAAGCAGCCAATGCCCGTACCACAAGGTATTGAAACCGGCGCGCCTGACGACGCTCAGGTCCTGTTGAGTGACCCAAGCCTCTACTCTCTCCGGCCCAATTTGTTCGACCCATTGCCTGGCCATCACGAGGTCGTGAAGCAGATTGGCAGCAGCACGCCAGCGTGGCTTGACGACCATGTCCTTGATGATGAGGCGCCCACCCTCGGGCAACGCATTGCACAAGTCTCTGACAAACGACTCTTTGTGTCGGTCGGGAACATGGTGAAGGACGTCGATGACGGTGACCACCTCGTACCCCAGATGGGGGATACCCTGCTCGACCGACCTGGCTTCAAAAGCGACGGTGGACGAAAACGAATGATTCGAAGCGACCCGACTGGCGATCGCGACAGCCGGTCGAGCCATGTCAAATCCGTGCCCTTGGCGAATGCGCCCCAGGTGAGCGAGCAGGTTCAGCAACAGACCATGACCGCACCCTACATCCAGCACGGAAGATTGCGGCGGAATGGCTTGGATGACTTCGTGCAGAGGGCATATATACGAACGGTACTGCTGCATCAGCCTGGTTTTGGCACTTCCAACGTCCGCGTAGAGGATGGTGGCCATCCTCTTGATGAACGCAGGACCGATTGCGACAACGTCGGGCATGTGGTTGGTTTCCATGGGAACGGTCACGGCAAAGCCGACGAAGACAGACCGGCATTTCGTCTGCGCTGCCAGGCCAGAAACTCGGCAATCCCAAGCGCGGCAAAAATAGCCAGCTGACCGGCAAAGGCCAGGTGATACCGCTCCTGCGAAACCACGACCATGTGTATGGCAGTGAAGTAAAGAATGCTAAGGGTCAAAGGAGAGGCCAGCGCCCTGACCCAGCCGATGCGGCGCACGGATGACCAGATACCGGCCACAGCCAGAACGAAGATCAGCGCCCAAGATGCCTGGGTCATTCTCTTGAGTGGAAGTTCCCACGGCGCTCCAAACGCCTGGCGTATGCCCGAGGAGTTCCAACTCACGCCCACCGATTCATTGGAATAGAGAATAACGAGCTTCCTGACCGCCCTCACCAGGAATGCGGCGGGATCTTGCACGATGTAATCTTTGGCCTCTTGGGCAAGCACCCGGGCTTTTTCGTTTCCCGGCAGATGGCGGACTGACTCTGGCATGGTCATGTATCGGCCATCGGTGCCCGGTGTGTTGCCCATCCACAAAGTAATCCCTCCATTGGTCGAAATGAGCACGGGTTCTCCATAGACCTGATGATTTCGCCATGCCCAGGGCGCCACAACAAGGGCCATCACGAGCCCTGCCAGCGTGATGCATTTGACTTGATTGATCACCGCGGAGGCGGTCAGGCGCTGGGTCAGCACGATTCCGACCGCGAAAACGAAGGGCAGCAGCAGGGCTTGAGGCCGGACCAGTGAGGCCAGGCCCAAAACCAGCCCAGCCAAGAGTGCTCTGGGCGGGAGTTCCAGGTTGTGGTTGAACCATAGATCCATGGCCAGCAGCGTGAGAAACAGGAACGGCAACTCGCTCGCCAGGATGGTCGGGTACATGACCAAGGTCGGCCACACCGCCAGGATCAGCGCACTGATCAGTGCAACCTGCTGGCCCCAGAAGCGCGCGGCCAGCCTCGCGGATATCCAGATGATGCCCAGCGACAAGGCTATGTTGATTGCGATGATCGGCTCGTATCGAATACCGAACAACCAGAACAACGTGGCGTGCATAAAGGTCGTCCCAGGTGGCCAGAACGCCGTGGGTTCTTCTGCAGTCCACCCGAACGTGCCGTGCTGAACCAAGTTTCTGGCAAACACGTCATAGGCTTCGCCGTCTGACAAGGGAATCACCGGAACCCACCAGGCCCAGATCAGACGCAGGCCCAACGCCAGCATGAGCACCAAGACAAAAGACTTGGTCAGCTGCAACTCGACGCTCTCACTCCAAGGATGGATGGGTTTCATGGTCGTTCGGTCGAGAGGTGGCTCAATTGACAAGCGCCGTCTTTCGGGTCGTGAATTGCAACTATTGAAATAGTGTCAGCAATTTCACAATTGCATCATGGTCGCAGCGATCAGTATGCCTGCAACCAAAGCGCCAGTGGCCCAAGTTTCAGGATCCTTGACCGCAAAGTAGATCGGATCTTCATCCATGTACCCTCTGGCTGTCACCATCCACAGCCGCGTGACCCAGAGGAGCATCAGTGGTGCAATTAACCAGAGCAGCTCAGGCGCTCGGTAAAGCCCCGTCACCTCGGGGCTGTGGATGTACAACGCGAGCACCAGGACGGAGAGATACCCGCTGGCGGCCCCCAGGGACTGGAGCATCATTGTGTCTTGAGTAGCATATTCACGGCCACGCAGTTTGCCCAGCGCCTTGCCAATGGCCTCCTCCTCCTTTCGAACCTCCACCAATTCGGCTACCCGCTTGACGATCGCCAGCGAAAGAAAAATGAACATCGAAAACGCCAGCAACCAGAATGACAGATTGATGCTTGCAGCGAATGCGCCTGCGATGATCCGCAAAGTGTAGAGACCTGCCAGAACGATCACATCCAGACTGGCGACGCGCTTCAGCCGCAGAGAGTACAGAAGCGTAACCACCAGGTAAGCACCCAACGCAAACTGAAAACCCTCTGGCAACAGCCAGGAAAGGCCCAGCCCCGTGAGTAACAGCAACAGGACTGCTGCCACGCCCGCTCGCAGATCGATGGCGCCTGCCGCAAAAGGGCGGTTGCGCTTCTTGTGATGGTGCCTGTCAGCGTCAAGATCGAGAAGGTCGTTGATGATGTAAGTGGCCGAAGCACAGGCTCCGAAACAAACAAACGCCAGCACCGCTGCAGCGAGTGCCTCCACGTTCAGCATTTCATGAGCGGTCATGACCGGAACGAACAAGAGGAGGTTCTTGAGCCATTGCTGCAAACGGATCGCACGCAGCCACGTTCGCCAGCCCGCATGGGGCAGCTGGATGTCACGATGTGGAATACCCATCGCAGCCACCTGACGCACGACCGACCGGGGTGCATTCACCGTCACGGCACCCCACGCCCTGCCCCAGACTGCTATGTCCACCCTTCCGTTGGCAACATATTCAAAACGACCCGCCCCAAACTGCTGCTCCAGCAACAGCGCTTTATGACGTCCAATCAGGTTGCGGTCAAGCGTAGATCCCCACACGTCATCGAACAAGCCGACGTGAGCAGCAACCTTTTTTGCGAGACTGATGTGGCTGCCCGTGACGAGGAGCACATGGCGGCCATCGAGCCTTGCTTGCCGGATCAGTTCTATCACCTCAGCTTGATAGGGCAGCACCGCAACATCCGGTTGTGAATGCCGGACCAACTGGTCCTTCATATGGCTCCTGCCCCTCAATATCCACCAAGGGAGAAGCAGAACCAACCAAGGGCGCCCTTTCAAGGCAGCGAGAAGGGACTCAAGCGTCAAGTCTGAACGGATCAATGTGCCGTCCAGATCAACGCACAAAGCGGGCGCAGCCCAACCACAGTCAGATTCTCGTTCCATAGGCGCAGTATATTAGTGGCTGTATCGGCTTTCCCTGCAACTGGATGACAAACCTGTGACCCGATCAACAATCCTGCTGATTCTGGCCAATGTGGCCATGACTTCGCTTGCCCAGATCATTCTCAAATTTGGGATGAGTTCCCCGGAGGTGGCACGCACGCTTTCCGGAGGAATTCGCCTGTCTGGTGCAGTGAGTGTGCTCTTGCATCCCTTGGTAATTTCAGGTCTGGTGCTGTATTTCGTTGCAGCCTTGGTTTGGTTGCTCGTTCTCTCGAAAGTCGATGTGAGTCTGGCTTATCCGTTTGTAGGACTGGGCCTCGTGGTCACCATGGCTCTTGCCTGGGCCTTCTTGGGGGAAGCGGTCACAACCGTGCGGATAGTCGGAACGCTGTTAATAGCAGCAGGGGTCGCGCTGCTGGCCGTGCACTAAAAAGCACTGCCCCCTGCAATGCACTCTGCGATTTCGTGGGAATAACCGCCGAACCTCGCAGAAGATGCGGAACCAGCATTTGTCTGAAGACTGCGGGATGCTGGCAGGCTTGGTTTCGAAGAAATACAGCGTTCGAGTCATGGCCAATGGTTTTCCGCCCCCAAGGAAAAGAATGTCTGCAACTGCTTCACGCTTTGGACAATCGGCTTTGAAAGCGCCATGCGCTTGAACACATGTCTTCCAAGGAGCGCGTGGCCTTCCAGTTCAACTCGAGAGCGGCCGCCCGAATGTCCGCATAGGAGCAAGCAACATCCCCTTCTCGCCTGGCGGTTATCTTGTACGGGATGGCACGGCCCGACTCACCTTCAAAAGCGCGAATCATTTCAAGCACGCTGTAGCCCCTCCCAGTCCCCACATTGAAAGCATGCCAGCCATTGTTCGTTGACAGGTAATTCAACGCAGCCACGTGACCCTCCGCCAAGTCCATCACATGAATGTAGTCCCGCACACCTGTTCCGTCGGGCGTGCGATAGTCCCCGCCAAAAACGCTTAGAAAGTCCCTCTCTCCGCATGCAACCTGTACGACATAAGGCATCAGGTTGTTGGGAATCCCATTTGGACGATCCCCTATGAGTCCGCTTGGATGTGCTCCAACCGGATTAAAATAACGCAGGCAAATGACTCCCAGCGATGGACGAGAAATACAGATATCTCGCAACATATCTTCGATATGTAACTTACTGCGCCCATAGGCATTGATGACATGCTGCGGGTGAGCCTCATCAACAGGGAGATACTGCGGATCTCCGTAGATGGTTGCACTGCTGCTGAACACAAGACTCGAGACCGACTCTGCCTCCATCGCATGCAGCAACCCCAAGGCACCGCAAACGTTGTTCTGATAATACTGGAGAGGCCTTTGTACCGATTCACCGACCGATTTAAATCCTGCAAGATGAATAACAGAATCTATGCGATGTCGACGAATGACATCTCGGATAAACTCAAACTCACCAACATCGCCCTGATAAAAGGTGGGTGGCCGACCAACGATTTGTGCAATGTGATCGACAACCTCGCGACGGCTGTTTGATAGATTGTCAACAATAACCGCATCATGTCCCTCAGACATCAAAACCACCGCAACATGGCTTCCGATGTACCCACAACCACCTGTCAGCAATACATTCATAACAATTCGCACCTATTGTTAATTCCATCATCTCAACGCGCATGATAAAACGCCACAAATTTAAGCGCGCACTCAGTTCACAGCACTGAAAATAAAATACGCCAGCAGCTTCTGCAATCCACTTTGCGGCAGTTACAGATTGCGGGTGGGTGTTTCAACCGCATGAGGCAAAGTATGGCATGTGTCATGCGGTATCAAAACGCCTTGGGCCACTGCGGTTTGAACCTTCACAGCACATGCAATATTGGCTCGGCCGAGCCTGCGCCTCACTTAAACCACCAACATCATGTCAGACGATGGGTTGCGCAAAAAGGCATCCAGCGTTTCGATGGGCAGGGCTGGCGCAAACAGATGACCCTGAAACTGGTCACACCCTTGGTAAGCCAGGAAGTCCCTTTGTTCGTGCGTTTCCACGCCCTCAGCCACCACTTGCAGGCTCAGACTCTGTGCCAGCGCAATGATGGCGCGTGATATGGCTGCGTCGTTGGGGTCGGTCAGCACATCGGCCACAAAGCCCTTGTCAATCTTCAGCTGGTCCAGCGGCAGGCGTTTCAGGCACGACAGCGACGAATAGCCCACGCCAAAGTCATCCAGCGACAGAGTGACACCAAGGTCTTTGAGCATGCCCATCTTCTGAATGGTAATTTCCATGCGGTCGGCCAGCAGGCTTTCTGTCAGTTCGAGCTTGAGCCTGTGTGGTCGAATACCGGTGCGTTTGATGGCAGCCATGACCATGTCCACAAAGTTCGGGTGGCGGAACTGGTACACACTCACGTTCACGGCAATGCTCAGATTCGCCGTTTGCTGCCGGTCGGCCCAGCTGGCAAGCTGCTCGCAGGCAGTTTCCAACACCCACATGCCCAGCGGCAGAATGAGGCCGGTATCTTCCGCTATTGGTATGAAATCAGCGGGTTTGATCAGCCCCTTTTCAGGGTGTTGCCAGCGCACCAGTGCCTCCACCCCCGTGATCACGCCTTGGCGATCCACCTGCGGCTGGTAATGCACAACAAACTGCTTCTCGCGCAGTCCCACACGCAAGGCTGCACCCACAGCGGCATTGGCACTCACCGTGGCTTGCATGTCGGGGTCGAAATAGCACAGTGTGTTGCGCCCCAGGCCTTTGGCCTGGTACATGGCCAAGTCGGCTTGCTTCAGCAGCTCGCCCACATCGCTTTGGTCGCCGTTGAAGGCCGCAACACCCATGCTGGGCGTGGCGAAGTGTTGATGCCCCGCGATCTGGAATGGCTCGCGCAACATGTTCAGCACTTTTTCGGACAATGCACGCAACTTGCTGGCTGCGGCATCGGGGTCGGTGCTGAGGTCGTCCACCATCACCACAAATTCATCGCCTCCCAGGCGCGCAACGGTGTCCGTCTTGCGAACGCTTTTCGTCAGGCGTTGAGCAACTTGCTGCAGCAACTGGTCGCCGATGTGATGACCCAGTGTGTCGTTGAGGATCTTGAAGTTGTCCAGATCGATGAACATCAGCGCGCCGTGTTGCCCGGTGCGGGAGCTCTGTGAGAGCGCCTTTTGCAGCCGATCCAATAGCAGTTGACGGTTCGGCAGGTCGGTCAGCGGGTCGTAAAACGCCAGGTGCCGAATCATGTCTTCCGCGTTCTTGCGCTGAGTAATGTCGCGTCCCACCGCCACCCAGTGCGTCACCTCTTCGGCACTTGCCTGCACCGAAACCACCTCCAGCTCGATCCAGAACGACGCGCCGTTTTTCCGGTGCACCATGAGTTCGGTGCGCGCTTGCCGGGATTCTTTCAAGACCTTGGCCAATTCAAGCAGTTTGAACAAGGCCGGGTCCAGCTCCAGAAGGATGCGCGGGGTCTGCCCCAGCACCTCTGCGCGACTGTAGCCTGTCTGTTTCTCAAAGGCGTCGTTGACGAACACCATGCGCGGCTCGTCATCGGGACCCGAACCGGCTTCAGCAATGGCCACGATGTCGTTCAATCTGGCAACGCTGGTCTCCAGCAGCATCAACTGCTCCTGCGAGCGTCGACGCTCGGTGACATCGCGAAAGTACACCGCCAAACCCTCGGCGAAGGGGTAGGCCCGAACCTCCAGCCATTTGCCTAGCGAAGGAAAAAAGTCCTCCAGCTCAACGCGCCGGTTGGTTTTGAGCGCAAGACCCAGTTGCGCACGCAACCGTTGCGCTAAGCCGGTATTGAAATCGTGCCAGACCTCCTGGCCCAGCAGCTCGGCCGTGGTCTTTTGCAGAAGCCGCTCGCTTTCCTGGTTCAGGTAGGTGAAGCAGCACTGTCGGTCGAGCGTGACAAACGCTTCGGTGATGCTGGCCAGGGTGGTGGTCAGGCGCATGGCCAGGCGCAGGGTTTCCTGTTGCGCTTGCTTTTGCGCTGAGATATCTTGAACCGCGCCCTGAATGCGCAGAATCTGCCCGTCCGCATCGCGCACGGCATCGCCGACGGTGCGAACCCATTTGGGACCCATGCCCGGCACCAGCACCTGGATTTCTTCGTCAAATGCCTCGCCGGATTGCGCGCAACGTTCCAGCCGCTGGCTGATGCCTGTGCGCCATTCGGGCGTGTAGCGCTGCACCATGGCCGCCAAGTCGTCAACAGTTTCGCCAGGCTCCAGGCCCAGGATGCTGCCGTATTCGTCGGAATGCTGTATCTGTCCGGTGCTGATGTTGACCGACCAGCTGCCCACGCCGACCGTGTGTTCGGTCAGGTTCAAACGGCTTTCGCTCTCATGAAGCGCTTTGCCCAGGCGCTCCTCCCTTCCCTGCGTCAGGTGTGCCGACTGTTGTTGGTGGCGGACCAGTTCTTGCAAGTGCTCCGCGTGGGTGGCCAGAGCCTGCAAGCCTGGCAGGAGTTCCACCAGCTCGCTAGGGCTGCGGGGCTCGGCGTCGAGCAGACCCAGCCAAGTAGGGGCTTTTTCGGCGCTGGATGACAGGGGGAGCACGAAACAAAACCGGACTTGGTGCGGTGAGCTCACGAGCGGGTGGGTCGCCCAAGTGGGATGCGCTGTCGCGTCCAGTAGACACCCTTTCAGCACCGGGTCTGCGGCCACCTTGGCGCACAGAGCCAGGGCGGCAGCATGCCGGTAAGCGGGCAAACCGCTTGCGCCCAGGACCACCGGACCGTCGGGCAGGACTTTGATCAGCAAAGCAGTCGACACATGGGCCAAATGGATCGCCAGCTGGGTCAGTTGCGCCCACTCCAGGTTGGGCTGCATTGCGTGCGCTAGCTCGATCAAGGGTGCTGCCACCTCGGAATGTTCAGCACGGTTTCCTTGTTGCATGTGGCACCCGCTTTCGACAGTAAGTGGTTCAAGCATACCGCGACATTTGTAACAACTTCAGCCGAGCGATAGGCCAAGGAGCCAGGTAAGCGTGGACTTCCTGGTTCCTTCCCCCGTTTTGGACAAAAAAACTAATAACAAAGTTGTTGCATTTTGTAGCTTCCGTATTACCATTATCCCAACAGCAACTTGCAACGTTCCGGTCGCCTTAGCAGCGGAACGTGGGCCTAAAGACAAAAGGGGTAAACGTGAGCACACTGGCAGAACTCCGGCAGCACAGCGATGTGACCAGCCTGAAATCCGCATTGCATCAGTTGTGCGGTCAGTTTGGTCGCATCGCTCGGCTGGACATCCTCACGGCCATGCATGAGGGTACCAAACAGGCCATCTGTTTCCTGCGCATGGAGCGGCCCGAGCAAGAGCAGCAACTCATGAAGACACTGAGCGTTGGCCGTTTCGGTGGCGAAGTGGTGTTTGTGTTGGACCTCAACGTGCCGGTGACATCTGAAGACCCTGGCCCTTCGTCTCAGTGGGCCGACTCCAACTTCTAGTTCTAGGTGCAAGGCGCCCTTCCCTCACCACACGCCGTGGCAAGCTGTCGTTGGTGAACCCAGGCGATATCACGTGGTCTCGGTATCAGACAGCACAGCCTGATGCTTGAATACGCCAACGGACGGGATGGTGTGATGCCCAAGCCGCCGGTGAGTCGAGCCAGAAGAGCCAAACCTCGCTCCCCAGTTTTGCCACCAACCAACGAATCAATCAGCGACATGCATGCTGCGCCATCTGAGCGACAGCATCGACGCCTACTTGACTGCAGCCATGCACCCCTGCGCCTGGGCTCACGGTCTGCTGCAGGCGACTCCGGGGGTTGATAAGGTCGCCGCTGGTTTGATCCACATCGTGATCGTTGAGGACATGGCCCGCTTGGCTCGCCCGAGCGCCTGGCCTCGGGGCGCACTTTATTTCCCGTAGTCTGGGTGCACCGAAGACCCATTCGTCCGCCTCAAGGGTTTCCCCTGAATGCTGCGGCTCAAACATGCACCATACTGCATGCCATGGCACTATCATGCATCAAATGAAGAGTCAGCCTCTATTCTTGAATCTTCAATATTTTAGACATGAAGTACGGGTAAGCCAGTATCGCCACGCAGGCATTGCACACCTAAAGTCCAACCCATCCGACAACCACAGGAGTCTCCACATGACAACTCGCCGCCTCGTCCTCACCCGCAGTGCCGCCGTGATTGGTGCCGCCTCGTCCGGTCTGCTGTTGCCTCAGATCGTGCGCGCCCAGTCCGACAAGCTGCGCGTGGGCTTCATGCTGCCCTACACCGGCACCTTTGCACAGTTGGGCGTGGCCATCGAGAACGGTTTCCGCATGGCGCTGAACGAACAAGGCGGCAAGCTGGGCGGCCGCGAGGTCGAGTTCTTCAAGGTGGACGACGAGTCCAACCCGGCCAAAGGCATTGAAAACGCGCAGCGTCTGGTGCAGCGCGACAAGGTCGACGTGCTGGTGGGCACGGTGCACTCAGGCGTGCAGATGGGCATCCACAAGGTGGCGCGTGAAAGTGGTGTGCTGAACCTGATCCCCAACGCTGGCGTGCACATCGCCACCCGCGCCCAGTGCGCGCCCAATGTGTTCCGCACCTCCTTCACCAATTCGCAGCCCACGCTGGCGCTGGGCAAGGCCATGGTCGAGCGTGGTCACAAGAAGGCGGTGTGGATCACCTGGAACTATGCTGCCGGTGACGAGGCCTTCGAGGGCTTCGAGCAGAGCTACACCGCCGCTGGCGGCACCATCGTCAAGAAGCTGGGCCTGCCCTTCCCCAACGTCGAATTCCAGGCCCTGCTGACCGAGATCGCGTCGATCAAGCCCGATGCCGTGGCCTGCTTCTTTGCCGGTGGCGGCGCGGCCAAGTTCCTGCGCGACTTCCATGCGGCCGGCCTGTCCAAGACCATCCAGCTCTATGGCTCGGGCTTCCTGACCGAGGGTGTCCTGGAAGCCGCCGGCGAAGCCGCCAACGGCGTGCTGACCACCATGCACTACAGCGATTCGTTGGACACACCGGCCAACAAGAAATTCCGCCTGGAGTACGCCAAGACCTTCAAGTTGCAGCCCGACGTGTACGCTGTGCAGGGCTACGACACCGGCCTGCTGCTGGTCAAGGGCGCCAACGCCGTCAAGGGCGACCTGGCCAACAAGAAGGCGCTGTACGCCGCCATGGAAGGCGCGACCATCGACAGCCCGCGCGGCAAGTGGACCATGAGCAAGGCCCACAACCCGGTGCAGGACATGTACCTGCGCAAGGTCGAGAACAAGGAAAACAAGGTCATCGGCATCGCGCAAAAGGCCGTGGCCGACTCCGGCGCGGGTTGCCGGATAGGCTGACCCTCGCACCCCTCCATCGTTCCCATTGGCCCAGGTCAGCGCCCTTGTCGGGCGCTGGCGTGAGGCTTGCTTTCCCACGCACCCATGGATTTCGCCAATTTCCTGATTCAACTGCTCAACAGCCTGCAGTACGGGCTGCTGCTGTTCATGCTGGCTGCCGGCCTGACGCTGATCTTCGGCATCATGGGCGTGGTCAACCTCGCACACGGCAGTTTCTACATGTTGGGCGCCTACCTCGCTTGGTTCCTCACGGCGCAATTCGACAGCCTGGTGCTGGCCATCGTGGTCGGCACCGTGATCGCCGTGGCGCTGGGCTGGCTGCTGGAATGGCTGCTGTTCCGTCACTTCTACCACCGTGACCATCTCGATCAGGTGCTGCTCACCTTCGGGCTGATCTACATCTTTGAAGAGCTGCGCTCCATCTTCTGGGGTGACGACGTGCACGCGGTGCAGGTGCCCGAGCTGGTGAACTGGTCGATCCAGCTGACCGACAACCTCTCCTACCCGGTCTACCGGCTGGTGATCTCGGCGGTGTGCGTGGCGCTGGCCCTGGGTCTGTACGCGCTGATCAGCAAGACGCGCCTGGGCATGAAGATCCGCGCGGGCGCCTTCAACCGCGAGATGACCGAGGCCCTGGGCATCAACATTCGGCTGATCCACGGCGTGGTGTTCGCGTTGGGTGTGGCGCTCGCGGCCATCGCCGGCATGATCGCCTCGCCCATCTCCAGCGTGTACCCCGGCATGGGCAGCTCCGTGCTGATCATGTGTTTCGTGGTGGTCGTCATCGGCGGCATCGGCTCGGTGCGCGGTGCCATGGTGGCGGCCATGCTGGTGGGCCTGGTGGACACCTTCGGCAAGGTGCTGGTGCCGCAGATCGCCGGCATGGCTGTCTACATGCTGATGGCACTTGTGCTGCTCTACAAGCCCGAAGGGCTGTTCAAACAATGACCACGCGAGCACACGAATGAGTTCCCCCAAAGCCACCCTGGAGAAACTGCCCAAGGCCATGCAGCTGATGTTGGCCGTCGGCGCTGTGGCACTGGCCGCGTTCCCGCTGATGCCGATGGAGAGCCGCGACTTCTACCTGCAGATGCTCACGCAGATGATGATCCTCGCCATCTTCGCGATGAGCCTCGACCTGCTGCAGGGCGTGACCGGCCTGGTCTCGCTCGGCCACGCAGCCTACTTCGGCCTGGCCGGCTACGCACTGGCCTTCATCACCCCGCAGGACGCGCCCATCGCCTTGTGGTGGAGCCTGCCGCTCGCGGCGGCGGGCGCTGGCCTGGCCGCGCTGGTGATCGGCTTTTTCGTGGTGCGCACGCATGGCATCTACTTCATCATGGTCACCATGGCGTTCGCCCAGATGGTGTTCTTCCTTTTCTTCGACAACAAGGCGCTGGGCGGCTCGGACGGCATCTACGTGAACTTCCGGCCCGATGCCACGGCGCTGGGCATCGACCTGGAGAACAAGGCCCACTTCTTCTACTTCACGCTGGCCATGCTGATCGGGGTGTATCTGTTCCTACGCCGTGTGCTGTTCTCGCCGTTCGGCCGTGTGCTGGCCGGCATCCGCGTCAACGAACACCGCATGCGCGCCGTGGGCTACGGCAGCTTCGGCTACAAGCTCGCCGCCTTCACGCTGGCCGGCACGCTGGCGGGCGTGGCAGGTTACCTGTGGGCCGCGCAGACCGGCTTCGTGAACCCCGAGCTGATGGGTTTCCACATGAGCGCGCACGCGATCATGATGGTCATCCTCGGCGGCATGGGCAACTTCGCCGGCGCCATCGTCGGTGCGTTCGCCTTTGAATACGTGATGCACTTCTTCAAGGACCTGCCCGCCATCGGCGACTTCGAAACCGGCAAACACTGGCAGCTCTGGATGGGCAGCTTCATCGTGCTGGTGGTGATCGTCGCGCCGCGCGGGTTGCTGGGCCTGGCCGAGAAGTTCATGGGCCGTCAAGAGGACAAGTCATGACCGACGTCCGCCCCAACGAAGTCGCCCTGCTCAGCGCCAACAAGCTCACCAAACGCTTCGGCGGCCTCGCGGCCGTCAACGAGGTGTCGGTGCACCTCTACCGCGACCGGCTGCACGCCGTCATCGGCCCTAACGGCGCGGGCAAGTCCACCTTGACCAACCTGCTCTCGGGCGACCTGCCACCCACCTCGGGCAGCGTCACCATCGGCGGCGTTGAAACGGCCGGTCAGTCGCCCGAATCGATCTCGCGCCTGGGCCTGGGCCGCAGCTACCAGAAGACCAACATCTTCCTGCCCTTCACCGTGTGGGACAACGTGCGCCTGGCCTCGCAATCGCGCGAGCGCCACGCCCCCTGGAACCCATTGCGCTGGCTGCAATCGGCCTCGACCATGAAAACGGTCAATCAACGCTGCGAACGCGCCATCGAACTCGCCGGCCTCACCCACCGCACGCAGACCGTGGCCGCCACGGTGAGCCACGGCGAACAGCGTCAGCTCGAAATTGCGATGACGCTCGCCACCGAGCCCACCGTGCTGCTGCTGGACGAGCCGCTCGCCGGCATGGGCCAGGCCGAGGCCGAGGGCATGATCGAACTGCTGCTCAAGCTCAAGAAGGACCACGCGATGATGCTGGTCGAGCACGACATGGACGCCGTGTTCGCGCTGGCCGACCAGCTCACCGTGATGGTCAACGGCCAGGTGATCGCCAGCGGCACGCCGACCGAGGTGCGCAACGATTCGGTTGTCCAAGCAGCCTACCTGGGCGAGGAGCATTGATCATGAGCGCCGCGCAGGGCCGCCCCAAGCAAGCTCGCACCGCAGTGCGAAGCACGGAGGTTATCCATTGAGCACCCCACTGATCCAGACCACGGCCCTCAACACCCACTACGGCCAGAGCCACATCCTTCGCGGCATCGATTTCACCGTCTTGCCAGGCCAGACCATCGGCCTGATGGGCCGCAACGGCATGGGCAAGACCACGCTGCTGAAATCCATCATGGGCATCGTCAAGCCCAGTGGCGGCACGGTGCACATCAAGGGCCAACCCATGACCGGTGCGCCCACCTTCGAGATCGCGCGCATGGGCATCGCCTACGTGCCCGAAGGGCGCGGCATCTTCGGCAACCTGAGCGTGAAGGAAAACCTGCAGATGGCTGCCCGCGCGGGAACCCAAGGGCAACGCGACTGGACCTACGACCGCGTGCTGGAAACCTTCCCTCGCCTGGCCGAGCGCTTGGGCCATGGCGGTCAGCAGCTCAGCGGTGGCGAGCAGCAGATGCTCACCATCGGCCGCGCGCTGATGACCAACCCCGACGTGCTGATCCTCGACGAGGCCACCGAAGGCCTGGCGCCCTTGATCGCGCGCGAGATCTGGCGCATCTGCGGCCTGATCCGCGAGAGCGGTATCAGCAGCATCATCGTGGACAAGGCTTGGAAACAGGTCACCCAGATCACCGACCGGAATGTGATTCTGGTCAAGGGCGAGGTGGTGTTTGAAGGTTCGTCGGACGAACTGCTGTCAAAGCCGGAATTGCTGGAGCAGTACCTCGGGGTGTGAAGCCGCGCCATGAGGCTATAGTGCGGCGAGCGATTCTTGGTCCCAAGCCAGGGACGAGATGTACCTGGCTTGGGACCACCGGCTTTGCTGTATCCGTCATGACTGATGACTCGTCTAATTCAAAGTCAGCCTCATGAAGTGCCTCGTCGTCATCGCCCACCCCAGCACCGACAGCCTGTGTCATTCGGTGGCACAGTCCGCCATTGCCGCCTTGAAAGCGGGCGGCCACGAGGTCATGATCGAAGACCTCTACCTCTCTGGTTTTTCTCCCGCCCTGACGGTCAATGAACGCCGAAGCTACTACTGCCCGGCGTTCGACTCTGCCGCTGTCCAAGATCAAATCGACCGCTTGCTGTCCGCCGAAGCTTTAGTGCTTGTTTTTCCCACTTGGTGGTTTGGTTTTCCCGCCATCCTGAAAGGGTGGTTTGATCGCGCCTGGGCACCCGGAATTGCATACGATCACGCCACCGATCTTGGCGCGATCAAGCCACGGCTCCATAACCTGCGAAGTGCATTGGCCGTTACGTCTCTTGGCTCGCCGTGGTGGGTTGACTGCTTGCTTCTCTGGCGGCCTGTGAAACGTGTGCTCAAGACGGCGCTGTTGGGCACTTGTGCGCCCCGCTGCCGGTTCGAGATGTTGTCGCTTTACAAAGCAGAATCTCTCACCCAAGTCGAGGTTCAATCGTTTTGCTCGCGTGTCGAGCGCGCAATTGGAAAATGGACTTGACTGCTCAGCATCTGTCAGCGAACCCTCCGACCGGGCAATAGGAGCTGCGGCGATATTCGCCCGCCTACAGCAACGGCCGCAGCTCCCGCGCCGCGTCCAACAGCAGCGGCAACAGGTCCTTGCGCATCGCCGCCGGCTCCAGCCGCTCGGGTGATGCCACCACGTTGAGCGCCGCCACTGTTTTCCCTTGCATGTTGCGCAGCGGCACCGCCAGCGCGTGCACGCCGAGTTCGTGTTCCTCGCTCGCCACGGCGAAGTCGTCTGCCTTCACCTGTGCCACGGCTGCGCGAAACGCTTTGTGGTCCACGGTGGTCTTCGGCGTCAGTCGCGCCAGCTCTCGGCCTTTGAGCCAGGCGCTGAATTCGGCGCGCGGCAAAGCCGCCAGCAGCACACGGCCGGTGGAGGTGGCGTGCACCGGCAAGCGCGCGCCGAGGTGCAGACCGTAGGCCATGAGCCGCTGCCCGCCGACCGAAGCGCTGCGCGCCACGATCACGACCTCGTTGCCGTCGAGCACGACCGCCGAGAACGACTCGCGTGTCTGCGCCGCGAGCCGGTTCAGCGTGGGTTGCAGCAGGCGCGGCAGGCGGGCTGAAGACAGGTAGCTGCCCGAGAACCGAAGCACCTTGGCCGAGAGCCAGTAGTGCGTGCCGTCGGTGTCGAGGTAACCGAGGTAGGCCAGCGTGAGCAGGTGGCGCCGGGCCGCCGCCCGTGTGAGGCCGGCGCGCTCGGCGGCCTGGGTGGCGTTGAGGCGCTGGCGCTCGGTGTCGAAGCTCTCCAGCACGGCCATGCCTTTGGCCATGCCCTCGATGAAGTCGGCTTTGGCGATACTGCGGTCACTGGTGTTCATCGCGGCATTGTCGCCGGAATGCCATGACTGCGCGGTCATCGCGCAACTCCATCAATCATCGCGCAAAGACAGTGCCCGCTTCTTGAACGCCTGGCCTTGTTTTCCTACAGTCTCTTCACACCCAAAACACAGGAGACACCACCATGAAAACACAAGTCACCATCATCGGCGCCGGCCCCTCCGGCCTGCTGCTCGGCCAATTGCTGCACAAGGCCGGCATCGACGCCGTCATTCTTGAACGGCAGCGCCCCGACTACGTGCTCGGCCGCATCCGCGCGGGCGTGCTGGAACAGGTGGCGACCGAGCTGCTGGACGAAGTGGGTGTGGGCGAGCGCATGCACGCCGAAGGCCTGGTGCATGGCGGCTTTGACATGCTGTTTAACGGCGTGCGCCACCGCATCGATCTGGAAAAACTCACCGACGGCAAGAAGGTCATGGTCTATGGCCAGACCGAGGTGACGCGCGACCTGATGGACGCCCGCACCGCCGCCGGTCTGCCCACGGTGTACCAGGCCGCCAACGTGCAGGTGCACGACTTCGACACCAAGACACCGCGCGTGACCTACGAAAAAGACGGCCAGAGCCACACCATCGATTGCGACTTCATCGCCGGTTGCGATGGTTTTCACGGCGTGTGCCGCGCCAGCGCGCCGCGCTCGGCGATCAAGGAATATGAAAAGGTCTACCCCTTCGGCTGGCTGGGCCTGCTGTCGGACACGCCGCCGGTGCATCACGAGCTGATCTACGTGAACCACCCGCGCGGCTTCGCCCTGTGCTCGCAGCGCAGCGAAACCCGCAGCCGCTACTACCTGCAGGTGCCGCTGACCGACAAGATCGAACAGTGGAGCGACGACGCGTTCTGGGACGAGCTCAAGCTGCGCCTGGACCCGGAAGCGGCCGAGAAACTGGTGACCGGCCCCAGCCTGGAAAAAAGCATCGCGCCGCTGCGCAGCTTCGTGACCGAGCCGCTGCGCTTTGGCCGCATGTTCCTGGCGGGTGACGCGGGCCACATCGTGCCGCCCACCGGCGCCAAGGGCCTGAACCTGGCCGCCACCGACGTGAAGTACCTGAGCAACGCGCTGGTGGAGTTCTACAGCGAAAAAAGCGAGGCCGGCATCGACGGCTATTCCGAGCGCTGCTTGAAGCGCATCTGGCGCGCCGAGCGCTTCAGCTGGTGGTTCACGTCCATCATGCACAACTTCACCGACGAAGGCGCCATCAACGGCAAGCTGCAGCAGGCCGAGCTGGACTACCTGATGCACTCCGAAGCCGGTCTCAAGACCATCGCCGAAAACTACGTCGGCCTGCCGCTGAACTTCGGGGAGTAGCTGGTCTACCCCCGCGCCGCCTGCGGCGTCGCCCCCTCAAGGGGGCAACACCTGCGGCCCGGTAAAGCCGGTTCCTCGGTGTTCCCGGTGAGGCATTTCGCGTCGGAGAGTGCGCCCCGAATTCAGACGGTGCTGTCGCCAGGTTGCCTCGGGTGACGGGGACTTGACGGTACATTGACGTGAACGTCAACCCGTACCGTCATGTCACCCATCACCTCAGCCCCGATCAAAACCCTGAAGCCATTGCGCGGCGTGCGCGTGCTCAGCCTGGCGCTCAACCTGCCCGGCCCCGCCGCGCTCATGCGACTCAAGGCCATGGGCGCCACCTGCCTGAAGGCCGAGCCGCCCGGCCCAAAGGGTGCGCCAGCCAGCACCAGCGGCGACCCCATGGGCCAATACAACCCGACGGCCTACGCCACCTTGCACGATGGCATCAAGGTCATCGCCATCGACCTGAAGTCCGAGAAGGGCCAGGCGCGGCTGTACAAAGAACTGCAGCGCACCGACCTGCTGCTCACCTCGTTCCGACCGTCGGCGCTGGCCAAGCTCGGCCTGGCCTGGAAGGCGCTGCACAAGGCCTGCCCGGCGCTCTCTGTGGTGGCCATCGTGGGCGCGCCGGGTGCGCGTGCCGAAGAGCCGGGGCATGATCTGACCTACCTCGCCGACGCAGGTCTCGTGACCGGACTCGATCTGCCCGCCACGCTGTTTGCCGACATGGGCGGCGCGCTCATGGCCAGCGAGGCCGCGCTGCAGGCCGTGCTGGCGCAGAAAATCAGAGGCAAGGGTTCGTTCCAGGAAGTGGCGCTGAGCGACGCAGCCGCCTGGCTTGCCCTGCCACGCTCATGGGGCCTGACCCAGCCCAAGGGCGCGGTGGGTGGCGCGCACGCGGGTTACCGCGTCTACCCCTGCAAGGACGGTCGGGTGGCGGTTGCGGCGCTGGAGCCGCATTTCGCCGCCTCCCTGTGCGCGGCCGCCGGCGTGGCTATGGTCGGCATGGCCACCATGTTCCAACCCACCACGCACCAGGCCATCGCCGCCTTCCTGGCCGGTGAGACGCGCCAGCGGCTCGACACGCTGTCGGTCGCGAGAGACATTCCGCTGCACACGCTGCCGGCCTGAGCCCCGGTCGTCCGTCTCAGCCTCTCATACGGTTTTGCCTTCAAACGTATAACTGCGTTGCTTCGCCTTGCCGTGCTGCAGCACGGTCTGCGGCTTCGCGCCTTGTTCTACGCTTGAATGCAAAACCGTATCAGACCGCTTCGGGCGCCGGCGTGGCCGCCGCGCCCGGCACCGGAAAGCGGCGCGTGCGGTCGCAGTGGTGCGCCCAAACAGGCTGCCCGCCCACGAACACGCGGGTATCGCCGGTGCGCAACCTTTCCCAGGTTTCATCCGAGGTCAGCGGCTCGGTCGCGACGATCACCATGCGGTCGTCGTGCCCGTTGAGTTCACCCAGGTCCATGCTCAGATCGCAGTCGACCAGCCGCGCACGCGGGAACGGGTGCGCGCGCTGCAGGGTCGCGAGCTGGCTGGAGCAGTGCACGAACAGCGCCTCGCCGTTGGTCAGCAGGCAATTGAAGTTACCGTGGCGCGCGATCTCGGCGTTGCACATCGCCAGCACGGGCGCGATGGCGTCCCAGGCGGGTGGTCGCTGCCAGCTGGCGAAGGCGGTGCGCAGCCGCTGCATCAGGTAGCAGAACGCCTTCTCGCTGTCGGTGCTGCCCACCGGCAGGAAGCTGCCGTCCAGCGGCGGGTGGAAGTTCTGCAGGTCGCCGTTGTGCGCGAAGAACCAGTGGCGACCCAGCCACTCCCGGCTGAACGGGTGGGTGTTGGACAGCCCCACGCTTCCCTGCGTCGCCTTGCGGATGTGCGAGATGACGTTGTGTGAACGGATTGGAAGGTCACGCACAAAAGCCGCCAGCCGCGATTCGCTGGCCGGTCGGTCGTCGAGGAAAGATCGGGCGCCCGAGGGCTCGTAGAACGCGATGCCCCAGCCGTCGATGTGATCGGCCGTGCAACCGCCGCGCTGCGCGAAGCCGGTGAAGGAGAAGCGGATCGAAGCCGCGGCGCTGCTGTTCATCCCCAGAAGCTGGCACATGCGCGCTCCTCAGCTTGTCAGCGAAAACTCCACCGCCGCCAGCGCGTGCAGCGCCGTGGTGTCGAAGGTCGGGATCGGGCTGTCTTCGGGGCGGATGATCAGTGGCAGCTCGGTACAGCCCAGCACCACGCCCTGCGCGCCGCGCGCCTGCAGCTCGGCGATGCATTGCGTGAACCACTCCCGCGAGACATCGTGCAGCTCGCCGCGGCACAGCTCCTCGAAAATGATGCGGTGGATTTCCAGGCGCTGAACCTCGTCCGGCAGCACGCAGCGGATGCCCCGGCTCGCCAGGCGCTCGACGTAGAACGCCCGCTCCATCGTGAAACGTGTGCCCATCAGACCGACCGTGTCCATGCCCTGCGCGAGGATCGCGTCGGCCGTGACGTCGGCGATGTGGATCAGCGGCACGTCGGTCGAGGCCTGCACCTGCGGCGCGAGCTGGTGCATGGTGTTGGTGCCGATCAGCAAGCACTCGGCGCCCGAGTCGCCCAGGTGCCGTGCCGCGTCGCACAGGATGCCGGCCATGCCGTCCCAGTCGCCGGCCCGCTGGCGCTGCGCGATGTCCTGGAAATCCAGGCTCACGAGGTTCAGGCGCGCGCTGCTCAGGCCGCCCAGGCGCCGAGCCACCTCGCGGTTGATCAACTGGTAATAGAGGGTGGTCGATTCCCAGCTCATGCCGCCGATCAGGCCAATGGTTTTCATGTGTGCTCCAAGCGTGTTGCGAATGCAGGGAGTGTGCGGGGCCTGGCGCAGAACCGGCTTGCTTTCCTCTCACTTGAAATGGCTTAATGTAGAAATCATTTCTACAAATTCCAATGAAAAAGAAACTGGATGTGATTGATCGGCAGATTCTTGCGATCCTTCAACGAGACGCCGAAACACCGCTGGCCAACCTGGCGCTGGCGGTGAACCTCTCGTCCACGCCCTGCTGGCGGCGCATCCAGCGGCTGCGCGAGCACGGTTTCATCACCCGCCACGTGGCGCTGGTCGACCCGCGCAAGATCAACCTCGGCGTCACGGTGTTCGTGGCGGTGCGCACCAACCAGCACAGCCAGGTCTGGTTCGAGGGTTTTCGCGACACCGTGCGCGACATCCCCGAGATCGTCGAGTTCTACCGCATGAGCGGCGACGTGGACTACCTGCTGCGCGTGGTGGTGCCCGACATCGCGGCCTACGACCTGGTCTACAAGCGGCTGATCCGCTCCGTCGATCTCTCGGACGTGAGCAGCAGTTTCGCGATGGAGGAACTGAAGTTCACCACCGCCTTGCCGCTGGACTACGCCGACTGAAGCCTCAGTGCCCTCAAGGCCGGGACCGGGGTGCGGGCGGGCCTTCCAGCCCGTGCACCCACTCGCGCCAGATCGCCACCAGCAGCGCCATCAACACCGGCCCGACAAACAGGCCCACGATACCCATCGTCTTGACGCCGCCCACCAGCCCGAAAAACGTGGGCAGGAAGGGCAGCTTCACCGGCCCGCCCACCAGCCGCGGGCGCAGCGTCTTGTCCACGATGAAGAGCTCGACCGCCCCCCAGGCAAACAGCGCCATCCCGGCCGCCGCGTGGCCGGAACCCACCAGATAGAGCGACACCAGCGTGAACGACAGCGGCGCGCCGCCCGGAACCATAGCCATGAAGCCCGTGAGCACGCCCAGCAGCACCGGCGAAGGCACGCCAGCGACCCAGTAGGCCACGCCCAGCACCACGCCCTCGCCAATGGCGATCAGGCCCATGCCGGTGACGGTCGCGCTTACCGTGGCCGGCACCACCCGCGAGAAACGCTGCCAGCGCTCGGGCAACAGGTGTTCGCCCACGCGGTCGAGCTGGGCAGCGATGCGGGCGCCGTCCTTGTAGACAAAGAACAGCGTGATCAGCATGAACAACACCAACAGGAACAGCCCAAACAGGTCGCCTGCGACCTTGAACACCGTGCGCGAGATGTTGCCGATGTGCTGACCGGAGAGCAGTTGGATCCACAGGCCCAGCGCCTGCGGCTCGCTCAGGTGTTCGCGCCAGTAGGTCGCCAATGGTGGGCCGATCATGGGCAGCGCCTCGATCCAGGCCGGCACGGGCGCGCCGTGGCGGTTGGCCTCGATGGCCCAGCGCACGAACTCGCTGGCTTCGCGGAGGGCATAGTGCATCGCCACCGACAGCGGCACCACGAGCACCACCAGCACCACCAGAATCGCCACACTGGCCGCCATTGTGGTGTTGCCCCTGCAGTGGCCCACCAGGCGGTCGTACAGCGGCCAGGTGGCAAAACCGATGATCAGCGCGGCGAGCGCCGGGACCAGAAAACCGTGGAAAAAATAGACACCGGCGGCGAGGATCAGCAGCAGCAGACTGCGGAGGACGAGGGGAGCGCGTAGGACAGGGGGCATCGTTTCATTCTGACACGGGGTGCAGCACACGCCGGGCCCAGGCGGGCAGCGGGTCGGCCTGCCACACCCGCTCGCCGCCGCGCCAACGTGCCACCAGCCGAGGCGGCTGGAACACCTGGTCTGGCGGCAACGAGGTGTCGTAGAGCAGCGCCAGATCGGCCCGCCGCACCGCCACGCCCAGGTGGCGCACCGTGCGCGGGTAGCGCGCGAGCACGCGCTCCGGAGGCACCGGGTGGCCGCCCTCCTCCACGCGCTGGCTCACGCGGCCGAGCAGTTGCTGCGGATCGTCCACACACACCACCAGCAGCACCACGGCAAACCCCACGCGCTGGGCGGCGCTCATGAGATCGAGCTTGGAGGTGTGGGAAAACACGGTCTCGCTGGCAAAGGACTTGCCTTCGGCCAGACACTGCGCCCGCCGCGCGTCGGCCCACTGGCGCGCCTGGCGCGAACGCTCGGCAGGGTCGCCCACCTGCTGCAGGTGCGCTGCCTCGTGCAGGTCGGCGTTGACGAATTCGGCTTCTGCTGGGATCAGGCCCTGAGCCACCGCACTGCGGTACAGCGTGGACTTGCCCGCGCCATTGGGGCCGGCCAGGAGGTAAAAAACCGCGGCTGACACTCCGGGGATGGTCTTGGGCTGTGCGTCAGGCGGCGCGCTGCAGCGAGGCCTTCTGGCGGTTGGCGCTCACGGTGCTTCTGACCGCCTGCACCAGCCGGCCGGTGGTCTCAGCATCCACAAACCGCGATTCGATGGCGTCCAGCGATTCGTCCAGCGCGGCCCCGCCCCGCTGGCGCACGTCGTAGCGGGCAATGGCCTCGCGCGCCTCCTGGACCGTGAGGCCGGTTTCGTCGGCAATGCGGCCCAGCGTGGCCCAGTATTCGATCTGGCCAGCGACCGAGCGGCGCTGCGGCTGGGCCGCCTCTCGGGCCTGCTGCACCAAGGCAGTGGGCAGTTTCACGGACGCAAACGGGCTGGCGGCAGTGGACATGGCAAAACTCCTGTTTGGCGCATTTTGCGCCAATTTGAACCATGCAGCAATCACGGACAATCTCAGGCGACTCGGGAGGAGTGCCAATGAAAAAGCAAGGTGCCGTGGTGCGGTGGGACGACGCCAAAGGATTCGGCTTCATCCACAGCCCCCAATCCAGCGCCCAGTTGTTCTTCCACATCCGTGACTGGCGCGGCAGCGCCGCCCCCGCCCTGAACCAGCGGGTCAGCTTCGAAGAAATTCATGTGGGCAGCAAGGGCCCTCGGGCCATGGATGTTCGCCCGGACACCGACCGAACGGCCACCCCGCCGCACAAGCCCTCTCGCACGGCGGCGGCACAGACAGCCAGACCGCCGCAGCGCTCACACCCACCCCGCCGCGTGTCGCCGCGTCGTCAGCAAGCATCAGGCGGCCCCGCACTCGTGCTGATGCTCGTCTGGGCAGGCCTGCTGATCGCAGGCGTGCTTCTGGGCCGCTTGAGCTGGCTGTTTCTGCCCGCTGCGTTCGTCTTCAACGGGGTCACCTTCTACGTGTACTGGCAGGACAAGTTCGCCGCGACACAAGCCGGCTGGCGCACGCCGGAGAACACACTGCACGGCCTCGGCCTGCTCGGGGGTTGGCCAGGCGCGTGGTTCGCGCACCAGATCTTGCGCCACAAGTCGGCCAAACAGGCCTTCCGGGAGGTGTACTGGATGACGGCGATCTTGAACGTGACCGGCCTGGGCGCCTGGGTGCTGCTGCCCTGGATACCCCTGCCACGCTAAAGGTGCGCTCCGGAGTTGCGGGGCTTATTCGCCGCTGCCGAACAGTCGCGCGAAGAAGCCGCGCTTCTTGCTCAGGTGCAGCTCGCGGATCAACTCCTCCTTGATCTGCGCCTTCATGTCGGTGTCGCCGTGGCTGACATTCTTCAGGTAGACCTTCACCGAGTCCGTGTAGCTGCGGTCGTCGTTGCGGATGTGGTTGAACAGCCAGCGCGAGAGCATGGCGTGCAGCTCGGACGCCACATCTTCACCCGCCTCGAAGCGCATGCGGTACTCGCCCACCTTGCGGGTGAACAGCTCGTGCACTTTCTTGTGCGGGCCGGCAAACATGTAGCCGGCGTCCGACATCAGCGATTCTTCAAACGCGAAGTGCGAGAGCGTGTAGTCGACCATTTCGTCGATCACCGCGCCCACGGCCTCGCGGTCGTGGTGGTCGCGTGCGTCGTAGAGTTGATTGATGTAGTCGACGATGCGCTTGTGTTGTCCGTCGATTTCGCGGATGCCCGTTTCGAGATCGGGCGTCCAGTTCAGATGTGCCATGAAAGAGTTTCCTGTCGGGTGACAGGGGTCACCCGGATAAGTAACGAATTGTGCGAGAGATCCCACCGCACCGTGGCGGAATCCACCCGTTTCATGACCTATCTCAACTTTTCGGGACAGATCGGAACACCCGTGATCAGAACAAGCGGCTGACCTTGAACCCTCTGGCGGCCAGGAGGGCCGGCAAGCCCTGCAGCCCCACCAGGTGCAGCGCACCCACGGCCGCGAACACGCTGGCGTTGGCATGCAGCCGCTCGATGGCATTCACCATGCCGGGGTTGCGCCCGTCCACTAGGCGGGCGTAGGACTCGCGCTCGGTCGGGGTGTTCACGCAGTCGCACCAGTCGGCGTAGCGCTCCAGATCGTTCAGGTCACCCTTCTCCCAAGCCCTCGCCAGCCGCTCCAGGCTGCGCGCGGCCAGCGGGCGCTGGAGCTCGATCAGCGTCTCGCGCACCATGGTCTCGGCCTCTTCGTCGTCGCGTGCCATCAGCGCGGACAGTTGCGTCTGTACCGACTCCAGCCCCACCACCGGACGCTGTGCGCGCAAGCTGTGCATCAGCAACACCGACTCGGCCCCGTAGAGCGGAAACAGCCCCTGGCGCCGGGCCTGCGCCACCGCCAGCTGCGTGACGTGAAACTCCGCAGCCCCCTGCTCCAGGTCCGCCGCCGGCAAGCACTCGGCCGCCCAAGCCGAGCGCAGCGACTGCATCAGCTCAGCGGGCAGCGCGCGCGGCGGCCCCTGCGTCGCACTGTGCAGCGCGGCCAGCACCGCCGGATCGGTCACGTCAATCTCCATCGCGAGCATGCCGGTGCGAAACAGAGCGGCTTCGGTGCGCGGCCCGAGGGCAAACCACTCCGGCCGCCCGGCGTGGATGGTTCCGTAGAGGAAGGAATCACGCCCGTCGCGGCTGATGCGCCAGAGGAAACCGCGGTCGGTCGCCCGCTGTTGAGCCTTCTGCATCAGCTCGCGGTTGGGTGGTGTGGGTTGGGGTGGGCAGGAGGCGGCGTTGGTGGGCGCGGCCATGGCCGAGACCGCAGGGAAACAACCTGTTAAGCCCGTTCCCATGAAAGCGAACAGACACCAGAAAGCGAATCGAGAAGACATCGTCAGATGGTCGGTTGTGGGCTGCGTGGAGCTTCATGCGCCCCGGTTGGGATGGGGTTCTGAAATGTGAAAAAACAACGCCCGCATTGGCCTTGCTCGTTTGCCGGAAGTCTTGCCCACGCCCAGCTGGTTACACTTTGTAGCAGCCGAGGTCGTGAGCTGACCAGGTTTTTATTTGAAAGTTGCTCGTTCCTTAACAGTCAATTTCATCAAGGGAGTAAATCTTGAATCGCTTGTTCAAACTGGTCTTGGCAACAGTGGGGGTTTCAGTGTTGGCGGCTTGCGGTGGAGGATCCAGTGAGCCTGCCGACGCATATGTGGGATCTTGGAGATCGGCCTGCTTTTCCTACGTAGGAAATGATGGCAATACCTACTTCAAACGGGTAACGAACAACTTGACAAAAGCCTCACCCACTTCTCTGAACACTACCTACTCCGATACGACCGCCCACTCCGACCCAGCCTGCAACAACGTCTTGGGTGCCATTTCCAATCCTACTGGCGGAACCATTCAACTGGGACCAAAGGCCAGCTTTTTGGGGACAGAAGTGGACTCGATCAGCTTGGCTTTTCCTACGGGAAACGAAGTCGGCTACATGACGGCCAGCGCAACGCAACTGTTCCTCGTCGCTGAAAAGCCAAATATCACCCCCTCCGGCTGGGGAGTCGGATCGCCCCACACCAGAATCGAGGCCAAGCAAGCGCCAGCATCTGCGCTGATCAAGAGCGTTGGAAGCAACGATGGCGTCGCTCCGGCAAAGTCGCTGAGTGGGTACTCTTCTAGATAGCAATCCACAGCCGGGGAGATTGAGTTCGGTACACGCCATGACGACGCGCCTTACTTCCCCCGGCCTTTGATGCCCGCCCTCGGCGGCAGTCCCGTGTGCTGCGTCAGGATGCGCCCCTTGATCGGTGCCTTGCCGCTGGGGTTTGAGGCCACCCTCCCCGTTCCCCCACCCGTCTTCACCACCGCAGCCGCTCGCTCGCTGGCCTTCTCACCACCCGGCGTCGAATTCTTCTTCCGCGCACTCTGATACCCCCCATCCGTCATCGGCTGAAATGTCGGGATCAGGTGGTGTTTGCCGTTGCCGACGAGGTCGGCGCGGCCCATGGCCTTGAGCGCTTCGCGCAGCAGCGGCCAGTTGTTCGGGTCGTGGTAACGCAGAAAGGCTTTGTGCAGGCGGCGGCGTTTGTCGCCGCGCACGATGTCCACGCGCTCGGCCCGGTCGTCGCGGTGCACGCCCTTGAGCGGGTTCAGGTTGGTGTGGTACATGGCCGTGGCGGTGGCCATGGGGCTGGGGTAGAAGGTCTGCACCTGGTCGGCGCGGAAGCCGTTCTTCTTCAGCCAGATGGCGAGGTTCATCATGTCCTCGTCGCTGGTGCCGGGGTGCGCGGCGATGAAGTACGGGATCAGGAACTGTTTCTTGCCCGCCTCTTCGCTGTACTTCTCGAACAGGGTCTTGAACTTGTCGTAGCTGCCGATGCCGGGCTTCATCATCTTGGAGAGCGGCCCGCCTTCGGTGTGTTCGGGCGCGATCTTGAGGTAGCCGCCCACGTGGTGCTGCACCAGTTCTTTCACGTACTCCGGGCTCTTGATAGCGAGGTCGTAGCGCAGGCCGGAGCCGATCAGGATCTTCTTGATGCCCTTCAAGGCCCGCGCGCGGCGGTAGATCTTGATCAGCGGGTCGTGGTTGGTGGTCAGGTTCTGGCAGATGCCGGGGTAGACGCAGCTGGGCTTGCGGCAGGCGGCCTCGATCTCGGGGCTGCGGCAGCCCAGGCGGTACATGTTGGCGGTGGGGCCACCCAGGTCGGAGATGGTGCCGGTAAAGCCCTTCACCTTGTCGCGGATGTCTTCGACCTCCTTGATGATGGACTCTTCAGAGCGGCTCTGGATGATGCGGCCTTCGTGCTCGGTGATCGAGCAGAAGGTGCAGCCACCGAAGCAGCCGCGCATGATGTTCACGCTGAAGCGGATCATTTCCCAGGCCGGGATTTTGGTCGCGCCGTCGTGTTTGCCGTGTTCGTCGGCGTAGGCCGGATGCGGGCTGCGGGCGTAGGGCAGGTCGAACGCGTAATCCATCTCGGCCGTGGTCAGCGGGATGGGCGGGGGGTTGATCCACACGTCGCGCGCGGTCGTGCCCTCGCCGTGCGCCTGCACCAGCGCGCGAGCGTTGCCGGGGTTGGTTTCCAGGTGCAGCACGCGGTTGGCGTGGGCGTAGAGCACGGCGTCGCTTTTCACCTGTTCGTAGCTGGGCAGGCGGATCACGGTGCGTTCGCGTGGCAGCTTGGCCACGCCGCCGGCACCTTGCGGGCGGTGGATGGTGATGGGTTTGTAGGCTGAAGCGCCCTCACCCCGGCCCTCTCCCGCCAGCGGGAGAGGGGGTGATTTCCCCTTGCCATCGTCTTCTTTGGAACACGTTGAACCTTGCGCCTGTGCCTGTTCGCTGGTGGTCAGGTAGGGGTTGATGTGGTCTTCGACGTGGCCAGGCTGGTCGACCTCGCTCGAATCCAACTCGATCCAGCCCTCGGCCGTCGGGTCGCCGGGGCGGCGCACGAAGGCGGTGCCGCGCACGTCGGTGATCTGCTCAATGGGTTCGCGTGCGGCGATGCGGTGCGCCACCTCGACCAGCGCGCGTTCGGCGTTGCCGTACAGCAGCAGATCGCATTTGGCATCCACCACGATGCTGCGGCGCACCTTGTCGCTCCAGTAGTCGTAGTGGGCGATGCGGCGCAGGCTGCCTTCGATGCCGCCGAGCACGATGGGCACGTCCTTGTAGGCTTCGCGGCAGCGCTGGCTGTAGACCAGTGCCGCGCGGTCGGGGCGCTTGCCGCCCACGTCACCCGGCGTGTAGGCGTCGTCGCTGCGGATTTTGCGGTCGGCGGTGTACCGGTTAATCATGGAATCCATGTTGCCAGCCGTCACACCCCAGAACAGGTTGGGCTTGCCCAGCGCCTTGAAGGGCTCGGCGCTTTGCCAGTCGGGTTGGGCGATGATGCCGACGCGAAAGCCCTGCGCTTCCAGCACCCGGCCGATCACCGCCATCCCGAAGCTGGGGTGGTCGATGTAGGCGTCGCCCGTCACCAGCACGATGTCGCACGAATCCCAGCCGAGTTGCTCCATCTCGGCGCGGCTCATGGGCAGGAACGGTGCCACGCCGAACCGCTTGGCCCAGTAGGGGCGGTAGCTGGTCAGCGGCTTGGCGGCGCGCGCGAAAAAGGAGACGTCGACGGGGGCGTTCATAAGGGCAATCGGGGGATAACCCGCGAGTGTAGGGGTTGACCATCAACCTTGTTGTCGGGCTGGGCGCTGCAAA
The DNA here is from genome assembly GCF_002001205.1 of Hydrogenophaga sp. A37. GTDB lineage: Bacteria > Pseudomonadota > Gammaproteobacteria > Burkholderiales > Burkholderiaceae_C > Hydrogenophaga. The sequence continues at coordinate 28,740 of NZ_MUNZ01000138.1, forward strand.
CCCCAGGAACACCAGCGCGCAGACCGCAAGATTTGTACGCATGGCGTCTCCAAAATGGACCGACCCCACCCCACCCCGGAGCACCACCATGCAAGTTGTCACCCAGCCCGAGGCCCTTCACGTCGTCGGCATCGCCCTGCGCACCCACAACGGCGAGGCCTTCGAGACCATCCCGCCGCACTGGGCCGCCTTCGGCCAGGCGCAGCTCGCCGCTCGCCTGCCCCACCGCCTGTCGGACGACGTGTACGCGGTCTACACGAACTTCGAGAACGCCGGCATCGACAACAGCGGCCGCTACACGCTGGTCATCGGCCACGCGGTGCCCGGGCACTGGGCCGAGCTGCCGCCCGAGGGGCTGACGCACGTGGTGGCGCCGGCCTCAAGGCGCGCAGTGTTCCCGGTGAAAAAGGGCCGCTTCGACTTGGTGGGAGCCGAATGGCAAGCCATCTGGCAGCGCACCGACCTGGAAAAAACCACTCTGGCAGACTACGAGCGCTACCAGCCGGACGGCAGCATTCACATCCACATCGGCCTCACGCCAACCTCCGGGACGCCATGACCCACCCCCAGCCGCAATGGACCGACTACCGGGCGCAGCTCACCCGGGTCACGGCCCACATCCACGACCGGTTGGCCGATCCGCTGGACTTCAACGAGTTGGCCCTGGTCGCCGACCTCTCGCCCTACCACTGGCACCGCATCTACCACGCGCTGATCGGTGAAACGGTGGCGGCCACGGTGCGGCGCGTGCGGCTGCACCGGGCCTCGGGCTACCTGGCGCAGACCGCGCTGACCGTGACCGAGATCGCCCGGCGCTGCGGTTATCCGAACGCGCAGTCGTTCACCCGCGCGTTCCGCCAGACCTTCGGCCAGAGCCCGCAGATCTGGCGGGAAACGCGGGCCGACGCCCTGCCCTGGCAAAACACCGCCGCCCAGACCACCAGCGGCTGGCCGGTCGAGATCCGGCAGGTGCCGGCGGTCGAGCTGGCCGGCATGGCCCACCGGGGCAGCTATATGCGGGTGGGCAAAGCCTTCGAGACCGCGCAGATTCACCTTGCGGCGCAGGGCCTGATGCGACCCGACACGCGCTGGTTGGCGCAGTACCTGGATGACCCGTTCGCCTATCCCGAGGCCCAGCTCAACTCGCGCGCCGGGCTGTCGATCAGTCCCGGTGCCGAAATCGAACCGCCGCTGCAGCGCTTCACCGTGGGCGGCACGCCCTGCGCCGTGCTGCGCTACCAAGGCCCCTACCCCAACATGCGCGACGCCTACCAGTGGCTTTACGGCGCCTGGCTGGTGGCCACGGGCCACGCGCTGGCCGACCAGCCGGTGTTCGAGGAATACCTCAACAGCCCGCGCGACACGGCGCCGGCCGATCTGCTGACCGACATCTTCCTGCCGTTGGCGGCGTCCACCGCCGTCAAGCCTGGCTGAGTTCATGCGGTTTTGCCTTCAAGCGCAGAACAAGGCGGGAGCCGCAGACAGTGCTGCAGCACGGCAAGGCGAACCAACGCAGTTATGCGGTTGAAGGCAAAACCGCATCAGAGGTCCTTGAGCGCCACGTCGACGTGCGCTTGAAACAGCGCAGGGTCGGCCAGCGCGTTGGCATTCATCAGCGCGAGCTTGACGAGGAAGCGCTCGGTGTGCTCGGGGCCCACCTGGTCGATGGCGGTGGCGAGCGCGTCGTAGACCTGCTCCAGGCCGGGAATCGTGAGCGTCTGGGTCGTGTTCATGGTCGGGCTCCTTGCAGGCCGGCGGCGTTGATCAGGGCGGCGCGAAGGCGGGGCGCATCGAGATGCAGCCAGCGCGCGCAGACGTGCTGGTCGGGCCGAAGCAGGTAGGCGCCGCCGTCCTGCAGACCATGGCGATCACGCAGGTGGCCGTCGGCGTCGGGCAGGGTCTGGTCGGCACCGGCCACGGGTTGCGACGCACCCGCGCCGATGACCTGCAGCGGCAGGCCTTGGTCCCGCACCTCGCCGATCACGGCCATCAGCTCGGCAGGCAGCGCTGCGGCCTCGGTGGCCAGCAGCAGTGTGAAGCGGTGGTCCAGGTGGTCGAGCAGATGGTCATCCGGCCCGAGACGGACGTTGCGCGGCGGAGCGCCAGGGCCCGGGCCATGGAGAAACAACGCGTTGTCGTCCTCAGCGCTGTTGAGCGGCGAAGCGCCGTATTCGTGCGGCCGCGAGGTGCGCCAGTGGTAGAGCGGCCCCACGAAGGGTTGGCTCAGCGAGAGCGAGAGCACCGCGTCACGCAGCAGACGGAAGCCACGCGTGGGCGGTGTCATGAAGCGGGTGCTTTTGCCCGCCTCGTCAATGATCTCGCGCGCCGCGGCCACGCGCTCGCTGCTGTAGCTGGCCAGCAGCTCGGGCCGGGCCACGCCTTTTGCCACCAGCGCCAGCCGCCAGGCCAGCGCCTGCGCGTCCTGGAATCCCGTGTTGGCGCCACGCACACCGAAGATTGGCAGCAGGTGGGCCGCATCGCCGGTGAACATCACGCGGCCGTGCACGTAGTCGGGCAGCGTGAGCGCGCGGGCCGAGTAGACCGAGCACCAGTCCATCTCCCAGGGCACGCCGGCGTGGCCGATCATGGCCAGTTGCGCGTCGATGCGGGCTTTGAGCGATTCGGGTTTCAGCGCGTCTTCGGGGGTTTCGCCGGGCGGCAGCTGGTAGTCCAGCCGCCACAGGCCGTGCGGCTCACGGTGCATGAGGATGGTGTTGCCCGGGTTCCACCCGGGATCGAAAAAGGCCAGCCGCTCGGTGGGCAGCGGCAGGTTCACGCGGATGTCGGCGATGACGAACTTGCCTTCATAGGACGCGCCTTCGAGCTTCAGGTCCATCAGCGCGCGCACCGTCGAGCGCGCGCCGTCGGCCGCCACCAGCCAGTCGGCCTTGAGGGTGTAGGGCCCTTCGGCGGTGTCCACCTCCAGCGTCGCGCCGTTCGCATCCTGCGAGAGTGACAGCAGCTGGTTGCCCCAGCGCAGCTCGATCAGCGGGCTGGCGGCACAGGCATCAACCAGGTATTGCTCGATGTACTGCTGCTGGATGTTGATCAGCGGAAAAAAGCGGTCGTCCGGATCGTGCGGGTTCTCCATGCGGAACACGCGTTGCCCCCGGTAGAACGAGTTGCCGCAGTTCCAGGGAAGGCCGTGGGCCGTGATGTGGTGCGCCACGCCCACCTGCTGCAAGATCTCCATCGAGCGACGCGTGAAGGCGATCGCGCGGCTGCCTTCGGACACCTGGCGCTCCGCTTCGAGTACCACGCTGTACACGCCATGCTGCGCGAGCGCCAACGCGGTCACCAGACCGATGGGGCCGGCGCCGACGATCACCACTGGGGCGTGCTGTTCTTTCGGGTGCTGCGAAGGCAACCAGGCGTCGAACACCTGGTAGTCGAAATAGATGGAGCGCCGGGGCTCGGCGTGGGGCTGATGCATGTGTGGTCTCCTGGGCTTTGCGGGCAGTGTAGGCACCGGGACCGCCGGGGATGTCCCCATATGGGAACAAGCCCATGATCAAAGAAACCTCCACCGCTCAATCACCGCCATCCAGCAAGCACGCCAGCAGCTCGCGCTGCCCGGCCACGCCCAGCTTGCGCAACACCCGTTTCTGGTAGGTCTGGGCACTGGCCAGCGTGAGGCCCAGGCGCTGGGCCAGGGCTTCGGTGGAGAGGCCGTCCATCAGCGCGACCACCACGTCGCGGTCGCGCTGCGTGAGCGCCGGGAAGCGCCGCACCAGGCGAGCAAGCAGCAGCCCGCTCAGGTCCTGATGCACGGCATGGCCGGTGTGGTGCAGGCGCACGGCATGCACGATCAGCGGCGCAAACGCCTCGACCACGGCGATGCCCGCTTCGTCAAACGGCCCGTGTTCCTCGCCGCGGTAGAGGTGCACCGCCAGCCAGCGCCGCCCCTCGTACAGCGCCATCACCGCCAGCCGCTCGGCCACCAGCGGCAGCTCGTAGCAGATGCGGCGGTAGTCGGCGTGGTGAATGTCGTCGCCGCGCTGCCGATGCAGCACGATGCGCGGCGCCGAGCTGCCCGCCTTCTGCGCGGCGGCCAGCTCGTCGCGCATCACCACCGAACTGCCATCGAGGCGGTGAAAGCGGTCCACATAGGCCTCGGCAATGTGGGGCAGCTCCTGCGTGCGCGAGCGGTCGCCCACGGCGACGATGGCGGGCCTGCGACCGGGCTCGAAGGCGAAGATGGTGCATTGCGCCAATGGCACATGGGCGCCCACGAGTTGCAGAAGGTCTTCGGCCACCGCGTGGCGCCCGGCCTGCCCCAGACGCGCGAGCAGCGCGCTCACTTGGGGCAAACCGAGGCTGAGCGGTGAAGCGGCGAGCGAACCCAGGACCCAGTGACGTGGCATGCGAGGCACTGTATCGCAGCCCCGCCATGCGCTCGCGCAAGCCTCGTTCATCTCGTTACCGCTCTTACCGGACCAAGCCGAATGTAAGCCGCACGCCACGTAGCATGAGCGCTTCATTTTTAGAAGGAGCTCGCATGGCACTGCATTTTGGAAAACGCGAAACCGAACAACCCAGCCCGCTCAATACGGGCGTGACCACGCCCCGCTACGGCGCCAGTGGACTGCCCACTTCGGCCTCTGCCTCCGCCAGTGCGGCCACTCCCGAGCCAAAGGCCCCGGCGGTGACCACCACCACGCCCGCCAGCACCGTGCCCGAAGGCGGCAGCAAGCTGACCGTCGGCCCGAACATCAAGCTCAAAGGTGTCGAGATCACCGATTGCGACACGCTGGTGGTTGAGGGCCTGGTGGAAGCCACGATGGACTCGCGCGTGATCCAGATCGCCGAGCAAGGCGCTTTCAAGGGCTCGGCCGAGATCGACATTGCCGAAATCCACGGTGTGTTCGAGGGCAACCTCACTGTGCGCCAGAAGCTGGTGATTTATGCGACCGGCCGCGTCACCGGCAAGATCCGCTACGGCAAGGTCGTGATCGAAGAGGGTGGCCAGCTCTCAGGCGACATCGAGTGCTCGGTCAGCAGCGCCACCAAGTCAAGCAGCACAGCCCACAGCACCAGCAGCGGCAGCACGGCGAGCAAGCCCGCCATGGCCTTGGCCGCCTGATGAACCCGCGCCACCGGCCAGGGCCTCATCGCCCGGCCGGTGGCGCTTGAAACCGGGGCTGCGCAGGCTATGCTCGGCGCATGTACACCGCGTTTTTTGGCCTGAAGCAGGATCCCTTTTCGATCTCGCCAGACCCGCGCTTCCTCTTCATGAGCGAGCGTCACCGGGAAGCGCTCGCTCATCTCCAGTATGGTTTGCAAGGGCCCGGCGGCATCGTGCTGCTGACCGGCGACATCGGCACCGGCAAGACCACCATCTCGCGCCGTTTTCTGGTTCGGGCACCTGCCCAGTGCCAGGTGGCCTACATCTTCAATCCCCGCCTGAACGTCATCGAGCTGCTGCGCAGCATCTGCGAAGAATTCGGCATCCAGCTCGCCCTGAGTAACGACCGCGAACCCACCGTCAAGGACCTGCTCGACCCGCTCAATGCCTTTCTGCTGGCCGCTCACGCGGCACGGCGCAATCCGGTGCTGGTGATCGACGAGGCGCAGAACCTCTCTGCCGATGTGCTGGAGCAGCTCCGGTTGCTCACCAACCTCGAAACAAATGAGCGCAAGCTGTTGCAGATTGTGCTGATCGGTCAACCCGAGCTTCGTCAACTGCTGGCCCGACCCGAACTGGAGCAACTGTCGCAGCGCGTGGTGGCGCGCTTCCATCTGGATGCCCTCGATGAAGCGGACACCGTGCACTACATCCAGCACCGTTTGGGCATCGCCGGCCGCACCGGCCACGTGCCTTTTGCACCGCGTGCGCTGCGCCGCGTCCACCAGCTCAGCGGAGGTGTGCCCCGGCGCATCAACCTGCTTTGCGGGCGCGCGCTGCTCGGTGCCTACGCCCTCGGCTTGCCTGAGGTGAGCCCGGCGGTGGTTGAGCGGGCCGCAGACGAAGTGTTTGCCAACCAGAACCCGGGCGCGGCACGGCGCCGCGCGCAGGGCATGCTGGCGCTGGGTGTGGTCGCTGGCGCCTTGCTCACAGCATCCGGCGCATGGCTCTGGCAACGGTCGACAAACAACGTCCCCGCGACCCCCGCCGCACCGGTGGCGGCTGCGCCGGCACCCGCTGCTCCGGCATCCCCGCCGGTGGCGAAAGCGCCAGGCGAGGTGACAGCCCCCCTCTCACTCCCTCCCGCTCAGCCCAGCCCTGCCATGTCCGCCAGCCTGCTGCTGACCAGCGAGCGTGCTGGCCTCCAGGCCATCGCCCCCCGCTGGCAACCGTCGACCCCGGGCAAGGACCTCTGCGCGGCTGCAATGACGCAGCAACTGCAGTGCTACCGAACGGCGCGCATGAGCCTGAACGGCCTGCGTCAGATGGACCGTCCCGCCGTGCTTCGCCTGCGCCTGCCCGAGGGCACCGGCCACGTGGTGCTGGAGGCGCTGGACAATCAACAGGTGACGCTGAGTGCTGGCGAACACCGCTGGACGCTGTCCACCGACGCGCTGTCCCTCATCTGGCAAGGCGAATACCTCACGCTGTGGCGCACGCCGCCCGGTCAATCGGGGCGTTTGGTCGATGGTTACCAGGGCACCGCCGCCATCTGGATGGAGCAGCAACTGACAACGCTGCAGCAACAGGGCCAGATCCCGGCTTCGTCCCGCACGCTACGGGAAAAGGTCGAGGCGTTTCAGCGGGCCAAAGGCATCGAGACTGATGAGGGCGCCACGACCACGACCTTGATCCTGCTCAACCGGGCCAGCGGTGTTGACGAACCGCGCCTGTCACCCATCACCCCCTGAGCTCACCATGTCCTACATCCTTGATGCACTGAAGCGGGCCGACGCCGAGCGAAGGCAGACGGCGGGTGTTGTTCACTCCGACCCACATCCCCATGCCCATGGGCTTAGACCGCCTGCGCCCCGGTGGCGCTCTGGCACGGGTGTGCTCGCCTTGGGTGTGGTGCTGGTGGGGGTGGCGGCTTTGACCGTCTTGTGGTGGCCCAAGGCGGAAATCGCCTCCCCCGTTGCA
>NZ_MUNZ01000139.1 GCF_002001205.1 Hydrogenophaga sp. A37
GGCCCAGCTTGGACTTGCCCACCAGCCGGACGACCTCGATCTCGATGCCGACGATGTCCTGCAGCATGCTGTTGATGAATTCGGGCGCCGAGTCGCCCATCCTCCAGGGCGTGGCCTGCTGTGATCGCTGCTCGTGCTCGCGCGTGAGGCGCGCCACCAGGCCGCGCACGAAGCGTTCGTCGTCCCTCACGCGCAGGCGCCCGTGGGCGTGCACGACCTGGTAGTTCCAGGTGGGCACGTGGCGGTGGTGTTCGGGTTTGCTGGGGTACCAGTTGGGCGAAATGTAGGCCTCGCTGGCTTGGAAGATCACCAGCACGTCGGCACCTTCGGCCGGCACCTCACGCCACAGCGGGTTGGCGCGCGCCACGTGGGCGTTCAGCGTGCCGTGAGGGCCGGTGGCTTCGTCCAGCTCGAACGGAATGTGGTTGGCGTCCAGCCCGTGGGGGCCTTGTGTGATGAGCGCGCCCAGCGGGTGTTCGCGCATCACGCGCTGCAGTTCGCCGGGGCGGGTTTCTTCGAAGTGGGTAGGGAGGTACATGGCGGGCAGGCGTTCAGGGGGGCGAAGTGAGGCGTGTCTTTGTATCAGGCCAAGAGCGGCGCGGGTCGCTTCTTCAGGCGTTTTGCAGTGCGTGGCGCACCAGCAGCGCCGACAGCACCCACATGGTCAGGCCGATCAGCGCGTCCAGCACCTGCCAGGCGCGGGGCCGGGCGAACAGCGGCGCGAGCCAGCGCGCGCCGAAGCCCAGCGCGCTGAACCAGGCCAGGCTGGCGATGCTCGCGCCGGCCACGAACCAGCTTTGCAGTCCTGCGGGTTGCTGGGCGCCGATGCTGCCGACCAGCAGCACGGTGTCCAGATACACGTGCGGGTTGAGCAGGGTGAACGCCGCGGCCTGCGCCATGGCCGCGCCGAGGCTCAACCCGGCGCCGCCCGGTGCGGCGGTGAGCTGGCTCGCGTGCCGTGCGCGCTGCCATGACCGCCAGCCGTACACCGCCAGAAAGGCCGCGCCGGCCAGCGCCAGCGCCCGGGCCAGGCCCGGGCTGCTGCCCAGCGCCTGCGCCATGCCCAGCACCCCCGCAGTGATCAGGGCCGCATCGGCCAGCGCGCAGAACAGCACCACGCTGCCCACGTGCTCGCGCCGCAGGCCTTGGCGCAGCACGAAGGCGTTCTGTGCGCCGATGGCGACGATGAGGCCCAGACTCAGGAGCAAACCCTGGGCGAAGACGGGAAACACGTGAGAAACGGTGGAAGCAACTGGGTTCATGTTCCGAAGCTTGCCCGCGGTGAGGTATGAAGACAAACTGTCTTTCCTTCACCCGATTAAGAAAAACTGCATCCATGCTCGACTACGCCGCCCTCCATGCGCTCGCCGCCGTGATTCGAGAGGGGAGTTTCGACCGCGCGGCCCGCGCGCTGCACGTGACGCCCTCGGCCATCTCGCAGCGTGTGCGCCTGCTGGAGGAGCGGGTGGGCTGCGCGCTGGTGGTGCGCGGCCAGCCCTGCCTGCCGACCGATACCGGCCGCCGCATGTGCCAGCACATGGACCGCGTGCGCCTGCTGGAGCATGAACTGCACGACGCGCTGCCCGCCCTCGCGCCCGAGGGCGGCACGCGCGTGGCGCTGCCGGTGGCGGTCAACGCCGACAGCCTGGCCACCTGGTTCGCGCCCGCGCTGGCCGCGTTCGCCGCGCAGGCCCCGGTGCTGATGGCGGTGAGCGTGGACGACCAGGACCACACGGCAGAGTGGCTGCGCACCGGCGCCGTGCTGGCGGCCGTGACGGGCAACGCGCGGCCAGCGGCCGGCTGCAACAGCCAGCCGCTGGGCGCCATGCGTTACCTCGCGGCAGCGACCCCGGCATTTGTTGCGCGCTTCTTCGGCGACGGGGTGGGCGCAGGCAGCCTGGCGCAAGCGCCCAGCCTGGTGTTCAACACCAAAGACGAGCTGCAGGCGCGCTGGGTGCGCCGCCTGTGCCACCGGCATGTGGAGCTGCCCCGCCACAGCCTGCCGTCGTCGCAGGCCTTCGTGACCGCCGCGCTGGCCGGCATGGGCTGGGGGCTGCAGCCCGAGGCACTGATCGCGTCCCACCTGGCGGACGGCTCGCTGGTGGAGCTGGTGCCCGGGCAGGCGCTGGACGTGCCGCTGCACTGGCAGACGGCGCGGGCCGCCTCGGGCCTGCTTGATGGCCTGACGCGGCAGATGCTGGCGGCCGCGCGCGACTCCCTGCGGCCGCTGTGAGCCCGTCGGCCCCCGCCAATGACCTTGGCGGGTCGCCGGTTCCAGCGGGCCTGTCTCCGTCGTTTGCTAGGATGCAACGCTGCTACCCGCCATTCACCCCCGTTTCATGTCGCATTCCCCCCACCCAGACCACTACCGCCCCGACATTGATGGCCTGCGCGCCATTGCCGTATCTGCTGTGGTGATCCACCACGCTTTTCCCGAGTGGTTTCCGGGTGGTTTCATCGGGGTCGACATCTTCTTCGTGATCTCGGGCTACCTGATCAGCTCGATCATCCTGGACAACCTGGCGCGCAACCGGTTCAGCTTCGCCGACTTCTATGCCCGCCGGGTCAAGCGCATTTTTCCGGCGCTGTTTCTGGTACTGGCGTTCACGTTGGTCTACGGCTGGTTCGTGCTCTCGCCGCTGGAATACAAGGCGGTGGGCAAGCACGCGGTGGCCGGCAGTTTCTTCATGTCGAACTTTGCCTTCTGGCGAGAGGCGGGCTACTTCGATGCCTCGGCGGTCGAGAAACCGCTGCTGCACCTGTGGTCGCTCGCCATTGAAGAGCAGTTCTACATGTTCTGGCCGCTGGTGCTGGTGGCGCTGCACCGCTGGCACCAGCCCAAAAAGATCTGGATCGTGGGCCTGCTGCTGCTCTCGCTGGGTTTCAACCTCTGGCTGGTGCGGGGGGATGCGAACGCGGCGTTCTACAACCCGCTGGGCCGCTTCTGGGAAATGATGATGGGTGCCTACCTGGCCGCCAGCCGCCCGGCCCCGGGTGCGCCGGTGCCCGCCACGGCGCGCCGGGCGCAGTGGCTCTCCAGCCTGGGCATTGGCTTGCTGGTGATGGTCATGGTCGAGCTGGATCCGGAACGGCGCTTCCCCGGCGGTTGGGCCTTCGCCGGCACCCTGGCCTCCTGCCTGCTGATCGCCGCCGGTCCCCGGGGGTGGTTCAACCGGTATGTGTTGGCGAGCAAACCCATGGTCTGGATCGGTCTGATCAGCTACCCCCTCTACCTGTGGCACTGGCCGCTGCTGGCCTTTCCGCACATCGAGTTCGGCGGGATGCCGCCCATGCTGCACCAGCTTGGCTGGGTGTTGCTGGCGGTGCTGCTGGCCTGGCTCACCTACCGGCTGGTTGAACAACCGATCCGGTTCGGGCATTGGCGCCAATGGCGCTTCACCACCGTGGCCCTGAGCGCCGCCGTGGCCGTGACCGGCCTGACCGGTTTCACCATCTACAAAAAAGAAGGCCAACCCGAGCGCCTGCAGATGCTGGCGGCGAACCAGGCGGCCAACCAGGCGGCCAGTGACGGGACGCCTGAGCAGATCCAGAAGCTGCTGACCACGCTCTCGTCCAGGGGCGGGAAGTCGGCGGTCGTCGACGGCTGGCGCGACGGCGACTGCATGCTCGACTACGATCTGCCGCCCAGCCACTACAAGCCGTTTTGTGTCGAGAAGAAGCGCCCCCTGGTCTTCCTCTGGGGCGACTCGCATGCCGGCTCGCTGTACCCGGGCTTCAAGGCGCTGCAGGACAGCGGCAAATACAGCTTCGGCCTCGGCGAGCGCACGGGCGCGATCTGCCCGCCCATCCTGGGCATCGAACCGCGCCCGCTGTGCAAGAGCCTGAACGACGACACCATCCGGGTGATCCGCGAGACCAAGCCTGACATCGTGGTGCTCTATGCCTGGTGGCACGAGGGCAAGGTCAAGGGTCGCTACAAAGACACCTCGGGCCTGGAGCCGACCGTGGCCGAGCTCAAGAAGGCCGGCGTCAAGCGCATCGTGCTGCTCGGCGCGGTGCCGTATTGGCGCGAGGACCTGCCCAAGATCTTGCTGAAGCTGTGGAAAGAAAAGCAGCGTTTGCCGCTGCGCCTGGGCGACGAATACCTGGATCCGCACGTCAAGGCCGCCACCGCCGAGATGCGCAAACGCTCTGCGGCCATGGGCATCGAGTTCATCTCAGGCATGGACTACTTCTGCAACCGCGACGGCTGCCTGACGCGAATGGGGCCGGGCTCCGCCGAGCCCTTGAGTTTCGACTACGGGCACCTCACACCGCCCGCTGCGAAGTACTACGTTGATCAGATGGCCCCGCTGATCATGGGCAAGTGAAACACCCCCGCCGCGGTTAGCGCGACCCCCTCAAAAGGGGGGGCGGCACTGGCCGTCCGGCAATGCCGGCCCTGTGGTGCCCTGGGTGGCCCCGGGGACGGTGAATTGGGTCGAGTGACGAACCTCAGTTTCTTCTTCTGACTGGTAAAAACCCCTAGCTAATTTTTGAGGTGCGTACCTCAAACTGCCGCCATGGACGCGAAAACTGCTCCAAAAGTACGCACCACGCTGGAAGATGTGGCGCTGGACGCAGAGGTCAGCCTGGCGACGGCTGATCGGGTGGTGAACAAGCGTCCCGGGGTGCGCGCGGCCACCGTCGCCAAGGTCAACGAGGCGGTGCGCCGCCTGGGCTACCGGCCCGACCCCTCCGCCGCCAAGCTGGCGCGCTCGCGGCTGCGCCGGGTGGCCTTCCTGCTGCCCGCCGGCACCAACCGCTTCGTCGGTTTGCTCAGTGACCAGATCAAGGCCAACGCGGAGTGGATGCACGATCAGCGCATCCACGCCGACGTGCTGGCGGTCAACGTGTTCAACCCGGTCGAGCTGGGCAAGGCCCTGCTGGCGCAGGAGGGCCAGCGCGACGCGGTGGTGGTCATGGCGCTGGACCATCCGGTGGTGCGCTCGGCCATTGACCAGCTCACGCTGGCCGGCACCGTCGTCATCACCCTGGTGTCGGACGTGCCGTCCTCCACGCGCCAGCACTACGTGGGCATCAACAACACCGCCGCGGGCCGCACCGCCGCCACGCTCATCGGCCGCTTCGTCGGCCGGCAGCCCGCCGAAGTGGCCATCATCCTGGGCAGCCTTTCGCTGCGCGACCACGCCGAACGCTACTTCGGCTTCCACCAGGTGATGGCCCAGGAACACCCTCACCTGACCGTCCTGCCCCCGCTCGAGGGGCAGGACGACGCCGCCCGCAACGAGGCGCTCACCACCCAGCTGTTCGCCACCCACCCGGGGCTCGCGGCGATCTACAGCGTGGGGGCCGGCAATGCCGGCATCAGCACGGCACTGCGCACGGCCGCCCGCGCGCAGGACACGGTGTTTGTCGGCCACGAGCTCACACCCGCCTCGCGCGCCGACCTGCTCGACGGCACCATGGACGCGGTCATCAACCAGGACGCGGGCCACGAAATCCGCTCCGCCCTGCGGGTCGCGCTCGCGCAGTGGTCGCAGGAGCCGGTGATCGCCGACCAGGAGCGCATCCGCATCGACATCTACCTGAAGGACAACCTCCCGTGACCCCCTCCACCCGACGCACAGGACGCTTTCCACCATGACACAGACCCTTTCCCCCGCACCCACAGACACCGCCCAGCGCGGCGCCTACTTCTCCTTCCGCGAGCCCTTCGCCTTCCGCGGCGAAGGCTTCGTGCCCACGGCCGAAGAGCCCTTCGCCTACCGCTACTACGACAAGAACCGCCCCGTGCTGGGCCGGCGCATGGAAGACCAGTTGCGCTTTTCCACCTGCTACTGGCACAGCTTCGTGGGTGATGGCACCGACCCCTTTGGGGATGCCAGCTTCCTGCGGCCCTGGCACGGCGCGGGCGACCCGATGGCGCAGGCGCTGCACAAGGCCGACGTCGCCTTCGACCTGTTCCGCCTGATCGACACGCCGTTCTTCACCTTCCACGACCGCGACGTGGCCCCCGAAGGCGCCACGCTGCGCGAATCGAACGAGCACCTGCGCCGCATCGAAGCCGTGTTTGAACGCAAGATGGAGCAGACCGGCGTCAAGCTGCTCTGGGGCACGGCCAACCTGTTTTCCAACCGCCGCTACATGGCCGGCGCCGCCACCAACCCCGACCCCGACGTGTTCGCCTACGCCGCCGCGCAGGTGAAGAACGTGCTGGAGATGACGCACCGCTTGCGAGGTGCCAACTACGTGCTGTGGGGCGGGCGCGAGGGCTACGAAACCCTGCTCAACACCGACCTCAAACGCGAACTCGCGCAGCTTGGCCGTTTCTTGAACCTGGTGGTCGAGCACAAACACAAGATCGGCTTCACCGGCCAGATCCTGATCGAGCCCAAACCCGCCGAGCCCACCAAGCACCAGTACGACCACGATGTGGCCACGGTCTACGGCTTCCTGCAAGCGCATGGGCTGGAGAACGAGGTCAAGCTCAACTTGGAGCAGAACCACGCGCTGCTGGCCGGCCACACCTTCGAACACGAGATCGCGCTGGCCGGCGCGCTCGGCATCTTCGGCTCGATCGACATGAACCGCGGCGACGAGATGCTGGGCTGGGACACCGACCAGTTTCCCAACAACCTGCAGCAGGTCGCGTTCACGCTGTACGAGGTGCTCAAGGCCGGCGGCGTGGGCCAGGGCGGCCTGAACTTCGATGCCAAGCTGCGCCGCCAGTCCATCGACCCCGACGACCTGGTGTGGGCCCACGCCACATCCATGGACCTGTGCGCACGCGCGCTGCTGGTGGCCGAAAAGATGGTGCAGGACGGCGCGCTGCAGCGCCACGTGCAGACGCGTTACCAGGGCTGGGACTCACCGCGCGGCCGTTCCATGCTGCAAGGCGAGCGCTCGCTGGAGGCACTGGCGCTCGAGGTCGAGGCCGAAGGCCTGGAGCCCCAGCCGCGCTCGTCGCAGCAAGAGCGGCTGGAGCACCTGGTGAGCAGCTACCTCTGAAGTTCCGATACACCGACACGCAGACAAGGAGACACACATGGCCACCCACATCAAAGGCCCCGGCATCTACCTCGCGCAGTTCGCCAGCGACACCGCACCGTTCGACTCCTGGGCGTCGATCACGAAATGGGCCGGCGGCCTGGGCTTCAAGGGCGTGCAGATCCCGTCGTGGGACAAGCGCATCTTCGACATGGACAAGGCCGCTGAGTCGCAGACCTACTGCGACGAGATTGCCGGCGTGGCGCGCGAGCACGGCATTGCGATCACCGAGCTGGGCACCCACCTGCAAGGACAGCTGGTGGCCGTGCACCCGGCCTACGACGAAGCCTTCGACGGCTTTGCGCCGGAGGCGTTTCGCAAGAACCCCAAGGCCCGCCAGGCCTGGGCGGTGGAGCAGATGCTGCTGTCCGCCAAAGCCTCCAAACGGCTGGGCCTCAAGAGCAACGTGAGCTTTCCTGGCGCGCTGGCCTGGCCGTTTCTGTACCCCTGGCCACCGCGCCCGGCCGGCCTGATCGAAGCCGCGTTCGACGAACTCGCCAAGCGCTGGCTGCCGATCTTCGATGCTTTCGAAGAGGCCGACTGCAATGTCTGCTTCGAGCTGCACCCAGGTGAAGACCTGTTCGATGGCACCACCTTCGAGATGTTCCTGGAGCGGGTCAACAACCACCCGCGCTGCTGCATCAACTACGACCCCTCGCACTTCCTGCTGCAGCAGCTCGACTACCTCGAGTTCATCGACATCTACCACGAGCGCATCAAGGCGCTGCACATCAAGGACGCCGAGTTCCGCCCCACCGGGCGCCAGGGTGTGTACTCCGGCTACCAGCCCTGGGTGGAGCGGGCGGGGCGCTTCCGCTCGCTCGGCGACGGGCAGGTGGATTTCGGCGCCATCTTCTCCAAGATGGCGCAGTACAACTACGACAGCTGGGCGGTGCTGGAGTGGGAGTGTTGCCTCAAGCACCCCGAAGCCGGCGCGGCCGAAGGCGCCGAGTTCATCCGCCGCCACATCATCCGCGTGACGGAAAAAGCCTTCGACGACTTTGCCGGCAGCGACACCGACCCCGCTCAGTTGCGCCGCATGCTCGGCCTGCAGGAGGGGGCGCCATGACCATCGAAGCCGGTTCCACAGCGGAGGGAGCAGGCCGCCGCATCCGCCTGGGCATGGTCGGTGGCGGCGAAGGCGCCTTCATCGGCGCGGTGCACCGCACCGCCGCGCGGCTCGACGACCACTACGAGTTGCTGGCCGGCGCGCTGTCGTCCACGCCGGAGAAGGCCCTGCGCTCGGCGCAGGCGCTGGGCCTGTCCCGCGCCTACCCCGACTACCGCACGATGGCGCGCGAAGAGGCCGCGCGCGGCGCCGACGGCATCGAGGCCGTGGCCATCGTCACGCCCAATGACCAGCACGCGCCCGCCGCCGAAGCCTTTCTGGAAGCCGGTATCCACGTCATCTGCGACAAGCCCGTGACCACCACGCTGGCCCAGGCGCAGCGCCTGCGTGAACTCGCGCGGTCGAAAGGCTTGGTGCTGGCCGTGACCTACAACTACAGCGGTTACCCCATGGTGCGGCACGCGCGCCAGCTGGTGCGCGAAGGTGCTTTGGGCACGCTGCGCATGGTGCAGGTGGAGTACGCGCAAGACTGGTTGACCGAAGCGCTGGAGGCCAGCGGGCAGAAGCAGGCCGCCTGGCGCACCGACCCGGCGCGCGCCGGTGCGGGCGGCTGCATCGGCGACATCGGCACCCACGCCTACCAGCTCGCGGCCTTCGTGAGCGGGTTGCGGACCGAGTCGCTCTGCGCCGAACTCAGCACCTTCGTGCCCGGCCGCGCGCTGGACGACAACGTGCAGGTGATGCTGCGCTTTGCCGGTGGTGCGCGCGGCATGTTGTGGGCCAGCCAGGTCGCGCCGGGCAACGAAAACGGCCTGCGCCTGCGCGTGTATGGCGACCAGGGCGGCCTCGAATGGCGGCAGGAGCACCCGAACCAGTTGCACTGGTCGCCCTTTGGTCAGCCCACCCAGATCATTTCGCGCGGCACCGGAGCGGCCACCGCCGACGCGGCGCGCGTGACCCGCCTGCCATCGGGCCACCCCGAGGGCTATCTCGAAGGCTTCGCCACCGTCTACGCCGAGATCGCGCAGGCCCTGCGCGCCGCGCGCGACGGCTCGGCCACGCCGGCCGACGTGGTGTTCCCCACCATCGACGACGGCGTGCACGGCATGGCGTTCATCGAGGCGGCCGTGCGCTCGTCGTCGCAAGGTGGGCAGTGGGTGGAGGTGAGCGAGTGAGCGCGTCGGGCCGTTCCCAAGCGTTCTACCCGCAGCGCGCTGCGCGGAGGGTCTCCCAGTGAGCCTGAGCGTGCGCTTCAACGACGTCGTCAAGGACTTCGGGCCGGTGCGCGTGCTGCACGGCGTGAGCTTTGATCTCGCGCCCGGGCGCATGGTCGGCCTGCTGGGCGAGAACGGTGCGGGCAAGTCCACCCTGGTGAAGATCCTCTCGGGCTACGAGCAGCTCTCCGGCGGCAGCCTGGAGGTGGACGGTGTGCTGCGGCACTTCGCCAGCTCGCGCGAGGCGGAGGCGGCCGGCATCGTGCTGATCCACCAGGAGTTCAACCTGGCCGACGACCTCACCGTGGCGCAGAACATCTTCCTCGGCCGCGAGCTGCGGCGCGGCTGGCTGCTCGACGAGGCCGGCATGCGCCGCGCCGCGCGCGAGGTGCTGCAGCAGGTGGGCCTGGACATCGACCCCGACACGCGGGCGCGCGACCTGATCGTGGCCGAGAAGCAGTTGGTGGAAATTGCCAAGGCCCTGTCGCGCCACGCGCGCCTGCTGGTGATGGACGAGCCCACCGCCACGCTCACGCCCTCTGAGACGCAGCGCCTGTTTGAGCTGATCGCCCGGCTGCGCAGCCAGGGCGTGACCATCGTCTACATCTCGCACAAGCTTGATGAAGTGGAGCGTGTGACCGACGAGATCGTGGTGATGCGCGACGGGCGCTTCGTCGCGCGTGGCCCCACCGCCGAGCACACCCGGCAACAGATGGCCAACCTGATGGTGGGCCGCGAACTCTCCGACATGTTCCCGCCCCGCGTCACGCCGCCCCCGGCCGAGCCGCTGCTCTCGGTGCGGCACCTGACCGTGCCGGGCTGGGCGAAGGACGTCGGCTTCGACCTGCACCCCGGCGAAATCCTGGGCTTCGCGGGCCTGGTCGGCGCGGGCCGCACCGAACTCTTCGAGGGCCTGCTGGGTTTGCGCCCCAGAAGCGCGGGCGAGGTGCGGCTCGCCGGGCGCGCCGTGAGCTTCAACAACCCGCGCGAGGCGGCGCATGAAGGCATCACCTACCTGAGCGAAGACCGCAAGGGCTGTGGGCTGCACACCCGCATGTCGCTGCAGGAAAACCTCACGCTGATGGACCTGGACCGCCACGCCAGGCCGTGGCTCGACCCGCGCTCCGAGCGCCGTGCGCTGGAGCAGGCCGTGGCCGATTTCGGTATCCGCACCGGCTCGCTCGATGCGCCGGCGGGCTCGCTCTCCGGCGGCAACCAGCAGAAGCTGGCCATGGCCAAGGTGCTGCAGCCCGACCCGCGCGTGGTCGTGCTGGACGAACCCACGCGGGGTGTTGACGTTGGCGCCAAGCGCGACATCTATTTCCTGGTCCAGCGCCTGGCGGCAGAGGGCCGCGGCGTGGTCGTCATCTCATCGGAGCTCATCGAGCTGATCGGCCTGTGTCACCGCGTCGTGGTGATGCGCGCGGGCACCGTGCAGGCCACGCTGGACGCCGACCTCCTGACTGAAGAGGCATTGATCGCCCACGCCACTGGCACTCACTGACACCATGCAAGAACTCACCCATTCCGCCAGCAACGTCCCAGCCACCCCGAAGCGCGGCGGCAAGCCGCTGCGCCAGCACCTGCGCGAAGCCGGGCCCATCGTCGGCCTGGTGCTGCTTTGCATTGCCGGCACGGTGCTCAACCCGGACTTCGCGACCTGGGACAACGCGATGAACGTGCTCACGCGCACCGCCTTCATCGGCATCATCGCGGTGGGCATGTGCTTCGTCATCATCTCCGGCGGCATCGACCTTTCGGTGGGCTCGATGGCGGCGTTGATCGCGGGCTGCATGATCATGGTGATGAACTGGGTGGCCCCGCTGTTGGGCAGCCCGGTGGCGGCGGTGCTGGTGGGCATGGCCATCGCGCTGACCTTGGGCGCGGCTTTCGGGCTGGCGCACGGCGTGCTCATCACCAAGGGCCGCATCGAGCCCTTCATCGTCACCCTGGGCACGCTGGGCATCTTCCGCGCCTACCTCACCTACTTCTCCAACGGCGGCGCGCTCACGCTGGACAACGCGCTGGCCGACACCTACGGCCCGGTCTACTACGGCGCCTGGCTGGGCATCCCGATCCCGATCTGGGTGTTCCTGGCGGTGGCGCTGGCAGGCGCTTTGCTGCTCAACCGCACGCGCTACGGCCGCTACGTGCAGGCCATCGGTTCCAACGAACAGGTGGCGCGCTACGCCGCCGTGGCGGTGGACCGCATCAAGATCCTCACCTATGTGCTTCTGGGCATCTGCGTGGGCATTGCCACCTTGCTTTACGTGCCGCGCCTGGGCTCGGCCTCGCCGTCCACCGGCCTGCTCTGGGAGCTCGAAGCCATCGCCGCCGTGATCGTCGGCGGCACCGCGCTCAAGGGCGGGCAGGGCCGCATCGTGGGCACCGTGGTGGGGGCCGTGCTGCTCTCCGTCATCGGCAACATCCTCAACCTCACCAGCATCATCAGCGTCTACCTGAACGCGGCGGTGCAGGGTTTCGTGATCATCGTCGTGGCCTTCCTGCAAAGAGGGCGACGATGAACGTCCGGCAGCGCAGCCCACGGGCCGGCGAGCCATTTCTGCCTCAAGAAACTAGCTTAGGAGACATTCATGAACAGACGTCTTTTCTCTGCCATCTCGCTGGCCATCGCCACCCTCGTGACGGCGCCGGCCTTCGCCCAGAACAAGCTGGTGATGGGGGTGTCCGTCCCCGCAGCCACCCACGGCTGGACCGGCGGCGTGGTGTATTGGGCCAATCGAACCAAGGGCGAGCTGGAGAAGCAATACCCCGGCGCATCGATCATCGTGAAGACCGCTGGCTCCGCCGCCGAGCAGGCCAACCAGGTGCAAGACCTGCAAACCGTCAACAAGATCGACACGCTGGTGATCCTGCCGTTTGAATCCGCGCCACTGACCAAGCCCGTGGCCCAGGTCAAGGGCAAGGGCGTTTACGTGACGGTGGTGGACCGGGGCCTGACCGACCCGAGCGCGCAGAACGCCTACGTGGCGGGCGACAACCCGGGCTTTGGCAAGGTGGCCGCCGAGTACATGGCCAAGGCCATGGGCGGCAAGGGCAACGTGGTGGTCCTGCGCGGCATTCCGACGGTGATCGACAACGAGCGCGTCGACGCCTTCAACGCCGTGATGAAGGGCCAGGCGGGCATCAAGGTGCTGGACGCCAAACACGGCAACTGGAACCGCGACGACGCCTTCAAGGTGATGCAGGACTACCTCACGCGCTTCAAACAGATCGACGCCGTGTGGGCCTCCGACGACGACATGGCGGTGGGTGTGCAGAAGGCCATCACACAGGCCAAGCGCAGCGACGTGAAGCTGGTGCTGGGCGGCGCGGGTTCCAAGGACTACATCAAGAAGGTGATGGATGGCGACCCGGTGGTGACCGCCGACGTGACCTACTCGCCCAGCATGATCGCTGACGCCATGAAGCTCACGGCCGAGGCGCGCATCACCGGCAAAGCGATGCCGGCCACGACCATCATTCCCTCGGTGCTGATCACCAAAGAAAACGCCGCGAAGTACTACGTGCCGGACTCACCGTTCTGAACGGGCCTGCAAGGCGTTCACTGCGTTGAGAAACCTGTGCGCATGCCGCTGCGCCTGGAGGAGGGGTACCTGGACCCCCACGTCAAGACCGCCACCGCCGACATGCGCCGGCGCTCTGCGGCCATGCCCGCAGCGACGTACCGCGTTGATCAGATGGCCCCGCTGATCATGGGCACGCCCTGAACGAGACTCTGACGCTCAGTCGAGCACCAGCTCGCCTGCGGCGTTGAAGCTGTAGAGGTAGTAGAACCACTTGTCGGTGTCCGAGCCGCTTTCGATCTTGAAGGCGGTCATCAGGCGCTGGCCGTCGGTCTTGAGGTAGATCGCGCCGTACACCTCCACATTGCTGCGGCCGAGCATGCGCACGTCTTGCTTGATGCGGTCCAGCTGCTCGGGCGTGACACCGCTGGCCAGCGTGTCCACGCGGGCTAGCAGGTCGTTCACCCGCTCGCGGTCTTCGCTGGCGCGGGTGGACCGCTGCAGCTCGGTCGACAAGATCACAGGCGCCTGGCCGCGCCCCGCCGCGCCCAGGCGCCCCAGCAGGTCGGGCCGGGGGTGCACATGGCCTTCTTCGTCGCCCGACGAGATGACGAAGGCCGCCGGGTTCACGGCCCGCAGAAAGGCGTCGGTCACGTCGCTGGAGCCGTGGTGGCACGACTTCATCACCTCGGCGCGCAAGCTGGCCTGGGCCGCCTCGATCATCTGCTGGTGAGCGACTGAACCCTCTTGGGGCCAGGCGCTCAGGCCCGCGTAGTGTGTGAGCAGAAATTTCTCGGCCGGGCGGTTGAGGTCGCCGCCGAAGAGCAGCCTGAAGCCGCCGTGGGAAAGCTTGAGCAGCACCGAGTGGCCGTTCTTGGTTTCGCCATAGCTGCCGAAGCGGCGCAGGCGGGGCTCGCCCTGGGCGCCCGGCTCGACCACTGGCCCCAGCACCTGGATGGTGTAGCCGCGCTGATCCGAAGGGCCGAAGCCCGGCATCCAGGCCAGGCCTTGCTCGTGCTGGGCGTGTGCGGTGGAGAGCATGCGGATGTCGCCCACCTTGGGGTTGTCCAGCGCGGCCTTCATCAGGCGGGGGAATTCGAAGCGCGTGTTCGCGGGCACACCGCCAAAATCACCCTCGATGGCGGGGCGGTCCACCGCCAGCGCGTGGATGTAGGCGCGGCCGGTGGTGGCGTCGGGGACCGGCTGACCGATCTTCTCCCAGGTGCCCGAGACGGGCCGCTCCACCAAGCCGTTGTGGAACACGGTCTTGAAACCGATCCCGGGGTTCTGGAACAGGGGCAGGAAGCCCTGGTAGTGGTCTTGGTCGGGGTGGGTCAGCACCGCCGCGTGGAAGTTGAAGCTGGCGTAGGTCTGAAAGCGGGCCTTGAGGAAGGCGTTCATGTTGCCGCCTTCGCCCGCGTCGATCACCATGATGCGCTCGCGTTCGCCGCGCTCGGGCGAGATCAACACCGCGCCGTCGCCCTGGCCCACGTCGACAAAGATTACCTCCAGCGGGCGCTGTTCAAGCACCTCGGCGGCCGGGATGTAGAGGGTGCGGCGCTGGGTGGGCGAGCGCGGCGCCCAGTCCACCTCCAGCCAGCCGTCGCCCATGTCGCGGCTGATGGTGAGGTGGTCGCCCCAGATCACCTGCCGCGCCTTGGTCTTTCGGTTGGCCTGGTACAGGTAAGACGGTTTGCCATCGGCGCGCAGCGCCACGAAACGGTGCGTCATGCTCGGTCCCTCCTTGCTGGCAGGGAGCGTAGGCGCAAGCGAAGCCGGCGTCCAGTGGGCGCGAGGCCTCCGTCAGCGCAGCAGCAGCGTGGGCACGCGCGCGGCGCGCAGCAGCTCGGTGGTCTTTCTGCCAGCGTAAGGTCGGTGCATCGGAATCGTCAGCAGGTGCACTGGCAATCCCCTGTACATCGGGCTGCTCGCCACCATCTCCACGTGGCCGAAGCGCCGCGCCGGCCCAGCACGAGGAGGGGCGGCATCCTGCTCGCTCAGGTTCTTGAGCAGGTTTTCTTCGGCGTTGGCGCCAATGGCGACGCTGTGGTCCTGATGGCCCTGCAGCGCGGGGTGGCGGTGAATCACGTGCAGGAATTCCAGCGGGGCGCCCATGCGCGCGGCGACCCAGGCGGCCACCACTTCCTTGTAGTCAAATCCGTGCTCATGGCGTTTTGGGCGCTCCTGTTTCGTGTGTTCTGGCACATGCCGGCGTGTGTTCGGCGATTGACGGCGCAAGAGAGTCTGTTGATACTGATACACAAATCGTTGCAATGCCACCTCTGCCGTCCAGGCATGAAAACCGAGGCGCTCGATGACGTTCAGTCAACACGGAAGCCCACACAGTCCGAGCTCCCTGTACCGCTCCGTCGCCGCGATGGTTGCGTGGCTGGTCTGGATGGTTCTCATCTCGCTGACACCGGCCACCGGTTGGGCCGACACCTACGCCAACACGCGCAGCAATGTGCTGGTCCTCCACTCCTATGGCCCGGACTTCACATGGACCCGTACACAGCAAGAGGGCATTGATGCCGTTTTCAGCCCTCTCCAGGCTGAGTACGACCTGCGGATCGAGTACCTGGACGCGGTGCACAACCCCGGCCTTCTGAAGGGGCCACTGCTCCTTGAGCTTCTGCGTGCCAAGCTCTCGACGCAGAAGTTTCGGGTCGTGCTGACCTCGGACAACGCCGCGTTCGACTTCGCTCGCGCGCACCGGGCCGAGCTCTTTCCAGGGGTGCCCATCGTGTTCATGGGCCTGAACGGCTACGACGACGCGATGCTGAAGGGAGACCGCGACATCACAGGGGTGGCCGAAGACGGTGACATGTTCGGCACGCTGCAGGTGTTGCTGCGGCTCGCGCCGCAGACCCGCCGCATCGTTTTCCCCGGGATGGCCGACGACCTCACCTACCGCGGCCTCCGGGCCACCATCACCAAGGATTTGGCGGCGCTCCCCTCGCAGGTCAAGGCCGAGTTCCGAGAGTATCCCCATGTGGACGCGCTCCTTGATGACCTCAAGACCCTGCCGAGCGACTCCGCGATCTACACCATCGGCAACATGCGCACGCGCGACGGCCAGGGGATCAGCAGCCAGCGCGCCGCCGAGCTCATGTCATCGACGGTCCCTGTTCCCTTGTTCACGAGCTGGGATTTCCTGGTCGGCCACGGTGCTGTGGGAGGCAGTGTCATCAGCGGTGTCGAGCAGGGACGCCTGGCGGCGGAGATCGCGCTGCAGGTGATGCGCGGCACGCGCCCGGAATCCATCCCGGTGCGTCGCGGGGCGGGAAAGATCTTGATGTTCGACCACCGGCAACTGGTCCGCTTTGGCATCCCGACATCTCAGTTGCCGTGGGGCTCCGTGGTCCGCTTTGAGCCGGAGAGCTCGCTCAGCATTTCACGTGAGGCGGCCTGGATTGCCGGGGTGTCGTTCGTGCTGCTGTTCGGTGTGAGTGTGTCGCTGGTGATTGCGGTGCTGCAGCGCCGCCGCTCTGAGGAGCAGGTCCGCGCGCTCAACCAGGAACTCGAACAGCGCGTCGCCGAACGCACCAGCGCGCTGGAGCAGGCGAACAAGGAGTTGGAGTCTTTTGCCTATTCCGTCTCGCACGATCTGCGCGCTCCACTGCGCCACATCGACGGCTTTTTGGCGCTGCTCAAGGAGCGTGTCGAGCCGAACCTCGATGATCAGGGCCTCCACTACATGAACACCATCGCCGACGCAGCCCGCCGCATGAGCACGCTGATCGACGACCTGCTGGCCTTTTCGCGCATGGGGCGCCAGGAAATGAGCAAGACCCCAGTGGATATGAACGGCCTGGTGGCCGACGTGATCCGGGGGCTGGCGCCAGAAGCTTCGGGCAGAGCCATCGACTGGCAGATCGCTGATCTGCCCGTGGTCAACGGGGATCGCGCCATGTTGCGTGTCGTGCTGTTCAACCTGATCTCGAATGCCCTGAAATACACCAGCAAACGCGCTCAGGCCCGGATCGACATCGGCACGCAGCCGGGTGAAGAAGGCGAGACCGTGGTGTACGTGAAGGACAACGGCGCTGGGTTCGACATGCGATTCAAGGACAAACTCTTCGGTGTCTTTCAGCGCCTGCATCGTGTCGATGAATTCGAGGGCACCGGTATCGGGTTGGCGAATGTCGCCCGCATCATCGCGCGCCACGGTGGCAAGGTGTGGGCGCAGGGTCAGGTCGACCAAGGCGCGGCGTTCTATGTCTCGTTTCTCCCATCCACCAAGACAGAAACGTAGACGCCGAGAAACGCGGGTTCGCGCGCAGCAGCTCGGTGGTCTTGCTGCCGGCGAACAGCTGGCGCGTCCTGGCGAAGGACTCAATCCGTTTCAGTCGTGTCTGTCTGTAAGTGCCCTTGTGGCCGTCCTGCGCAGGGGAGTACGCTGATTTCCCCCTCGCGGTCGGTGCCGACCGGCAAGCCCGTGGATCGATGGCGGCGGGACCCGATGACGTCAACAACACACAGGAGACGGACATGAAGAAGAGCGGTATGGATGGTGGGCACCTGGCCCGTGGACGGTGGAGCGCGACGGCGCTCGCGGCGATGCTCTTGGTGGCCTGCGGCGGAGGTGGCGAGGGCGGCAGCGACGCGTCCGGCGACGCGGCCGTGGCCAAGCTGGCGCCTGCCGGCGCTTCTGCAGCGGGGGAGTCCTCCAGCTGCCTCAACCGGGTCAACAACACGTTCAACAAACTGCTGGAGTGCGTCACGCTCGACGGCGTGCGGCGCCACCAGCAGGCCCTGCAGACCATCGCCGACGCGAACAACGGCATCCGCACCTCGGGCACGCCGGGCTACGACGCCTCGGTGGACTATGCGGCGCAGGTGCTGCGCGACGCGGGTTACCTGGTGACCATCACCGACTTCCAGTTCCAGACCTTCATCACGCTCTCGGCCACCGTGCTGGAGCAGGTGTCGCCCGGGCCCGCCGGACCGCTGGCCAACACCATCATGGAGTACTCGGGCAGCGGCGATGTGACCGCCCCGGTGACGGCGCTGACACCCCCGCCGGGTGACGGCACCCCGGGCTGCGAAGCCGCGGACTTCGTGGGCTTCCCGGCAGGCAACATCGCGCTCATCAGCCGCGGGGCCTGCCCCTTCGCCACCAAGGCCGCCAACGCCCAAGCGGCCGGGGCCAGCGGCGTCGTGATCTACAACAACACCACCGGCGACCTCAACGGCACGCTGGGCGAGGCCTTCACGCTGGACATCGGCGTCACCGGCATCACCCAGGCCCTGGGCCAGCAGCTGGCGGCGACGCCGGGGCTGGTGCTCAGGCTCAAGACCGACACCTTCCGTGGCGAGGCCACCACCAGCAACATCATCGCGGAGTCGCGCTCGGGCGATCCGAACAACGTGGTGATGGTGGGCGCGCACCTCGACTCGGTCAACGAAGGTCCCGGCATCAACGACAACGGCTCGGGCAGCGCGGCGATCCTGGAGACCGCGGTCCAGATGGCCAAGGTCAAGCCACGCAACAAGCTGCGCTTTGCGCTGTGGGGCGCGGAAGAGGCCGGTCTGGTGGGGTCCACGAACTACGTGGAAGGGCTGAGCCAGGCCGAGAAGGACCGCATCGCGCTGTACCTGAACTTCGACATGATCGGTTCGCCCAACCATGTGTTCTTCGTCTACGACGGTGACGACTCGGACGCCACGGGTGAAGGCCCTGGCCCGGGCGGATCGGACCAGATCGAGAAGGCGTTCGAGTCCTTCTACATGCAGCGCGGCGTGCCGTTCAAGGGCACCGACTTCGACGGGCGCTCGGACTACCGGGCCTTCATCCAGAACCTGATCCCCGCGGGGGGGCTGTTCACCGGGGCCGAAGGCATCAAGACGGCCGCCGAAGCCGTGACCTGGGGTGGCACGGCAGGTGCGCCCTACGACCCGTGTTACCACCAGGCCTGCGACACTTTTGCCAACAACAACGACACGGCGCTCGACGTGAACGCCGATGCGGTGGCCTACACCACGCTTCTGTTCTCGATGAACACCTCGACCGTGAACGACCAGCGCGGCAAGGGCAACTTCCGCATGCCGGCGCTCAAGCCGCTGCACCCGGTGCCGGCCCCGAACTGAGTGGTCTCTGAAGGCCCCTGCCAGTCGCGCGACTGGCAGGGGCCCATCATTTTGGACGGGCAGACGGCCGGTGCAGGGTGGGCGCCATCCTGACCGGCCTCAGCCTCTCAGGCCGCCGCCACGCCGGCCCCGCGCCGCGCCGCCAGCAGGCGCATCCCGATGGGCACCACCAGCATCAGCGCCGCCGCCACCCACAGCCCGACGGTGATCGGGCTGCCCACCAGGATGGCGGCGTCGCCGTTGCTGATGGACAGCGCGCGGCGCAGGTTCTGCTCCATCATGTCGCCGAGCACGAAGCCCAAGATCAGCGGCGCCATCGGCACGCCCTGCTTGCGCAGCAGGTAGGCCACCAGGCCGAGCACGGTCATGAGCACGAGGTCGAAGGTGGTGGCGTGCACCGCGTACACGCCCACGCTGCTGACCGCCACGATGCCGGGCACCAGCAGCCAGTTGGGCACGCTCAGCACCTTGGTGAACACGCCCACCAGCGGGATGTTCATCACCAGCAGGATCACGTTGGCCACGAACAGCGAGGCGATCAGGCCCCACACGAGTTCGGGCTGCTGGGTGAACAGCGCCGGGCCGGGTGTGATGTTGTAGAGCGAGAGCGCGCCCACCATCACCGCCGTGGTGCCCGAGCCGGGCACGCCCAGCGTGAGCATGGGCACGAAGGAGCCGGTGGCGGCCGAGTTGTTCGCCGCTTCGGGCGCGGCCACGCCGCGGATGTCGCCCTTGCCGAAGGTGCCTTCTTTGTCGGTCAGGCTCTTCTCCATCGAGTACGTCATGGCGCTGGCGATGGTGGCGCCCGCGCCGGGCAGCACGCCCACGCCGAAGCCCACCACGCTGGAGCGCAACGTGCCCCACCAGGTGGCCTTGAGTTCTTTCCAGTTGAACAACATGCGGCCGGTCTGCGTCACCAGGCCGGCGTTGCTGTGGTGCTCTTGCAGCATCAGCAGAAGCTCGCTGATGGAGAACACGCCGATGACGACCACCACGAACTGGATGCCGTCAGAGAGGTGGATGTCGCCACCGGTGAAGCGGTAGACGCCGGAGTTCGAATCCAGCCCCACGCACGACATCGAGAGACCGATGATGGCCGCCAGCCCGGCCTTGACCGGCGCGTCGCCCATGAGCCCGGCGATGCAGGCGAAGGCGAAACACATGAGCGCGAAATACTCGGCCGGCCCGAAGGACAGCGCCCAGCTCGCCAGCAGCGGCGCGAACAGCACGATGCCGATGGTGGCCACCAGTGAGCCCACGAACGAGCTCCAGGCCGAGATGGACAGCGCCACGCCGCCCAGGCCCTGGCGCGCCATGGGGTAGCCGTCGAGCGCGGTCATGATGGCGCCCGCGTCACCGGGCACGTTGAGCAAAATGGACGAGATGCGCCCGCCGTATTCGCAGCCGATGTAGACCGCGGCCAGCAAGATGAGCGAGGCCTCGGGCGGCAGCTTCATGGCAAAGGCCAGCGGCATCAGGATGGCCACGCCGTTGATGGGGCCCAGGCCGGGCAGCAGGCCGACGATGGTGCCGATGAAGCAGCCCATCGCAGCGATCAGCAGGTTGGTCGGGCTCAGCGCGACGCCAAAGCCCATCACCAGGTGTTGCAGGGTGTCCATGTCAGCTCCCTCCGAGGATGGAGGCCAGCGGGCCGGCGGGCAGCACCACGTCCAGCAGCTTGTCGAACAGCAGGAACAGCACCAGGCCAAGCGTTGCACCACCGGCGAGCGACTGTTTCCAACTTCCGCCAAACGCCATGCCCACGGGCACGGCCATCAGCGCCGTGGCCAGCGCAAAGCCCAGCCACTGGAACAGCAACGCGTAGGTCAGCACGGCGGCGGCGCACAGGGCGGTGGGCTTCCAGGGCACACCACGGAAGGCCTCGGCCCCGGCGGTGGGGCGCAGCACCAGCCACAGGCCACTGAGGCCCAGGCCACCCGCCAGCAGCAGCGGAAACGCGCGCGGGCCGACGGGTTCGTAGGAGATGGCGGCGGCATAGTCTTGCGCGGCCCAGGCCATGGCGGCGGACGCGACAACACACACCGCACCGAGCAGGCGGTCACTCATGGTGAAACTCCAGTGAGAGGGGGACGATCGGACCACCGCGTTGGGTGGTGCCGCGAAGCAGGACCGTTGCGGCCCTGCGGGGGTTTACTTGGCGGGCACGACGTTCAGGCCGAACTCTTCGGCCAGCTTGCGGTAGCCGGCCACCTGCTTCTTGACGTAGGCGTCCAGTGGCGCGCCGGTCAGGGCCAGGGGGAACAGGCCGCGCTCGTTGCGCAGCTTGTCGTAGGCGGGCGTCGCCATCAGCTTGCCGAAGGTGTCGGCCCAGACCTTGTAGTCGGCGTCGCTGACCTTGGGGCCGAGGTAGAAGCCGCGCACGATGGGCCAGTCCACATCAAAACCCTGTTCGGTCGCGGTCGGGATGTTCGCCATGTCGCCAGGCAGGCGCTTGTCGTTCATCACCGCCAGGATGCGCACCTTGGCGCCGGCCTTGATCTGCTGCTGGGCTTCGGCCGCGTCGCCGGTGAACACGTGGATGTGGCCGCCTTGCAGCGCGGTCAGCGCCTCGCCGCCGCCTTCAAAGGCCACGTAGCGCATGGTCTTGGGGTTCACGCCGCCGGCGCGCGCGGTGAGCGCGGCCTTCATCCAGTCCTGGCTGCCCACGGTGCCGCCGGCGCCCAGCACCACCTTGGTCGGGTCGGCCTTCATGGCGGCCATCACGTCCTTGAGGGTCTTGTAGGGCGAAGCCTCGGCCACCACCACGGCGCCGTAATCGGTGCCGATGGCGGCGAGCCAGCGCACGTCGTTCTCGGTGTAGCGGCCGAACTTGCCCTGCGCCAGGTTCAGCAGCGAGCCGCCCGAGAACGCGACGATGGCGTTGGCCGCGTCGGGCTTCTGCGCGATCACGGTGTTGTAGGCCACGGCGCCGATGCCGCCGGGCATGTACGTCACTCGCATCGGGTCGGCAATGAACTTACCCTCCTGCAGCGCGCTCTGCACGAGTTTGCAGGTGAGGTCGAAACCGCCGCCGGGCTTGGCGGGGGCGATGCACTCGGTTTTTTCCAGGGGATTGGCGAATGCGGTGACCGCTGCGGCCGAGACGGCGGCGGCGATGAACTTGGAAGCGATGCTCATGAAGGTGTCTCCTCGATGGGGTGGAATCCTCGCACCGGATGTGGGGCGATGAGGGGACTGTAGAAAAAGGACACTTTCAACGCGCTTTCAGACCAACGCCCAAAAACTGCGGGTTAACCCGAGACGGCCTCGGATGTCGGCGGCGCGGGCAGCGTGAGCGTGACGGCCAGTCCCCGCCCTTCGGAACCGGGCGCCACCTGCATCTGCCCACCATGGCGCTGCGCCACCGTGCGCACGATGGCCAGGCCCAGGCCAGAGCCGGGCAGGGCACCACCGCCGCCCCGGAAGAAGCGTTCTCCGGCGCGCGCCAGCTCCTCGGGTGGCAGACCGGGGCCGGTGTCCACCACGCTCAGGCGCACCGCGCCCGACGCATCGGCGCGCACCGTCAGCGTCACGTGGCCGCCCGCGCCGCCATGGCGGATCGCGTTGTGCAGCAGGTTGGCCAGGGCCTCGCGCAGCAGGTCGGGCTCGCCTTGCAGCGGCACGGGGCCGTCGGGCGCGTCCAGGCCCAGGTCCACACCCTGTTCGCGCGCGGAGGCCCACCACTGGCGCACCAGCGCCTCGGACAGGGCCACGGCGTCGAAGGGCTGGCGCTGCGGCGGGGCGCTGTCGGCGCGCGCCAGCGCGAGCATCTGGTTGGTCTGGCGGATGGTTTCGTCCAGTTGCGTGCGGATCTTGTCCAGCACCCCGCGCTGGGCCGACGGGTCGGCCTCGCGCTGCGCGTAGGCCACCTGCGTGGCCAGCGTGGTCAGCGGCGTGCGCAGCTGGTGCGAGGCGTCGTCGATGAAGCGGCGGCGCGCCTCGGCCTGTTCGCGGTTGCGGGCGATGTGGTGGTTGATGGCTTGCACCAGCGGCCGCACCTCGGCGGGCGCGCCGGTGTCGTCCACCGGGGTGAGGTCCTGCGGGTCGCGCGCGTCCACCTCCTGGCGCAGCCGGTCCAGCGGGCGCATGGCCCAGGCGATGGCCAATGCCAGCAGCGCGCTGGCCGCCACCATCAGCAACACGTCGCGCGCCAGCGACTGCAGCACCAGTGAGCGCCGGAACCCCGTGCGTGCTTCCAGTGTCTCGGCCACCTGGATCACCACGCGCTGCGGCCCGGCCGGCCCGGCCAGCGGCGGGTCCAGCTCGCGCGCGTAGCTGCCCACGCGCACCGCCTGGCCCACGTAGGCGCCTTCGTGGAACTGCGGTTGGCCGGTCAACAGCGGCCGGGGCGGCGCGGGCAGGTTGGCGCTGCCGATTTCCACCAACCCGTCTTCGGTGGCGACGCGGTAGAACACCTGGCCCTGAGCGGTCAGCTCGAAGAATTCGAGCATGCGGTAGGGCAGCTCCACGCCCAGGCCGCCGCTGGCGGTGGAGATGCTCGAATCGATGGACTTCACCGCGCCCAGCAGCGAGCGGTCGTAGGCCGCGTCGGCCGCTTCGCTGGCGGTGCGCCAGGCCAGCCAGAGCTCCCCCGCGAACACCGCGCCCAGGCCCGGCAGCAGCAAGACCAGCAGGAAGCGTCGGATGCTCGCGCGCGACCACGACAGCGGCGTCACGGTGTGCTTTCCAGCTGGTAGCCCAGACCACGCAGCGTGGCGATGCGAACCGGCGAGGCCTCCAGCCGCTTGCGCAGCCGGTGGATCAGCACCTCGATGGCCTCCGGGTTCACGTCTTGCTCGTCGGAGAACACGCGCTCCAGCAGTTCGCGCTTGGACAGCGGCTCGCCCGGGTGCTGGATCAGCGCGCGCAGCACCGCGTGTTCGCGCGGCGTGAGGCTGAGCACCTCGTGCTGCAGGCGGAACTGTTTGGACGCGCTGTCGTAGCTCAGCGGCCCGCAGGCAAAGCGTGGGTGCTCCTGTCCGCGCGAGCGGCGAATCAGCGCGACCAATCGCGCCTCCAGCTCGGCCACGTCAAAGGGTTTGGCGAGGAAGTCGTCGGCGCCGCCATACAGGCAGCTGACCCGCTCCATGAGCGAATCGCGCGCGGTGAGGATGAGCACCGGCAGGCGCTCATCGGCCTCGCGCAGGTCGGCCAGCACGTCGTGCCCGCCCAGGCCGGGCAGGCCCAGGTCGAGGATGAGCGCGTCGTACTTCGTGGTCTTCAAGCTGCGGCGCACCAGCCGGCCGTCGTTCACCCAGTCGACCTGGAAGTCGTTCTGTGCGAGCGCCTTGACCAGCCAGGTGCCCAGTTCGGTTTCGTCTTCGGCGAGCAGGATGCGCATGGCCCCAGTCTCTCCGGTGTTCAGGCGTAGAGCAAGGCGCCGGCCGCGCGCACGGCGGCGGCGCGGGACTCGCCGAGCGCCTGCACCACCGGCTGCCACAGGCTTGCGTAGGGCGGCAGGGCGTCGTGGGCGAAGGCGGTGTGCGGCCAGTCGGAACCCCAGACCAGCCGGTCCCCGGCGATGCTCGCGACCTGTCGGATGTGGGCATGCAGCGCGTCATAGGGGGCGCTGGCCTGCAGCCGGTACCAGCCAGAGAGTTTGACCCAGGCGCCCAGGTCGGCCAGACGCTGCAAGGCGGCCCACGCGGGGTCGTCGGCGCCGATGCCGGCGTGCAGGCCGGTCAGGTGATCGAGCACGGCGGTCAGACCGCTGCCTTCGTGCAGCTCGGCGATGGCGCTCAGCTGGTCGGCCTTCGCGTACCACTGCACGTGCCAGCCCCGCGCCTTCAGACGGGGGGCGAGGGTGCGAAAGGCCTCGGGACCGTTGCCCACCGGGGACACCAGGTTGAAGCGCACGCCGCGCACACCCAGCCGGTGCATGTCGTCGAGTTCGGCGTCGGAGACGGCGGTGTCCACCACCGCCACGCCCCTGTGTCGGCCCGGCTCGCGGGCCAGCGCGCGCAGGATGAGGCCGTTGTCGGTGCCGTAGACGCTGGGCTGCACCAGCACGAGGTGGCCCACGCCCAGCGCTGCGGCGGTGTGTTCGATCTCGGGCAGGTCCCGCAGCACCGGCCGGTAGTGGCCCGCCTGCGCCGGGTGCGCGGGGTCGAACACGTGCACATGGCAGTCCCAACCCGTCGGGATGTGGTTCGCGTGCGGGCTCATCCGGTGGTGATGCCGCGCTCTTTGATCACCTTCGCCCACAGCGCCTGCTGCGCGGCGATGAACTTGCCCGCGCTCTGTTGGCTGGCGTCGGCAAACACGTCGCCGCCGAGCTGGCGGATGCGGCCCAGCACCTCGGCGTCCTCCAGCGCCTTGCGGATGGCGGCGACCAGCGTGGCCTTCACGTCGGCGGGCACACCGGCCGGTGCCAGGATCGGGTTCCACTCCAGCACCTCGTAGCCGCTGACGCCCGCCTCGGCCATGGTGGGCACGTCGGGCAGGGAGCGGGCGCGCAGTGCGCTGGTGACGGCCAGGGCGCGCAGCTTGCCGGCCTTGATGTTTCCCAGAGACGAGGCCACGTTGGCGAAGAACAGCGGCACCTGGCCGCCCATCACGTCGTTCATGGCCGGGCCGCCGCCCCGGTAGGCCACATGGGTGAGGTCCACACCCGCCCGCTGTTCAAACAACGCGCCGGCCAGGTGCTGGGCCGAGCCATTGCCGGAGGACGCATAGTCCAGTGGCTTCGTTTTGGCCAGGCGGATGACGTCCTTCACGCTCTTCGCTTCGAAGCTGGGCGTGCACACCAGCACATTGGGGAAGGTGGCCAGCACCGCCAGAGGTGTGAACGCCGTCGCGCTGTCGTAGGGCAGCTTGGGGAACAGCGAGGGGTTCACCGCGAAAGAGGATGCGTCCAGCAGCAGGACGCTGCCATCGGCCGCACCACGCGCCACGAGGCCCGCCGCCAGCTGGCCGCTGGCACCGGCCTTGTTTTCCACCACCACCGTCTGGCCCAGCGCGGCTTCGAGCCGGGGTGCGATGGTGCGGGCCATGAGGTCGGCGCCGCCGCCGGGCGGGTACGACACGATCAGCGAGATCGGCCTGCCGCCGGCGATCTTGCCCTGGGCGTGTGTACCGATCCAGGGGGCTGCGAGGCTGGCGCCGGCTGCTGTGATGAGGGTGCGGCGTGAGAGCCGGGCGTCGGTGAGGGTGTGGATGGTGGGCATGGGGCTCCTTCAGGTGATGGTGACGGTGTAGTGAAAAGCGTGGGCATCGCCGCGTGTGGTGCGCACCTCGACGCAGCGACCCGTGAGGTCGAAGGCCGAGCGCTGCACCTGGGCGCAGGGGTGGCCCACCGGCAAGGCGAGGTGGCGGGCCTGCGTGGCGCTGAGCTGGGCAAAGCCGATCTCGTCCAGCGCGCGGTGCACGTGAACCTGCGCCTTGCGCGCGAACATGGGGTAGAGCAGGTCGTCCCAGGTGCTGAGGTCGTCCCCAACCAGCGGGGCAAACAGGTCCAGCGGCAACCAGAGTTCTTCAAAAAGGCGGGGCTGGCCGGCCATGAGGCGCAGGCGGTGCAGGCGCAGCACCTGTTCACCGGTGCCGATGCCCAGCGCCCGCGACACCGTGGCTGGGGCATTGACAAGACTGCGCTGCAGGATGCGCGATTCAGGCACCTCGCCGGTGCCGCTGTCGAAACGGAAAAAACGCAACATGGTGGCGCCCGCCAGCCCTTGCCGCACGAAGGTGCCCTTGCCGTGGATGCGCTCGATGAAGCCTTGCTCCACCAGCAGTTCGAGGGCGCGGCGCATGGTCCCCAGGGCCACGCCGTGTTCGCTGGCCAGTTGGCTTTCGGCGGGCAGTGCGGAGCCCGGTGGCCACTCCCCGGCCACCACGCGGGCGCGCAAGGCCTGGGCCAGCGAGGCGTATCGGCTGAGGCCGGGTTCGGTGGGCACGAGGCGAAGCGGTGGGTTCATGCCATGAACTATAGTCATCTATAGGACTATATGAATCAGGGTTAACCCTTTTCGTTCATCGACGGCCGTGGCGCTGCTGGTGGCGTCTGCTGGCGCCGGCAGTGGCTTCGGCCCCGCTGACCGAACGTGACGATGGCCAGCCACTGCAGGCCACTCAGCTGTTCGCCCAGCGCCACAGAATGGCCACACCGACCCGTCATTTCCGTCTTGGTCAGGGGTAGACTCCCGGCAGCCATTTTCGGCTGCCAATACAAAACTTGGAGGTGGAGCATGCATTCAAAGTCGGTTCTTGCTGTTGCTGGGGCGCTGTTTCTGGCCGGTTGTGCGAGCACCCATCACGACGAACACCATGCGCCGCACGGTGGTGCTCATGCATCGGTGGATGATGGCGTCGTGGCCCATCAGCGCCACGAGTTGGAGAAGAACACGAAAGGCAAGGGGTTTGGACCTCAGTCGCCTCGTGACATCGAATCCATGGCGGGTGCCAATGCGGTGGCCTTCAACGAGGCGCCGACGTTGACAAAGATGAATCTTTGCAACATCCACTTCCACAAGAATGCGGAGCACAAGGGGGGTGACTTCACCAAATACGTCGGCAATGGCGATGGCAAAGGGTTCGGTACGGGGTACGCCTACGCTGGGACCTTGACGGCGACCGAGCTCAAAGGCGTTGGCAAGAAGGTGTGCCCGAGCAGCCATGGTGACCTGCAGCCCGGCGACACCATCGAAGTGCATTACGTCTTTTCGACGGCCGCCGTCGGCCCTGGTCCCACGCTGGGCGCCTGCCTGAGCGAGGCCATCAAGAATCCGCAATTGCGCGTCGAGGCGCAGAGCTATGTGCTGGTCAACGACAAGGCCGCGCTGGATTTTCGACGGTTGGCTCAATTTGGTGATGTGAACGGGTACAAGCAGGCGTTGAGCATTCCCGCCAACACGGGCAACCCGGTTCAATACGCGGGCTCCACCACAGGCCCCGACTACAACCAGGTCGGCTCGCCCTTCCAGGTGACCTGGAGCGTTCGACCCAAGGCGGCCAAGGTGGACATCGAGACGGTCGGAACCTGGTGCGAGGGGAACGTGTTCAAGGAAGACCATGCCCACGGCGTGAGAAACCTGGTGGACAACGCCCAGCTGTTGTCGGTGATCCCGAAGTGATCTTGTCGTAACCGCTGCGTCACATCATGAGTTCGTCGGGAGCGTGGCGCGCCGGCCCGGGCCGCGCGGTCGCCGAGCTGCCGGCGGCGGCACACATGATGAGTCCGATGGCCAGCCACTGCAGGCCGCTCAGCTGCTCGCCCAGCACCAGCAGGCCCAGCAGGGCGGCCACCGCGGGCTCCATGCTGGCCATCACGCCGAAGGCGCTGTGCGACAGACGTTTGAGCGCCACCATTTCCAGCGAAATCGGGATGGCACTCGACACCGCCGCCACACCCAGCCCGTAGAGCAGGATGCCCGGGTCCAGCAGGGCGCTGCCGGCGTGCCAGACGCCGAAGGGCACGACGGTGATGGCCGCCATGGTCAGGCCCAGCGCCACCGAGTGGCCGGCGTGCAGGTGGCCGACACGCTTGCCGAACACGATGTACGAACCCCAGCACACGGCGGCGCCCAGCGCGAAGCCCACACCGGTGAGGTCGAGGCTGGCCACGTCGTGCCCCAGCGGCAGCAGCAGGCCCAGGCCCGCGATGGCCAGGCCGATCCACAGGTAGTCGATGCGCTGGCGCGAGGTGAAGCAGGCCACCGCCAGCGGCCCGCTGAACTCAATGGCCACGGCCACGCCAAACGGAATCGTGCGCAGCGACTGGTAGAACATCAGGTTCATGCAGCCCAGCGCGATGCCATAGCGCACCAGGCTCTTCGCGTCGGCCCGCGTGGTGGTCCAGCGCCAGGGGCGCCAGATCAGCAGCAGGAGCAACGCAGAAAAGCCCACGCGCAAAGCCGTGGTGCCCAGCGAGCCGACCTGCGGGAACAGCTGTTTGGCGAACGAGGTGCCAATGCCCAAGGCCACCACTGAGCCGAACACTGCCAGCAGGGGCACGGCCTGTACCCAGCGGTTGGACGATGTCATGGGATGAGTGCTAAACGACCCGCCGCCGGGCCGCCCCAAGGCGGGTCAGCCCCCACGGGGGGGCAGCGACCCGCGCAGCGGCGGAGCGTGGGGGCTTCATTCTTCAGTCCAGTGGAATGGTGAAACGCGCGATCACCTGCTTCGTCTCGGGGCGCACACCGCGCCACCATTCGAAGGCCTCGGCGGCCTGCTCCACGAGCATGCCCACGCCGTCGGCGATGGCCGTGACGCCCGCCGCCTGCGCCTGTTTCAGAAAAGGCGTGAGGCCCTTGCCGTAGACGAGTTCGTAGGCGAGCGCGCCTCGGGCAAACACGCTGGCAGGCAGCGGCAGTGTGGTCTGTGAGAGGCCGGTGGAGGTGGCGTTGAGCACCACGTCGAACGACTCGCCGGCCAGGTCTTCATAGCCGCCGGTTTGCAGCGTGGTTTGGCTGGCGAAATCGGCCTTCAATCCATGCGCCTTGTCGGCGGTGCGGTTGGCGATGGCGATCAGGGCCGGCTTCTGCATCGCGATGGGCAGGATGGCGCCGCGCGTGGCACCGCCCGCGCCGCAGATCAGCACGCGCTTGCCCGCGAGCGACACGCCCAGGTTGCGCTGGATGTCGGTCACCAGACCCAGGCCGTCGAAGTTTTGCGCAAGGATGCGGCCGCCTTCGAACTTGAGCGCGTTCACCGCGCCGGCCAGGCGGGCCGACTCCATCGGGTCGGTGGCGATCTCGAAAGCCTGCAGCTTGAAGGGAATGGTCACGTTCATGCCACGGCCGCCCGCGGCGATGAAGGCCTCGACCGTGACCCTGAAGCCATCCAGCGGGCCTTCGATGGCGGTGTATTCAATGTCCTGGCCGGTGGCTTGCGCGAAGGCGGCGTGGATCAGCGGCGACTTGCTGTGGCCAATGGGGTTGCCGATGACGGCGTAGCGGTCGGTCATGGTGCTCGGGGCAAAAAGGGGCGTTTGAGAGGCGAAGCGACGATTGTCGCGCAAGCCCACGCACGGGCGCGGGGTTTGCCTGGGCCGTAACATCCCGCTCCATGAGCACCACCTTGAAAATCGATTTCGTCTCCGACGTCTCCTGCCCTTGGTGCGCCATCGGCCTCTCGGCGCTGGAGCAGGCCCTGACCGCCGTGCAGGGCGACATCCAGGTCGACATGCACTTCCAGCCCTTCGAGCTGAACCCGCAGATGGGCCCGGAAGGCCAGGACGTCACCGATCACCTGACGCAGAAATACGGCAGCACCGCCGAACAGCAGGCGCAGATCCGCGCCACCATCCGCCAGCGTGGCGCGGAGGCGGGATTCACGTTCAACCCCGAAGGCCGAGGCCGCATCTGGAACACCTTCGACGCGCACCGCCTGCTCGCCTGGGCGGATGTGGAGGGCGCGCCCGGCCAGCAGCACGCGCTGAAGAAAGCCCTGCTGACCGCCTACCACGGTCGCGCCGAGAGCCCGGCGGATCACGCGGTGCTGCTGGCCGCCTGCGAGGCGGTGGGGTTGGACCCGGCGCGCGCGCAGGCCGTGTTGTCCAGCGACGAATTTGCCGCCGAGGTGCGCGAGCGCGAACAGTTCTTCACCCGCGCCGGCATCAGCTCGGTGCCGGCCGTGATCATCAATCAACGCCACCTGATTTCGGGTGGGCAACCGGCGGCGGTGTTTGAACAGGCCTTGCGGCAGATTGCGGCGGAGGCAATGTGACGGATGCCAACGAGGACCAGCCGTTTCCGGTGACGGGGCGGTGCCATTGCGGTGCCGTTTCCCTGTCGGCCGAGATCAACCCGGCACGTGTTTTTGTGTGCCACTGTGCCGATTGCCAGGTGCTCACCGGCAGCGCCTTCCGGGTGGTGGCGCCGGTGGTGCCGGGCAGCCTGCAGGTGCAGGGCAACATCAAGGGCTACGCCCGAACGGCAGACAGCGGCGCCGTTCGGTGGCAGTTCTTCTGCCCCGAATGCGGGACACCTTTGTACGCGGGTGCGCAGGGCGGCGTGGGCATGGCCACCGTGCGGGTGGGCGTGCTGGCCGAGCGAGACCAGCTGCGGCCAACCGCTCAGCTGTGGCGGCGCAGCGCCCAGCCATGGGTGGGCAGCCTGGGCGACGTGCCCGCGTGTGAGCGGCAGGAGCTGTTGGGCTGAAGCCCTGCCAAGGCTCAGGCAGCGTTGTAGGTGCTGTCGCCGTGGGGTGCAGCGCTGAACTCGGGCAGCGCTTCGGCGGCACGCGACAACGCACAGAGCAGCGGGTAGCGCTCCGCGGGCACCTCGGCGGGCAGCATCTGCTGAATGAACTGCCAGGCCACGGCGGTGCTCAGTTCGGCTTGGCCCAGCGTGGCGCGCGAAACGTTCAACGCTGGGGCGTTCTGTCGTGTCTCCAGGCCGTCGCAGGCGGCGAGCAACTGCCCGGTGACCCGCGTGACCCAGGGCTCGTGCTGCTTCTCGGCCGGACGCAGGCCGCGCTCGTACACGAGCTGCACCGCCTTCTCGCACGCAGCCAGCGCCAGGCCCACGGTGCGCAACGCCTGCGCCAGCGCGGCGGGTTCCTTGGGCAACAGGCTGCGTGGGTGGCTCAGCGATTCGGCGTACTGCAGGATCAGCGTCGAGTCCATCAGCACCGTGCCGTCGTCGCACACCAGCGTGGGCGCCTTGACCACCGGGTTGATGCGGCTGAACTCGTCGAAGGTGCGGAACACCGAGAGCGACTGGTGTTCGAACGGGAGGTCGAGCAGTTGCAGCGAGATGGCGACGCGGCGCACATAGGGCGAGTCGAGCATGCCGATGAGTTTCATGTGGGTTCTCCGGTGGATCAGTGGTGGGTCGCCAGCGCCTTCGCGATCTTCCCGCGTTTGACGGTGGCGCGCGGCACCTGCTGCGGCAGGTGATCGAACCAGCGGCGCACGTCGTCTTCCACGCACAGGCCGTGCATGTAGTTGTAGATCGCCTTGCGCAGACCCTGGCCGAGCGCGTCGTGGTCGGTGCCGGTGGGGTCGATGAAGCCGATGTCGTTCTTCGCAAAACTCACCGGCGGCAGCGGGATCAGTTCGATGCCGTAGGCAGCCGGGTCCATGCCCACGGGCGAGTGCACGGTGCAGCTGAAGCGATGGAAGAAGCCGCTCTGGATGCAGCCGGCCTCGAACAGCTGGCGCACGTATTCGAGCGCGTCCACCGTGTCCTGCAGCGTTTGCGTGGGAAAGCCGTACATCAGGTAAGCGTGCACCAGGATGCCGGCGTCGCTGAAGCCCTTGGTCACGCGCGCCACCTGCTCGACGCTCACGCCTTTTTTCATCAGCGTGAGCAGGCGGTCACTGGCCACTTCGAGGCCGCCGCTCATGGCGATGCAGCCGCTTTGCGCCAGCAGCTCGGCCAGCTCGGGCGTGAAGGTTTTCTCAAACCGGATGTTGCCCCACCAGCTGATGTGCAGGTCGCGGCGGATCAGTTCTTCGGCCAGCGCTTTCAGCGCCTTGGGCGGCGCGGCTTCGTCCACGAAATGGAAGCCGGTCTGGCCGGTTTCTTCGACGATCTGCTGGATGCGGTCGGCCAGCTTTTCTGCCGTGGCGGTTTCGTAGCGGCCGATGTAGTCGAGGCTCACGTCGCAGAAGCTGCACTTCTTCCAGTAGCAGCCGTGCGCCACGGTGAGCTTGTTCCAGCGGCCGTCGCTCCACAGGCGGTGCATGGGGTTGAGCATGTCGAGCAGGCTCAGGTAGCGGTCCAGCGGCAGGCCGTCCCAGGTGGGCGTGCCCACGTCTTCGAACGGGATGTCGGGTTCGGCGAGGTTGATGTACTTGACCTCGCCGTTCTCCCGCACAAACGTGCGCTGCAGCCGCTGGCGCCCACGCTGCCCGTGCAGGTGTTCGATCAGCGAAAGCACCGGGCGTTCGCCCGCGTCCAGTGTCACGAAATCGACGAAGTCGAAGATCCGAGGGTCGGACAGTTCACGCAACTCGGTGTTCGCAAAGCCGCCGCCCAGCGCAATGCGGATGTGCGGGTTGTGTGCCTTGATGGTCTGCGCGATGCGGAAGGCCGCGTAGACCGAGCCGGGGAAGGGCACCGAGAGCAGCACCAGGGTGGGGTTGTGGCGGTGGATGGCGGCGAGCGTCAGGTCGCTCAGCAGATTGTCCACCAGTGTGGGTGGCGCGGCGAGCGCGGCAGCGAGCGGGTCGAAGGTAGGCTGACTGCTGGCCAGCGATTCGGCATAGCGCACGAATTCGAAGCGCTCATCGACCGCGTCGCGCAGCACGTCGGCCAGGTCGTTCAGGTAGAGCGTGCAGAGGTGGCGCGCCTTGTCCTGCACGCCGAGCGCACCGAAGGCCCAGGCCAGCGGGTCGCCGCTGCCGTCGTCCACATAAGCGTCGAGCGCCGAGAAGCGCGGGCCCTCGGGCAGCAGGCCACGCGCGGCGATGCGGTGGGCCAGCGTGGAGTCGCGCCCCTGCAGGTAGGCGATGGCGGGGCCGATGGTGCCCCGGTAGTGGTCGAACTGATCGAGGAAAGCGTGCACGCTGCCCGAGCGCTGTGCCTCGGGCTGGGCCAGTGCGCGGCTGCGCACGGCCTCCAGCCCGGCGGGCGTGAACAGCTTGAGCACCAGCGCCAGCGCCAGATCTTCCTGCACCGCATCCATGCCGCGCGAACGCAGGAAGCCGGTGAGGTAGGCGGTGGAGGGGTAGGGCGTGTTGAGCTGCGTCATCGGGGGGATGAGGCTCAGCACGCGAAATTCGGATGTCATGGGGCGGCCAGTGGGGCGGAGCAATGAGCTTAGCTGATATGCACCTGTTGAAGGGTTTGGCTGGGTGAGGACTTCGACAGGCACAGCCCAAACGGACCGCAGGCAGAAAAACGGTGAGGTAGGCGGTGAATGGGTAGGGTGAGTTGAGCCGCGTCATCGGCGGGATGAGACCCAGCATGCGGATATCAGGAGGCTGGGCGGCCGACGGGAGGGGCATTTTTGTGCGTTTTCTCACGCGTGACGAGGCCTCGGGCCAACAGAGTTCCCGCCGGGAATCTGCATTAGAAAAATTAATTAATGATAATTAAATTCATGAAGCCGCTGCATGCATGCAAACGTATGCACCGCTGACGCGGAGGTGACAGCAAGCCGAAGCCGGCGCCATGGCTCTCTGTGCCTGGAATTGAGCCAGCCTAGATAGGCCTAAGTGATTGAAATACCAAGACATTTTGCAAAAAAACATGAACTGGATGGGTGGGGTGTCACCCTGCCTCCGGCCGGGGACATCGATCAATAAACTTGAATCCTTACAAGAACTTGACGTTGCTGGGGTTGAAGTGAAAACCCCTAGGAGCGATTCCGGGAGTGGGGCGGATTTACCAGATGGACATGAGGCTGGCCCCTGCATACGATTTGAGCAGGGTGGATGCGTATTGTTTGCTGCAATTCAAGCCTTGCGGTGGGGCGAGACTGTCTCGCAAAGCAGCATGTTCTGACTGAAAGTCAGAACATATCAATATGTTTCTGGTGAGTCGATTGGAAGGGATTGGCGGGACGTCCTGGATGCAAAAGATAGCGACGTGCTGGTGAATTTTTTTCCATGAAATGGTCTGATGTTGAAAGGAGTTTTAAAGATGAATGACAGATTGATGGCTTCATCACCAGCGCTTTGGCTATTTGCCTTTCTCGGTGTGTCGGCGCTTTACGGGTGTGGTGCCAATGTTGGTGATGCCCCTGCAGCCACTCCTGTTGTTGCCAAGTCGGCGCCAGTGGAATCTGTGGCCTCTCAAGAAAAAAATTTGGATTCTGCAGCGATCATCGAACGCAATTTCAAGACGGTTGTAGGGCAGGGTAATGGCGTCATCATGTCTGAACTCAAGGGGCACGGTGGTCGCTTGATAGACACGGAGACGCGATACGATGTTTTTGATGCCGAGGTTGCGACTGATATCAAATCAGTTCGAGGGAGCATTCAGGTGAGTCTTGATCGTGGAAATGATGTGCTCATCGACGGAAATGGCTCTCCCCAAGCGCGGGAGAAGCTTGCTGAAATTGCTCTGCAGTCGGCGGGAGCTGCTGTTCCAGATTTGAGTGCCCTGATCATTCGGAAGGCGCCAGAAGACAAAGGCGGATTTGTGCTTATTCCCATTTACAGCAAAGCCGAAGTTGCTCAACAGGTTGCCCAGGGGGGTGTTTCTCGGCCAGAAGATGTGAACAACTCGGTCACGAACTTCTTCTTTCGTTAGGTTGGGGTGTTGTGGATAAGTTGTTGATTCTGGATGGTTTTTTTAAATTATAGGAGGATATAAATTTCAAGAAAGTACGAATCATGAGTTGTTTTATCAACCATTTTTGGAGCTTAATAATGAAAAGATTTTTCGTGAAATCTGTCTTGTTGACAGCGTCGGCGATGGCTGCTTTGTTGTCAACGTCGGCGCTCGCTGGTGTATGCTATCCGGGGAACACTCAGACTTTGGTTGCCGTAAAGGGAAAGACCAATACCGTGTCCACTCAGCGGGCCGGAAATACCTGGGAGGACTGGATCTGGCGTGGCTATGACAAAGAAGTCCGTTGTCCGCGCTGGGGCACCATCAGCTGTTCGCAAACAGTCAGTGTCGCTAAAACCACAGGCTACAAGTGGGATGTGGGTGCGACCTTCAATCCTGGCAGCATTCCCGTGGTCGGAGGTGCTCTCGGCTTTGTGGGCTTGACTGGAGGCTACGGGCGGTATTACGAACACACCACCCGTTATGATCGTCAAATTGTCGTGCAGCCGGGCTGGGGCATGTATCCTATTCAGGTCGTGGTGCGCCGCTGGGTGGG
>NZ_MUNZ01000140.1 GCF_002001205.1 Hydrogenophaga sp. A37
GTTCCCCCCCGCTCCCCCTGAAGAAGCGCCCATCCAGGAACCGCCTCAAACACCTGGAAAAATCATCACCGTTCATCGTTTGCACCGTCAGAGCATGGTCAGCTTTTCGCACCACCATTCGGCCATTGCGCGGCCCTGAAGATTTGGCGGCAAGCTTTGCCGAACCCCGGTGGGGCTGGCTTCACCTCACTCGCCGCACGGGGAAAGCGCGGTGCAGACATGCGCCCCCAGAAGCTGGCATGATGCGGGCGTTCTTCGGAGGAGGGACTGAATTGCTGTCGGTAGCACACGTCAACGAGCGCGTCGCAGCACCGCTCCTTCCAACGAGGGCCCCACTTCTTCGCGCCTACCCAAGTTGGTTCATGCATGACCCACGCCCTGATCGTTGAGGACGATGTGGATTCGGCGGCCTCGCTCAAGGCCTTGATCGCGAGCGAAGGCCTCACGGTGTCCACCGCCTCCAATCTGTTCGACGCGCGCAAGCAGCTGTCGTTGCAGCCGCCCGACATCGTGTTGCTGGACCTGCGGCTTCCGGATGGAAGCGGCATGGACCTGTTCGAAGACCCCGAGCTGTTGTCCAACTCCGAGGTGGTGCTCATCACCGGCCACGCGAGCCTGGAAACGTCCATCCTCGCCCTGCGGCTGGGGGTGGCGGACTACCTCGTCAAGCCCATCAACCTCAAACACCTGCAGGGTGTGCTGTCGCGTGTCACCAAGCCGGCGGTGCTGAAGGCCGAAGTGGCAGATCTGACGGCAAAACTTGCTGCTACAGGGCATTTCGGCCAACTCTGGGGGCGTGCCCCCAACATGAAGCGCGTGTACGAGCAGATTTCCCGCGTGGCGGGCACCGGGGTCACGGTGTTCATCACCGGCGAAAGCGGCACGGGCAAGGAGGTGGTCGCGCAGACCATTCACGAATTGAGCCGCCGCCGAAAAATGCCCTTCCTCGGGGTCAACTGCGGCGCCATCTCGCCCAACCTGATCGAGAGCGAAATCTTCGGTCACGAAAAGGGCAGCTTCACCGGCGCCGACCGTCAGCACCAGGGCTTCTTCGAGCGCGCGGCCGGGGGCACCCTGTTTCTGGACGAGATCACCGAAATGCCGCTGGAGCTGCAGGTCAAGCTCCTGCGCGTGCTAGAGACCGGGCGCTTCATGCGCGTGGGGGCCACGCAGAGCCAGGAGACCGACGTGCGCATCGTGGCCGCCACCAACCGCTCGCCGTTCGAGGCGGTGGCCAGCGGGCGGCTGCGCGAAGACCTGATGTACCGGCTGAACGTCTTTCCCATCGAGCTGCCGCCACTGCGTGAGCGCCTGTCCGACGTCGGCCTGCTGGCGGAGCACTTTCTGCGCTTGATCAGCGAGCAGGAGGGCAAGGTGAAGAGCTTCACGCCCGAGGCGCTGGAGCAGCTCACCTGCCATGACTGGCCGGGCAATGTCAGAGAGCTGCGCAATGCGGTGCACCGGGCTTATGTGATGGCGCAAGGCACGCACATTGATGCCCAATGGCTGCCCCGGCCCGCGGAGAAGCGCGCCGCAGAGCAGCCGCTTGCCCAAGGGTCGGCCGCTGCCCCTGCGGTGCCGGTACCGGTGCAGGCGCCGGAGCCAGCGCCACCCGCGCCGCACACCGTGGGCAAATCGGTGGTCATTCCCATCGGGGTGACCCTCGCGGAGGCTGAGCAGACGCTGATCCTGGCGACGTTGCGGCATTGCCGGCACCAGAAGGAACGCACGGCGGCGACCCTCGGGATCAGCCTGAAGACGCTGTACAACCGGCTCAAGCAATACAACGCCGACAAGGACGAGGGCGACTGAATCTTTCTACGCAAGCGGGTTGCGGCATGCCGTTTGCCATAGGGACGCTTCCTTTCCCTGTCCCTCTTCAGGAGCCCACCATGCCCGACACCACCGTCCATCCCACCTCCATTGGATCCGCGCCTCGCGACAGCCAAGGCCAAGACCTGTTGAACCGTGCGACCGAAACCGCCCACGGCGCGGTGGA
Organism: Hydrogenophaga sp. A37; assembly: GCF_002001205.1. Lineage (GTDB taxonomy): Bacteria > Pseudomonadota > Gammaproteobacteria > Burkholderiales > Burkholderiaceae_C > Hydrogenophaga. The sequence continues at coordinate 2,000 of NZ_MUNZ01000140.1, forward strand.
TCGGTTCGCCGACAAGGCGGGGCCTGCGGTGCAGAAGCTGGAGTCTGGCATGGCCCAGGCCAACGCGGTCCTGCACGACCAAGCGCACCACATGCGTGAACTGAGCGATGAATGGGCGAACAGCGCGCGCGACACGGTGCGTCAGCATCCGCTGACCTCCGTGCTGTTGGCACTGGCTGCGGGCGCGCTGATCGCGCGCGCCTCGCGTTGAGCCCGGACAACAAGCCCTGCACGCTGGCCTGCGCCCAGCAGGCAGGGTGCAGCGCCCACGCAGACAGCGCGCAACGCACGGAGCCAGCGCCGTGTGTGCTGCTGGACCCGCGCGCCACCGTGTTGCCGCCGCCTCCGGTCCACCGCAGCACCCCGGCCGTGCCGGTGTCTCCTGCATCCCGTGATCACGAAGATGAGTCGGCCGATCCGGTGGGCGACGGGCACAGCGATGCCGAACTGGCAGCGAGGAAGAACGAAAAAGAGAAAGAGAAAGAGAAAGAGAAAGAGAAAGAGAAAGGCCGACCTGAGGCCCCCTGAAAGGCCACCGCCGTTCAGAGCAAGCCGGCTCTCGCCATGCGGTTCTCCATCAACGCACAGAGCGTGTGACCGATGAAAATGTGCGCTTCCTGCACGCGCGCGGTCACCCACGAAGGCACGACGATCGACACGTCGCACAGCGGCGCCAGGCGACCGCCGTCGCGCCCGAGCAGGCCCACCGTTCTCATGCGCAGTCTGCTGGCGGTCTCTGCCGCGCGCACGACGTTGGCGGACATGCCGGAGGTGGAAATGGCGACCAGGCAATCGCCCGGGCGCCCCAGCGCCTCGACCTGTCGCGCGAAGATGGTGTTGAAGTCGTAGTCGTTGGCGATGCAGGTCAGTGCCGAGCTGTCCGTGGTGAGGGCGAGCGCGGCCAGTGGGCGCCGGTCCTCGACCAGACGGCCCGAGAGTTCGGCCGCCAGGTGCTGGCTGTCGGCCGCAGACCCGCCGTTGCCGCAGAACATCAGCTTGCCGCCTTGCGCCACGCAGGCGGTCCACAGCCCGGCGGCGGCTTCCACCTCGGCCTGAAGGTGAGTGAGCGACTGAAAGACTTCCAGGTGTTGGCACAGGCCGCGCTCGAAGTCATCTTCGACGTACTTGGAAATTTTGAGAAACGCGGGGGCGACGGTGTTCATGGCGTGATCTCCTCTGGTTCGGCGGCACTGCGGCGCGCACGCTGGATCAAATGGGTGGTGGAGCAGCCCTGGCGGTAGCCCAGGATGGCGACCCGGCCGCCCCACTGGTCCAGCAAATCCGCTTCGGCGAGCGTGTCCAGGCAGTAGTCGCCGCCCTTCACGTACACCTCGGGTCGCAGTTGATTCAACAGCACAGCGGGTGTCGGCTCGTCGAAGACCACGACAAGGCTCACGCACTCGAGCGCAGCCAGCACCGCGGCCCGGTCGTCAGCGGCGTTGAGCGGGCGCCCCGGGCCCTTGTTCAGGGCGCGCGCGGAGGCGTCTGAATTGACGCCCACGACCAGGCTGCTGCCCAGGCGGCGCGCCTGGTCGAGGCAGTCCACGTGGCCACGGTGCAGCAGGTCGAACACGCCGTTGGTGAACACCAGCGGGCGCGGCAGCAGCCTCGCGCGTTCGGCCAGTTCGCTGCGTTCGCATTGCTTGTGCATGTTCATGTCCATCCTTTCAACGGTGGTTCACTGGGCAGTGGCTGGGGCCGGTGCCGGGTCGCCTGGTTTCTCCAGCAGAAAACTGCCGATCACCAGGGCATCCAGCGGGGTGCTGTAGAAGGCGTCCAGCGCGTCCTTGGGGGTGCACACGATGGGTTCGCCCCTCACATTGAACGAGGTGTTGATGAGCACCGGCACACCGGTGAGCTCGCCGAATTTTTCGAGCAAAGCGTGAAAGGCCGGGTTGCTGTCGGCCGACACCGTCTGCACGCGTGCCGTGCGGTCGAGGTGGCATGCGGCGGGAATGCGCGCCGCCTGCTCGGGCGGCACGCCGTAGATGAACAGCATGAACGGCGCCTTGCCGCCGTTGGCCTCGGCCGGTGTGAACCACTCGGCCAGGCGCTCCTCGGGCACGGCCGGGGCCACGGGACGGAAGTCTTCGCGGTCCTTGAGCTCGTTGATGCGCGCCTGCATGCTCTCTTGCAGCGGCGAAGCGAGGATGGAGCGCGCCCCGAGCGCGCGCGGACCAAACTCCATGCGGCCCTGGAACCAGCCGATCACCTTGCCCTGCGCCAGCAGCCGCGCGGTGGACGCCGCCACGTCATGCAGACGCATGTAGGGCAGCTTGGCCCAGCTCAACAAGGCCTCGATCTCGTCGTCGCCAAAGGCGGGCCCGAGGTAGGCATGCGTCATCACCCAGCGGCGCTCGGCCAGCGCGAAGGGGGTGTCGTCGGGCCGGTGTGCCTGCGCCGGGATCGGCCCCCGCGGGTGGGTGCGCAGGCGCGCGTCGATCCACATGGCCGCGCCCAGGGCGGTGCCGGCGTCGCCCGCCGCCGGTTGCACCCACACCTGCTCAAAGAGGCCGCTGTCGCGCAAGCGCGCGTTCATCACGCAGTTCAGGGCCACGCCGCCGGCCATCGCCAGACAGGGCTGCCCGGTGACCGAGCGCAGCCAGCGCGCGATGTCCAGCACCGTGCTCTCCAGCACGGCCTGCAGGGCCGCGGCCAGGTCAAAGTGGCGCTGCTCCAGTGGGGCGCCGCGGGAGCGGGCCGGTCCAAACAGCGCACTCAGATCCATCGGCGCGACTTCATAGCGCCCTTCACCGAACCAGCGCACCTGGTTGGCCAGCAGGTCGCGGTAGCGGTTGCGGTCGCCCATGGCCGCCAGCGCCATCACCTTGTACTCGTCGGACGAGTGCAGAAACCCCAGGTGCGCGGTGACCGCTTCGTACAGCAGGCCCAGTGAGTGGGGCACCTTCACCTCGCCCAGGCCCTCATGGCGGTCGTTGGAGTAGAGGCCATAGGTGGTCGAGGCGTTTTCCCCCCGGCCGTCGAGTGTCATCACCGCGCACTGTTCGAACGGGCTCGCCAGAAAGGCGCTGGCCTGGTGCGCCAGATGGTGGTCGACGAAATGGAAGCGGTACGGCCCGTCGTGTCGCACGCCCTGGAACCGCGCGCGCAGGTGGTGGGGCACGCCATCGGCCAGCTGCCGGGGCGCGTGACGATGTAGGTCACGAAGAGCGGGTCCCAGACGTTGTCCCAGCCTTCGGGCGGGTGCGCGGAGGGCTCCAGGGGCAGGGCGATCGGCAGGTCGGCGCGGGTGTCGTCCACGAAGCGCCAGGGGTTGAAGCTGTAGGCCACGTGGTCCACGTCGGCCAGTTGCACGCCGGCTTCGCGCAGGCAGTCGTTGATCGCGTGGTACGGCAGTTCCCAGGCGGTGAAGGGCACCGGCCGCTTGCCGTGCTTGATGCGCGTGAAGCGCTCTTCCTCGCTGGCAGCGATCACCTGGCCGTCCACCACCAGGGCGGCGGCACTGTCGTGAAAGGCGGCGTTGATGCCCAATGTGATCATGGCGATACCCTGGAAAGTGCGCCCGCCCGAGGCGCATGGGACATGGCGGACACCAACGGCACAGCAACGGGTGTGCCCAGCAGGTCCAGCACCGCCCGCACGACCTCGTCGGGCTCGATGCCCAGCAGGCAGGCGTGGTGGCCTTGGGGGCAGACGCTCTTGAGGCAGTGGCGGCACGGCACGTCGTGCGACAGCACGCGCGAGGGGGTGCGCCAGGGCGTGTGCTGCGGGTTGGTGAGCGCGTACAGCACCACCACCGGCGTGCCCAGCGCGGCGGCCATGTGCGCCGGCCCGGTGTTGTTGCACACCAGGGCCTGGGCGCTCGCCACCAGCGCGGCGAGCTGCCCCAGCGAGAGCTGCCCGGCCAAGGTGATCGGGGTGTGGTGCCGCATGGAGGCCGCGGCCTTGTCGACCAGGGGTCGCTCGTCGTGCGAGCCGGTGAAGACGATCTGGCAGCCGGTGGCCTCGGCCAGTGCGTCGGCCGCGCGGCCGAAGCGTTCGGCGGGATAGCGGCGCGACGCTGCCGTCGCCCCAGGATGCACCACGAGATAGGGCTGGTCCGGGTCGCCACCCGCCGCCGCAAACACCTCACGCATGCGCGTGGTGTCGCTCGCCGCAAAGCGCATGCGCAGGCGGTCGTCGGTGGGGTGAAAGCCCACCGAGCGCACCAGATCGAGCTGGCGCCGCACTTCGTGGCGCATGCCGCGGCTGCACACCTCGTGGTCCGGCACCCAGTCGGTGAGCAGGGCGTAGGGGTTTTCTCGGCAGTGCGCCAGACGCAGCGGAATGCCGGCCAGGTGGCACAGCAGGGCCGCGGGCAAGGCGCTCTGGGTGCAGGTGGTGAAGATGATCGCGGCGTCGAAATGTTCGTCGGTGAGTTGCTGCACCAGCGCCCGTGTCGCCTTCACCGGTTCGTGGCCTGGGTCGTGCTTCATCCAGGCCGCGGCATGCACCAGACAGCGGTCAATCTCTGGCACGTGCTGCGCTGCTTCGGCGCCGGAGGGCGAGGTCAATAAGCTCAGGCGCACGTCCGGGTGCTGGCGCTTGACGGCGGCGAGGGCGGGCGTCGTCATCAGCACATCGCCCAGGTGGTCGAGCCGGATGGCCAGGATGTGGCGGGCTGCCGCCCAGGCCGACGAAGCAACGGAAGCGGGGTTCATGGCCACGAGGTCTCGCCGTCCGGCAGCACCAGCAGCTCCGCAATCACCGTGCCCCGTGGCATCGCCAGCACGAACTGCACCGCCTCGGCCACGTTGGCCGGGTCCTGCAAGGTGCTGGTGTCGATGTCGGGGAAGCGGTCGAGCAGAAAAGGTGTGCGCATGCCGCCCGCGATCAGCGAGGTCACGCGCACGCCCTGCGAACGCAGTTCGGCGTGCAGTGCCTTGCCCATGCCGAGCAGGCCCCACTTGCTCGCGTGGTACGCGCTGGCGTTGGGCCAGGCGCGCAGCGAAGCGGTGGAGGCCACGTTCACGATGTGGCCGCCGCGCCCGCTGTCCGAAGCCCGCAGCAGGGGCAGGGCGGCCTTGCTCAGCAGAAAAGGCCCGATCAGGTTGGTCTCGATGACCCGGGTCCAGACGCCGCTGTCCACCGCGTCGATCGAGGCCGTGACGTCGGTGCCGGCGTTGTTGATCAGCGCGTCCAGGCCGCCCCAACGTTCCTTCAAGGTACCCAGTGCCTTGGCCACCTGAGGGGCTTGTGTGACGTCACAAGCCAGGGCCAGGGTGGCGTGGCCGTCCGGGTCGATGGTCCGCGCGACGCGCTCGGCCTTGTCGGCGTGCAGATCCAGCAGCCCCACCCGCGCGCCGCTCGTCACCAGGCGCGTGGCGATGGCCGCGCCCAGCCCGCTGCCGGCGCCAGTGACCAGGATGTTTGATGTGGACAAATTGTTCATGGGCCTGCATGGGCAATGGGCATGCCCGGCCGCCCCGGTATGCCGTTTGCCAGAGCGGGCGATGGACCTGAGCGAAACGATGGGGTCAATGCGGCAGTGGCTCGCGCCGCTGGACTGGGTGCTCTTCCGGTTGACCGACACCGAGGTCACCTTGGGGATGCTGGTGAAACTGGTGTTGCTGGGCGCGGCGCTCTTCTGGCTCGCCGGCGCGGTGCGACGCTGGCTCGCAGGGCGTGTGCTCGCGCGTTTCGATGTCGAGGAGGGAACGCGGCACGCCGTGGCGTCAATGACCCGTTACGTCGTGCTGGTGCTCGGCATGGTGCTGATCCTGCAGAACCTGGGCATCAACCTCGGCGCCTTGAGCTTGGTGGCTGGGGCCGTGGGCGTTGGTGTGGGCTTCGGGCTGCAGAACATCGTGAGCAACTTCATCAGCGGACTCATCATCATGCTGGAGCGCCCCATCAAGGTGGGTGACCGGGTGGAGGTGGCCAACGTGGAGGGCGTGGTGCACGAGATCAGTGCCCGGCGCACCACGGTTGTGACCTCGGACAACGTGGCCATCCTGATTCCCAACCAGCGGTTCATTCTCGACAGCGTGGTCAATCTGGCCTACCTGGACGCACCTGTGCGCTTGCGTGTGGCGGCCTCGCTGGCGCCCGACTCGGACGCCGCGCAGGTCGAGCGCTTGTTGATCGAGGTCGCCCGCGAACTCCCCGGCGTGATGGACACGCCGGCACCCCATGTGCTGTGGCGCTCGATCAGCACCGCCGCACGGGAGGTCGAGTTGGCGGTGTGGTTCGTGCCTGACCGCATCGCGCGCGATGCGTTGAAGAGCGAACTCAACCGGGCCATGGCACGGAGCTTTGCCGCGCATGACATCCGCTTCGCCTGAATTTCCGACGGACCACGGGCCCCCGCCGGCCGGCCCACCGCCCTCACCGCCGGGCGCTGCGCCGCGGCCGTTGAAGGGCATTCTGCGGGCGCTCGGGAGAGCGGCCTGGCGCCACCGGCGCCGCACGCTGCTGGCGGTGCTGCTGCTGGTGCTGGCCAAGGTGGCCAGCGTCTGCGTGCCCCTGGTGCTGAAGGAAATCATCGACCGGTTCAGCGCGCCGGGCGCGCTGGCCACCGTGATGGGCCCGGGCGAGTCGGCCACGTTTCCGCAAGGTGCCCAGGTGGTCGTGTTGCCGGTGTTCCTGCTGATCGGTTACGCGGCGTTGCGCTTCTCGTCCACCGTGTTCACGGAGCTGCGCGACCTCTGCTTTGCGCGCGCCACGCTCGTCACCGTGGCCGACTTCGCGCAGCGCGCCCTGGTGCACCTGCACGCCATGGGCCCCCGCTTTCATCTGCAGCAGCAGATGGGTGCGCTGGTGAGGGATGTGGACCGGGGCACCGCCGCGCTCGGCTTCCTGCTCAGCGCCTTGTTGTTCACCCTGTTGCCCACCGTGGTGGAAATCGGCGCGGTGATCGCCATCATGGCGACCGCCTACGGTGGCGGGTTCGTGTTGATCCTGCTCGTCACCTTCTTCTCGTACGCCGTCTACACCGCCTTGATGACGGGGCGCCGTGTGCGCCTGCAGCGGCGCGTCAATGCGCTGGATTCCCGGGCCAACGGCCTGCTGCTGGACAGCCTGGTCAACCAGGAGTCCGTTCGCGCCCACGCGAGCGCCGCGCACGAGACCTCAAGATACGCCAAGGCGCGGGGCGCCTGGGTGGAGCGCAGTGTGGACAACCAGACCGCGCTGTCGGCCCTGCACCTGGGACAGGGCGCGATCATCGCGGTCGGCATCGGCGCCATCATGTTGCTCGCGGGGCAGGGCACCGTGCGCGGCCAGATGACCGTGGGCGACCTGGTGCTGGTCAACACCTATGTGTTGCAGGTCTGCCTGCCGCTTAACGCCCTGGGCCAGCTGTACCGTGAGGCGCGCGACGCCCTGACCAACGCGGAGCGGCTCTGGGGCATGCTGGACACCCCGCCCGAGATCGTGGACAGCGCCCGGGCGCAGCCCCTGGTGGTCCAGCGCGGTGAGGTGATCTTCGAGCACGTGGACTTCGCCTACGAGCCCGGCCGCCAGGTGCTGTGGGATGTGAACTTCCGCATCGAACCGGGCCAGACGGTCGCCGTGGTGGGCGGCAGCGGCTCGGGGAAATCCACCCTGGCCCGGCTGCTGCTGCGCACCTACGATCCCCAGCGCGGCAGGGTGCTGGTGGACGGCACCGACGTGAGCGGCGCCACCCTGGTCAGCCTGCGCGCGGCCATCGGCGTGGTGCCGCAGGACAGCACCCTGTTCAACGAAACCATCGCCTACAACATCGCCTATGGCCGCCTCGGTGCCAGCATGGCCGAGGTGATCGAGGCGGCCCGTGCGGCGCAGGTGGACGAGTTCATCCACGCGCTGCCCCAGCAATACGACACCGTGGTGGGCGAGCGCGGCATGAAGTTGTCGGGGGGTGAAAAACAACGCATCGCCATTGCGCGGGCCTTCCTCAAGAACGCCCCCATCATGATCCTGGACGAGGCCACCTCGGCACTCGACACGCGCTCCGAGCGGGCCATCCAGGGCCAGCTCGACCGCATCTCGCAGGGCCGCACCACCCTGGTCATCGCGCACCGGCTCTCCACCATCGTGGATGCCGACCGCATCCTGGTGCTCGACCGGGGCCGCATCGTGGAGCAGGGGCGCCACGAGCAGCTCATCGAGCAGGGTGGCCTGTACACCCAGCTGTGGGACCTGCAGCGCCAGAAGCAGGCCTTCGACCGGCTGGAGCGGCGGCTGGCGCGCCAGCCCGTGAACCTCGCCGTGATGCTGGCCAACGTGATCGATGGTCTGCGGCCCCGGCTGGATGCGCGGGCCATTCAGCTGTACACCGTGATCGATCTCGACAACGCGCGCGTGGCGGGCGATCCCGGCGTGTTGTCCCAGGTCATCTGGGACCTGTGCTCGCACGCCGTGGACGCGACGCCGCAGAGCGGGCGCATGGAACTGCGCCTCGAACGCCTGGACGGCCGTGTGCGCCTTACGGTGACAGATGGCCGGCATGCCGCGAACGGCGAGCCGCTCACGTCGTCGTCGGAAGCGCCGGCGATGGACCCGCTGGTCCTGCGCTCCGCGATCGAGCGCCAGGGCGGGCAATTCACCCTGGAGCCCGCCAGCGCCGTCCAGGGCATGCGGTCCCTCATCGACCTGCCTTTGCAGGCGGTGGACGCGCCCTCGTCGCCCGTGGTGGTGAAGACCGGTCCCGAAGCCCGCCGCGACGGCCAACGCCTCACCGCGCTCAACGTGATGATCGTGGACGACAACCCGATGGCCCGTGAAGCGCTGGAAGCGGTGATGAGCGCCGAGGGCGCGCATCCGGTGGCGTTTGCCACGGGTGGGGACGCTGTGCGATGGGTGGACAGCCAGCCGCTGGACGAATGGCCCCGGGTGTTGATCTGCGACGTGGTGCTCGGCGAGGAAGACGGCTACACCGTGGTGCGGCGCATCCGCCAGATCGAGGTCCACCGCGGTGTGCCGCTGGCCCAGCGCATGTACGCCGTGGCCCTGACCGGCGCCACACGGCCCGAAAACCGCGTGCGCGCACTCATGTCGGGTTTCCAGTTGCACATGAGCAAGCCCGTCGCGCCCGAGGAACTGGTGGCCACCCTGGCCACGCTCACGCGCCCCTCCCAGGCGTAGGGCAACGCTGAACAAGTCCCTCGTGGCGCGGGCATCCTGCTCTCGGGCGGTCTGCGGCGTTGCAAAGCCTCGCCGGGCCGCCCGGCCCGTCTGCGTTTTGCGCCTTGCAGCCCATCCCGACAGCAGGCGCCCGCATCCACGGGGACCTACTCAGCGTCGCCCTAGGCAACAAATGCCGAAACGTCCGCGCATCCGTACGGCTTGCGGCAATTTCTTCGCCGCCATTGGACAGCGTGATACGGGCTTGCCATCAAAGTGAGAACAAGGCGCGAGCTGCAGACAGTGCTACAGCACGGCAAGGCGAAGCAACGCAGTGATCGCTTTGATGGCAGGCCCGACGGGCATGCAGCTTGCCGTGATGTCACAGGGTCGTCGGTCGGCGACCTGCATGTTTTCACTGTTATGAAAGGACATCACATGGCACAGCATGACGACCGTTCCCGCCGCAACGAACCGCGCAGGCAGGAACAGCAGGACCAGTACAGCGGTGGCTCGGGAGGCTCTCGCAGCCGCGCTGGCAGCAACCACGGCGACTGGCGCCCTGATCCGGGCCGGCAGATGTCGGGTTACGACGAAGCGAACTTCTCACAGGGTGGCCCGGGTGGATGGAGCGAGCCCGACCACGGTGGCCAGGGCGGCTACGGCGGTCAGGGCGGCTATGGCGAACAATTTGGTGGCGGCCAAGGGCGCTATGGATCGGGGCAGGGCCCATCGGGCGGACAAGGCTATGAAGGCCGTGAACCGCAAGGTTTTGGTGGCCAGCGTGGCCAGGGCTATAGCGGCCAAGGCGGCCAAGGCTTTGGCGGCCAGGGTTATGGCGGCGGCCAGGGTTACGGTGCCCAAGGCGGCCAGGGCTATGGTGGCCAGAGCGGTCAGGGCTCCTATGGCTCGCGCGGCGGCCAGGGCGGTGAGTGGGGCGGCGAATGGGGTGGTCAGGGCAGTGCCCACGGCTCCCAGCAGCACCACGATCCCGACTACAGCCAGTGGCGCGCCGAGCAGATGCGCATGCTGGACGACGACTACCAGTCCTGGCGCCAGGACCGCTACAAGAAATTCGCCGATGAGTTTTCCGGGTGGCGCAGCCAACGCGGCAGCAGCAGCGGCTCGCAACGCTCGGGCGATGCTTCCAGCGGTTCCGGCGGTTCCGACGGCACGTCGAACGGCTCTTCAAGCGGCTCCAAGACGTCGAAGTAAACCCGCTGGGTGACCCTTCTTCGCCTTCTTTGCACAGCGATGCCTGTGCACGGCAGTGGCCCCAGAGCGGGGCCACTGCCATGTTCGCTTCCAGCAACAGGAGATCGCCATGTCCCCTCGCAGCAGATTCGTTGACCGCGACGCCGCGCAGAGCGCCGTGTCGCTGGCCCGGCCCGCCATCGAGGCCGCCTTGCGGGACGCGGCGATCAGTGGGCAGCATGTGCTGCACCTGGTGGTGCTCGACCCCTCCGCGCGGCCCGGCACCTGTGCGTTTCAGGAAGCGGTGCTGCTGGAGTGCACGATCGGCAACCAGGACACCCAGGGGTGGGACGCCGACTACGCCGCCTTCGCGCGCGACAAGGCCGCGCTCAGCTGGCGCCACGGCATGGACAGCCGGCGCCTGCAGTTGATGGAGCCGCACCGGCTCGCTCACGACGATGGCCTGTTGTGGGGTGGCGTGTGGCTCGACGGCATCGTCGTCGCGGCCAGTGGCGCCATGCCGCAGTGGGACGAAGCGTTCTCCGCCTGGGTCGCGATCAATGTGCGTGCCATCGCCTACGAACGCGCCGTGGCCGGCTAGGGACCTGCGCGGCGGGGCAGGCGCAAGACGGCACGTCGTTTGCCTGTTCGGGCCAGTTCCACCCGAAGGCCATCCACATGAAACACCCTCCATTGCGGGTCCTGATGATCAGTGAGCACGCGTCGCCATTGGCGTTGGCGGGCAGCACCGATGCCGGCGGCCAGAACATCTACGTAGACAACATCGCCCGCCAACTGGCCGCAGACGGTCACCACGTCGATGTGCTGACCCGGCGCGACGACCCCGGGCTTCCCGCCGTGGTGCCGTTCGCCCGAGGGGCGCGCGTGTGGCATGTGGACGCGGGGCCGCCCAACCAGGTGCCCAAAGAGAAGCTGATGGACTGCATGCCCGATTTCGCCGCCAAGGCGTGGCGCATGCTGCGGGCGCAGGCCCCCTACGACGTGATCCACGCCAACTTCTTCATGTCCGGATGGGTCGGCCTGCAGTTGCGGGCCCGGCTGCGGGCGCCCCTGGTCACCACCTTCCATGCCTTGGGCCTGGTGCGGCGTGCGCACCAGGGCGCGGCCGACGAATTTCCGCCCGCGCGCATCGCCATAGAGCAGCAATTGGTGGCGTCATCCGACCGGGTCATCGCCGAATGCCCGCAGGACCGCCACGACCTGCAGCACCTGTATGGCGCCGTGCCCCGGCGCATCCGCCTGGTGCCCTGCGGGGTCGATACTCAGCAGTTCCGGCCCGGTGCCCGTCAGGAGGCGCGCCAGCGGCTGGGCTTGCAGCACGACGAATTCATCGTGCTGCAGCTGGGGCGGCTGGTGCCGCGCAAGGGCATCGACAACGTGATCCAGGCCATGGCGCTGGTGCCGGCCGAGGTGCCGGCGCGCCTGGTGGTGGTGGGCGGCGGGTCGGAGCAGCCGGACCCGGCCATCACGCCCGAGATCGGGCGGCTGCAGGCCGTGGCCGCGTCCGCCGGGGTGGCGCACCGTGTGACCTTCGTCGGCCGGCGCGGCCGTGATGCGCTGCGCGACTGGTATGTGGCCGCCGACGTGTTCGTGACCACGCCCTGGTACGAACCCTTCGGCATCACGCCGCTGGAGGCCATGGCGTGCGGCACGCCCGTGATCGGCAGCGATGTGGGTGGCGTGCGCTACACGGTGCAGGACGGCATCACCGGTTTCCTGGTGCCGCCCAAGGACCCCGCGGCCGTGGCCGAGCGCTTGATGACGCTGCAGCGGCAACCGCTGCTGGCGCGGGCACTCGGGCATGCTGGCGTCGCGCGGGTGCAGGCGGCATTCACCTGGGACCACGTGGCCCGGCAACTGGCCGGCGTGTACGCGCAATTGCAGGTCGCCCGGCCCGAACGGCGCGAGCGGGTGCGGCCCCGGCCGTCGTCGGGGCTGCTGCAAGCGGAGGCGCCATGAGCGGAGCGCCGGGCCGCTCCCAAGCGAGCTCGCACCGCAGCCCGTCGGGCGAAGGTGATTCAGTGAGCTCTGAGCGGCGCGCAGCGGTGTTCGTGGACAAGGACGGCACCTTGGTGGAGAACGTGCCCTACAACGTGGACCCCGCCTTGCTGAGGTTCGAAAGTGGTGCCCTGGAAGCCTTGGCGGCCTTGAACAGCGCTGGCTTTTCCATCTTCATCGTCACCAACCAGAGCGGACTGGCCCGAGGGTACTTTTCGCTGCGTGCGTTCGAAGCGCTGCGGTATTTGCTGCAACAGCGCCTGCTCGACGAGGCCGGGGTCGACCTGGAGGGCTTCTACTTCTGCCCGCACGCACCGGATCTGAAGGGTGGACCGACCTGCCTCTGCCGAAAGCCCATGCCCGGCATGCTGTCCCGCGCGGCCAGCACGCATCGGCTGGACCTGACGCGGTCATGGATGGTGGGCGACACGCTCGACGACGTGGAGGCCGGGCGCCGCGCGGGCTGCCGCAGCATCCTCTACGACTCGGGTGGGGAAACCGTCTGGCGCAGTGCGCCGCTGCGACAGCCCCACGCCAAGGTGTCGTCGTGGGATCAGGTGGTGCGGACCATCCTGGACGAGGCCGACCTCGGGCGCGCATGAAACCTTGCCACTTCATGGGCTTTATGCCGCCGCCTCGCATTTCGGTGGTGGTGCCCACTTGCCGCCGGCCGGCGCTGCTAGGGCGCTGCCTGTGTGCGCTGCTGGACCAGAGCATCGGTGTGCATGCCTTTGAAATCCTGGTGGTCGACGACGGGCATTGCGACCGCACGCGCGACTGCGTGGAAGCCCTGGCCAGCCATCATCTCCGAGGGTTCCTGCGTTACCTGCGCCCCACGGAGGGGCGCGGCCCGGCGGTGGCGCGCAACTGCGGCTGGCGCGCGGCCCGGGCCCCCTTGATCGCCTTCACCGACGACGACACCGTGCCCTCGCGCGTCTGGCTGGAAGTGGGCGAGCACGCCATGCTCCGACACGGCTGGACCGCCATGGGCGGGCGCGTGGTGGTGCCCCGCACCACCGATGCGCCTTCGGACCATGAGCAGATGACCCGGGGCCTGGAGAAGGCTGAGTTCGTGACCGCCAACGCCTTCGTGCTGCGCGCCGCATTGCAGCAGGTGGGGGGCTTCGACGAACGCTTCGAGCGCGCCTGGCGCGAAGACACCGACCTGCAGTTCCGGCTGGAGGAAGTCGCCGGGGTGGTGGGGCACTGCGACCACGCGCTGGTGGCCCACCCGGTGCGGCCCGAGCGCTGGGGCGTTTCCTTGCGCCAGCAGAAAAACGTGTTCTTCGACGCGCTGCTGTTTCGCAAGCATCCGCGGCGGTACCGGGCACGGGTGCGGACGCTTCCCCCCATCGACTTTTACGCCGTGGTCGTGCTGACGCTGGCCGCCCTGCTGAGCGCATGGGCCGGCGCCGAGGTGGCCGCCTGGGTTTGCGCGCTGGCGGCGCTGGCGCTGCTGCTGCGCTTCACCGTGCGCAGGCTGCGCAGCACCTCGCACCGGCCCGCGCACGTGCTGGAGATGCTCGCCACCTCGGCGCTGATTCCGTTCCTCTCGGTCTACTGGCGTCTGCGCGGCGCGTGGCACTTCCGCGTGTGGTTCTTCTGACGCGAGCGAGCACACCATGGCCCCACGCCGCATCGCCGTTTTCAGGGCACTCATGCTCGGTGATCTGGTGTGCGCCACGCCGGCACTGCGCGCGCTGCGCAGCGGCTGGCCCGAGGCGCACATCACCTTGGTGGGCTTGCCCTGGGCGGCCGAATGGGCCGCGCGCCTGCCCTGGGTGAATGATTTCGAGCCCTTTCCCGGTTGGCCGGGCCTGCCCGAACGGGAGGTGCCCGCACCGAGCGTCCGGCAGGCGTTCATCGAGACCATGCGCAGCCGCCGGCTGGATCTGGCGATCCAGCTGCATGGCGCGGGCGACGTGGTCAACGGGCTGGTGGCCCGTTTCGGTGCTCGCCACACCGCCGGCTTTTACCGGCCCGAAGCCGGATGCCCGACGGGCGATGAAACCCGCTTCGTGCCTTGGCCGACCGAGGGCCACGAAATCGAGCGATTGCTCGCGGTCACCGACCGCCTGGGCCTGCCCCGGTGCGGATTGCAGCCGGACTGGCCGCTCCAACCCGAGGACCGGCGCCGGGCCCGCGCGCTGCTGCCTTTCGCGGGGCGCTTCGCCATCGTGCACGCGGGCTCGCAGTTGCCTTCGCGGCGCTGGCTGCCCGAGCGTTTCGCGGCGGTGGCGAACCGGCTCGCGGAGCAGGGCCTGGCCATCGTGCTCACCGGTTCGGCTGGCGAGCGTGAACTCACCCGCGCGGTCGCCGAGCGCATCGGTTCCGGGCGGGTGGTGGACCTGGCGGGCCGCACCAACCTGTGGACCCTGGGCGGCCTGGTGGCCGAGGCGCAGCTGCTGGTCGGCAACGACACCGGGCTCACACACATCGCCGCGGCGCTGGGCACCCCGAGCGTGGTGGTGGCCTGCGGCAGCGAGGTGGCGCGCTGGGCGCCGCTGGACGCTGCACGCCACCCGGTGTTCTGGCATCCACTGCACTGCCGGCCCTGCGGCCACCGGTGCTGCCCCACGGGCCACGAATGCGCGCACGCCGTGGCCATGGAGCCGGTGGCGCAGGCGGCGCTGGCCTGGGTCGACAAGGAGCCTCACCATGAGCCCTCTCTCGGGTAATGCCGCACCGCGGCGCCGCTTGCGCATCCTCACCTGGCACGTGCACGGCAACTACCTCTACAACCTCACGCAGGTGCCCCACGACTTCTGGCTCGTCGTGGACCCCGCGCGTTCGGTGCACCACACCGGCCGCAGTGGCACGCTGCCCTGGGGCAACAACGTGCACGAAGCGCCGCTGGATCGGCTGGCGGCGATGGCTTTCGACGTGGTGCTCTACCAGGCGCGCGACAACTGGGAGATCGATCGGCCCCGCTGGCTGACGGCCGCCCAGCGCCAGCTGCCCCGCATCGTGCTCGAGCACGATCCGCCGCAGCAGCATCCCACCGACACGCCCCACTGGTGTGCCGATCCGGGTGCGGTGCTGGTGCATGTCACCCCGTTCAATGCGCTCATGTGGGACAGCGGCCCGTTGGCCGTCCGGGTGGTCGAGCACGGTGTGCTGCCCCTGGCCGAGCACCCGTGGAGTGGCGAGATTCCCGAAGGGCTGGTGGTGGTCAACAACATCGCGCGCCGAGGTCGCCGGCTTGGTCTGGACATCTGGCAACAAGCGTCCGCGCGGGTGCCGCTGTGCCTGGTGGGCATGGGCAGTGAGCAGGCGGGTGGATGGGGCGAAGTGGCGCAACACCAGCTGCCGGCCCTGATGGCGGTGCACCGGTTCTTCTTCCACCCCATCCGCCACACCAGCCTGGGGCTGGCCGCCATCGAGGCGATGTTCGCCGGCCTGCCGGTGGTGGGCCTGGCCACCACCGAGCTGGTCACGGTGATTCACAGCGGACGCAATGGCTACGTCGACACCCATCTGGACCGCTTGGTGGACGTGATGCAGCAACTGGTGCGTGACCGAGGACTGGCGGCCGAGTGGGGCGAAGCCGGGCGACGGACCGCGCGCGAGCGGTTTTCGATCAAACGCTTTGTGCGCGACTGGCTGGCGGTGTTCGACGAGGTCACCGCCGCGTGAGGTCCACCGCTTCACGTGGTGCGGCACCGCGGGTGCCCGCGTCGGCCTGCATCAGGTCTTCGAGCGACACGACGGCCGTGCCGATCTTGCCCACCGCGATGCCCGCCGCGAGGTTGGCGTGGCGCACCGCGTTCTCCAGCGAAGCGCCGGCCGCGAGAAAGGCGGCCAGCGCCGCCAGCGCGGTGTCGCCTGCGCCACTGACGTCAAACACTTCGCGCGCCACGGAGGGAATCTGCAGGACGGGCCGGTCGGCGCTGAACAGTGTCATGCCGCGTTCGCCGCGCGTGACCAGCAGGTGGTTCAGCTCCAACCGCGCGCGCAGCGCCTCCATGGCCACCTGGAAACCGTTCTCGTCCTCCCACGGCCCGGCCACGGCTGCGGCCTCGCTTTCGTTGGGTTTGAGCAGCCAGGCGCCCCGATAGGGGTCGAAGCACTTGCCCTTGGGGTCGACCATCACACGGCAGCCGTGTTCGCGCGCCTGCGCGATCAGCCGTTCACACCCCGTCAGTGCCCCCTTGCCATAGTCGCTCAGCACCACCCAGGGATGCTTGGGCAGCAGACCGCAAGCGAGTTCACACAGCGAGCGTGCCGCCTCGGACGAGGCCTGCCGCTCGATGTCGATGCGCAACAGTTGGTGGTGTTTGCAGACCGCACGGATCTTCTGGACGGTGGGCATGTCCGCACATTGAAGTTCGTGCAGCACGATGCCTTCCTCGCGCATCAACCGGGCCAACCGGTCACCGGCGTCGTCCTTGCCGAGCAGGGTAGCGAGCGTGGTGCGACCGCCCAGGGCCACCAGGTTGGCCGCGACATTGGCCGCGCCGCCCGCCCGCTCCCATTCGTGGCCGAAGTGCAGCACGGGCACTGGCGCTTCGGGCGAAATGCGCTCCACCGCGCCGTCCCAGTAGCGATCCAGCATGCTGTCGCCCACGACCAGCACGGTGGTGACGGCGGTGGCGGAGGAGGGCTGGTGGGGCGGTTTCATGGAGCGGGCCGTTCAACAGACACCATGGCAGTTCCCCACGAGCCACCCGCCTTCACTTCACAGCGGCTATCGCTGCTGTGGCTGCCGCAATCCTTGCGGCAATTCTTTCATCGGCCCGGGCGTTTCGGGGTTCTTCAGCACAGGGCCTGACACCGCCATCAGTGTTGGCTCACCTTCGCTTGGTCGCGCAGGCTGCGCATCTGACTGTGGTTGCGCTTGACGCCCTGGTACTGCCGTTCCACCACGAAACGCACGTCTGGGGGCAGTTCTTCGCCTTGCAAGGCATCGCGGTAGCGGGCCATCGCGGTGTCTTCACCGCGCTCGGCCTCCTCCAGCATGGCCAGGTCGGAGTAGCCCGCCAAGGTGCCCTTGACCGCCACCCAACCGCGGTGCAGCGAGCCGGTGGCGCTGCCTTC
Source organism: Hydrogenophaga sp. A37 (assembly GCF_002001205.1). GTDB lineage: Bacteria > Pseudomonadota > Gammaproteobacteria > Burkholderiales > Burkholderiaceae_C > Hydrogenophaga. The sequence goes on from NZ_MUNZ01000140.1 coordinate 19,295, forward strand.
GGTCTCGGCTTTGCCGCCGTATTGCACCACCAGGGTCTGCAGTTCCGCGGCGGCCTGGGCGCATTCCTCGGCGCGGGTGACGAAGAGATGTTGGATCTGACTGCTCTGCGCGTGGTCGGCGCTGAGTCGAAAGCCGTATTCGCCGTCTTTCGAGGTTTCGATCAACGTGTTCAGCGTTTTGACAATGTCTTTCCTGTCCATGATGTTCCTTTGAGAGTGTGAGAAGAAACACCGGCACGGATGACCGGTAATGGGGTCGCAATGCGACACCCTTGCGGGGCACATGGCGTTCCCGACACCACCTCAAGCTGATCGACTCACCGGCGCCTTTCGCTGTGCCATCGCGTCCGCCAAAACCGCCACCAGCGCCTCGGGCTCGCACGGCTTCTGCACGAACGGAAAGTCGTCCCGCCCGTCGGCATCGCCCCGGTGGCCGCTGATGAGGACGATGGACACCCCGGGGAACTGCTGGCGCACCTGCCGGGCCAGCGAGACGCCGTCCATGGGGCCGGGCATGAGCACATCGGTGAGCATCGCGTCGATGTCGCTGTTGTTCTGCAGGATGCGCAGGGCCTCCTGGGCAGAGGCGCTGGGCACCACCTCGCACCCGAACGAGGCCAGCAGCGACGAGGTCACACCCCGAAGCTCATCGTTGTCTTCCACCAGCAACACACGGGTTCCGGTGATGGAGGGCGCCGTGCCATTGAACGGTTTGGAGGGGGGCGTCCCGGTGGTGCTGCGGGCCGGCAGGATCATGTTCACCGTGGTGCCCAGTCCCGGGGTGCTGTTGATGCGGGCCGTGCCACCCGATTGGCGACAGAAGCCGTAGACCTGGCTGAGCCCCAGGCCGGAGGCCTGCGGGGATGCCTTGGTGGAGAAGAACGGCTCGAACACCCGCTTTGCAATGGCGTCGCTGATGCCGCTGCCGTCATCGGTGAGCGAGATCACCACGAAGTCCTGTTCGGGCAACCCGGCGCCATCATCGGCATCGGCCCGTGCCGAGCGCAGTTCCACGTGGCCGCTGTCGACCATGGCATCCCGGGCATTGAGGGCCAGGTTGAACAACGAGAGCTCCAGCTCACTGGGGTCGGCAAACACTGTGGGTGCGGAGGGATCGATCACGACGGTGAGCTGGATGCGCCGGCCCAACAACGAGCGGACGAGCTCGGCGGCTTCGGGCAGGAAGGTGCCGAGCGTGATGAGCTCCGGGCGCACAGACTGGCGCCCGGCAAATCGCAACAGATGCTGGGTCAGTCGGCTGCCCGCTTCAACCGCCCGCAGCGTGGCTTCCACCGGCGAGGTGAGCGCCGGGTCCTGGGTCTTGCGCAACAGCAGGTGGCTGCTGTTGCTGATCACCCCCAGCAGGTTGTTGAAGTCGTGGGCCACACCGCCGGTGAGCCGCCCCAGGGCTTCGAGCCGCTGGCTGCGTGACAGGTGCTCTTCGGTGTTGCGGGTGAGGACGATGGCCTGCTCGACGCGCCGCTCCATCTCGACCTGGGCGGCGTGTATCGACTGGCTCGCCTGCGCCATGGCGTCCGCCACCTCATTGCACTCCGTGATGGCGGTCTTGTTCGCCCGGACAGGCTGTCCACTTTTCATGTCCAGCGCCAGTTGCTTGATGGTCTGTATCGGTCGCGCGATCCCGCGTGACAACCACAGCGCCGCGAGCACGGCGAACGTCAGAAGCCCCATCGTGCCCAGGGCCAGGTTGCGCACGTCCTCAGGCACCACCCCATTGAACTGCGCCTCTGGCATGGCAATGACATAGGTCCAACCTTGCGCCGTGGTGTTGAAGTAGAGGGCGACGTCTTTCCCGTCGAGGGACTTCGTGTGCATGAGCCCCTCGCGATCGCGGGACAAACGCTCGCGCAGGTCACTGGAGGTGTACCGCCCGGTGTGCACCTCACCCCGGGGATGTCGGGCCACCACGCGCCCCTCGCTGTCGACGATGCCCGCGACCCAGTCTTTGTCGAATTTCTGCTGATCGATGATGCGCTGGAACTCACGGGGCAGCAGGGTCAGCGTGAGGTTGAGCACGGGCTGGCCCTGGCGGAGCACAGGCTGTACCAGCGATGCGTGGTAAGTGCCTTGGTCCGTGTTTTGGCGCAGCGGCTGGATGCGCGCGGTGTCCACCAAGGTCCCTGCTGTCAGGGTGGCCGTGGTGGGTGGCAGGTTGCCGGGTGGCAGCCGCGTGTCAATGAGCAGTTGGTTGGTCGTGCGAACCTCCAGCCAGCCTTCTGCCCCCGTGAGGGTGCGGCGCGCTTGATCGTCGAAGGCGAGCAAGCTGCTCTGGGGGATGTGGGGCGCGGTCTCCAGCAGGCGCGAGAGCGCCAGGCCACGCACCACCGCGGCCCGCTGGGCCAGTTCCAGGTCGAGTACCCGCGAGATGGCGCGCGACGTGTCTTCCAGGCGGCGTTGATTCGTCTCCAACGCGAGCTGGTGCGTCAGGCTCACCACCCACCAGCCCACCAGCAAAGCCGGGATGAAGATGGCCAGCACCAGCAGAACAAACCTCGAACGGATGGAGTGAGGGCCCCGGAACCAGCGTACCCAACGCTTCATGAAAACTTCGCTCCTCATGACCTCAACGGCGAGAGGCCTCAATTGACCCGCACTGACGTCTGCCCGCTGGGCGGGCAAGCAGCTTGCCCACAGCCTGAATGCGCGCGCCACGGGGGTTTGGTGTCACATCGCCTCCATGCCGGCCGTCGGCGGCACATGGGTTGCCCTGACCAACGACTGCTTCCCGTTTTTGGCGCAGTGCTTCATCAACCCATCTTCAGGAATCCACCATGAAACGCACAACGCACCCTTCAAGGACCTGGTCAGTGGCAGCGCTTGCCGTGGTCCTTGCGTGCTCTGCCCGAGCCCAGACCACCCCGAGTTCCACCGCGCCCGACCCCTCCAGCGTGGCCCCCAGCGAGACCATGAGTGCGCAGGCTACTACGCCGTCTTCGACCGGTCAACGCTCCATGTACGACACGTCGTCGGGCTCTTTCTCGGTGATCCCGTACGCCACCAATGGCTACATTGGTCTCAACGTGGGCAATCCCGACTGGGACGTTCCCTGTGTTGGCGTGTTTAGCTGCTCTGAGAGCGACGCCTCGTTCAACATCTACACCGGCGGCATGTTCAGCCCCTATTTCGGTGCCGAGTTGGGCTATGTGAACTTTGGTCCCTTCAAGCGCGCTGGCGGACGCACACGTGCGCATGGGCTGAACCTGAGCCTCGTGGGTCAGATTCCACTGGGCGCGGTGACCCTGTATGCCAAGGCCGGCACGCTCTATGGTGAGACGAAGGTGACCGCGAGTCCGTTGTCGGGCCTGACCACCGGCAAGGCCGACGGCTGGGAGCCCACGTATGGCGTCGGGGCGGCCTTCAACTTCAACCCCCGATCGGCCATCGTTCTGGAATGGAACCGCTACGACCTGAACTTCGTGGACGTCGGGCGGCGTGACATCACCACCACCAGCCTGGGCTACATGCACCGCTTCTGATCCGTCGCTGTCACACCAAGAAGGGGAAGGGCGGCAGATTCGTCTGCCGCCCTTCTTGGATCCTGGGCGCTGTGCTGGTGAGCGAGGGTCCGCCGCGGCACCTGCTTCGGTGACTCAGCTGGCGGGTCGGACGACGATGTTGTTTTGAACATTGCGCACGTCCGGCACCGACCGGGCAATGGAGGCCGCTTTGTCCTTTTCGGTCTGTGTGGTGGCAAAACCAGAGAGCTGCACCGTGCCATTGAGCGTTTCAACGCCGATGCGCATCGCGCTCACCTGCTCGTCCTGGGCAAAGCGGGCTTTCACCCGGGTGGTGATGGCGGCGTCATCAACAAACTCCCCCACCGTGCTCTGGCCGCTTTTCACGGCACAGCCGGTTGATGCGAGGGATCCAATGGCAATGGCCACAGCAAGAAAGAGGGGTTTCATGGGAACCTCCGATGGGTTGATGGAACCCATGGACGGCAATCGGCATACCCAGACGGCCGCTGGTGGAAGAGGCGAGTCGATTGCCCCGCCATACACCCCGGCCTTGCAGACCGCCATGCACCAAGAGCCTGAACCCCCTTCTTCTGCGACGCTGAGACGCCCCGCACTGCGGGTGTTGATCGCAGACGATCACGTCGACGCCGCAGACACCCTGGCCATGCTGGTGAACCTGGAAGGCTATGACGTGGAGGTCGCGCGTGACGGCGAGGAAGCGCTCCAGATCGCTGACCGCCTGCGTCCCGATGTGGCGATCCTGGACATCGGCATGCCCGGCCTGGACGGGAACGAGGTCGCCCACCGCCTGCGCCAGACGCAGCAGGGTGTTTCGATGCTGATCGTGGCGCTGACCGGTCATGGCGAGGTCGAGGACAAGCAGCGCGCCCTGGCCGCGGGCTTCGATGAGCACTTCACCAAGCCCGTGGAACCGGCCGCTCTGTTGGGCCGCATTGCGGCTTGGGAGCGCGGCCGGCACAGACCGGGTTCGGCATGACCCGCGGTTGCGCTGTGGAAGCGATCCGCAAATAATGGACGGCACCCCATACCAAGCGCCACGCAACACGCCCACGCCACCTGGCAAGCGACCCGATGCCCGCCCTCGATCCATCCCTTCCCGTGCTGGCGGACCACTTGGCGTCGCGCCGGGATCTCATCGTCACCGCCTGGCGCCGCGCGGTGGAGGCCGACAGCAGTTTGAGCACGGGCCATGCCTTGCCGCGCGCCCAACTGATCGATCACATTCCGGCCTTGCTCGAAGGCTTCGAGACCCACCTGCGCGAGCCCGATGCCGATGTGTCCCACCGCGGTGACGCCGCAGCGCACGGGCTGCACCGGTGGCAGCAGGGCTTCGGTCTGGCCGAGGTGTCGCGCGAGCTCGGCCATCTCAATGAGTGTGTGGTCGCGGAGCTCGAAGCGTGTGCCGGTTTGCACCCCGCGCCGTCACCCCAGGGCATGGCCCGGGCGCGGCAGGTTTGGGCGAGCATCTTCAGCGTGGCCGTCAGTGCCAGCACGTCGCAGTACTTCAAGCTGCAACAAATGGAAGCCAGCAGTTACGTGAGCGAGCTGGAGGCGGCGCTGCACAACCTGGGCCAGCTCGAACGGCAGCGAGCCGCGCTCTGGCAACAGGCCGCCCATGATCTTCGCGGGAACCTAGGCGTCGTGGCCAATGTCGCCGCGGGGCTTGGGCATCCCCAACTGGACGGCGCGGGGCGCGAGAACTTCCTGCGCATGCTGGAGCGCAACATGCATGAGCTGCACAAGCTGCTCGACGACATCACCAGTCTGGCCCGGCTGCAGGGCGGCCAGGAACCTCGGCGTGTGGAGACGGTCAATGTTGCTGCACTTTTGACGGAAATGGGCGAGAGCCTTCGCGTGTTGGCCGCCGCGCGGGGGCTGTCGCTGGAGCTGATCGGGGAGGCCGGCTTCACTGTCGAGGGAGATCCGGTCAAGCTCCATCGCATCGTGCAAAACCTGGTTCTCAACGCCATCCGCTACACCGCGCAGGGGGGCGTGAAGGTGATCTGGGCCGCGGCGGGTTCCGGGGACCCCGAGCGCTGGGAACTGCAGGTCAAAGACACCGGCCCCGGCCTCGCGCCCCATCCAGCCTCGGATGTGCTCGACGCCCTCGAAGCCGCCACCGACAATGCCCGCGCTCTGGCCCGAGGCGCCCGGACGGGCGAGGTGGTTCATGTGCTCTCGGAGGACGGGGGCTTGTCCGGCCCGCATGCCCTGGATGGCCACGGCACTACGTTCAGCCATGGCGAGGGCATCGGCCTGTCGATTGTCAAACGCCTGTGCGAGCTGCTCGACGCCACCATTCAGGTGGAATCGGGTCGCGAGGGCACGTGTTTTCGCATCCTGCTGCCCACCCGGTATCCGCCCGATGCGCCAGCCTCTGGCGCGGACGGTGCGCTCCACAGGGCGGGGGACGGAGCGCTCGTGCGTCCTCCCGCTCCTTGATTTGCCCCATCCAGCGCACCCCCGGGCACATGCATTGCCGGTGAAGTGGGCGACGTCTGCTTTGCGCCGAATGTCCGGCCTGTGCAACGTTGTTCATTCCTTGACTTCACAGGAGATTCTCATGAGCATCATTCATCCCATCACCGCTGCCCTTGCTGGCGTGGCCTTGACCGCGGCCGTGGCCTTCGCCCAGACCACCACCCCGCCGGGCTCGGGCTCGGACCCGACCACCAACACGACGCCGCAACAGATGGTGCCGCCCGCCGGCACCGACACCGCGCCCGGCGCCGCCAGCAGCGGTAGCGGCAGCGGCACTGGCACCACGACCACCACGCCAGACACCGCCAGCACGCCGTCCACGACGGACACGACCGATCCCACGCGCACGGACGTGGCCCGTGCGGGGCGGGCCGACCGCAACTGACGCCACCGCGTCGCTGTTTCGTCAGAAGCCACCCTCTCGGGTGGCTTTTGTTTCAAAGAGCGATTGCACGGGGCGGGTTTCGGGCAGCACATAGATCCACCCGCGCCCGTTGGAAAAGAGCGGTCGGACCACCTCGTTGTAGAACGTGGGAGGAACGTTGATGCAGCCGTAGGAAATGCGGTTGTCGGTGGGCGTGGCCGATGCCATGCGCTCGGGCCGCCGCTCTGCCGGAGGGTGGATGGGGCGCAGGCGGTGCATGGAAACCGCGGCGTCGTAGTCCACCCAGAAGATGTCTTCCCCTTGGTGATTGCGTCCGGGTTCGACCCGGAAGCGGCCCGCCGGCGTGGTGCGTTCGTGCGGTCGGATCGCATTCATGGGGCGGGTGCCGATGCCAGGCACCGAGTCATCACCCTCGGCCGCGCCGAGCAGCACGGGCGACGAGTCCAGGCTGCGGGCCTGCCCATCAAAGACCCAGACCCGCGCGGCGACCTTGTCGAGCACCATGAAGGGTCCGTGGGCAGGGTCGCCGCGCGCTTGAATGGCGCGCAGCGCCTCCTGGGTGGCCTCGCTCGGTGGCACGGGCTGCGCCGCCACGCTGGTGGTCAGGAGCGGCAGGGCCAGCGTGGCCGCCGCCAGACGTGAAAGGATGAGGTGTGCCATGGTTGCTCACTCCTTAAGAAGGGTCGTCAAGGGGCTCTGACCAGGTCCCCAGGTCGGGGTTCCACCGCGCATCCACCGCCCCGATGATCCGGTGGACGAGATGCAGCTTGCGCACCGCGGGCGGCGACAGAACGAACGGGTAGAAGTCCGGCATGCCCATGCTGCGAGAGAGTTCGTTGAGCACGCCGGCGAGCTGCATCCACTGATTCAGCAGGCGCAGAAAGGTGGCGCTGTGCACGCCGCTTTGACCCAACACCGAAGCCTCGAACGGCTCGTAGACCAGCTCCAGCCGCTCGCCCTGGAGGCCAAAGCTCTGCGCCGTGTCCAGGGTGTCCGTCATGTGCAGGTAGTGGGCCCAGGTCTCCGCCCAGTCCTCCCAGGGATGGCTGCTGGCGTAGGCGCTGACGTGGTTCAAGCGCCAGTCGGGAGGCGGACCTTCGCTGTAGTGCTTCTGCAGCGCGGCGCGGTAGTCCTCACGCTCATCGCCAAATTCAGACCGGAACAGTTCGAGCCAGTCGCTGTGTTCCACCAGGCGGCGCCAGTAGTAGTGGCCGGTCTCGTGCCGCAGATGGCCGAGCAGGGTGCGGTACGGCTCCAGCAGCTGGGTGCGGCGCAGCTCTCGCGTGGGGTCGTCGGCCTCCTGAGCGTCCAGCGTGATGACGCCGTCTTCATGCCCGGTGACGATGGGCGTTTCATCCGACGACGTGAGGATGTCGAACGCAAGGCCTTGTTCCGGGTCATCGTCCAGGGGCACGACAGGCAGGCGCATGCCCAGCAACGAAGAGACCAGGCGGCGCTTGGCGGTCTCGATGCGGCACCACCAGCCGGCATGGTCGTCGACCCCGAGGTCGGGTATGCGGCGTGTGAGACGACAGCACAGGCACAGCGTGTGTGTGGGTGTCAGTGCATTGCCGAGGGGGGTCAGCCAGTTGCAGCCGGCAGCGGTGTTCAGGTTGCTGCAGCGTGCGTACCGCCGCTCGGGCTGGGTGGGTTCGGCGCTCTGCCACACCTCGTTGTCGGCTTCAGACTCGGGCTGGTCTGCCTCTGGCTCGGGCTGATCGGCCAGCGGGATCAGCACGCCGCGCTCCGGGTCGTAGCCCAGCGGCGCACCACAGGCGAGGCAGATGCTGTTGCGAAAGAAGATGGGCTGCCCGCAGCGGCACACGAACGCGCGGCTGACGTTGATGAGCCCAGCGTCACTCGGTGGCGGGCGGGAAACGGGTGTGTCCAGAAGACTCACGGAATTCATACAGTCTCAGGGCAAGCCGGATACCCATGCCAGGCGGCCGCGATCCGAGAAACTGGACGAGGCAAAAGCCATGGCCGAAAGGATCGGTCACGAGCGCCAGCTTGCCCCAGGAAGAGGTGTACACCGGATGCTCCAGCTGGGCGCCGGCCGTCAGCGCCCGCGCCACCACGGCATCGACGTCGTCCACGACGACGTCCAGGTGCAAAGGTCTCCAGTGCGTTGGGGGCCGGTCCAGGGGAACAGGGGATGTGGCCCGGTCTCCGGCTGCCTTGGTCAGCAGATAGATGGGGGCTGTGGTGCCATGCAGCTCAACGCCATTCGCGCCCAGGTCGCGCCCCACATGAAGCTCAAAGCACGTGGAGTAGAAGGCGATGGCTCGAGCGAGGTCATCGACGTGGATGTGGACCAGCTGTTGCACGAGGAGCTCCGCCATGCGTTCCTAACCCGGTTTTTCGGCTTCGACCCAGCGCTGTGGTGGCGCCTGCGCTCGGCGAGAGTGCCCCTTCTTTCCACGTTGCGCGAACACCCAGGTGAACTCCGCGCCGAGCAAGAAGATTTGCGCCGAGTAGTACACCCACAGCAGCAGCACCACCACCGAGGATGCGGCGCCAAACACCGAGGCCACGGCACTGCGGCCGATGTACAGGCCAATCAGCGTTTTGCCGACGGTGAACAACAAGGCGGTGATGAGCGCGCCGATCCAGACATCGCGCCAGGCGACACGGGTCCGGGGCATCCACTTGTAAATCATCGCGAACACCGCGGTGATGAAGGCCAGCGTCACACCGAAGTTGATGGCATCGGCCGTGACCGCAAACTCGCCGAACCAGGGGGCCCACCATTTGCCCAGCGCGGCCATCATGGCACTGAGCACGAGCGACACCATGAGCAGGAAGCCGATGCCCAGCACCAGCCCGAGCGACAGCAGGCGAACCCGAAGCAAGTTCCACACACCTCGGGCGTTGGGGCGGTCGGGCACCTGCCAGATGCGGTCCATCGCGTTCTGCAGCTCAGCGAACACCGTGGTGGCACCGATCAGCAGCGTGCCCAAGCCCACCAGCGTGCCCGTGCGGGTGGCGGCTGGCTGGTCCAGGCTTTCCAGCACGCTGTTCAAAGCGGTGGCGCTGTCTTCCCCCACCAGCAGGGCAATCTGCTCGAAGATTTCGATCCGTGCCGCAACGTCGCCAAAGAGCAAGCCGGCGACCGAGATGACGATCAGCAGCAGCGGCGCCATGGAAAAGAGCGTGTAGAAAGCGAGCGCCGCCCCCATGCTGGGCGCGTAGTCGTCGAGCCAGGCATCCACCGTCGAGGTGAGCAAGCCCCAGATCATGGAGTGAGCAACACCGTGTTCGTCGGCGACATCGAACGCTCGCCTCGAGTCATCACGCCTTTGACCTGTTGCATGGGGGGCTCCTTGTCTGGTTGGAACGCTCCCCACCCCTGGCAAACGGTGTTCCCGCGCACGGAAGATGCCGCGAAGTGGCCAACACGTTCACGGGCCGCCAGGCATGCCCTGGCGGGTTGGCACGCCGCCTGCCATTCATGAATCCCCCGGTCATCCACAAGGAGCACGACATGGCATCCCGCAAGCACACGGCCACAAACGACGATCCCGTTCAAACCGGCACCCGTCCACAACCCGGACACATGCCGGCCCAGCACCTCGCCCCGGACGAGCAGGAGGCCGACCTGGAGCTCAAGCCCCGGTTCATGGCGCCCGACTACCAGGGCAGTCAGAAGCTGCTGGGGCGGGTGGCGCTGATTTCCGGTGGCGACTCCGGCATCGGGCGGGCGGTGGCGGTCCTGTTTGCCCGGGAAGGCGCCGATGTGGCCGTTGCCTATCTCTCGTCGGACGAGGATGCCGATGAAACCTGCCGCCACGTGGAAGAGGAGGGCACACGCTGTCTGCTGCTGAAAGGTGATGTGAGAGACCGGGCGTGGTGCGAGCAGGCGGTGGAGCGCACTGTGCAAACACTGGGCGGCCTGGACGTCCTGGTCAACAACGCTGGTTTTCACAAACACGCCGACTCGATCGAAGCCATTGACGACGAGCGCCTGCGCGAGACGTGGGAGATCAATCTGGGCGGGTACTTCCGACTCACGCGCGCGGCCCTGCCGCACCTGAAACGGGGCTCGAGCATCATCAACACCGGCTCGGTGACCGGCCTCAGGGGCAGTGCCCATCTGCTCGACTACGCCTCCACCAAGGGGGCCATCCATGCCTTCACGAAGTCGCTGGCCAGCAACCTGCTGGAGCGTGGCATCCGCGTCAACGCCGTGGCACCCGGGCCGGTGTGGACACCGCTCAACCCCTCCGATCTGCCGGCGCAGGAGGTGTCGGAGTTCGGGCGCGATGCCGACATGAAGCGGCCCGCGCAACCCGAAGAACTGTCACCCGCCTACGTCTTCCTGGCCGCGCCGGCGTGCTCGAGCTACATCACCGGCATCGTGCTCCCCGTGACAGGCAGTGTGGGGTCCATATGACGATGAGACAGGAGGCCATTGGCCCGACACGCTGATGGATTCGCCATGTTCGAACTGTCCGTTCCCTGGTGGGAGCTGCCGCTGAGGGCGGCCGTCATTTACGCGGTGTTGCTGGTGCTCGTTCGCCTGTCTGGCAAGCGGACACTGGGCCAGTTCACACCCTTCGATCTGCTCGTGGTGCTGTTGTTGAGCGAGGCGGTGTCCGCCGGGCTGGCCGGTGGTGACGAGTCGGTCATCGGGGCGCTGCTGGCCGCGGTGACACTCTTTGCGCTCAACCTGGTGGTCGCGGTGTTGACCGCCCGCAGCACCCGGTGGCAGACGCTGGTCGAAGGCGACCCGGTGCTCATCGGGCGTGACGGGCGGTTCTTTACCGACACGCTGAAAAAGAACCATGTGCCGCTGAAGGACGTCGAGCGCGCGTTGCGAGAGGCCGATTGCGACCTGAAGGACTTGAAATATGCCTTTCTGGAGGCCGATGGCGGCATCAGCGTGCTGAAGGAATCGTCCGCCGCGGTGAATGTGGAGGGCGGCCATGGTGCGTAAGAACGAGCTGCCTCAAAGTCGGCGCGCCATTCTGCTGATTGATTTCATCAACCCCCTGGATTTTCCGGAAGCAGGGAAGCTCGCTGCGCCGGCGGTGGAGGCGGCGCGGTGCACCCGCCAGATGGTGCGCGCGGCGCGTTCGAACGGCATCCCCGTGATCTATGCCAACGACAACTTTGATTGTTGGCGCTCCGACTTCACCACGCTGGTGACGGGCTTGCGCCAGGGATCGGGGCCCAGCGCCTTGATCGCGAGACTGCTGCGGCCGCAGCGCCAGGACCTGACCGTGCTCAAGCCCATGCACTCGGCCTTCTACGGCACGCCGCTGGACATCCTGCTGGACAAGATCGGCGTGCGCACCCTGGTGATGGCTGGGCTGGCCGCAGACATCTGCGTGCAGATGTCCGCTGCCGATGCCTTTCTGAGGGGCCTCAAGGTGCACGTGCCTGAGGACTGCACCGCGGCCGAAACCACCCAAAAGAAAACCATCGCGCTGGCCTACATGCGCGACATCCTCGAATGCGACACCCGCCACTGGCGAAGCCTGCGCTGGCTGGAACCGCCATCAGGCACCCCGTTTGCTCCCGGAAGCGCTCACATTCCCGGAGGCCCTGGCCTTCACCATTCATCTTCTGGAGAACTTCAATGATCAACTTCATCGTTTGGCTGATCCTCGGCGGCGTCATTGGCTGGCTGGCCAGTCTGGTCATGAAGACCGATGGCCAGCAGGGCATGTTCCTGAATGTCATCGTGGGCGTCGTGGGCGCGGCACTGGGGGGTTGGCTGATCTCCCCCATGGTGGGGGTGGGAACGATCAACCAGGACGTTTTCAGTATCGGTTCGCTGCTGGTTTCGTTCGTGGGGGCGGTCATCCTTTTGGCCCTGGTCAATCTCTTTCGTCGCGGCACCGCTCGCTGAAGCAATGATCGCCCGCCGTGGCCCCGAAGCCAGCCGCCCCGCAGGACGATGACGTCATCCAGACGGCCACCGTGCTGCCGTCTTTTGGCGCGTTGATCAGCACCCTGTCGGACGCCATCGAGCGCCTGACCACCGCGATGCTCTCGACGAACAAAAGGCGGGCGAGCACGGACTCACCCACGGCCGTGCGCCACAGCAAGGTGCCCGCACCCTGCCGAACGACGACACGGCCGGGGCGAGCACCCTGAGTGAAACCATCGCCTCGCCCATCAAGATCGTGCCTGTGGAGCTGGTGCCCTTGTCATCGTCGGGCGCCTGGTGCTCAACCGCAACCCGACGGCTTCTTTGCCGAGACCTCGTGCCCGGCATCGACTTCAGCAACGACCCGCTGCTGCACGGCAGCATCCACAGCTATCTCGACACCCAGATCAGCCGCCTGGGTGGTCGCTGCCCGTCGATTCCTGCAATATTTACGGCAACAGCTGGCCCCAGATGTTGGGAAGTGCGTGTTTTGCATCTTCATGCAAACGCGATGGCGCAGTGGGCTCACGGATTGGCGAACCTGCACCCCGAGATTCATCAAATTGTTTGAAGTTGTGTCGCGGCGAGCAATGAGGCACGGGGGTTGCGTGGTCCAAGCTTGCGCCCACCCAGGGACCCGTCACAGCAGCTCACAAGGAGGAGGTATCCGTGATTCAGATGGACGTCCGCGCCGATCAGCGCCAAAGCCAGACCCTGTCACCCCGGCTGCAGCAAGCCGTGCGCCTGTTGCAGATGTCGTCGCTCGATTTCGGGCTGATGGTGCGAGACACGTTGGGGAAAAATCCCTTCCTCGAACCCGATGACGGCGCTGACGATGCCGACGCGCCAGAGGCCATCGAGGTGTCGGACGGCGCGATGGACGGCGCCAGTTTCAACGACGAACCGGAGCGGGTTCCGGTGGAAGTGGGAGACGGGGGGCTGGAGTCTGATCGGGACCTCTGGCATGCGGATGCCGCCGCGGGCAACCGCCAGGCGTCGGACGGTGACACGTCGGCGCTGGACCTGATGAAGGCCGAGGACTCGCTCACCATGCACCTGCACGCCCAGCTCAACACCATGCCGCTGGGTGAGCGTGACCTCACCCTGGCGCATGTGGTCGTGGAGTCGCTGGACGACGATGGCTACCTGAGAACGCCGTTGAACGAGCTGCTCGACTGTGTGGCGCTGGACCCTCCGGCCACCCTGGCCGACATGCAGATCGCCTTGAAGCTGGTGCAGTCGCTGGAGCCCGCCGGCGTGGGCGCACGCAGTGTCGGGGAATGCCTGGAACTGCAGCTGCATCAGATCGAATGCGAGGAACAACGCGCTATCGCCCGCACCATCGTGGGCGAACACCTGAACGCGCTGGCCACCCGCGACACGGCCGGCCTGGCGCGACAGCTCGGGCAAGCGCCGGCCTGCATCGAGCGGGTGTGCGACCGCATCCGTCGCCTCGACCCCCGCCCGGGCTGGCGCTGGGGTTCCTCGCACATTCCCTATGTGGTGCCCGACGTGATCGTGAAGAAAATCCGTGGCGACTGGAGCGTGCAGCTCAATCCGGCCGTCGTGCCACGCGTGAAGTTGAACCAGGTCTATGTGGATCTGTTCCAGCGCCATCGCACGTCGGACGACTCGGAGATGGGCGCCCACCTTCAGGAGGCTCGCTGGACCGTTCGCAATGTCGAACAGCGTTTCTCGACCATCCTCGACGTGGCCCAGGCGATCATGAAGCGGCAGCGCCACTTCCTGGAGTACGGCCCCATGGCCATGAAACCACTCGGCTTGCGGGAAATCGCCGACGAAGTCGGGGTTCACGAATCCACCGTCTCGCGCGTGACCAACAACAAATACATGGCCACGCCACGCGGGGTGTTTGAGCTCAAGCACTTTTTTTCGCGCGCCATGGTGAGCCCCAACGGGCTGGCCTGTTCCGGTACCGCGATCAGGGGGCTGATTCAAGACCTGATCCTGGCGGAGTCCACCGGCGAGCCTTTGTCCGACGCTGAAATCACCCGCCAGCTCGCGCAGCAAGGCCTGAGTGTCTCCAGGCGCACGGTCACCAAATACCGTCAGATGCTGCACATCGAGGCGGTGGGTCGTCGGCGCCGCCTCAACGCCTGAAGAAGAGCCGGCGCCCACGCGGCACCGGCCATCCCATGCCCTGTTGACGCCGCCAGCCGGGCGCGGCGATTGCCTTGCCATGCACGACCTCCGTCGGAGGTCTGAACAGCATCTTTCACCTACTCAACAGGAGCAATCATGGCCACCAACAAACGGTATCTGACGGGCATTTTTCCAGACCGCGACAGCGCAGAGACAGCGTACCAAGGTGTCTTGGACCGCGGCTACGACAAAGACGATGTGAATCTCGTGATGTCAGATGAAACACGCGAGCGCCATTTCGGCCGCGAGGACGGTCGCCCCACCGAGCTCGGCAACAAGGCTTCGGAAGGGGCGGGTATCGGTGCGGGCATCGGTGGGGTGCTCGGTGCCGCGGGTGCTGCCCTGGCGGCGGTGGGATCGAGCATCGCTGTTCCCGGCCTCGGGCTGGTGATTGCCGGCCCGATAG
>NZ_MUNZ01000194.1 GCF_002001205.1 Hydrogenophaga sp. A37
CCCGCATCCCCCGCCCCGAAAAAAACCACCACCCCATCCCGTAGGAGACACACATGAAACGTCGTACCGCCCTGGCCGCCCTGGCCGCCTTTCCCGCCGCCGCAAGCCTGCCCGCATTCGGCCAGACCCTGCCCAAGGTGGTGTTCGGCTTCACCGCCGTGACCGACTTCGCCTCGGTGTTCGTCGCCGCCGAGCAGGGCTTCTTCAAGAAACGCAGGCTGGAGGTGGAGCTGAAATTCATCCCCATCAACTCCACCATCCCCGCCGCCGTGCAGGCCGACTCGCTGCAGATCGGCGGCCCCACGCCCAGCGTGTTCCTGCAGTCGGTGGACGGCGGTCTGGACCACGTGGTGGTGGCCGGCGGTGGCGCCACCTCCAAGACCATCACCGGCTTCGGCCTAGTGGCCAAGGCCGGCAGCGGCATCCGCACCGCGCAGGACTGCGTGGGCAAGAAGATCGGCGTGCCCGGCCTGGGCGCCTTCCTGCACGTGACCTTCCGTGCCTGGCTCAAGACGCAAGGGGTGGACCACAAGAAGGTGAGCTTCATCGAGGCCTCGTTCCCGCAACACGGCGACCTGCTGCGCGGCGGCTCGGTCGATGCCGTGGTCAGCGCCGACCCGTTCATGAGCCGCATCACCGACTCGGGCGCGGGCTACGTGGCCAGCTACTACTCGACCTTCCTGCCCGAGAACCAGCCGACCATCATCCACACCGCGCGGCGCGAGTGGGCCGAGAAGAACCCCAGCGCGGTCAAGGCCTTCCGCGAGGGCGTGCAGGAGGGCGCGGCCTTCATGCTGCAGCCCAAGAACAATGAGGCCGTGCGCGCGGCCGTCGGCAAATACATCAAGCTGCCGCCCGAGGTGCTGGCCAAGGTGCAGATCTCGCCGCCCTCGCCCATCGTCACCGAGAAGCAGCTCAACTACTGGGTCGGCCTGATGAAGGAGCAGGAGATGCTCAAGACCGAGCCCGCCGTGGCGCGGCTGATCGTGAAGTGAGCGCCCCGGTGTCCGAAACCGTTCTGCACTTTGACCACGTCGCGATCCACTTCGGCGGGCGCGAGGTGCTCTCCCCCACCGAGCTGAGCGTGCGGCGTGGCGAGTTCGTCTGCGTGATCGGCCCCTCGGGCTGCGGCAAGACCACGCTGCTGCGCGCGGCCGCCGGCTTCGTGGCGCCCAGCAGCGGCGCCGTGTTGCGCCAGGGCCAGCCGATCACCGGCCCGAGCCGCGAGGTGGCGTTTGTGTTCCAGGACTACGGGCGCGCCCTGCTGCCCTGGCGCAGCGTGGCGGCCAACGTGAGCCTGGCACTCGAAGCGGCAAAAGTGCCCGAGGCCGAGCGGCCCGCGCGCATCGCGAAGGTGCTCGACACCGTGGGCCTCGGCGCCCACGCGAGCAAGTACCCGGCGCAGCTCTCGGGCGGCATGCAGCAGCGCGTGCAGATCGCGCGCTGCCTGGCGCAGCGGCCCGACGTGATGATGATGGACGAGCCCTTCGGCGCGCTCGATGCGATGACGCGCGAGACGCTGCAGGACGAGCTGGCGCGGCTGGTGCGCGAAGAGGGCCTGACGGTCATGTTCGTCACCCACGACCTGGAGGAAGCGCTCTACCTCGGCGACCGCGTGATCGCGCTGCGCAGCAACCCCACGCCCGAGCTGCCCAGCCTGGCCGCCGTGATCGACGTGCCGCTGCCGCAACCACGCAACCAGATCACGACCAAAGAGCACCCGGAGTTCCTGCGGCTGCGCCGCGAGCTCTACAACTACCTCGGGCATCACTGACATGAAAGCCCTCGTTTTCCCCGCCGTGCTGATCGGCGCGCTGGAGCTGTGGACCCGCACCGTGGGCCAGGGCAGCGACGCCATCGCGCCGCCGAGCGCGGCGCTCAAGGCGCTGGGCGGTGCAGCCACCGACGGCTCGCTCTGGAGCGCGACCGCGTTCACGCTGGGCAGTGCCGCGCTGGGCCTGCTGATCGGCGCGCTCGGCGGGCTGCTGCTGGGCACACTGCTGGGCCTGTCGCGCCGCGCGGCGCGCCTGGGCTACCTGAGCGTGGAGGTGGCGCGGCCCATTCCTTCGGTGGCGCTGATCCCGCTGGCGATGCTGGTGTTCGGCTTCGGCCTGCGCATGGAGGTGAGTGTGATCGCCTTTGCCTGCCTCTGGCCCATGCTGGTGCTCACGCAGGCGGCGGTGCTGCAGGTGGAGCCCCGGCTGCTGGAGGTGGCGCGGGCGCTGCAACTCACGCCGCTGCAGCGCTTCGCCTGGATCGTCGGCCCGGCCATCGTGCCGCGCCTCTTTGTGGCGCTGCGCCTGGGCGTGGCGATCGCGCTGGTGGTGGCGGTCACGGTGGAGATCGCGGCCAACCCCCACGGCATGGGCTACGCCATGATGATCGCCCAGCAGAGCCTGGACCCGGCGCTCATGCTGGGCTGGCTGGCCTGGATCGGCGCCGTGGGCTACGCCATCAACGCCGGTGCGCTCGCGCTGCAACAGCAGGTGGCGCGCCGCATGGGGGAGGTCACCGCATGAGCCACCCAACCTTCAAGCGCATCAACGCCCTGGGCAGCGCGGCGGGCTCCATCGCCGTGCTCGGCGGTTTCGTGGCGCTGTGGTGGCTGGCCAGCCGCAGCGGCTGGGTCAACCGCGCCTTCCTGCCCTCCCCGGCCGACACGCTGGGCAGCCTGGTGCAGGGCCTGGCCGGCGGCGACCTGCTGGCCTACACCTGGGCCACGCTCAGCCGCATGCTGCTCGGTTGGGTGCTCGCCAGCGCGCTGGGCATCGCGCTGGGCGCGCTGATCGGCAGCTCGCGCACGGCGCGCGAGTGGATCGCGCCCACGCTGGAATTCATCCGCCCGCTGCCGGCCTCGGCGGTGATGCCGCTGGCCATCGCGCTGTTCGGCCTCTCGGGCGGCATGGTGCTGGCGGTGGTGGCCTTCGGCTCCATGTGGCCGGTGCTGCTGGCCACCATGCACGGCCTGGCGCAGGTGCACGTGCGGCTGCGCGAGGTGTCGCAGGCGCTGCAGCTGGGCCGCCTCGAATTCATCGCCAAGATCGGCCTGCCCAACGCCATGCCCGACATCCTCTCGGGCATGCGGCTGTCGATGACGGTCTCGCTGATCGTCTCGGTGGTGGGCGAAATGATCGCCTCGCAGGCCGGCCTGGGCCAGGCCATCTTGCTGGCCGCGCGCTCGTTCCAGGCCAGCGAGCTGTTCGCCGGCATCGTGCTGCTCGGCGCCATCGGCTTCGCGAGCAACGCCTTGCTGGCCCTGGCCGAGCGGCGCCTGCTGCGCTGGCAGCGCCCCTGATTTCAGCGTCCGTTTCCCCACAGGAGAACCCCATGCCCCGCACCTTCGTTGACCTCTCGATCTACCTCGAAAACGACGTGATCTCGGACCCGCCCGCCTTCGCGCCCAAGATCCAGTACTTCGACCACAAGAACTCCTTCGAGCAGATGGCGCCCTTCTTCCCGGGCCTGAAGCAGGAAGACCTGCCCGACGGCGACGTGTGGGCGGTCGAGATGATCCAGCTCTCCACCCACAACGGCACCCACCTGGACGCGCCCTACCACTTCCACAGCACCATGGACCAGGCGCTGGGTGAGAAGAAGAAGGCCTGGACCATCGACGAGGTGCCGCTGGAGTGGTGCTTCCAGCCGGGCGTGAAGCTGGACTTCCGCCACTTCGCAGACGGCTACGTGGTCACGGCCGCCGACGTCGAGGCCGAGCTGAAACGCATCGGCCACACGCTGAGCCCGCTGGAGATCGTGGTGGTCAACACCCGCGCCGGCAGCCGCTACGGCCACAACGACTTCGTCAGCGCCGGCTGCGGCATGGGCTACGACGCCACCATGTACCTGCTGGAGCGCGGCGTGCGCCTGACCGGCACCGACGCCTGGAGCTGGGACGCGCCCTTCGTCTACACCGCGCAGAAGTACGCCGCCACGCAGGACGCCAGCCTGATCTGGGAAGGCCACAAGGCGGGCCGCGACATCGGCTACAGCCACCTGGAGAAGCTGCACAACCTCGAAGCCATCCCGGCGACGGGCTTCTACATCAGCTGCTTCCCGCACAAGATCCGTGGCGCGTCGGCCGGGTGGACCCGCGCCGTCGCGATCTTTGACGACGCATTGATGGCCTCGGCCTGAACGGAGCCCCCCATGGAACTCAACCACACCCACGACGCCAGCGTGAAAAGCTGGCTGGCCTCGGCCAACGAGCCGGGCACCGACTTCCCGATCCAGAACCTGCCCTTCGGCGTGTTCCGCCGCAAGGGTTCGGACGAGGCCTTTCGCGGCGGGGTGGCCATCGGCGACCAGATCGTTGATCTCGCCGCCGTGGCCGCCACCTCGGTGTTCGAAGGCCTGCCGCAACTCGCCGCGCAGGCCTGCTCGGGCGCCACGCTCAACGGGTTCCTCGCCATGGGCCCCGTGGCCTGGCGCGCGTTGCGCCATGCGCTGTTCGCCGCCCTGCGCCACGACGCCGAGGCCCAGGTGGCAGGCCTGCTGCACGGCTGCCTGCTGCCGCAGGCCGAGGCGGAGCACAGCGTGCCCACCCGCATCGCCAACTACACCGACTTCTACACCTCGATCCACCACGCCCGCAACGTCGGCCGCGTGATCCGGCCCGACGACCCGCTCACGCCCAACTTCCAGTGGTTGCCCATCGCGTACCACGGCCGCGCCTCCAGCGTGGTGGTCAGCGGCACACCGTTTCACCGCCCCATGGGGCAGGCGATGCCGCCCGGCGCGAAGACACCCGTCTATGGCCCCTGCACCCGGCTGGACTTCGAGCTGGAGCTGGGTTTCTACGTCGGCCCGGGCAACGCCATGGGCGAGCCGATTCCGCTGGACAAAGCGGAAGACCACATCTTCGGCATGTGCCTGCTCAACGACTGGTCCGCGCGCGACCACCAGTTCTGGGAAATGGCGCCGCTCGGCCCCTTCCTGGGCAAGAACTTCTGCACCAGCGTCTCGCCCTGGATCGTGACCATGGAGGCGCTCGCGCCCTACCGCGTGCCCTTCGCCCACCCGGCCGACGAGCCGCAGCCGCTGGCCTACCTCGACACCACCGCCAACCGCGCGCACGGCGGCGTGGACGTGCAGCTCGAAGTGCTGCTGGAAACCGCCACGCACCGCGCCAAAGCCGTGCCCCCCGACCGGCTCTCGGCCACGAGCTTTCGCCACCAGTACTGGACCCTCGCGCAGATGGTCACGCAGCACACCGTGGGCGGCTGCAACCTGCAGAGCGGCGACCTGCTGGGCACGGGCACCATCTCCGGCCCCACCCAGCCCGAGGCCGGCGCCATCGTCGAGCTCAGCCGCGGCGGCACGCTGGCGATCGATCTGCCCGGCACCGGCGAACAGCGCCGCTTCCTCGAAGACGGCGACAATGTGATCCTGCGCGGCTGGTGCGAGAAACCAGGCGCGGCGCGCATTGGCTTCGGCGAATGCCGGGGTGAAATTCTCCCCATCCGCACCGCCTGAGCCTCGACCATGGCCCTGCCCACCCCCCTGCTCGAACCGGTCTTCGACCTCACGGTCTTCGTCGCCGCGCCCATCGAAGCGGGCCAGACCTTCGGGCTCAACAGCCGGGGCCGGCGCCGCATCATCCCCATCACCGGCGGCACGGTGACAGGCCAGGTGAACGGTGCGGTGCTGCCCGGCGGCGCGGACTTCCAGCTGGTGGTGAGCGAGACCTGCGCCGACCTCGACGCGCGTTACCTGCTGCGGCTGGACGACGCCGACTGGGCCGGCGCCCACGTGTTCGTGCAGAACCGCGCGCTGCGACGCGGCTCGGCCGAAGACATTGCCAAGCTCGTGCGCGGCGAGCCGGTGGACCCGGCCGCGATCTACTTCCGCTGCGCACCGACCTTCGAGGTCTCCCACCCCGCGCTGGCCTGGATGACACAGAGCCTCTTCGTCGGCACCGGCGCGCGCTTCCCCGACCGGGTGCAGATACGTTTCTTCCGCGTGGCCTGACGCGGATCAAGGCCCGCACACCGCTGGCGGCGCCATGATCGCCGCAGCCCTGTCCCACCTGCGTCACGCCCGCGTCGCGCCTGCTGCATCGCAGCGTGCGCGGCCCCGGGCCACCCGGCAGAATCTCGGGCGATCCGACCCCCACCCACAAGGAGTTCCCATGGGCCTATTGAGCTGGACAGAAAAACCATCCTCCACCCTCGCCAACGGTGGCGTCATCGGGCCCGATCAGCGCCTGCCCTGGCCGCAGACCGGCGTGATGGGCGTGCAGCACCTGATCGCCATGTTCGGCGCCACCGTGCTCGCCCCCATCCTCATGGGCTTCGACCCCAACGTCGCCATCCTCATGAGCGGCATCGGCACCTTGATCTTCTTCGTCATGACCGGCGGCAAAGTGCCCAGCTACCTCGGGTCGAGCTTCGCCTTCATCGGCGTGGTCATCGCGGCCAGCGGCTACGCGGGCTCCGGCCCCAACGCCAACATCGGCGTGGCGCTCGGCGGCATCATCGCCTGCGGTGTGCTCTACACCCTCATCGGCGCCGTCGTGCAGGCCGTCGGCACCGGCTGGATCGAGCGCTTCATGCCGCCCGTCGTCACCGGCGCGGTAGTGGCCGTGATCGGCCTCAACCTGGCCGGCATCCCGATCAAGAACATGGCGCCCACCGACTTCGACAAGTGGATGCAGGGCATCACCTTCGTCTGCGTCGCCCTGGTCGCGGTGTTCAGCAGCGGCATGGTGCAGCGCCTGCTGATCCTCGTGGGCCTGATCGTGGCGAGCGTGATCTACGCGGTGCTCACCAATGGCCTGGGCTTCGGCAAACCGATGGACCTGAGCGGTATCGCGAGCGCCACCTGGTTCGGTGCGCCTAACTTCAGCGCCCCGGTGTTCCAGGCCAACGCCATGCTGCTGATCGCGCCCGTGGCCATCATCCTGGTGGCCGAGAACCTGGGCCACATCAAGGCCGTGACGGCGATGACCGGAAAGAACCTCGACGCCTACATGGGCCGCGCCTTCATGGGCGACGGCATCGCCACCATCGTGGCCGGCAGCGCGGGCGGCACCGGCGTGACCACCTACGCCGAAAACATCGGCGTCATGGCCGCCACCAAGATCTACTCCACCGCCGTGTTCCTGGTGGCCGGCCTGATGGCCGTGCTGCTGGGCTTCTCACCGAAGTTCGGCGCGCTGATCCAGGCGATTCCGCTGGCCGTGATGGGCGGCGTGTCCATCGTCGTCTTCGGTCTCATCGCCGTGGCCGGCGCCAAGATCTGGGTCGACAACAAGGTCGATTTTTCCGACAACAAGAACCTGCTGGTCGCCGCGATCACCCTCGTGCTCGGCACCGGCGACTACACCCTCAAGTTCGGCGATTTCGCGCTCGGCGGCATCGGTACTGCCACCTTCGGCGCGATCGGGTTGTGGGCGCTGATTGGCCGCACGAAACGCTGAGCGGCTGGGTGCCGGAGCACCCCAGCCAGGCATGCGCGGATGCGCCCCATGGCACCGCCGGGCCGGCTTTGCCGGACGGCCAGTGCCGCCCCCTTGAGGGGGTCGCGCAAAGCGCGGCGGGGGTGTCTCTCTTCCTTCAATCGATCTTCACGTACTCGTAGTCGACCGGCTGCTGGTTGATGCCCATGCGCGGGGGGGCGATCCAGCTCGCATACTGGCCGGGCGCGTGGTTGGGCGTCATCAGCGAGTGGATAAAAGCGATGTCCGCATCGTTGGGCAGCCACTCGCCCTGCGCGGCGGCAAAGGCCTCGGCGCTCAGCAGCTCTCCGGCCGGGTTGATGTGGTGGCCGGCGAACTCGCCGATCTTGCGATGGAAGCCCTTGTGCGGCTGGCTGATCTTGAACTTGATGCCGGCCTTCTCGATGCTCTTGTTCCAGCGGTCGATGCCGCCCTGGCAGTCGGCGATGTAGTCGTCCAGCAGGCGGCTGTTGATGGCGCGCAGCGCCGGCACGGCTTCCCACACCAGTTGGCCGTTCACCACGCGCTGCACCTTGTAGAAAGCGTCTTGCAGCTGGTGGTCGTCGCCGCTGAGCTTGGCCTCGTTGAAGCGGCCCTTCAGACCGGTGTTGAAGGCGTCTGCACCGTTGCTGGAGATCTCCGAGCCAAACAGGTCGCGCGTCACGCTCATGTGGAAGTTGGCCTTGCGCTGCAGCAGCGGCAGATCCACCACGCCCAGGGCGCGGATGCGCTCCACGTCGTACGGGTCGGTGATGCCCGCCTTGTTCATCGCGGTGCAGGTGGCCTCGATGGTGCGGCCCACGCCGGTCTCACCCACGAACAGGTGGTGCGCTTCTTCGGTCAGCATGAAGCGGCAGCTGCGGGAGAGCGGGTCGAAGCCGCTCTCGGCCAGCGCGGCGAGCTGCATCTTGCCGTCGCGGTCGGTGAAGTAGGTGAACATGAAGAAGCTCAGCCAGTCGGGTGTCTCCTCGTTGAAGGCGCCCAGGATGCGCGGGTTGTCCTGGTGGCCGCTGCGGCGCTCCAGCAGGGCCTGCGCTTCCTCACGGCCATCCTTGCCGAAGTACTTGACCAGCAGGTAGACCATGGCCCAGAGATGGCGGCCCTCTTCCACGTTGACCTGGAACAGGTTGCGCATGTCGTACAGGCTGGGGGCCGTGGCGCCCAGGTAGCGCTGCTGCTCGACCGAGGCCGGCTCGGTGTCGCCCTGCACCACGATCAGGCGCTTGAGCAGCGAGCGGTACTCGCCCGGCACCTCTTGCCAGGCCGGCTCGCCCTTGTGCTTGCCGTGCGGGATGGTGCGGCCCTCCACCTTCGGCGCCAGCAGGATGCCCCAGCGGTAGTCGGGCATCTTCACGTAGCCGAATTTGGCCCAACCCGCCGGGTCCACACCCACCGCCGTGCGCAGGTAGACCTCGGCGTTCTGGAAGCCCTCGGGGCCCATGTCCTTCCACCAGTCGATGTAGTTCGGGTGCCAGCTTTCCAGCGCGCGCAGCAGCTGGCGGTCGCTGGAGAGGTCCACGTTGTTGGGAATGGCGTCGTCGTAGTTGACTTCGACGAAGCGGTCGTTGCGCACCGATTCCGGGGCTTCGACAAGGGTGTCTTCCTGGCTCATGGGGGTCTCCTGGGTGGAATAGATGCACTTTAGTGCTCGTCATCATTGACGGCAAAATGCAGTATCTTGCTTATCAGGAGCGGCGATTTGCGCCAGATCAAAAGGCGTTCAGATCACCGCCGGGCCCTGGCCGGCGAGGGTGGGCGTCATGGCTGGATGAGGCTCACACCCTCGCGTTGCATGAACTCAAAGCGCTTCAGCGAAGCGGGGTGCCACCGGCATTCCACAGATTGACCGTCTTGTTGACCAGGTTGCCGCCATCGTGCTCCGGCCCGGTCTGCTCATGGTGCCCCGCGCCGAAGAGCAGGCCAGCGATGTGCGCGTCGGCCACCTGGTCCATGTGCGAGAAGAACCAGTCCACCTTGTCGTCCTGAAAGTGGTTGATCGTGTTGTTCTGCGCCATGTTGCCCACCGGGATCTGCCACAGCACCATCGGCTTGCCCACGGTCTCGGCCATCGTCTTGTAGAAGGCCAGAATGGCAGCCGCCTTCTCGTCGGTCCAGAAGTTGTTGTAACCCCCGTGTTCCGGCAGGGCATACCAGCCCGCATCGCGGTCCGACACATCGGCGACCAGGAAGTCGGCATTCGCCGCACCGAGATTCAAATAGTCCTGGCGGCAACCCTGCAGGTTGTTCTGCCAGTCCCAGCAGGAAACGTGCATGCCCACGGCCGTGTTGGGCGCGTACTTGCGCGCCATCGAGATCAGGCAGCGGGCGAGACCGGCGGCGCTGTTTTCCTCGGTGGCGCAATCGGTCGGGTTGGCGGCGGCCACCTTCGCGGGGACGTTGTGCGGGTTGCCGAGTGAGCGCACGTAGCCCCAGAAGTCGGGCTCCAGATCGATCATGTTGCGCGAGTTGCCGATCTTCTGGAGGAAGAAGCGGTAGTCGTTCATGTAGAGCGTGAGCAGGTCCTGCCGGTTGATGGCCTCCACCTCGCCCGGGCCGTCGCCGTGACCCGCCATGTCGCCGAGGTCGCGCAACGAGTACCAGGTCCAGAAGAAGATCTGCGGGCGCGGGCTGCCCTGCCAAGTCACCTGGGCCGCACGGTTGTTCTCATAGGTCACGTCATTCCCTGGCGCGACCCAAGTCCCTCCCCAGCAGCCCCACCATCCACTTGCCGCTGCCTCGGCCGAGCAACGCGAATCCGTGTAGTAGGCCGGCGAAGCAGCTGGTCGGCTGTGTATATATCGGTAACGCACCTCGAACGGCGCGGCCGCCGCAATCGCATCAGGCATCGCCCCGCCGATCAGCACCTTGGTGCTTCCCATGAAGCTTGCCACGCTGCTGTCTTCGGAGGTCGGCAGGTAGTAGGCCACCCCCTCATAGGTGTACTGCGGCAGTTCATTCCTGACCCGATCTGCCTCTGCTGCGCTCGCGGAGTAGAAGTGAAAACCTTTGCTGCTGAGGTAGAAGCGGTACAGCGGCGAGAGGCCGGTCCCAGCGGTTTTGCTCGCGTAATAGGCCACGCCTTCATAGGCCAGCTGCGGCAGGTTGGTCAGAATGAAGTCGCGCTCGCTGTCGCTGATGGTGTAGAAGTGCACGCCCGTCTGCCGATTGAAGAAGCGGTAGACGGGGCTCATGCCGGTTGTGCCGGTGGCCACGGCCCAGAATGCCTGCCCTTCATAGTGGAACTGGGGCAGGGACGCGATCACGCTGTCGCGCTCCGTGGCGCTGCTGGTGTAGAAATGCGCGGAGGTCTGGGAATTGAAGAAGCGGTAGACCGCCAGCCTGTTCGTGACCGCCTTGGCCTTCGACTTTGAGGCACCGGACCGGTCCGCCAGACTACGTTGCTCAGCGAGCTTCTCGGTGGCGGCCTGCAGCTCGGTGGTGCTGAGCTGGGCCGCCTGCCGCCAGATCTTGTCGAGAGCCGGGTCGGATGCCGCAGGTTGCGGCTCCCCCGACGATGGCCCCGAACTGGCCGATGCGCTGCGATTCGACGCGCTGGATACAGGCCGATCATTGCCCCCACAACCCGTGAGCACCAAGGCAAAACAAAGCAACCAACCACCTTTGAGAAACATCTTCATCGTCCAAACTCCGTTCGTGCAGCTGCACAAAATCTGGGGGGCCCAAGTTTTATTGCCGTGTCGGCATCCATCGCGCAAAAAGTGCGCCCGCTCGTCTGAACAGGGGCTTCAGGTCCGAAGACCAGGCCCACAGACCACCGCCGCGCCTCGCGCGATCTGTCGGTCGGGTGCAATCGTTTGCGCTCATCGCAAAATGTAACCCAGGTGACAATCTGCGCCCCGGTGCGAGGCCTGGCCCGGCCTCCGTTGCCTGCGCTGAGCGGCCTTTTCCCTCACCAGCGCCTTCAGGGTTAACCCTCATTTCGGCAGCAGCCGGCTGTTACCCCGACCCACCAGCGCGCTCCAACAATCGTCTCCACACCCCCACCACCAGGAGACACCCATGGGCAAGAAGCTGTTGATGATTTGCGGCGACTACTGCGAAGACTACGAAACCATGGTGCCGTTTCAGGCGCTGCAGGCGGTCGGCCACACGGTGCACGCCGTCGCGCCCGACAAGAAGGCCGGCGACTTCATCCACACCGCCATCCACGATTTCGAAGGCGCTCAGACCTACAGCGAAAAGCCCGGCCACCGCTTCACGCTCAACGCCACGTTCGCCGACGTGAAGCCCGAGAGCTACGACGGCCTGGTGATTCCCGGCGGGCGCGGCCCCGAGTACCTGCGCATGCACGCCAGCGTGATGGCGCTGGTCAAACACTTCACCAGCAGCGGCAAACCGGTGGCCGCCGTCTGCCACGGGGCGCAGCTGCTGGCGGCCACAGGCGACATCAAAGGCCGCACCATCTCGGCCTATCCGGCCTGCCAGGTGGAGGTGGAGCTCGCGGGCGCCACCTACGCCAACATCGCGGTGGACCAGGCCGTGACCGACGGCCCCTTCGTCACCGCGCCCGCCTGGCCGGCGCACCCGGCGTGGATCGCGCAGTTCCTGGCGGTGTTGGGCACGAAGATCACGCATTGATGCGCACCACTGGCCAGAAGCTGCCGACAATGCGCATTCGTCCACCCCATCGGACGTCAAAGCAGGAGTACTGCCATGTGTGAAGTCTTCATCAGCGCCGACCCTGAGAGCTACGCCAGCCGCACCCGCTCGGTGCGGCTGCACGGTGTGGTGACCAGCATCCGGCTGGAGAACCTCTATTGGGACGTGCTCACCGAGATCGGCGAGCGCGACGGCATGGCGGTGGTTGCGCTGATCGAGAAGCTCTACGACGAACTGGTCGCCGCGCGCGGCGAGGTCGGCAACTTCGCGTCCTTCCTGCGCGTGAGCGCGCTGCGCTACATGGCCCTGCAGGCCCACGACCGCATCCCCATGGACAACGCGGTGCCGATCCGCTCGCTCGACGCTCGCGCCGTGTTGCACGCCCTGCCCTCGCACTGGGCGCTGCCGGCCCCGACGGCGTCCGGCACGGTGGTGGCGCTGCGGCGCAAGGGTTGAGCGGCAGGGCACAGGCGACCCCTGGCGCTGTGCGCGTCGGCGGGGGCCGCTACAGTGGGGCAAATTTGTCCCACCACCCGCAGCCTGCTCCGCCCATGACCCTCTGGAAAAAACCCCTCTCCGTTGAAGAACTCACCGCCATCCACGTCGGCACCGCCGTGCAGCACCTGGGCATCGAGTTCCTCGACGTCGGCGACGACTTCATCACCGCGCGCGTGCCGGTCGACACCCGAACCAAACAGCCTTACGGCCTGCTGCACGGCGGCGTGAGCGTGGCGCTGGCCGAAACCCTGGGCAGCTGCGGCGCCGCCTACAGCTGCCCCGAAGGCCACCGCGCGGTGGGGCTGGACATCAACGCCAACCACCTCAAAGGCGCGACCAGCGGCTGGGTCACCGGCACCGCCCGCCCGGTGCACGTCGGGCGCACGACGCAGGTCTGGCAGATTGATTTGAAGAACGACGCGGGCGAGCTGACCTGCGTCTCGCGGATCACGATGGCGGTGTTGGCGCCGCGCTGAGGACCCCGCCGTGCACGGCGCGGCCCAGCTTCACCCGACGAGGCGAACCGCCCCGGGTCTTGCCGCTTTGCTGTCTTTTTTGCTTGGGAGAGCACCATGAACTTGTCGTCTCTTGTCGCACGGCGATCGGGCGTGAAACCCGCGCTGGTCGCGCTCTGCGCTGCCTTGGTCGTGGCGTTGTTCGCCTGTGGCGGAAGTGGCGGCGCCAACACCGACGGCGCCCCCGAAGCGGGCGGCCCGGGCGCCGGCAGCGCCCTGCCCACGCAGTGCACCGGCGCGTGCAACGCGGCGACACCGGTGGCGCCCACCGCCTCCGGCACCGGGGGCGAGGGCAACGTCACCATGTACAGCACGGGCGCGAGCCACGGCGGTGCCTGCGGCTACGGTTCGACGAACATCCTGTCCTACGCCGCCATCCACACCAACGTCGCGGCCGGCGACGGCCAGGGGCCATGGCAGCGCGGCAAGGTCTGCGGCCAGTGCGCCGAAGTCACCGTGCTCACCTCACAGGGCCTCAAGACCACCACCGTGCGCATCGTCGACAAATGCCCGGACAACCACTGCGGCATCGACCTGGGTGGCACCGCCCCCAGCGCGGTGATGGCCGACGGCTTCGGGCGCTACGCGGGCCAATGGCGCTTCGTGGCCTGCGCCGGCCACCCCGGAGTGTCCGACGGCGCGCCCACGCTGAACGTCAAGGACGGCAGCAACGCCTGGTGGTCGCGTGTGCGCGTGCACAACCCCGCCACCGGGGTGGCCTCCATCACCTACCAGGACACCGGCAGTTCGGCGCAGGGCAGCTTCGCCTTCGACGCCACCAACGTCGAGAACGCGTACGAGGTCCCCGCCGCTGCGGTGCTGCAATCCAGCGCCGCGACGTTCCTGATCACCGTGAACTACGTCGACGGCACCAAGGCGACCGTGCAGCTCAGCCCCGCGCAACTCGGCGCGGCGAGCGCGAGCTACCCGCTGAACTGAGAGGCGTCCTCCAGGCGCGTATCAAACACGGCCCCACACGCTTGCGACCAGTGCCGTCAGGACGAGCAGCAGAACACCGGCACCCGCCTTGTGCTGGATGTGATCGAGTCGATCAAACATCGACCAGGCCCCGGTTGAAGCGGCGGAGCGACGCCGGTAGACCAGCCAGACGCAGAAGACATTGAGCCCGATGGCCGCCACGCCAGTGCCCGCCATGACGTAGAACGATGGCGTTCGTGGCCACGACGGGCTGCACAGGGCCAGACCGGTGCCCAGGACACCGAGGATGGCGGGCAATTCGATGAGCTTGTCGACCCGCAGGTGGAGGCGAGCGAGCACCAGGTGCGCCGCCCGGTCTTCGGCCAGCAGGGCGCGCTCGAACAGTGCTTCGGTCAGGATGCAGCCCAGCCAGATGGAAGCGAAGATGAGGTGGAGGGCAAGCAGGAGGGAGCGCATGGTGACCTCGTGAACGTGTGCAAGGGGGCGATCGTGTGAATTGCCGTCTGGCCGTTGAATTCAGCGATGGGTTGTCCGCCCACATGTCATTGCGCAGCGACTCGAAAACCGCGTTGTGCGACAAGGCGAACCGCGCCACGCATCCCAGCCTCGCGCCGGACATTGAAGCCGCTTGTCTGCAGCTGGGTGACCAGATATTCAGGCGACAGCCGAAGCTTGCGGTAGGAACTGATGTGCGTTTGCCAACCGTCCGGTGTGTGCTGATGAAGGATGTCATGCACCAAGACACACTCGGGTTCGTATTCGAGGAAACAAGTGAAGATGCGACTGTCATCGCTCCTGACTGGGATGAAGCGATGGTCTCCAACGAGAGGCACCGAGTAGTCCCGGAATGAGACAACGAATGTGCCGCCCAGCGGCAGCGCAGCGCAGACCCTTTCAATCAGGACTTCCACGGCGTTGAAATCGGGCAAATGCGTGATCGTGTCGCCCATGCACAGAATGGCGGACGGCGCTTCCGAAACGTGGTTTTGAAATTCGAGCAACTCATCATTTACGGCTTGAATCGGCAGGCCATCGGTCATTTCTGTGAGCGTGCGCAGCAGCTCTGTTGACGTATCGATGGCCGTTACCCGTGCGCCGCGACGCGCGAGTGGAATGGCATGCATGCCAAAGCCAGCGCCCAGATCGAACACGACGGCGCCTTGCGCGAGCGGCAAGTTCAACGCGTCAATCTCAGCGGCACCCGACTCAAGTGCGGCGGCAAAGCCTCCCGTCATCCAAACGTAGATGGGGGCGAGGTGCTTTTCGTAGTGTTCTGTGACTGTCGTCATGTGCCATCGGCTGCTTTGCAGTTGCGGAATTGGTTCGGCAGCAGGAGATGCCCTTCGGACCTGAATTCGCCGGGTATATCAGATTCGGCAGCGTCGCCACACGCCGGGCACGGGTCTTCTGCCGCCCTTGGACTGCGCTCACCCCCACGCTCCCATTCAAGCTCACCCCCTGCCGGTCGATAAGCAAGACATCCCTTGCCAACTTGGTTGCCGCCGCCATGGACCACACCCTCCCCGCCCCCGAAGACGACCTCGGTCACTACCTCTCGGCCATGGTCGCCCACGCCGCGTCCGACCTGTTTCTCTCCAGCGGCACGGCCGCCGCCATCAAGGTGCAGGGTGTGGTGCGCCGCCTGCAGGAGGCCCCGCTGACGGCGGAGCGCATCAAACAGCTGGCGTATTCGGTGATGCGCGAATCGCAGATCCGCGATTTCGAGTCGTCGATGGAGTGCGATCTGGCCATCGCCATCGAGGGGCTGGGCCGGTTCCGCCTGAACGCGTTTCGCCAGCGCGGCGATGTGGGGGTGGTGGTGCGGCACATCAACGCGCGCATCCCGTCGCTGGAGAGCTTGAAACTGCCGCCGTCGATCAACCGGCTGGCGATGCTCAAGCGCGGGCTGGTGCTGATCGTGGGCGCGGCCGGTTCGGGCAAATCAACCACGCTCGCGTCGCTGCTGGACCACCGCAACCAGAACGCGGCGGGTCACATCCTGACGGTGGAGGACCCGATGGAGTTTGAACACGGCCATGTGCTGTCCATCGTCAATCAGCGCGAGGTGGGCCTGGACACGCATTCGTTCGAGGAGGCGTTGCGCCACGCCATGCGCGAGGCGCCCGACGTGATCATGATCGGCGAGATCCGCGACCGCGAGACCATGCAGCACGCGCTGGCCTACGCCGAGACCGGCCACCTGTGTGTCTCGACCATGCACGCGAACAACGCCAACCAGGCGATCCAGCGCATCCTGAATTTCTTCCCCGAGACGGCGCATCGGCAGGTGCTGATGGACCTGTCGCTGAACCTCAAGGGCGTGGTGGGCCAGCGCCTGATCCGTGGCACGGCGGACCGGCTGGTGCCGGCGGTGGAGGTGATGCTGCTCTCGCCCTACATCGCCGACCTGATCCAGAAGGGCCAGATCGACGACATCAAGGACCCCATGTCCAAAAGCACCGAACTGGGCATGTGCACCTTCGACCAGTCGCTCTACACGCTGTATGAGCGCGGCGACCTCACGGCGGAGCAAGCCATCGACCACGCCGATTCGCGCACCGACCTGTCGCTGCGCATCCGGCTGCACCACGGCATGCGCCCGGACACGACGGGTTTGAAGGTGGAACTGGCGGCCTGAGCAGGCGTTCAGCGTTCAGTTCAGCCCGCCCGCTCGCAGCGCCCTTGCGCGCTGGCCAGGCCGCGGAAGTCGCTGGTCCAGGTCAGTGCGGCGGTGTCGATCTGCACGCGCTCGTTGTCGAGCGAGGTGAGGATCACCGTGCCGGCGATGGCGAAGCTGTAGACCGGCACGCCGTCGATGCGCACGGCCTTCACGCGCTGCGCGTCGTATTCGACGGCGACACGGCGCACCCAGGTGGTTCGCGCGGGCAGGTAGACCGCCTCGCACACCAGCTCCACCTGGCCTGCCGGGCTCTGCGCCGTGGCGGCGCCGGCCCATGCCGTCAGCAGCGCACACAGCAACCCTGAAAAACCGCGCGGTGTCACTTGCCAGCGCCCTGTTGTTCCAGGCGCTCGCTCTTCCAGTACACGTCGTCGCCGCCGTTCATGCGGTTGAGCACGCGCGCGAGCACGAACATGAGGTCGCTCAGACGGTTGAGGTACTGGCGCGGGCCGTCTTTGATGGCCTCTTCATTGCCCAGCGCCACCAGCGCGCGCTCGGCTCGGCGCGCCACGGTGCGGCACACGTGGGCCAGCGACGCCGCGCGGTTGCCCGCCGGCAGGATGAACTCCTGCAGGCGCGGCAGCTGCGCGTTGTGGCGCTCCAGCGCGTCGTCCAGCGCCGCCACGGCCTCGGGCTTGAGCAGCTCGTAGCCGGGGATGGAAAG
Organism: Hydrogenophaga sp. A37; assembly: GCF_002001205.1. GTDB lineage: Bacteria > Pseudomonadota > Gammaproteobacteria > Burkholderiales > Burkholderiaceae_C > Hydrogenophaga. The sequence continues at coordinate 17,352 of NZ_MUNZ01000194.1, forward strand.
CTCGCCGCCGAGGTTGAAGAGCTGGTGCTGGATCTCGACCAGCAGCGTGCGCACGTCGGCGGGCAGCTCTTCGCACAGCAGCACGCCGATCTGCGAGTTCAGCTCGTCCACGTCGCCCATGGCGTGCACACGCAGGCTGTGCTTGGACACGCGGGTGTTGTCGCCGAGGCCGGTGGTGCCGGCGTCGCCGGTGCGGGTGGCGATCTGGGTGAGGCGGTTGCCCATGGCGGTCCTTGTCTGTTTGGTGTGGATCGGATTGTGCGGGAACCACCAAGGCATTCAACAGAAAGGGCGTTTGGCCGCCGGGCCGCCCCGAGGAAAAACAGCCCCGTAACAGCACGCAGGGAAATGTGTCCTGCGCAAGCAGACGGTGCTGCGGGAAACAACCGGCAAAAGCACTGGCAACGAACGCCCGAAGACGGTGCAATGCAAGTCCTTTCAACAGCTCAGGAGAAGCACATGACCCGTCGCAACCAACGCATCGCCAACTTCGAAGCCCGCAGCCTCATGCTCATCGCCGGCCTGACCCTGGGCGCTGCTGGCGCCGCGTTTGCGCAGAGCACGGCGAGCCCAGCCACCGTCACGGACAAAGAGGTGAGCGCCGCGTTCACCAAGGCCGACAAAAACGCCGACGGCAAGCTGAGCCGCGAAGAGGCCACCATGCTGCCGGCCGTGGCCGCCAATTTCGAGAAGGTCGACGGCGACAAGGACGGCTCGGTGAACCTGGCCGAATTCAGCAAGGCGATGAAGATGTAAACCCAGGCGGGGGGGCGGGTTTCTGGCAGCGAGCCAGACACCCTGAAGGGCTAAACTGGCCGACCGGGCAGACGCCCGGTACCACAGGAGACCGCCCATGAACGCCCCCACGCCCTTGGCCCACCTCGCGCCCGACATCCGGCAGCGCGAGGTGCCCGCCACGCTGATCGCCTCGCTGCAACAGCGCTTTGGCGCCCAGTGCTCCATCGCCCAGGCGGTGCGCGAGCAACACGGGCGCGACGAATCCGTCTACGACGTGCCGCCCCCGGCGGCGGTGGTGTTCGCCCAGAGCACGCAAGACGTGGCCGACGCTGTGAAGCTCGCCGCGCAATACCAATACCCGGTCATCCCTTTCGGCGTCGGCTCTTCGCTCGAAGGCCATTTGCTCGCGGTGCAAGGCGGCATCAGCATCGACGTCAGCCGCATGGACCAGGTGCTGTCGATCAACGCCGAGGACCTGACGGTGACGGTGCAGCCCGGCGTGACGCGCATGGGTGTGAACACCGCGGTGAGAAGTGAAGGCCTGTTCTTTCCCATCGACCCGGGTGCGGACGCCTCCATCGGCGGCATGGCGGCCACGCGCGCTTCCGGCACCAACGCCGTGCGCTACGGCACCATGCGTGAAAACGTGCTCGCGCTGGAAGTGGTGACCGCCAAGGGTGAAGTCATCCGCACCGGCACGCGCGCCAAAAAATCCAGCGCCGGCTACGACCTCACGCGCCTGATGGTGGGCAGCGAAGGCACGCTGGGCGTGATCACCGAAGTGACGCTCAAGCTCTACCCGCTGCCCGAAGCGATCTCGGCCGCGACCTGCTCGTTCCCCACCATCGAAGCCGCGGTGCGCACCGTGATCCAGGTCATCCAGCTGGGCGTGCCGATCGCGCGCTGCGAGCTGATCGACGCCAACACCGTGCGCATGGTCAACGCGCACAGCAAGCTCGGCCTGCGCGAAGAACACATGCTGCTGATGGAGTTCCACGGCTCGCCCGCGAGCGTGAAGGAACAGGCCGAGACGGTGCAAGAGATCGCCGCCGACTTCGAGGGCCAGGCTTTCGAATGGGCGACCACGCCCGAAGAGCGCACCCGCCTGTGGACCGCGCGGCACAACGCCTACTTCGCCGCCATCCAGAGCAAGCCGGGCTGCCGCGCCATCAGCACCGACACCTGCGTGCCCATCAGCCGCCTGGCCGACTGCCTGCTCGACTCGGTGGCCGAGGCCGACGCCAGCGGCATCCCCTACTTTCTGGTCGGCCATGTGGGCGACGGCAACTTCCACTTCGGCTACCTGATCGACCCGGCCATCCCCGAAGAACGCGAGCGTGCCGAGGGGCTGAACAACCAGCTCGTGGCCCGGGCGCTCAGCCTGGAAGGCACCTGCACCGGCGAGCATGGCGTGGGCCTGCACAAGATGGACTTCCTGCTCACCGAGGCCGGCACCGGCGCGGTCGACATGATGCGCAGCATCAAGCGCGCGCTCGATCCGGACAACATCCTGAACCCGGGCAAGATCTTCTCGATCTGAGGGGCGGGGCACTCCCCCAAGCAGGGGACAGAAGCTTCGCGCCGCCCTCGGGCATCCGGCTTGACCCGTCTGGGCAGGCGCAAAATCGCGGGGTAGACTTTCTTCTTCTTTGTCCGTCCCTCGCGAAGGATCCCCATGAAACGCTTGCTGCTCCCTTTGCTGCTGCTGTCCGGCACCGCTTTCGCGCAAGACACCATCCGCATCTGCGACAACACCGGCTGCTCCGACCGGCCGCGCAACACCGCGAATTTCGAGGCCGAGCTGGCGGCCCAGGCCGACCCTGCCGCCGATGCCAAGGTCGCCGCACTCGAAGCCATGGCCGAAAAGGATCCGCGCGCAGCCTACGACCTCGGGCTGCGCTATTTCCGTGGCGCCGGCGTTCGCAAGGACAGCTACCTCGCCATCAAATGGATGCGCGACGCGGGCGAGCGCGGTGACTTCAAGGCAGCACAGGCGCTGGGCCGCTTCTACCTGGTGGGCCTCGAAGAAATGGGCGCCGACCCCGCCGAAGCCGAGCGCTGGCTGATGATGGCCGCCGACAAGGGCGACAAGGAAGCCAAGAAAATGCTGGTGCAGGCCCGAAAGGCCAAGAACGAGGCCCAGTCCGACCACAAGTGGCGCGAAGACGTGCGCAAGAACGGCTGGTTTGGCGGCTGGTACAGCGGCTATGCTTACCGCACGTATTGGCGCGACGGCCGCTGGCTGTTCTATTGATCCGTTTGCCGCGCCCGCATCCCTTTTTCTCTCATCTTGATCTCAGGAAGACTCTCATGAAACTGACCACAACCACCCGTCTGACCACCGCCCTTGCACTGGGCCTCACGCTCACGGCTTGCGGCGGCACAGGCGGTGGCCGCGTCACCACGGGCAGCAGCCCGACCGCCACCACCGGCGCGGCCGCTGGCGGCACCAGCGTCGGCGCCAACGAATCCCTGGAACGCTGCGCTTCTCCGCTGGGCACGCTGGCCGTGGACGACGGCCGAGACAAAGAATGGTGGGGCAGCTTCGGCGCCGCCACCCAGATCACCTCCATCGAGCCGCTGATCCGCCTGGCCGTGGCGCAATCCAACTGCTTCGTGATCACCTCCATCGGCAACAACCGCACCGAGAGCAAGCTCTCCGGCATCACCGACAAGCAGCGCAACTCGGGTGAGTTCCGTGCCGGCTCCAAGCAGCAGAAGGGCCAGCGTGTCGCTGCTGACTACTACCTGGAACCCGCGATCATCATCGACAACGAGTCGACCGGCCAGGTCGTGGGCGCGCTCGGTGGTCTGCTGGGCGGCCGCAACCGCAACCTGGCGGTCATTGCCGGCGGACTGGAAAGCAAAGCCTCGGTCGTGACCCTGACCATGTTCGACATCCGCTCGGGCGTGCAGATCGCGATCTCCGAAGGCAACGCCACCGCCACCAACTACGGCGCGGCCCTGAGCGCCTTCGGCCCCAGCGCGGCCGGCTCCCTGGGCGGCTTCTCGCGCTCGCCAGCCGGCAAGGCCACCGTGGCCGCGTTCACCGACTCGTACAACAGCATGGTCATCGCGCTGCGCAACTACAAGGCGCAGGAGGTCAAGGGCGGCCTGGGCAAGGGTGGCCAGCTCAAGGTGGGGAACTGACGCCCCCCTGCGCCGCTGCGCGGCTTCCCCCCAGGGGGACGATGCCCTCGGGCCGGCGAAGCCGGACCTTCGGCATCTGCTTGAAGCTGGCGCGACGTCAGGAAAAAGGCCTCCATCTGGAGGCCTTTTTCTTGGGCTCTTGACGGTTTCATACGGCTTTGCATTCAAGCGTAGAACAAGGCGCGAAGCCGCAGACAGTGCTACAGCACGGCAAGGCGAAGCAACGAAGTTATACGTTTGAAGGCAACGCCGTATCAGCGCTCGTTGCGGAGCTTGTCGATCAGGCCATTGAGCTCGTCGATGGAACCGAACTGGATCGCGAGTTCGCCCATCTCTTCGACGCGGCCGTGGCGCTTGACGCGCTTCTTGACGCGCACCTCGACCTCGGCGGTCAGTAGGTCCGACAGTTCTTCTTCCACGCGCTTGATGTCGCGCGACTTGTCTTTCGTGGGTTTTTGCTGCACGAGGTTGAACTCGGCACCCAGTTTTTTCACCAGGCTCTCGGCCTCGCGCACCGACATCTTCTTGGCCGCAATCTGGTTGGCCGCCGTGATCTGCGCCACCTTCTCCAGCGCCAGCAACGCGCGCGCGTGGCCCATGTCGATGTCGCCCGCCATCAGCATGGTCTGCACCGGCTCGGCCAGCTGCAGCAGGCGCAACAGGTTCGACGCCGCGCTGCGTGAACGGCCCACGGCCTGCGCGGCCTGCTCGTGCGTCAAGCCAAATTCCTTGACCAGCCGCTGCAAGCCCTGGGCCTCCTCCAGCGGGTTCAGGTCTTCGCGCTGGATGTTCTCGATCAGCGCCATCGCTGCCGCCGCCTCGTTCGGCACGTCGCGCACCAGCACCGGCACGCTGTCCAGCCCGGCGAGCTTGGAGGCGCGGAAGCGGCGTTCGCCCGCGATGATTTCGTACTTGCCGGCGTTCGGCCCGTCAACCAGCTTGCGCACCAGGATCGGCTGCATGATGCCCTGCGCCTTGATCGACTCGGCCAGCTCGTACAGCGCGCCCTCGTCCATGTGTGTGCGCGGCTGGTAGGCGCCCGGAACCAGCTCGGTCAGGGCCAGCGAGCTGGGCGTGGCGTTGCGCGCGTTGTCCTGCGCGTCGGGCGAAGCGGCTTCCGCCACTTTGGGGCCCAGCAGGGCTTCGAGTCCGCGGCCGAGGCCCTTGGGTTTTTTGGTGACCATGGTGGTTTGATTGGGGTGAGATGAGGGGGTCGCAGGCGCCGCGATGGTCGAGCTATTGATCGATGATCACCAAGGTTCCATGGCTGCCAGGTGCCACGGCGTGGGGCACACCCGCAGGAACAATGAACACTTCGCCTGCCGTCACTTCGATCTGTTGGCCCTGGATGTCCAGATTCATCTGCCCGTCCAGCACCAGCAAGGCCTCGTCGAAGGCGTGCGATTCGTCGGGGTAGGCGGCCGCGTCCATGCGCAGTACCTTGACATTCGCGCCCGCGGCCTGGCCCAACACCGTGGATCGCCATGCGGTCGGCAATGCCTGCGCAGCATCGATCAGGTTGATTTTCGGAAGGTTCTGGCTCATGGCCGCGGGCTTTCTGATAGCAAGCTTGTGAGTAGCACCAACCCCTCTGGCCAGTCGCCCAGCCCCGATTCGGCGTTGATGTGACCGCGCTCGCCGAGGTCGATGAAGCGCGAGCCCCAGCTGTCGGCCAGGCTTTGGGCTTTGGCGAAGTCGCAGTACGGGTCGTCGCGGCTGCCCACCAGCACGCTGGGGAACGGCAGGCGCTGGCGAGCGATGGGCGACCAGCTGGGCAGTTGGTCACGCAGTTCCTCGCGTTCCGGGTCGCCCGGCGCGACGAGCAGCGCGCCCTGCACGCGGCCGGTGCTGCGCGAGACCTGCGCCCAGGCGGCCGTGAGGATGCAGCCGAGGCTGTGGGCGACGAGCACCACCGGGCCGTCGGTGCCCAGGATCACGTCTTCCAGCCGCGCGATCCAGTCACCGCGCTTGGGCGTCATCCAGTCGTGCTGGTCCACGCGGCGGTAGCCGTGCTCGGCTTCCCAGCGGCTCTGCCAGTGGTCTGAGCCGCTGTTCTGCCAGCCCGGCAGGATGAGGACATTGTCAGGTTTCATCGTGTGTTCACCGAAAGCCGGCGCTCACATCTGATTGATGCGTGCCACCATCTCGGTGGCAAAAGCCACGAAGGCCTGGCTGCCGCGTGCGGACGGGTCGAACACCACGCCGGGCAAGCCATAGCTCGGCGCTTCGGCCAGGCGCACGTTGCGCGGGATCACGGTGTCGAACACCTTGTCGCCAAAATGGGCCTTGAGCTGGTCGCTCACCTGTTGCTGCAGCGTGATGCGCGGGTCGAACATGACGCGCAGCAGGCCAATGATCTGCAGGTCGGGGTTGAGGTTGGCGTGCACCTGCTTGATGGTGTTGACCAGATCGGTCAGGCCTTCGAGCGCGAAGTATTCGCACTGCATGGGCACGATCACCCCGTGGGCCGCGCACAGGCCGTTGAGGGTGAGCATGGACAAACTGGGCGGGCAATCGATCAGCACGAAGTCGTAGTCGGCATTCACCTCGGCGAGCGCGGTCTTGAGGCGTTTGTCGCGCCGCTCCAGCTCGACCAGCTCGACCTCGGCGCCGGCCAGCTCGCGGTTGGCGCCGAGCACGTGGTAGCCGCACTTTTCTGAAAAGGTGGCCGCTTCCTGGACCGAAGCCGATTCGAGCAACACGTCGTACACCGACATGGCCATGCTGCGTTTGTCCACGCCCGAGCCCATGGTCGCATTGCCCTGCGGGTCAAGGTCAACCATGAGCACGCGCTGCCCGACCTTGGCCAGGCCGGCGGCGAGGTTGACGGTGGTGGTGGTTTTGCCGACGCCGCCCTTCTGGTTGGCCACACAGAATATTTTTGCCATCACGCCGTCTCTTTCGCGTTCAAGTGTTTGCTGTGTTCGATGGGTTGGCCCTTCTGCCCCGGCGAATCGGACCGCTCCCACAGGTGCCGCACCACCGCTTGCAGCGCCTCCGTCATCAGCTCGCGATAGGGCGAGGTGGACGACAACTGTTGCGCGCTCAGGTCGCAGGCGGTGACGGGAATGCGCAGACAGGCGCCGGGAATCAGGTCGGCGGCCATGGTGCGCAGGGTTTCTTTCAGGGACAGATCGGCGTGGTCCGCCCGGTGCGAAGGGTTGAAGACCGCAATGGGTTTGCCCGCAAACGGCGGGTGCCCGACAAGCCAGTCCAAGGCGTTCTTGATGGTTCCGGTGACGCCGTGCGCGTATTCGGGGCTGGCGATGACCAAGGCGTCGGCGTCGTCCACAGCCGCCCACAGCGCCAGCACATGGGCCGACGGCAAGGCCATCTCGTCGGGGTTGAACAACGGCAGCTGCCCCAAATGGTCAAAGATCCGGAAGGCCACCGGGCCAGGCCACGCCGAACCACCTGTCACCAGGCCGGTGGCGTCGAGCAACGCCCGGCTTCGGGACTGCTGGCGAAGGCTGCCGCACAGGCCAAGCAGCCTGACGGGTCTGGATGTCAGGGCGCGCTGGTCCGCCGCGATCATTTGGAGATGGCCAGCTTGATGCCGAAGCCGATGAGGAAGACGCCCGCCAGCTTCTCGAGCGTGCGCCCGATCTTCGGGTTGGCGCGCATGCGCTCGGCCAAGAAGTGGGTGAGCAGCACCGCGGTCAGCCCGTAGAAGAAGGTGAGGACCGCGACGGTGACGGCCATGGCGCCGAAGGTGAGCAGGCCCTGGTGTCTGGCTGGGTCGACGAACAGCGGGAAGAAGGCCATGTAGAACACGATGGCCTTGGGGTTGAGCAGGGTGATGGTGGCGGCTTGCTGGAAGTACTGGCGCGGGCGGATGTTGAGCACCGGTGCGTCGCCGGGTTTGGCGGTGAGCATCTTGAAGCCCAGCCAGGCGAGGTAGGCGGCGCCGAGCCATTGCACGGCGTTGAAGGCGGTCGGGTAGGTGGCGAGCAAGGCGGCGACGCCGGCCACTGCGGCCCACATCAAGACCTGGTCGCCCGCGATCACGCCGAAGGTGGCCGCCAGCCCGCCCCGGATACCGCCTTTGCTGGTGGAGGTGATGAGCGCGAGGTTCCCCGGGCCGGGGATGGCGAGGAACAGAACGATGGCGGCGACGAACGCGCCGTAGTCAGCGATGCCGAACATGGTGAGCTTTCTCTCTCAGGTGGAGGGCTGAGTTTACGTGAGGGCTCTTTTTTTCTGGTCGGCTTTCTGGTGGTTTGTGCGTCTGTTTGGCTGGTTCTTTTTGAACCGGTCACCCCACCCTCGGGCGAGGGCCGGAGAACCACCAGCCTTCAGCCCCCCGCTGGGCGCAACCAGACGATGCAGCGCTCAGCGTCCAACCCCGGCACCCTCAACTGTTCCACGTGAAACATCGCAACCTCAGGGGACAAGGCGGCCAGCTCATCCACCGGGTGCTTGCCCTTCATCGCCATCCACACCGCGCCTGACTTCAGCGCCGGACGCGACCAGGTGGTGAAGTCCACCAGCGAGGCAAACGCGCGGGAACAGACGATGTCGTAGCCACCACCCTCCTCCGCCTTCAAGGATTCCACCCGCGCATGAATGCCGCGAAGGTTGGGCAGCTTGAGCGAAGCCGCCACCTGCTGGATGAAGGTGGCCTTTTTGAGCACCGTGTCCACACAATGCACCTCGATCTGCGGGCAGGTGATGGCGATCACCACACCCGGCAGACCGCCGCCCGATCCCACGTCCAATAGCTGCGTACGCCGCCCCCCAGTCTGGCGTAGCAGCGGCGGGATGGCAGCCAGGCTGTCCAGCAGGTGGTGCGTCAACATGTCCTGCGGGTCGCGCACAGCCGTCAGGTTGTAGACCTTGTTCCACTTGGCGATCAGGTCCTGGTAGGCCAGCAGCTGGTCGACCTGGGCGTCCGACAACACCAGCCCGAGTTCGCGCAACCCGGCTTCGAGCGCCGGTTTCAGGTTCACAGCACTCATGCGCCCTGCTCTTCCGTCAAACGGGCAAAGCCCTTGAACCCACCCTTTTTCAGGTGAATCATCAACAGCGAAATGCTGGCCGGGGTGATGCCCGAGATGCGTGCGGCCTGGCCCAGGGTTTCGGGGCGGTGTTTGGCGAGCTTCTGCCGCGCCTCGAACGACAGGGCCGTGACCTGCGCGTAGTCCAGCTCGGCCGGCAGTTTCAGGTGCTCGTGGTGCGCGGCGCGCTCCACCTCGTCCTTCTGCCGGTCGATGTAGCCCGAGTATTTGGCCGCGATCTCCACCTGCTCCACCACCGGGTCGTGCAGCTCGCCGAGTGTTTCACGTGAAACCACCGGGCGGGCGTCTTCATCGTCCGGGCGGGCCGCCGGGTGGTACTTGCCGCCGTCCATGCCCAGCAGGGCGGCGTAGCCCACGCCCGGGCGGCGCAGCAAGTCGAACAGGTTGTGCTCGTGCTCGATCGCCTTGCCCAGCACGCGTTCGCTGTCGGCCGCTGGCAGGTTGCGCGGGTTCACCCAGGTCGATTTCAGGCGCTCGGTCTCCCGCGCCACCGCGTCGCGTTTGCGGCTGAAGGCATCCCAGCGCGCATCGTCCACTAGCCCCATGGCCCGGCCCTGCTCGGTCAGGCGCATGTCGGCGTTGTCTTCGCGCAGCTGCAGGCGGAACTCGGCGCGGCTGGTGAACATGCGGTAGGGCTCGGTCACACCTTGGGTCACGAGATCGTCCACCAGCACGCCCAAGTAGGCCTCGTCGCGGCGCGGCAACCAGGCGTCCTTGCCCTGGCACTGGAGCGCGGCGTTGAGCCCGGCGAACAGGCCCTGGGCCGCGGCCTCTTCGTACCCCGTGGTGCCGTTGATCTGGCCGGCGAAGAAAAGGCCCTGGATCTGTCTCGTCTCGAAGCTGTTCTTGAGCGAGCGCGGATCGAAGTAGTCGTACTCGATGGCGTAGCCCGGGCGCAGGATGTGGGCGTTCTCCAGCCCCGGCATGCTGCGCACCAGCGCGTACTGGATGTCGAACGGCAGGCTGGTGCTGATGCCGTTGGGGTAGACCTCGTGCGTGGTCAGGCCCTCGGGCTCCAGAAAGATCTGGTGGCTGTCCTTGTCCGCAAAGCGGTTGATCTTGTCTTCCACGCTCGGGCAGTAGCGCGGGCCCACGCCCTCGATCTTGCCGGTGAACATGGGGCTGCGGTCGAAGCCGCTGCGAATGATCTCGTGCGTGCGCAGGTTGGTGTGCGTGATCCAGCACGGCACCTGCTTGGGGTGCGGCACCGATTGCCCCATGAAGCTGAACACCGGCACCGGCTGGTCCGGGTTCATGCCGCCGGGCACGCCGTCGCCGGGCTGTTCCTGGCACTTGGAATAGTCGATGCTGCGGCCGTCCAGGCGCGGCGGGGTGCCGGTTTTCAGGCGCGCCTGCGGCAGTTTCAGTTCCTTGAGCCTGGCCGACAGGCTGATGGCGGGTGGGTCCCCTGCGCGGCCAGCCGCGTAGTTGTTCAGGCCGACATGAATCTTGCCGTCGAGGAAGGTGCCCGCCGTCAGCACCACGGTGCGGCTGCGGAACTGGATGCCCACCTGCGTGACGGCGCCGACCACCCGCTCGCCTTCCACCATCAGATCGTCCACCGCCTGCTGAAACAGCCACAGGTTGGGCTGGTTCTCCAACATGCGGCGGATCGCGGCCTTGTACAAAATGCGGTCGGCCTGGGCGCGGGTGGCGCGCACGGCCGGGCCTTTGCTGCTGTTGAGAATGCGGAACTGGATACCGCCCTCGTCCGTGGCCAGCGCCATCGCCCCGCCCAGCGCATCCACCTCTTTCACCAGGTGGCCCTTGCCGATGCCGCCAATGCTGGGATTGCAGCTCATCTGCCCCAGCGTCTCGATGTTGTGCGTGAGCAGCAGCGTGGCGCAGCCCATGCGGGCGGCGGCAAGCGCGGCCTCGGTGCCGGCGTGGCCACCGCCGACGACGATGACATCAAACTCTTGGGGGTACAACATGAAACGGCTCCAGGGACACAAACGGGGGTCTGAGCCTGACAATGCAGGCGGCGATGTTTCACGTGAAACACACCCCGGCGGACCAGACCCGGCCCGGCGGAAGCCCGCTATTTTCCCATCAACCTGCCTTTGCCGCTTCTTTGCCGATGAGCAAGCCCCTGCAGAACGACCTTCCGGGACTCGGCCCCAAGTCGCTGGCCATGCTGGCCGCTGCCGGCATCCACGACCGCGCGGCGCTGCAGCGGCTGGGCGCGGTGGCCGCCTACCTGCAGATCAAGCGCGCCGGCCAGCCCCCCAGCCTCAACCTGCTCTGGGCACTTGAAGGTGCGCTCACCGGGCAACACTGGCAGACCGTGGCGCGCGAAGAGCGCACCCGCCTGCTGCTGACGCTGGACGCGGCGCAACACCCACCCTCGCCATGAGCGCCGCGCCGGGCCGTTCCCAGGCCAGCCCGCACCGCAGCCCGCAGGGCGAAGGTAGTCCAGTGAGCGCCGCCCGGCCGCTCCGAAGGCGTTCAGCACCGCAGTGCGCAGCACGGAGGGTAGTCCAGTGAGCGCCGATGACCCAGCCAGCCCACCGGGCGAAGGCTGCTCGGGGGCGCCAAGCCCGCCCCGGTATCCGCAGGAATCCTGCGTGGTGCCGGTGCCAGAATTGGGGCATGATCACCCCCACCCCCCTCCTCGTCTTCGCGGGCAGCACCCGCGCCCAGTCCTTCAATCGCCAGCTGGCCACCCAGGCTGCCGCCCTGGCCAAAGCGGCAGGTGCCCAGGTCACCCACATCGAGCTGGCCGACTTCGACGTGCCGCTGTACAACGCCGACCTCGAGGCCAAAGGCACGCCGCGCGATGTGGTGCGCCTGAAGGAAATCTTCCACGCCCATCCCGCCTGGCTGGTGGTCTCACCTGAGTACAACGGCAGCTACACCGCGCTGATGAAAAACACCATCGACTGGGTGTCCAGCCCCATCAAGGGCGACCCGGTCTGGTCCAGCGGGACCAAGCCCTTCGCCGGCAAAGTGGTGGGCCTGCTCTCGGCCTCGCCCGGCGCCCTCGGCGGCCTGCGCAGCCTGAGTCACCTCGCCCCCCTGCTGATGAACCTGCAATGCTGGGTGGCGCCGAAACAGTTCGCCCTCTCCAAAGCCGGCGAAGCGTTTGGAGCCGACGGCCAACTGGTCGCCGAGTCCTCCCGCGCCAGCGTGCAGGGCGTGGTGGATCAGGTCCTCAACGCCGCACAGCGCTTGAACGGCTGACACGGCGCAGCGTGACGGAACGCGCGTGTCAAAGTGCCGGCCCCGGCTGCTCACCTTGCCGGAGCGCGAAACGCACCGCATGAGGTGACCCGCCCCAGGGCACCACGGGCCGGCTTCGCCGGACGGCCAGTGCGCCTTGCAGGCCGCAGCCTCACCAGAGGTGAGGCTTCTTCGGGCTGTCCAAGCCTGCGCAGGCAGGCTTGGAGCCGCGGCCCTCAGCCCCCTTTGAGGGGGTCGCGCGCAGCGCGGCGGGGGTGTTCCTCCTAAGGCACCTTGGCTTGTTGCAATATCTGCTCGGCCAGCAGCTCGTAGTTGCCGCCGAAGTGGTGGTCGCCCTTGAGCTGCACCGGGGTCACGAGTTCGGTCGAGGTCGTGGGGCAAATGGTGTCGCGGTCGTCGCTGCCGTAGAGGCAGGTGGTGGTGGCGGCCGACAGGCTGGCCAGCTCGGGCTTGAGTCGCAAACCCAGGTGGTTGCGCACCACCCAATTGGACAGCTTGAACTCGAACGACGCCTTTTCACCCGGCCCGATCAGCACCGTGTGCGTCACCAGGCTGCGGGACGCGCTGGACAGCCGGTTCAGCGCGAACGGCAACACGTCGGCCCCTTGGGAATAGCCAATCAGCACCACCCGGCTCTTCTTCCATTGCACGGCGTAATGCCGCAACACCCGGTCCATGTCGGTGGCGAGCCCCTGCGGCGTGCGCAGTGTCCAGAAATAGCGCAGCGAATCCAGCCCGACCACCGGCACGCCGCGCGCGGCCATGACGGCAGCGACCTTTTTATCCAGGCCAGCCCAGCCGCCGTCCCCCGACACCAGCACCGCAAAAGCGTCGGACGGCACGCTGGACGGCACCTCCACCAGCGGCAGATCGGCGATGTCGCTGCCGGCGCCTTGCGGCTTGATCACCACCCCCGCCGTGAGCTGGCGGTAGGCAGCCTGGTAGGCCTGTAGCGAGCCTTTGCCGGACAGCACACCGTGTTCGATGGCCCCCGGCAGCGGCACCAGCTCGGCCCCGGGCACCTGGTTCACGAAGGCCTGGGCGGTCCCCGCCTCGCACACCTTGTCGTCGCTGCCTTGCAGGGCGATCCATGGTGCCCTCAGTTTGCCAGCAGGCAATAAAGTGAGCGCACGCTTGTCTGCACTCTGCCTGAAATGAACACCATCCCCTTTGCACAGGGGCTTGGAAAACACCAGCTCGGGGCAAAATCCCGCCGACAAAGTGCCGCCAAAAGTACCTTCGGGTGCCTGGGCGAGCAGGGCATAGGCCAGGCTGGCGCCCGAGCCCTGCCCCACCAGCAACGGCGGGTAATAAGCCTTCAGACGCGCATAACCCTGCAGGAAGTGCGAGAGGTTCTCGAAATCGCCGTCCGGCAGCGCGCAGTCGCCACCATCTTTCTCCAGCAAGGCCAGCAGTCGCGGCGTGTTCACGCCCACCACCATCGCGCCCTGCTCCACCAGCGGCTTGGCCATCGCGGCCATCGCAGGCGTCCAGCCCGCTTCACCCGAGAGCAGGATCGCGAACGACTTCACCTCGCCCTTGGGGCGGTAGAGCGACAGCTCCTTGAAGCGGCCGTGCGAGATTTTTTCCTGCGCCTGGGCTAGAGCCAGCGCCGGCGCGCTCAGCGCACACGCAAACGCCAGCGAGGCAGTGGCAAAGGTGTTCATTTGGACATGACCCGTCGGAAGCCACCCGCGATCAGGGCGGCGATGTCGGTGAGGATGATGAAAGGCGCCAGCCCGCCCGGCGCGGTCAGGTAACGCGGCTCCCAGACCGGGTCGAACTTCGCCTTGAAGGAGCGCAGACCCTGGAAGTTATAGAAGTTTTCGCCGTGGTTGAACAGCAGGCGCGCCAGGCGCTGCCAGTTCGGCGCCAGCGGGTGCTGGGCCATGCCCGACAGCGGCACCATGCCCAGGTTGAAGCGCAGGAAACCCTGGGCCTGGAAGTGCAGGATCACCTGCGCAAACAGGAAATCCATCGAACTGCGCGGCGCATCGGGCAGCTGGCGCATCAGGTCCACACTGGCCTCGATTTTCTGGTCGGTGCACATCAGGGTGGCAAACGCCACCGCCCGGCCGGCTTGCCGCACCAGCGCCACCGGCTGCCCCAGCACGTAGTCGCGCTGAAACGCGCCGAGTGAGAAGGCCTTCTCGGCGGTGTTGTGGTCGTTCAGCCAGGCGTCTGAAATCGCCTGCAGTTCGTCGAACACTGGCGCCACCGCGCCAGGCGCCAGCACCTCAAAACTCAGGCCTTCGCGCTGCGCCCGCGCCACGCCGTGGCGCAGGTTGGAGCGTGCCTTGCCTTGCAGGCTGAAGCTGGGCAGGTCCACCAGGGCGCATTCGCCCAGCTTGTACACGCGCAGGCCGGCATCGAGGTACACCGGCAGCGCCTCAGGGCGGACCTGGTAAAACGCCGCCCGCCCGCCGGACTCGCGGGCCTGCTCGACAAAGCGCCACACCAGTTCGGGCCACTCGCTGGCGGGCCCCACCGGGTCGTACAGGGCCACCCAGGAACGGCCGCGCCGCCCGAACATGACAAAGGCGCGCTGCGACTCGGACACCATCAGGCTCTTGTCGCCCATCATCACCAGCCCCGCGCCCGCCACCCCCTGCGAGCGCACGATGCGTGCCGCCTGATCGAGCGCGCCGGCACTGGGTTTAATGAGCGCCGGGTGGGGCCGGCGCAGCAGCTGGACCAGTGCCACGATGAACGCCACCAGTGCCACCGCCACCATGGCCCGCAGCGAGCGCGGCGCGTGGCCATCGAACGCGAACTGCCACCAGACCTGGTCCACGTAGGCGACATCGCGGTAGACGAAGAACAACAGGGCACCGGTGGCCGCCACCACCACCGCCACCGCGGCCAGCCAGCCACCGGTGAAGGCCTGCGAAAACAGCGCCGCCTTGCGGTTGAACTGCCGGCGCGACAGCGCCAGGCTCGCCGTCAGCACGCTGAGCAACACCGCCTCGGACACCGCAATGCCCTTGGGCAGGCAGAGCACCAAGCTCACCAGCGCCAGAATCAGGCCGACCCACCACGACGCATCAAGCCGCAGAAACATGCCCCGGGCCACGAACAGCAACGCCAGCCCGATGATGCTGCCCAGAAAGTGCGCCGCTTCGACGATGGGCAGTGGCATCAGCTGGGCGAGCAAAACGGTCGCGTCGCCGGTCGCAGGCGTCACGCCCGACACCAGCAGCATCGCGCCAATCACAAAGGTGAAGGCCGAGAGCAGCAGCGGCGACAGGCTGGCCGCCGCCCGCACCACCGGCGTGGCGGCGCCGCGCTGCAGCTCGGAGAGCACCAGCAACCCCAGCGCCAGCACCAGCGGCAACAGGTGATAGATGGCCCGATACAGCACCAGCGCGCTCACCAGGTGGTGGGCGGGCACCTGGTGGCCCAGGGCCAGCAGCATCACCGACTCGAACACCCCCAGGCCACCGGGCACGTGGCTGATCACGCCCAGGGCGATGGCCAGCGAATAGAAGCCCACAAAGGCCGGGAAGCTGACCGCCCCCTCGGGCAGGAGCACCCACAGCGCGGCCGCGGCGGCCACCACGTCCACGGCCGAGATCAGCAGTTGCTGGGCTGCGATCGATGCACTGGGCAGGCGCAGCGACCAGCCCGCCACGCGCAGATCGTCACCGCCCCCGCGACACACCCCGACGAACCCCGCCGCCGCCAGCAGCACCGCCACACCCAGGGCCTTCAACAGCCCGGGCGACAGCCCCACCATGGCCGCCACGGCACCGGCACCCCAGACCAGCGAGGCCGCGCCCACCACCACGATGCCGATGGTGAAACCGATGGCGTTGAACGCGATGGCGCGGGAAATCATCCCCGCCTCCAACCCCGCCGCGCCATACAGGCGCATGCGCACCGCGCCGCCCGTGAGCACGCCAAGCCCCATGGTGTTGGACAGCGCAAAGGCGATGAAAGAGGTTTCGGCGACCACGCGGTAGGGCAGCTTGGCGCCCGCGTACTGCAGGGCGGAACGGTCGTAAAAGGTCAGCTCCAGAAAACTCAGCGCCGTGGCCAGCACCGACAGCAGCAAGGTGGCCGGCGGCGTGCCGCGCACCGCCTCGACGATGGCGCCGTAGCTGAGCTCGACCATCACCTTGTGCGCCGCCTGCACCAGCAGAGCGCCCAGCAACAAGGCGAGCGCGGCGTACATCCAGATGCGCCAACGGGTCAGTTGGGCAATCAGCAGTTCGGGGG
>NZ_MUNZ01000079.1 GCF_002001205.1 Hydrogenophaga sp. A37
GCTGTGGGGGCGGTCTGTGCCAGGGCGGGCAGGGCGGCGCCCAGAGCAAGGGCCAGCAGCAGCGGGCGGAGCGGGAAGGGGGTCTGTGGTCGCATTCGCCCATTGTAGGCACGGGCCACCGGCGCAGGGCGCCGCCTGGCATTTGGATTCCCCCACAATTGCGCCATGTCCGAACAAAAAACGCCCACCCCGAGCCTGTTGCTGGTTGACGGCTCCAGCTACCTCTACCGCGCCTTCTTCGCTGGCGGCGAAGCCATGAGCACCACCTTGCCCGATGGCACGGTGCAGAAGACCGGCGCCATCCGCATCATGATCAACATGATGCAGAAGCTGCTCAAGGACCACCCTTTTGCCTACGGCGCCTGCGTGTTCGACGCCAAAGGCGGCACCTTTCGCGACGTGATCTACCCCGAATACAAGGCCCAGCGCAGCCCCATGCCCGACGACCTGCGCAGCCAGATCGCGCCGATCCACGAGGTGGTGCGCTTCATGGGCTGGCCGGTGCTCGACGTGCCCGGCGTGGAAGCCGACGACGTGATCGGCACCCTGGCCGTGGCCGCTTCGCAGCAGGGCATGAACGTGATCATCTCGAGCGGCGACAAAGACCTGGCCCAGCTGGTGAACCAGCACATCACCATCATCGACACCATGAGCGGAAAAGTGCGCGACCTGGCCGGGGTGGAGAGCGAGTTTGGCGTGCCCGCCCGCCTGATGCTGGACTACCAGATGCTGGTGGGCGACCAGGTGGACAACGTGCCCGGCGTGCAGGGTGTGGGCCCCAAGACCGCCGTGAAACTGCTGCAGGAATACGGCTCGGTGGACGCCCTCATGGCGCAGGCCGACCAGATCAAGGGCGCCGTGGGCGAGCGGCTGCGCAAGGCGCTCGACTGGCTGCCCACCGGCCGCCAGCTGCTGACCATCAAGACCGACTGCGACCTCAATGGCTGGGTGCCCGACATGCCCTCGCTGGAGGCCATCCGCATCGGCCAGCCCCAGACCGAACCGCTCAAGACCTTCTACGAAACCTACGGCTTCAAGGGTCTGGCCAAGGCGCTGGGCGGCGGCGAGCCCCCGTCTTTACCCTCTACACTCCCTCGCCCCTCCGGGGAGAGGGCCGGGGTGAGGGGCGAGCCCACCAACGACCTCTTCAGCGAAGCCGAAACCGCTGAGGCCAGCGAAGCGCCCACACCTTCCAGCACCCCTGGCTACGACACCATCCTCACCTGGGAGCTCTTCAACACCTGGCTCGCCAAGGTCGAAGCCGCCGAGCTCGTGGCCGTGGACACCGAAACCACCTCGCTCGACGAAATGGTGGCGCAGATCGTCGGCATCAGCTTCAGCGTGACCCCCGGCGAGGCCGCCTACATCCCGCTCATGCACGCCGGCCCCGACGCCCCCGAGCAACTGCCGCTGGCCGAGGTGCTCGCCCAACTCAAGCCCTGGCTCGAAAACCCTTTGAGGCACAAGCTCGGCCAGCACATCAAATACGACCGCCACGTCTTCGCCAACCACGGCATCGAGGTGCAGGGCTATGTGCACGACACCATGCTGCAAAGCTATGTGCTCGAAGTGCATAAACCCCACGGCCTGAGCAGCCTGGCCGAGCGCCACCTCGGCCGCAGCGGCATCAGCTACGAAGACCTCTGCGGCAAGGGCGCGCACCAGATCCCGTTCGCTCAGGTTGACGTGGCCAAGGCGGCCGAATATTCGTGCGAAGACTCTGACCAGACGCTCGACGTGCACCGCGCCCTCTGGCCCCAGCTCGAAGCCGACGCCAAGCTCAGGTTCATCTACGAGCTCGAAATCGCCAGCAGTGAAGCGCTCTACCGCATCGAACGCAACGGCGTCTTGATCGACGCGCCCACGCTCGCCAAACAAAGCCACGAGCTGGGCACGCGCATCTTTGCGTTGGAGCAGGAGGCGTATGAAATCGCCGGTCAGCCCTTCAACCTGAGCAGCCCCAAACAGCTCGGCGAAATCTTCTTCGACAAGCTCGGCCTGCCGGTCATCAAGAAAACCGCCACCGGCGCGCGCAGCACCGACGAAGAGGTGCTGGAAAAACTGGCTGAAGACTACCCACTGCCCGCCAAGATCCTGGAGCACCGCGGCCTCTCCAAACTCAAGGGCACCTACACCGACAAGCTGGCCCAGCTCGCGCTGCCGCGCACCGGCCGCGTGCACACCCACTACGCGCAGGCCGTGGCCGTGACCGGGCGCCTCTCCAGCAACGACCCCAACCTGCAGAACATCCCCATCCGCACGGCAGAAGGCCGTAAGGTGCGCGAAGCCTTTGTGGCGCCCGCCGGCAGCGTGATCGCCAGCGCCGACTACTCGCAGATCGAACTGCGCATCATGGCCCACATCAGCGGCGACGCGGCCCTGCTCAAGGCCTTTCAGGACGGCATCGACGTGCACCGCGCCACCGCGTCTGAGGTGTTCGGCATCACGCCCGCCGAGGTCAGCAGCGAACAACGCCGCTACGCCAAGACCATCAATTTCGGCCTCATCTACGGCATGGGCACCTTCGGCCTGGCCAAGTCATTGGGCATCGAGAACGCTGCCGCCAAGACCTACATCGACCGTTACTTCGCGCGCTTCTCCGGCGTCAAGCAGTACATGGACGACACCCGCGCCCAGGCCAAGGCCCAGGGTTATGTGGAAACGGTTTTTGGCCGCCGCCTCGTGTTGCCCGGCATCCAGAACGAAAAGGGCGCCCGCCTGGCCGGTCTGGAGCGCCAGGCCATCAACGCGCCCATGCAAGGCACGGCGGCCGACCTCATCAAGCTCAGCATGGTGGCGGTGCAAAAGGCGCTGGACGAGCAGCAGCGCGGCACCAAGATGATCATGCAGGTGCACGACGAATTGGTGTTCGAAGTGCCCGAGGCGGAAGTGGACTGGCTCAAGACCGAAATCCCGCGCCTGATGGCGGGTGTGGCCGAACTCAAGGTGCCGCTGCTGGCGGAGGTGGGGGTGGGTGCGAACTGGGATCAGGCGCATTGAGCGTTGCTGAGAACGCCGCGTAGGCGACGACCCAATCTGCTGGGGCAATGCGCATGTTGGTCCGTTTCGCGCACAGTGCCCACATCCGGCAGATGTTGATGAGGTCGACCGGGGCGAGGACCTGGCGGCATTCCCGCAACTGACAATGTCAGCCGTCTCGAAGCCGTGCGATGCAACTGTCCATCCGGCCGACAGCGATCTCTGGCATATGTCATTTTTTTCACGACTCGCCCGTTTTTTTTTCAGGTTCTGTTGCTCCTGAATGGCTGAGGCTGAAAACGATTGCACAATTTATTGGATGTGCGCCCACAACGGGTGCGAGATGGCTCTGAAGGCAAAAAGAAGAAATGAACATGGATTTTGTGAAAGAGCATCGTCACGGCTGGGTGCAGTCCAGCTTCGCTTTGATGTTGGTTCTGCTGTTGGCAGGCTGCGGCGGAAACGATCCCAACAAGGCCATCGGCGAGAGTGAGGCTGAGGCGGTGGCAGTGCCCAACGCTCAGTTGAACGCACAGTCCTTGGCCGAAGCAGAGTCCCAAGCACTCCAGGCAGACGCTTCGGTGCCCTTGGAGAGCCTGCCACCCGGCAGCATTGCCCCCAAGGTGGCCTACACCTCGGGCGCCATCGCTCGCAAAGCTGCGTTGGTGGGCACCTTGGCCTATCGCTTTTACAACGCCAGCAACGGCGCTCACCTCTACACCATCAGCACCACCGAACGCGACGAGTGGGTGGGCAACTCCTCGTTCACTCTGGAGGGCCCGGCCTTCTCGGTGGCCGCTTCTTCCTCGCCCGGTCTCTCTCCGGTGCACCGCTTTTACAACGTCCGAAACGGGGCGCGCTTCTACACCGCCAGCGAGACCGAGCGTGCCAACGTAGCCGCCACCTTGCCGCACTACAGATACGAAGGAGTGGAGTACCACGCCAGCCAAGTGGCTGGTACCGGCCTGGTACCGCTCTACCGGTTCTATGTGCCGAGCAAGGAGTTTCACTTCTACACCGCCGACGAGGCTGAGAAGGCCTACATCCGTGCCAATCTGAGCGATGTCTACAGCTACGAAGGCATTGGCTACCACGTGCTTTCCACCCAAACCACTCCCGAGGACCCCCCCGAGGCCCGCGTTATCAAACACCCAGGCGTTGGGCTCACCCTCTCGGATCTCCAGACGCTCAAGGCGAACGTCGATCAGGGCAGGGAGCCGTGGAAGTCTGGGTTCAATAATCTGGCCAACCGTCCCAACGCCAGGATCACCTACGCAGGGCGTGGTGGCCCGTTCGCGAAGGTGAGCCGCGCCCCCGACGAGAATCTCAATGCTTGGCGCAGCGACATGGCCGCGATCTCGGACCAAGCACTGATGTGGTATTTCACTCAGAACGAGCGATACGCGAAGACTGCAAAGTGGCTGCTGCTTAGGTGGGCCACCACCCACGTTGAGTTTTCAGGTCGCGAGTCCATGCTGGATCTGGGCGACTACGCTGCCGCGTTCGTGGGCGGTGCGGAAATCCTGCGCAGCACCTACCCGGGCTGGACGGAGGCAGACACGGCGACCGTCAAGACGTACTTCAAGAACGTCCTGATTCCGGCAGCGAATCCCTATGGCGAAAGCATGTTCGGCGCAGCCAATAAGGGCTCACTGTCCCTCGTCGCGTTGGGGCTGATGGCGATCTACAACGACGACGCTGAGTTGCTGGACAAGGTTGTCTATCAGACGCGCACGCTCGCCCATATCGGGTTGCGAAATTCCAATGACATCGGCATGCTCGGCGATTACCTTCGCGACCAGGGGCACGCCCATGGGCAGCTCGCGTCACTGACCATGCTGGCCGAGGCGCTCTGGAGCCAAGGCATCGACATTTATTCCGACTTTGACAACCGCCTGCTGGCGGCGGGTGAGTATTGGGCGAGGGTGAACGAGTTCGTCCCCACGACAGCCCTTCCTTTCGGCACCACCGATCGCTACTACACCTCTGACGTCACCAATCGCGGCTGGGACGGCGCCAATCGCGGGAGCGTGGCGCTCACTCAGCTCTATGGCGCCTACGTCCTGCGCAAAGGTATCCAGGCACCCTTCATCGCTCAGAGGCGCCTTGGGACGTCCGTGGGCGGCACCGCCTTCTTGTTCCTCAAGGAGTCCGACACCTCGAAGGCGACGCCCCCGCCGCCGCTGCCCATTCCTTCGGCCACCTCGATCACCTCGGGGTTCAGCAGTGCTGACATCGGGGGTCCCAGCCAAGCCGGCGCGGCCACATACGCCGCCGGAAAATGGAACGTGGCCGGGTCAGGCTGGGGTATCTGGGACGCACTCGACAGCTCCCACTTCGCCTACAAGGCCCTCACCGGCAACAGCACCATCATCGCGAAAGTCGAGTCGGTCGAGAACACCCATCCGTCCGCAATGGCGGGCGTGATGATGCGCACAAGCCTGGAGTCAGGCG
The DNA here is from genome assembly GCF_002001205.1 of Hydrogenophaga sp. A37. Classification (GTDB taxonomy): domain Bacteria; phylum Pseudomonadota; class Gammaproteobacteria; order Burkholderiales; family Burkholderiaceae_C; genus Hydrogenophaga. The sequence goes on from NZ_MUNZ01000079.1 coordinate 5,434, forward strand.
CTCCGCGCGCCTGGATGGCGATCAATAGCAACGGTCAAGCCTTACAGAACATGACGAAACTGGCGGTGTATGGCAGCTCGAACTACGCAAACAAGGCATTAACCAATGGGAGCTCTGGGCCCATTAACTGGGTGAAGCTCGAGCGCATCGGGAACATCATCACCGGCTACATTTCTCCCGATGGCACCAATTGGGCAGCCACCAATGTTGGCCGCATCAACGCGCCGGTTCCGGACACCATCTATGTCGGATTGGTGACCACGTCGGTCACAAGCAAGCTAAACAACAGCGTCTTCAGCAATGTCCAGATCACCGGCGGCGACGGTGGTGCGCCGATCGTCATCCCCGCAGCGCCCGCCATGCTGCTGGCCTCGCCGGGCGATGGTGCCGTGCCGCTGCGCTGGCAGGCGTCCTTCGGTGCCACCAGCTACACCGTTCACCGCTCCACCTTCAGCGGTGGTCCCTCCGAGACGATCGCATCGGGCGTCAAGGGCAGTAGCTACACGGACACGTCAGTGACCAATGGCACCACCTACTACTACACCGTCACGGCGACCAACGCCACTGGAACGAGCGGTAGTTCTCCCGTGGACAGCGCCACACCGCGTTAGAGGGTGAACGTCGCCACCGGCGGCATCGCAAACGACAGCGGGAGCACGAGCGGCGCCATGAGGGCCTTCGACCGGAACACGGGGGACGGGATGGTTCTACAAGGGCACGACCGGCTGGCTGCGGTATGACCTCGGTCACACGGAGCGCGTCCAGCGCTATGCCATCCGCAGCGCCAGCGGCCAGGTCCCTCGCGATCCGAAGGACTGGCAATTCCAGGGCTCCAGCGACGGCGCCACCTGGACAACGCTCGACACGCAAAGCAACCAGGCCTTTGCCCGACGCTTCGAGTTGAAGACCTACGTGATCGCGAATCCCAGCCTCTATCGTTACTACCGACTCAACGTCACAGCCAACAACGGCGACGCCGTCTTCACGGATCTTGGCGAATTCGAGCTGCTCGTTTCCAGGCCGCAGTGAACCCGATACTCGATTGACGTCGGGAGCCAGTGAGCAACTGGGCGTGCCGTGGTTGCCCAGACATCCGACCTGACGTTGCGTGACCTTGGATCGAGTGCGTCGGAGGTGTCCGGACCCTGTTTTCGCCGACAGCACCACCTTCGGGTTCGGTGCGGCAGGCTGGTGCGGTTTGATTCGATCTTCCCTGGGGCCGCCCCACCACATGCACGTCGCCCGACTGCGAGGTCACGCGCACTCTCTTCGCGCCGCGTCGAGCAGGCGGTGCGGTTTGGGCGGGGGGTTGGCCGCGTCGCAGACGGTCAGCAGGCTCAGCCCCCACACGCCGCCCAGGCATCCGAGAAACTGCAGAATGGGCTCGGCCTGGTTCATGACGCCTCCCTGTTGGCTGGTCTCATGGCTGGTTGCGCGGCCATTGGAGCCGCGGTGCGGCGTGGGTCGCCAACCTGAAATTCTGCGGGCGTTGGCGAATCAAAAATGCCCGAACCGTGATGCCGACCATGCCGCCATTCGCAACTTCGACGGCTTCTTTGTCCCACTTCAACCAGGAGATTTCCTTGTTCAATACCGATCTGATCACCGACAGCCAGGCCTTGCTGGACGCCAGTGATGTGAACAACCAGCCCTCGCGCCGCACGGCCCTCAAGGCCGCGCTGGGTGTGGGTTACGCCGCTGCGGCGATGCCCATCATGGCGCAGACGGCCATCAAGACGCCGGCCGATGGGCTGACGGCGGGCGAAGTGATGATCGATGTGAACGGTTTCAAGATGCCGGCCTACCGCGCGGCGCCCGCGGGCAAGACCGGGCTGCCGGTGGTGTTGGTGCTCTCGGAGATTTTTGGTGTGCACGAGTACATCGCCGACACGGCGCGTCGCTTCGCGAAAGCGGGCTACCTGGCTATCGCGCCCGAGCTGTTCGTGCGTCAGGGCGACGCGCAGAGCTATGGCGAGATGGCCAAGCTGATGTCCGAGGTGATTTCCAAGGTGCCCGACGCGCAGGTGATGGCCGATCTGGACGCCACGGTGAAATGGGCCGCGGCCAACGGCGGCGACACCAGCAAGCTGGGCGTGACCGGCTTTTGCTGGGGCGGGCGCCAGGTGTGGCTCTATGCCGCGCACAACCCCAACGTGAAGGCGGGCGTGGCCTGGTACGGCCGCCTGGTGGGCCAGGCCAGCGAGCTGAACCCGAAGCACCCGGTGGACGTGGCGGCCAAGCTGAGCGGGCCGGTGCTGGGCCTGTATGGCGCGGCCGACACCGGCATCCCCCTTGACACGATTGATAAGATGAAGGGCGTTTTGGCTGGCGGCAATGCGGCGGCCAAGGCCTCGAGCTTTGTGGTGTACCCGGATGCGCCGCACGCCTTTCACGCCGACTACCGACCGAGCTTCCGCAAGGAGGCGGCCGAAGACGGCTGGAAGCGGGCGACGGCCTGGTTCAAGCAGCACGGCGTGGCCTGAACGGGCCGCACGGTATGCCACGCAGGGCCGCGAAAGCGGCCCTTTTTTCTGCCCCTTTGACGGGCGCGGGGTACCCGTCAAGGGGCCCTTGACGAGTACCTTGGAACAAGAATGATCCTGTTGGCGATCTTGATCGGAACCGTGGCGGCCGGCGTGGGCAGCGTCTGGCTGGCCGCATTGCTGAGCTTTGCCATGCTGGCGCGCTTCACCCAGCACATGCTGAGCCTCGCGGCCGGCGCCTTGCTGGCCACGGCCTTCATGCACCTGCTGCCCGAGGCCTTCGAGAGCCAGGCCAGCGCGCAAGAGCTGTTTGCCATGTTGCTGGCGGGGCTGGTGTTCTTTTTTCTGCTCGACAAGGCCGAGCTCTGGCACCACGGCCATGAGCACCACCAGGGTGATGCCCCTGCCGCCGCGCACGGTCACGACCACGGTCATGCCCATGCACACGCTCATGCACACGCCGCGCATTCGGGGCACGCGCACGCCTCAGGCCACGCTGAACCGCGCTCGGGTGGCTGGGCGGTGCTCGCAGGCGACAGCGTGCACGCCTTTGGCGACGGCATCCTGATCGCGTCGGCCTTTGTGGCCGACATGCGGCTCGGTGTGGTCACCGCGCTGGCGGTGCTGGCCCATGAAGTGCCGCACCACATGGGCGACCTGGTGGTGCTGCGCCAGACCTCGGGCACGCACCGCGCCGCCCTGGTGAAGGTCTCGCTCGCGGGCACGGTGACGGCGCTGGGCGGGCTGGTGGGCTACTTTCTGGTGGCGCAGCTGGAAGACTTTCTGCCGTACTTCCTGGTGGCGGCGTCCAGCAGTTTTGTCTATGTGGCACTGGCCGACCTGATTCCGCAACTGCAGAGGCGGTTGGGCTTGCGCGAGACGGCCGCGCAGATCGCCTGGCTGCTGGTGGGCATTGGACTGGTGACCGTGGTGAGCGGTCTGGCGCATTAGAAACACCCCTGCCGCGCTTCGCGCGACCCCCTCAAGGGGCGGCACTGGCCGTCCGGCAAAGCCGGCCCGGCGGTGCCCTTGGTTGGGCTTCGTTCAGTCGACTGTTGGACGACCAAAAGAAAACCAGAAGCTCGCTCCCTTGCCCACCGCGCCTTCGCCGCAGATGTGGCCACCGTGGCGTTCGATGATGCGGCGCACCGTGGCCAAGCCGATGCCGGTGCCCTCAAATTGCAGGGGCGAGTGCAGCCGGGTGAACGGCTGAAACAGGCGGTCGGAATGCGCCATCTCGAACCCGGCGCCGTTGTCGCGCACACAAAACGTCGGTGCTTCGCCGGGCGGGGCGCTGATCTGTGACAGCTCGATGCGAGGGTGAGTCTCCTGGCGGGTGTACTTCCAGGCGTTGCCGAGCAGGTTTTCCAGCACGATCTGCGCCATGCGGGGGTCGCAATCGGCCATCATGCCCGGCGCAATCACCACCTCGACCTCGCGCGCCGGGTCGCGGTGGCACTCCTGGCGCAGCACGTCCTGCGCGAGTTGGCTCAGGTTGACCGAGGTGCGTTGCAAGGTGCTCTGGCTCACGCGCGCCAGTGCCAGCAGGTCGGTGATGAGGCGGTTCATGCGCGCCACCGAGCCCGCCACGCGCTGCAGCAGGTCTTCGTCGTCCGGGGTCAGGCGGTCGGCCATCTGTTCCTGCAGCAGGTGCATGAAGCCGTCGATGGAGCGCAGCGGCGACTTCAGGTCGTGCGAGACCGTGTAGGCGAAGGCGTCGAGCTCTCGGTTGAGGTACTGCAGCTGTTCGGTGCGTGCCGCCACGCGCTGCTCCAGGGTGTCCTGCAGCTTCTGGATCTCGCGGTCGCGCCGAAGGCGCACCAGCTCGGCGTTGCAGCGGCTGGCAAAGATGGTGAGCAGGGCGCGGGTGTCTGCATCGGTGGCTTGCCGGTGGCCCCAGGTGGCGACCAGCAGGCCGATGGCGGTGCCGTCTGGGTCGCGCAGGACCATGCCGGCCAGGGCCTGTACCCGGTCCGGGTCGAAGGGCGGGGTGTCCAGGCGCTGGGAGGCCGTGCGGATGTCTTCCACCAGCAGGTCCTGGTGCGGCAGGATGCGCGCGTAGGTGGTCTGGTCAAGGCTCAGCGTCCGGTGGGGCCGCAGCTCGCCGTCGCACAGCAGGGCGAGGGTGTCGAGTTGCTGGTGGTCGGCGCTGAGTTCGCCGATCACGACCCCATGGGCCCCGACGGCCCGGGCCAGGCGCTCCGCCAGCGAGAGGAAGAAGGCTTCACCGGTGGCCGACGAGACGCCCTGGGCCACGTTCATCAGCAAGGCCCGCTGGCGCTTTTCTTCGGCCACGTTGATCGTGAAGGTCAGCGCGCAGGCCTCGCCATCGAGCTCGATGGATTCGGCCCACATCCGGACATCCACCTCCTCGCCCTGTTTGTTGCGCATGCGGGTTTCATAGCCCAGCAGCTGGCCGTCCTGACGCAGCTGCCGGGTGTAGTCGTCGCGGTCGGCCGGGCTGAGCCAGGCGCCGATCTCCAGCGAGGTCTTGCCCGCGCAGTCGGCTTGGCTGTAGCCCAGCACCCGCTCGTTGGCGGCGTTGGTTTCCATGAAGCGGCCGTCGGACATCCGCGTGATGCTCATGCCCAGCGGGCTGAAGTTGAACGCCTTGGAGAACCGCTCCTCCGATTTCTGCAGGGCTTGGCGCGCCCGTTCCTCCACGCTGATGTCGATCACCATCACGAAGAGCAGGCGCTCGGGCCCGTTCTGCACCACCTCGGCGTACATCAGGGCTTCGAACAGGCTGGCATCGCGCCGCCGTCCCAGGGTTCGCATGCCGCGCACACGGCCATGGGCCTTGAGTGCCGCGCGGAAGGTCTTGTCATCGGCGGGCTTGGCCCAGAGGGTGGGCGGGGGCTTGCCGAGCATTTCCTGGCGGCTGAAGCCGCTCATGTCGGCATACGCATCATTGACGTCCACCACCATGCGGGTGTTGAGCGACTGCACCAGGCAGGCGGCGGGGTTGCCACGGAAAAGGGCCCTGAAACGTTCTTCGCTGGCGCGCAGATCGGCTTCGGTCTCCAGGGTCTGGTTCAGGCTGTCCGCCAGGCGGTGGTAGGCCTTCATGAGGCGGTGGCGCCCGAAAAACACGCTCACCAGAATGGTGGCGATCACCGAGGTGTGCACCAGCCAGACCGCCCAGCCCATGCGCATGCCGGCGGGCACGAAGATGCCGCGCTGCTCCAGCCAGTTGAAGAGGCCCAGCACGAGGGTGCAGTAAACACCCACGGCGATCATGCCCTGGCGGGGCAGGAAGCTGCCGGCCAGCACCACGGTCGCCATCATGGCGATCACCGCGCTGCTGCGCACGCTGCCGTCGAGCGCCGTGGCCAGTGTGGTGCCCAGCAGCATGCTGCCAATCAACGCGTAGGTCACCAGCCGTATCTGGCCGTGGCGAAACGGCAGCCACAGCGCCCAGAGCACGACGGAGAGCAGCGCGATCACCACGACCACCCGGGTCGCGCCGTCGCGCAGGAACACGGCGGTCGCGATCGAGGGCGCGGCCACGCACAGGGTCAGCAGCAACGCGCGCACGGCCTGCTGCTGGTGACGTTCGATCACGCCCGTCTGTCCCGGGGCCAGTGGGTCGTCGGTGAGGATGGAGTTGTCCATGGGGCGGTGGCTACACGGTCGCCGCAGGGGGAGGCAAGGGCGCGCTCACCGGCCCGGATCCCGCCGTCAGCGTGAAGTGGAACACCGCGCCTTGGCCAGGGGCGGATTCGCCGCTGATGCTGCCGCCATGCCGCTCGACAATGCGACGCACCGTGGCCAGACCGATGCCGGTGCCTTCGAACTGGCGGGGCAGGTGCAGGCGCTGGAAGGGTTTGAAAAGCTTGTCGGCGTACTGCATGTTGAAGCCCACGCCGTTGTCCCGGACAAAGAAGGTGCCGGGTGCATGGCTGTCGCCGGACAGCTGCCGGAACTCGATCAGCGGATCGGCTTGATCGCGGGTGTATTTCACCGCGTTGCCGAGCAGATTCTCCAGCGCGATGAAGGCCAGGCGCGCGTCGCAGTGGCAGACCATGCCTGGCGTGATGTGCCAGCGCAGACGCCGTTCGGGCTGTCTCGTCTGCTCGGTCAACATCACCTGTTCGGCCAGGGCGCTCAGGTCGGTCTCGACGCGAGACAGCGTGCCCTGGCTGACGCGCGCCAGTGCGAGCAGGTCGGCAATCAGCAGGCTCATGCGTTGCGTGGCGCCGAGCACGCGGTCGAGCAGGGCGCGTTCATCGGGGCGCAGGCGGTCGGCCACTTCTTCGCCCAGCAATCGGGTGAATCCGTCGATGGCGCGCAAGGGTGACTTCAGGTCGTGCGACACCGAGTAGGCGAAGGAGTCCAGTTCGGCATTGAGCTTTTGCAGCTCGGCGGTTCGTTCGCGAACCCTTTGCTCCAGCGATGAGTTGAGGCGCTGGATTTCGCGGTCGCGCCGCAGCCGGATCAGCTCGGCGTTGGCCCGGCTGGCAAAGATGGCGATCAACGCGCGGGTGTCGTTGGGCAGCTCAATCGGCTGTCGCCAGAACGCGTTGAGCAGGCCCACGGGCGTACCGTCTTCGTCTCGCAGCGACTGGCCCACATAAGCCTGCAAACCTTCGGCGACCAGTAGCTGGTCTTGCGGAAAGCTTTGTGTGAGCTGGCTCTCGAACACGCAGAGCTGCGACTGATCCAGTGCCACGCCACATGGAGCACCGTCCAGACCGAAGGTGAAATTGTGGCTGGCGGTGCCGTCTTTCCAGACCGCCAGGGTGCGCACTTGACGGTTCTCGCGCAGTTCGCACACGGTGACCATGTCGGCACCAATGGCCTGCGCCATGTGCATCGTGAGCACCTGAAACAGCGCGTCGCCGCTGGGGCCTGCCATGCCGCGGGTGAGCGCCATCAACTGGGCTTCCCGGCGCTTCTCTTCCGTGGTGTTGACGAAGCAGGACAGGACGCAGTCTTCACCATCCAGTTCAATCCGCTCTGCCCATATCTTGGCGTCGATCAGCTGTCCATCGGTGTGTCGCATCTGGGTTTCGTAGGCACTGACATGGCCATCCCGTTGAATGCGCTCGATGAAGGTCTGGCGCTCTGCCTGGCTCAGCCATCCACCAGTTTCCAGTGTGGTTTTTCCCAGGAGCTCATTTCTGTTCAGACCCAGCTCGGGATCTCGCGCCTGATTCACCTCGACGAAGCTGCCATCGCTCAGCCGGGTGATGGTCATCTTCAGCGGACTGAGGTTGAAGGCTTTGGCAAAGCGCTCTTCGGAACGTCTCAACAGTTCCATCGACGCGGTCTGGGCGCTCACGTCGGCGATGGTGGTGATGATCAGCTTGTCTTGTGGGTCGTTGCCCATTTCGCTGGACACCATGGCGTCGAACCGGCTACCGTCCGAACGCAGGCCCTTGCACTGGAACTGAAGCACCTGACGGTGGTTGATCAGTTGCTGGAGAAACACCTCGCGTTGTGCGGGCTCACCCCAGAGAAAGGTGTCATCGCGACCCAGGGCCTGGTCACTGGTGTAGCCATAACAGCGTTCAAAGGCGGGGTTGACGTCCAGAATCAAACCATTGCGGCCCGACAGGGCAACCATGGGGCTGGGGTTGGCGTGGAAGATGCGGCCAAAACGCTCCATGCTGCGGTCACGTTCCTGCTCGGTGCGTTTGCGCAGCGCCAGTTCGTCGGCCATCTGTTGGTAGGCTTTTTGCGCGCGGGAGCGACTGTAGAAAACGAGCATGGCCACCACCACCAGCACGGTGGAGTGGGTGAGCCACACCGTGGAGCCCGTGTTGTAGTTGGGTTTGACCAGCAGACCGTGCCGCTCGGCCAGGGTGATTGAGCCCAACATGGCGATGCCGTACACCACCGACCCGATGAGCGCCTTTTTCCCCAGGAAGACGCCCGCGCCGACCACCGAGGCCACGACCACAAAGCCTCCCCCGGCGCGCACCGAGCCGAAGATCATCATCTCCAGGCCAGCGGCTGTCATCACGCCGAACACCATGAAATAGGCCGTGTGGGTGATGGACATGCGGCCGCTGCGCATCATCCACAGGCTGATCCAGCCCACCGAAGCGATCAGCGCTGTGACGCCGGTTTCCCACACGCTTCTGCTGCTCAGGTACATCAATGGTGTGAGCACGGTGGCGGACACGCCGATGAGCAAGGCGATCGATTGATGCATCGCCTTGATGGTGACTGCTTCAGTGTCTGCAGCGAGGGGCGGCGAGGGTGTGGTCACGGGGTGAGCGGTGTGTCAGCCTTGCCAAGGGGTGCAGGTGGGATGAAGAAAACCATTGCGGAGGTTCTTCAATGTCGACTCATGCGGCCGGAACTTGATCCTTCGCGCAGGGCAACCCCGGCGTGTTGCACCACTCGCTCCAGCTGCCAGGGAACAGCGCGGTCCGGCCGAGGCCGGCGATTTCCATGGCCAGTAGGTTGGGAATGGCGCTCACGCCGCTGCCGCACTGGTGCACCACCGTGGCCGGATCGCGGCCCGCCAGCACACGCTCGAAGTCGGCGCGGAGCTCGGCGGCGGGCTTGAAGCGGCCGTCGGGCGCCATGTTGTCAGCAAAAGGGCGGTTGAGCGCTCCGGGGATGTGGCCCGCCACGGGGTCCAGCGGCTCCACCTCGCCTCGAAACCGTGCCGCCGCGCGGGCGTCGATCACGGTCAAGTCGGGATGCCCCAGCCGCCGGACGATGTCCTTTGCGCCGAACATGGTCACCAGGGAGGGCTTCAACTCGAAGCTCGACGAGGCCACCGCAGACGAGGGTCCGCTGGCCAGCGTCCCACCGGCGGCCTGCCACGCGGCCAGACCGCCGTCGAGCACCGCCACCGCTTCGTGCCCACACCACTTGAGCATCCACCACAGTCGGCCGCAGTGGTTGGCGCCTTGCCGCTCCATGACCACGGCCTGCTGGCCATTGGACAGGCCCAGCGCCTGGAGCCGGGCCGCGAAGGTCTCGCGCGAGGGCAGGGGGTGGCGGCCTCCGCTGGCACGGTCGGCGCCGGTTTTGTCGCTCAGGTGTTCGTCGAGGTGAACGTACACGGCGCCCGGAATGTGCTGAGCCTCGAACTGTTGCCGGCCGGCGCCTGGGTTCGTGAGGTCGAAGCTGCAGTCCAGCACCAGCAAGGGCTGGCCGCTGGTCATCAACTGTTGGAGGGCGGTGGCGGAGATGAGGGTGCTGTACATATCGCCATTCTCAGTCTGTCCGGCCGTGGTGGCGATCACACCAAAGGACTACTCGCAGGCCGACGGTGTGAAGGCAGGCACAGATTCAATGCTCTTCGGCCGGCGAGTTGGGAATCGCGCGGGCGCGCAACACCGTGGCGGTGATGCCGCTCGCGATGATCAGCGCCATGCCCAGCCAGCCCATCAACGGCAACTGGTCGCCGAAAATCACCAGGCTGTAGATGCCGGCGAACACGATGCCCGAGTACTGCAGGTTGGCCACCACCAGGGTCGCGCCGCGCGAATAGGCGCGTGTCATGCACAGCTGGCCGCCCAGCGCCAGCAGCCCGATGGGCAGCAGCCACAGCGCGGCCGGCCAGGTCCAGGGCGTGGCGCCGACAAACACCATGCCCAACAAACCCGCCAGCACCGCGCCGATGGAGAAATAAAACACCGTGCGGCTCTCGGGCTCGCCCGCGCGGCTGAGCGCCGTCACCTGCAGGTAGGCAAAGGCCGCGAAGATGCCCGACAGCAGCCCCACCAGCGCGCCCAGCACCTGGTCCGGGTTCAGACTCGGCCGGAGCATCATGGCGACACCGGCAAAGCCCGCCAGCACGGCCATGAACAGCGGGCCCTGCTGCCGCAGCGGGGCATCGCGGCCCTGCGTCAGCAGCGCGCCGCCGAGCAGGAAGGTGGCGATCCAGACGCTGCTCATGTAATTGAGCGTCATGGCCGTGGCCAGGGGCAGCACGGCGATGGCATAGAACCAGGCGGTCAGCGAAATGGTGCCGACCAGGCTGCGCCAGAGGTGCATCATCGGTACCGTGGTGCGCAGCGAGATGCCGCGCGCGCGGGTGAAGCCATACAGGAAGATCACGCCCACCATGCCCCGGTAGGCGACGATCTCGAAGCTGTTGAAATGCACCGAGGCCAACTTGATGCAGACCCCCATGGTCGCGAAGAACAGCGAGGCGAGCAGCATCCACGCCATATCAGAAGTCCCCTGCACCGCCTGCGGCGTCACCCCCCAGGGGGCGCCACTGGCTGCCCGGCAAAGCCGGTTCCGCAGTGGCCTTGGACGAAGGCACGCCGCGCTGGACGTGCTGCAGTTTCAGATGGAACGACACGTGAGAGGTGTCTGGTGCGAGAGTCACCGCGGAACCGGCTTTGCCGGGCAGCCAGTGACGCCCCCCTGGGGGGGTGACGCTGCAGGCGGCGCGGGGGGGAGCATCCGCCTGTACCACTCGTGAAAGTGCTGCATGCCGTCTTCCATCGGGCTTTGGTACGGGCCGACCTCGTTGTCGCCGCGCGCCAGCAGGGCTTTGCGCCCAGCGTCCATGCGCTCGCCGATCTCGTCGTCCTCGATGCAGGTCTCCATGTAGGCCGCGCGCTGGGCTTCGACGAACCCGCGCTCGAAGGCGGCGATGTCCTCGGGGTAGAAGAACTCCACCCGGTTCAGGGTCTGGTGGACGCTGATCGGGTGCAGCGTCGAGACGGTGAGCACGTGCGGGTACCACTCCACCATGATGTGCGGGTAGTAGGTGAGCCAGATCGCGCCGTGGTCGGGCGCCGCGCCGTTGCGGTACTGCATCAGCTGCTGGTGCCAGCGCTGGTAGACCGGGCTGCCGGCCTTGCCCAGCAGGTTCTGTGCGCCCACGGTCTGTACCGAGTACTCAGGCTTGAATTCCCAGCGCAGGTCGTCGCAGGTGACGAAGCCGCCCAGACCCGGGTGGAACGGGACCACGTGGTAGTCCTCCAGATAGACCTCGATGAAGGTCTTCCAGTTGTAGTTGCAGGTGTGCAGCTCCACGTGGTCGAGCACCATGCCGTCGAAGTTGAGTGCCGCGCGCGGGCCCATGCCGGCGAGGTCGGCCTCGATGTCGCGGCCGTTGTCCTCGAACAGCAGGCCGTTCCATTCGCGCAGCGGGTAGCGTTTCAGATCCAGGCAAGGGTCTTGAGCGAAATGCGGAGCGCCGAGCAGGGAGCCGATGGGATTGCCGGTGTTCTGGCCGCCGCTGTAGGTCCAACGGTGCAGCGGGCAGACGATGTGGCCGCCCGAATGCCCACTCTGGGTCTGGCCCAGGTTGCCCCGGCCTTTGAGCATGACGGCCTGGCGGTGACGGCAGACGTTGGAAACCAGTTCCACGCCGTTGGCGGTGCGCACCAGGACCCGGCCTTCGCCTTCGTGGGGGAGTGCGTAGTAGTCGCCGGGTTCGGGCACGGCGTTGGCGTGCCCCACGTAGCGGGGCCCTCGCTGGAAGATCGTTGCCAGTTCCTGCTGGAACAGCGCCTCGTCGAAATAGCTGGAAACCGGAAGTTGGCTTTCGGCCTGCTGGAGTTGAAGACTCAAATCAGACATGAAGGTCTTGACCTAAAGACTCCCCCTATGAAGGGGCAGGGTGAAGCGCGTAGCGAGTGAACGATCGGCGCGGGAAGGGTGGAAGTGCTGCGTCCCTCCGGGCGTTGGCGGCCCGTCAGTTGAGTGATGAAAAAAAGAGCGCGGATTGTACCCCGGGGGTGTGACGAATGCCTCCTCTGCGACGGGGCCGGAACGCGGGGGATAAAATCTGCCGTCGCTGCGGCTGTGTCGCGGCCGTTTGACGGGCCGCCCCCGTGGCCCCTTTCGACCTTTTGCATGACCACCACACCCACTGCCAAACCCCCTCGCGCTGCCAGCCGGACGGCCGCGACGACCGAAGCGGCCGCCAGCTACGAGGCCGCTCTGGAGGAGCTGGAGCAATTGGTGGCGCAGCTCGATGCCGGGCAACTGCCCCTGGACCAGCTGCTGACCCGCTACCAGCGGGGCGCCGAGTTGCTTGCTTTTTGCCGTGCCCGGCTGGATGCGGTGGAAAACCAGATCAAGGTGCTCGAAAACGGCGAAGCCAAACCCTGGGACGCCGCATGAGCGGGTTTGTGGGTTGGCGCGCCGCCCAGCAAGACCGTGTGGAGCAGGCGCTATCGTCGTGGGTCGCCGCCGATGCCCCCGCTGGCCTGGGGCTGGCCATGCGCTACGCCGTGCTCGATGGTGGCAAGCGTCTCCGACCGTTGCTGGTGCTGGCCGCTGGCGAGGCGGTGCAGGGCGACCGCGCTGCCGCCCTGCGCGCGGCCTGCGCGGTCGAGCTCATCCACGCCTACTCGTTGGTGCACGACGACATGCCCTGCATGGACAACGACGTGTTGCGCCGTGGCAAACCCACGGTGCACGTGCAGTTTGGCGAGGCGCAGGCCTTGTTGGCTGGCGACGCGCTCCAGGCGCTGGCCTTTGAGTTGCTGGTGCCTGACGATGGTTCGATGCAGCCCGCCTTGTCGGCTTCGTTGTGTCGCCAACTGGCCCTGGCGGCCGGCGCGACCGGCATGGCCGGTGGCCAGGCGGTGGATCTGGCCAGTGTGGGCCTCTCGCTTGACCAGGCTGCGCTGGAGGCCATGCACCGGCTCAAGACCGGGGCCCTGTTGCAGGCCAGCGTGATGATGGGCGTGGCCACCGCCCATGTGCATGCCGACGTGAGCCGTGAGCTGTCGGCTTACGGCGCCTGCCTCGGGCTGGCATTCCAGGTGGTGGACGACATCCTCGACGTCACCACCGACTCCACCACCCTGGGCAAGACGGCGGGCAAGGATGCCGCCAACGACAAGCCCACGTTCGTGTCCCTGATGGGGCTGCAGAAGGCGCAAGCCTACGCCGACGAGTTGCTCGACCAGGCACATGCTGCGCTGCACCGCAGTGGCCTGGCACACACCGACACCCTTCACGCCCTGGCCGACTGGGTTGGCCGCCGCGCCAGCTGAACCCGTAACTTGCCGCAATGACCACCCCGATCGCCATGAGCAACCTGTTGGCCTCCATCGATTCGCCGGCCGATCTTCGCCGGCTCTCCCGCACGCAACTGCGTCCCTTGGCCGACGAGTTGCGCGACCACGTGCTCCAGAGCGTCTCGCGCACCGGTGGCCACCTGAGTTCCAATCTCGGGACCGTGGAGCTGACGGTGGCGCTGCACTATGTGTTCAACACGCCCGAAGACCGCCTGGTCTGGGACGTGGGCCACCAGACCTACCCACACAAGATCCTGACCGGTCGCCGCGACCGCATGGACACCTTGCGCCAGCTCGGCGGCATCAGCGGCTTCCCGCGCCGCGACGAAAGCGAGTACGACACTTTCGGCACCGCCCACTCGTCCACCAGCATCTCGGCGGCGCTGGGCATGGCCATGGCGGCCAAGATAAAGGGCGAGAGCCGCCATTCGGTGGCCATCATCGGCGATGGCGCCATGACCGCCGGCATGGCGTTCGAGGCGCTGAACAACGCGGGCGTGGCCGAGGGGCGGCTGCTTGTGGTGCTCAACGACAACGACATGTCGATCTCGCCGCCGGTGGGCGCGCTCAACCGCTACCTGGCCCAGCTCATGAGCGGTCAGTTCTACGCCGCCGCCAAAAACGTGGGCAAGTCGGTGCTCAAGGGCGCGCCGCCGCTGTTCGAGCTGGCCAAGCGCCTGGAAGAACACGCCAAGGGCATGGTGGTGCCAGCCACGTTGTTCGAGAAGTTCGGCTTCAATTACGTGGGCCCCATTGATGGCCACGATCTGGATTCGTTGATCCCGACGCTGGAAAACATCCGCCACCTGCTGGACCACAACAGCGGGCCGCAGTTCCTGCACGTGGTGACCAAGAAGGGGCAGGGCTACAAGCTGGCCGAGGCCGACCCGGTGGCCTACCACGGCCCGGGCAAGTTCGATCCGGCGGTGGGGTTGGTCAAGCCGGCCACCGCGCCCAAGCCGACCTTCACGCAAGTCTTCGGCCAGTGGTTGTGTGACATGGCCGCCGCCGATCCGCTGCTGGTGGGCATCACGCCCGCCATGCGGGAGGGCTCGGGCATGGTGGAGTTTCACCAGCGGTTTCCCGGGCGCTATTTCGATGTGGGCATTGCCGAGCAACACGCCGTCACGTTCGCTGCTGGCCTGGCCTGCGAGGGCATGAAGCCGGTGGTGGCGATCTACTCCACCTTCCTGCAACGGGCCTACGACCAGCTGATCCACGACGTGGCCTTGCAAAACCTGCCGATGGTGTTTGCGCTCGACCGCGCCGGGCTGGTGGGCGCCGACGGTGCCACCCACGCAGGTGCCTACGACATCGCCTACCTGCGCTGCATCCCCAACATGGCGATCGCCTGCCCGTCCGATGAGGCCGAGACACGCCAGCTGCTGTCCACGGCCCATGCGCAGAACCATCCTGTGGCCGTGCGTTATCCGCGTGGTTCGGGCGTGGGTGCCACTGTGCCGGCGAGCCTTGACGGGCTTCCCTACGGAAAAGGCGAGGTTCGCCGCCGTGGGCGCGGTGTGGCGATCCTGGCGTTCGGCACACTGCTGCATCCCGCGCTGTCCGTGGCCGAACAACTCGACGCCAGCGTGGCCAACATGCGCTGGGCCAAGCCGCTCGATCTGGATCTGTTGCGCGAGATGGCCCACACCCACCAGGCGCTGGTGACGGTGGAAGAGGGTTGTGTGATGGGCGGAGCCGGCAGCGCCGTGCTGGAGGCCCTGCAGGCCGAGGGGATCAACATGCCCGTGCTTCAACTGGGCCTGTCAGACGTATTCACCGAACACGGCGACCCGGTTCGTCTGATGGCGGCAGAGGGCCTGGACGCGGCCGGCATGGAGCGTTCCATCCGTGCGCGATTCGCCGATGTCCTGGGGGCTGGGCTCAAGGCCGCTGCCTGAGATCTGTCGGGGCCTGGCAGAGACGGTGTTGGCCCGTTCGGCTCGTCGGGGCGTGAGGTATTTTCACGCGATCATTGAAGCCAATTTGATCGATCTCCAGCGAGGTGCTCCCAAGCTTGCAGAAGCCTGAACGACCGGGGTCGAATGGGGGTTTTTCGAGGGAAAACCCCCAGCAGTGGGGGGTGTCGCCTTCCTACAATGGCGCGGACTGATGCAAGTCCCCGACCCTTGACGGGCGGGAGTGAAACACCAACCACGGAGTCATTCAATATGGATCGTCGTTCCCTTATCAAGCACGCAGGCATTGCCGGCGTGCTGGCCGCAGGAGCTGCACCCGCTGTTCACGCGCAGGCCGCCATTCGCTGGCGTCTGGCCTCCAGCTTCCCCAAGGCGCTGGACACCATTTACGGTGGTGCTGAGGCGTTTGCCCAGAAGGTCAACGAGATGACCGGCGGTAAATTCACCGTTTCTGTGCATGCCGGTGGTGAGCTCATGCCCGCTTTCGGCGTGGTCGACGGCGTGCAGGAAGGCACCGTGGAGTGTGCTCACACCGCGCCTTACTACTTCTTCGGCAAGGACGACACCTTCGCCCTGGATTGCGCCATTCCTTTCGGCCTCAACAGCCGCCAGATGACGGCCTGGATGTTCGAAGGCAACGGCTTGAAGCTGATGCGCGAGTTTTACAGCGCCTACAACATCGTCAACTTCCCCATGGGCAACACCGGTGCTCAGATGGGCGGCTGGTACCGCAAGGAAATCAAGAGTCTTGCCGACATCAAGGGCATGAAGATGCGCATCGGCGGCTTCGCTGGCAAGGTGTTCACCGCCATGGGTGGTGTGCCGCAGAACATCCCCGGTGGCGAGATCTACCAGGCGCTGGAAAAAGGCACCATCGACGCGACCGAGTGGGTGGGTCCGTACGACGATCAGAAACTGGGTTTCAACAAAGTCGCCAAGAACTACTACTACCCTGGCTGGTGGGAAGGCGGCCCTCAGCTCACGCTGTACGTCAACAACAAGGCCTTCAACGCCTTGCCCAAGGAATACCAGGCCATCGTTGAAGCGGCCGCTTCCTATGCTCACGTGGACATGCAGGCCAAGTACGACGGCCGCAACCCAACGGCGCTCAAGCAGCTGGTGGCGTCTGGCGTGAAGGTGCTGCCGTTCCCCAAGGTGGTGATGGACGAGGCTTTCAAGCAATCCATGGCCCTCTACGCCGATCTGAGCGCCAAAAATCCGAAGTGGAAAAAGGTCTACGACGACTACTCGGCCTTCCGCAAAGACCAGAACCTCTGGTTCCGCTTCACTGAAGCGCAGTTCGACCGCTACATGCAGTCGGCCAAGCTGTAATTCGCTCCCGGTGTCCGGTGAAAAGCCCCGCCACGGCGGGGTTTTTCGCTCGGGCAAGCTTGTGGCCACCGGCCGCAAATCCCTCCGGTCAGGGCTTCCTGACCCGGGGAGGGTTTTCAACAGACGACAGACTGGCCTGTCGCTGAACATGCACTTCCGTGCGGGGTATTCCATGAAGTTCTTGTTAAGTGTTTCGCGTCTGATTGACGCTGTCAGCGAGCTCATCGGCAAGCTGGCGATGTGGCTGATCCTGGCCGCCACCCTCATCAGCGCCGGCAACGCCATCGTGCGCAAAATCTTCAACACCAGCTCCAACGGTCTGCTGGAAATCCAGTGGTACCTGTTTGCGGCGGTGTTCATGCTGGGCGCGGGTTTCGCGTTCTTGCGCAACGCCCATGTGCGCATCGACTTCGTATCGTCCAAGTTCAGCGCCCGGGGGCGCAACTGGGTGGACGTGTTCGGCATCCTGGTGTTCCTGTTTCCCCTGTGCTATGTCGTTGGTACGCTGGGATACCCACTTTTTGAACGCGCCTGGACCACGGGCGAAATGTCGTCCAACTCCGGTGGTCTGATCCGCTGGCCGGTGTATGGCCTGATTCCACTGGGTTTCGCACTGCTGTTTGCGCAGGGCATCAGCGAGCTGATCAAGCGCTTCGCATTCCTGACGGGCAATGGTCCCGACGTGCTGGCCCATGAAGGTCCGAGCGACGAAGAACTTCTGGCCCAGCAGCTGCTGGAAGAAGAAGAGCAGGAGCGCCTCAAACAAGAACAACAACTCAAGGGAGCGAACTGATCATGGTCGAATTCCTCACCGCCAATTTTGTGCCGCTGATGTTCGGCGGCCTGCTGGTGTTCCTGCTGTCGGGTTTTCCGGTGGCGTTCGCCCTCTCGGCCACCGGCCTGTTCTTCGGCTTTATCGGGATGGAGATCGGGCTCTTCCCGTCCAACCTGTTCCAGGCGCTGCCGTTGCGGGTGTTTGGCATCATGCAGAACGACACGTTGCTGGCCATTCCGTTCTTCACCCTCATGGGCATCATCCTGGAGCGCAGCCGCATGGCCGAAGACCTGCTGGCCACGGTGGCCCAGGTGTTTGGCCCGGTGCGCGGTGGCCTGGCTGTGGCCGTGATCCTGGTGGGCGCGCTGCTGGCCGCCACCACGGGTGTGGTCGCCGCTGCTGTGATTTCCATGGGCCTGATCTCGCTGCCCATCATGCTGCGCTACGGCTACAACCGCACCATCGCCACCGGCACCATCACCGCTTCTGGCACCCTGGCACAAGCGATACCGCCGTCGCTGGTGCTGATCGTGCTGGCCGACCAGCTCGGTCGTTCGGTGGGTGACATGTATTCGGGCGGTTTGCTGCCTGGTCTGATGTTGGTGGGCCTGTACCTGTTGTTCATCGCGGGCGTGGCCATCGTCAAACCCGCCTGGGTGCCTGCGTTGCCGGCCGAGGCGCGCGTGTACAACGAACCCAACGGCAGCAGCGGCCACCGCTCGCTGCTGATCTTGTTGCTGATCTGTGGTGTCGCGGGCTTCGCCTGGTCGCAGGTGCACCAGTCCATCATCAACCCGATGATCGGGCGGGAGATCGACGCGCCGGGCGATGAGATCGTGATCATGTCGCTCACCGTGGCGTCGTTCCTGGCACTGGCGCTGGCCATCGTCAACAGCCTGTTCAAACTGGGCCTGCTGTCGCGCCTGGCCGGTCAGGTGACCTTTGTGTTGATCCCCCCGCTGGTGCTCATCTTCCTGGTGCTGGGCACGATTTTCCTCGGGATTGCCACCCCCACCGAAGGCGGTGCCATGGGTGCACTCGGCGCGCTGATCATGGCCGGGTCGCGCAAACGGTTGAGCTGGAGCCTGCTGATGCAAGCGCTGGAGAACACCACCAAGCTGGCGATCTTTGTGCTGTTCATCCTGATCGGCTCCACGGCCTTCAGCTTCACCTTCAACGCGGCCGACGGCCACTTCTGGGTCGAGCACTTGTTCGCCAAGCTGCCGGGCGGCCAGATGGGCTTCCTGATCGTGGTGAACATTCTGGTGTTCGTGCTCGGCATGTTCATCGACTTCTTCGAAATCGCGTTCATCGTGATCCCGTTGCTGGCACCGGTGGCCGAGAAGATGGGCATCGACCTGATCTGGTTCGGCATCATCATCGCCATGAACCTGCAGACCTCGTTCCTCACGCCGCCGTTCGGTTTCGCGCTGTTCTACCTGCGCAGCGTGGCTGCCCGCAGCGACTACACCGACCACGTGACCAAGCAGCGCATCCCGGCGGTGACCACGGCCCAGATCTACAAAGGCTCGATCGCCTTCATCATCCTGCAGCTGATCATGGTGGCCGTGGTGGTGCTCAACCCGGGCTTGGTGACCGGCAGTCTGGAAAAAGCCACGGTGGTGGACGACGCGTCGGTGACCGACATGCTCAACAACATGCAAGACCTGCAACAGGACGCCGATCCGGCGGCCGAGGGCGCAACAGCCCCCGAAGGCGAGTCCAAGGACGGCATGCCGGTGCCCGAGGCGGAAGCGGAAATTGATCCGGCCAAAGCGCTGGAAGAAGCCGTCAAGAAGGCCGAGTAGATGCAGATCGACGTCAAAGTGCTGGACCCCCGCATGGCGGGCCAGCTCCCTGCCTACGCCACCAGCGGCAGCGCCGGACTGGACCTGCGTGCCTGCCTGGACGCTCCGTTGACCCTGGCACCCAACGCCTGGCAGCTGGTGCCAACGGGTCTGGCCATCCACCTGGCCGACCCGGGCTACGCCGCCATGATCCTGCCGCGTTCCGGCCTGGGCCACAAACACGGCATCGTGCTGGGCAACCTGGTGGGGCTGATCGACAGCGACTACCAGGGCCAGCTCATGGTGAGCGCCTGGAACCGCAGCGACGTGGCTTTCACCATCGAGCCCATGGAGCGCATTGCGCAAATGGTGATCGTGCCGGTGGCGCAGGCGCGCTTCAATGTGGTGGACGATTTCGCTGCGGCCAGCGAGCGCGGTGCTGGCGGGTACGGATCTACAGGGCGCGGCTGAGCTGTTGTTGAACCGGCATGGCAAAAGACAAAGGCTGCGTGAGCAGCCTTTGTTGTTTCTGAAGAGGGTTCCGTCTGGCGTCAGTGCAGGGTGGGAGAGGCCACGCCGGGTTCGCCAGTGCCGTTGTCGCCGTCGACCTGCATGCTGAAGAAGCCAGTGCCCAGCGAGCCTTTGCCGATCTCGCTCACGGTCGCTTCGCGCACCGCGTGCACCTTGAGTTGGATGCGCAGGGCGATGCCCGCCAGCGGGTGGTTGCCGTCCATGACCACGTGGTCCGGGTAGATGTCGCTCACAAAGTAAAGGCGGTCGCGCGGGGCGCTGGCATTGCAGCCCTCTGGCAGACCTTCGAAACCCATGCCTTCTTCGATGTTCTCGGGGAACAGGTGGCGGGGCTCGAGGAAGAGCAGGCGATCGTCGTAGTCGCCAAAGGCGTCCTGGGGCTCGATTTGAAGTTCCAGGGTGTCGCCGGCCTCATATCCTTGCAGACCCCTTTCAATGCTGGCCAGCAGGTCGCTGCCGCCGACCAGAAACTCGACCGGTTCATCCAGTGTGTCGAGTTCTTCGCCCAGGGTGTCTTTGAGCGTCCAGGTCAGTGCCACGACGCATTGTTCGGTGATTTTCATCAGACAATTGTCCCATGACCCAAGCCACCCTTTCCAGTACCGTCACCCCTTCGATCGACCAACCCAGACAGATGCTCGGAGGTCTGTCGCAAGCGCAGTTCATGCGCCGCCATTGGCAAAAAAAGCCTCTGCTGATCCGCAACGCCTTTCCTGACTTTCATCCGCTGCTCAGCCGTCAGCAGCTGTTCGCGATGGCCGCAGACGAAGCGGTGGAGTCGCGACTGATCGTGCACAAGCCCAAGGGCTGGGCACTCAAGCACGGGCCGTTCGGTCCGAGGGCCTTTCCCCCGCTGAAGCAACCCCGCTGGTCGCTGCTGGTGCAGGGCGTGGACCTGCATGTGAACGCTGCGCATGAGCTGCTGCAGCGCTTTCGCTTTGTGCCAGACGCACGGCTGGACGACCTGATGATCTCGTGGGCCAGTGATGGCGGTGGTGTGGGTCCGCATTTCGACAGCTACGACGTGTTCCTGCTCCAGGCCAGTGGTCAGCGTCTTTGGCGCATCGGTCGGCAGAAAGACCTGTCATTGGAGCAGGGCGTGCCGCTGAAGATCCTCAGCCATTTCCAGCCGGAGGAGGAGCATCTGCTCAACCCTGGCGACATGCTGTATCTGCCCCCACGCTGGGCCCACGACGGCATCGCCGTGGGTGACGACTGCATGACCTATTCGGCCGGGTTTCGTGTGCCGCAGCGCGGTGGACTGGCTGGAGAGTTGCTGCAGCGCATGGCCGACGAGTACGACGATCCCACGCTGTACCGTGATCCCGATCAACTGGCCACCGCAACGCCAGCGGCCATGCCCGCCTCGCTGGAGGCCTTCGCCGCCGACGGGCTCCAGCGCTTGCTGGCCGACCGGGCCTCGTTGGCCTGCGCGCTGGGCGAGGTGATGACCGAGCCCAAGCCCCGTGTGTGGTTTGAAGAGCCGCAAGGCGCATGGACTCCCTCAGCTTTGACGCTGGACCGGCGCACCCGCATGATGTATGACGACAAACACATCTTCATCAATGGCGAGAGTTTCCGGGCGGATGGGGCCGACGCGCGCCTGATGCACACGCTGGCCGATCAGCGGCGACTGGGACATGTGCAGGTTCAGCGCGCCAGCGAAGGCGCACGCTCGCTGCTGCAAGACTGGTTTGAGGCGGGGTGGTTGCACCCCCAATCTGGGGCTTGAAACCACAAGGACCGATGCGATGGAACCCGAACATGGTGTGAATGAACCGGTTGCCTTGCCCGTGGGGCGGCTGCAGGGGCGGCAGGTGTTTGTCGACTTGGTGCGCCAGGCCCTGGCCTGTGCCGCGCGCGAGCGGTGGGGGCACATCGTGCTCAGCGACCCCGATTTCGCCGACTGGCCGTTGGGCGAACGTGCCGTGGTGGACTCACTTCAAGCCTGGGCCGGTCGTGGCCGCCACATCCGGTTCATGGCGCGGGACTTCGGATGCCTGCGCGAGACGCATCCACGTCTGGTGCAATGGCGGACCACCTGGGCCCATCTGGTTGAAGCCCATGCGTGCCGTGGGTTGTCGGGGGGCGACGTGCCCAGCGCGATTTGGTCACCCGGCTGGACCATGGAGCGTCTCGACATCGACCGTTGCACATTGGTGGCCAGCACTGAACCCGAGCGCCGAACGCAGTTGCATGAACGCTTGCAGGCGTGCTGGCAACAAGGAAGCCCGTCGTTCGCGGCCACCACATTGGGTTTGTAGTCTTTCGTGTGACAGATTGTTTTTTTTGAACTTACTCTGTCAACAAAAGAAAAAAATGGGCGAGGGTAAATACTTATGGTTGATTCAAAGGTATGATTCTGACCCAGTCTGCAGGGTGCAATCCAAACGCTCGCGCAGCAGGGTCAACCAAGCCCGGATCACGGATTCGGGTTTTTTTATGGTTGATTCAAGATCATTTTTGTTCATCCATTTGAGGAATCACCATGAAAAAGACCGTTCTGCTCGCCTCCCTGCTCGCCGCCATCGCCCTGACCGCTTGCGGCAAAAAGGAAGAAGCACCTGTTGCCGCTCCTGCTGCTGAAGTGGCCCCCGCCGTTGAAGCCGCCAAGGACGCTGCTGGCGCCGCTGTCGACGCCGCCAAGGATGCTGGCGCCGCTGCTGCCAACGCCGGTGCTGCTGCTGGCGCCGCTGCTGGTGCTGCCGCCGCTGGTGCTGCTGACGCCGCCGCCACTGCTGCCAAGGACGCCGCAGTCACCGCTACCGACGCAGCCAAAGAAGCCGCTGACAAGGCTGCTGAAGCCGCCAAGGCCGCTGCCAAGCCCGCCCAGTAATACGGGTTCCGGGCTTCGGCCCGAACATGAAAAAAGCCGCTGTGAAGACAGCGGCTTTTTTATTGCCGGAACCGAATGGGTTCGGGCAAGTGAAGTGGACGGCCAGACGAGCTGGCCGTCCACTGTCGTTTACTTGATGTCGTTGGCCAGCAGTTGCACGATGCGTTGTGCATCGGCCGAACCGTCGGGTTGTCCTTGGGCGTTGAGCACCGACACCGTGGTGGTCGTGCCGCTGCTGCGCACGGTGATGCGGTATTGCGCCGGTTTGGCCTGTGGTTCACCGCCGCCGAACAAGCGTCCGAAAAAGCCCGGTTTGGGACCATCGGTGGTGGCCAAGGGCACGTAGCGGACGAAGTACATGCCCTGGGTACGGTCACGATCCTCCACGGTGAATCCGGTGCGGTCGAGCGACAACCCCACACGGCGCCAGGCACGGTCAAAGTCGTCTTCCATTTGCAAGACGGGCAAGTTGTTGACGGTGGTCACACGTGTGGTCGTCTGGGTGGGTGCTGCGGCCACCACGGCCTTCGCCTGTGCCTCGTTCACACCCAACTTGATCATCAAACGGCGCAGGAATTCCGTTTCGAGCTCGACGTCGGCAGGGCGGGGTTGCCAGATCGTCTGGTCCTTTTTGGAATCGGTGTAGACCTCCACCATGCCACGGTGGCTGATGTAGATTTCGGTACCACCGGCGGCGTTGCGCTCCAGCCGGGTGCGGAACTTGTCGCGCTCGCCGGTCGAGTACAAGCTGTCGAAGACCTTGCCGATGGTGGATCGGATCACGTCTTGCGGCAGCTTGGCGCGGTTTTCGGCCCAGTCGGTTTCCATCACGCCCAGGTTCTCCTGGTTCAGCGTGAGAACGAATCCGTTTTCCTGCCAGAAGTCTTTGACCGGGGTCCAGACCTTGTCTGCCGGGCGGTCGATGACCAGCCAGCGCAGGTTGCCCGCGCGCTCGATGCGCACGTCACCCACTTTGTTCGCTGCCGTGTCGCTGGCACCTGCACCCGTGACGGGCTGCGCGGCCTGATAACCACTCGCCGTCACGACCGAGCCGGGCACCTGGTAACGAGCGTCACGGCTGAGCTGGGTCAGATCGGGAGGCACGTCGAGTGTGTTGCCCTGGCGCGCGCTTTTGTAGTCGATCTTGTCTTCCTGCAGCACGGAACAGCCCGTGGCCAGCACGGCGGCCAGAGCCACCACCCCGAGGCGGTCTCGAGGGGCGCGCCAAGGGCTGGGGGAAGAACATGACATGGGGTGGAGTGTGTGCATGGGGGGCTCGGTGGCGTCAGGAGGAATGGGCTGCGGCTCAGTCGATCAGGCCGCTGTCTTTGAGCGCAGCCTCGACCAAGGGTTCCAGCGAACGGGTCATGG
Source organism: Hydrogenophaga sp. A37 (assembly GCF_002001205.1). Taxonomy (GTDB): domain Bacteria; phylum Pseudomonadota; class Gammaproteobacteria; order Burkholderiales; family Burkholderiaceae_C; genus Hydrogenophaga. Next base: position 29,426 of record NZ_MUNZ01000079.1, read on the forward strand.
GCGTGAGCGGCAGGCGCATGGTTTCGGCGCACAGGCCCATGCGGGCCATGGCCCATTTCAGCGGGATCGGGTTGGCTTCGACGAACAGGTTCTTGTGCACCGGCATCAGGCGGAACTGAATGTCCATGGCCTTGCGGGTGTCGCCAGCGATGGCGGCCATGCACAGCTCGTGCATCAGGCGCGGCGCGATGTTGGCCGTCACGCTGATGTTGCCCTGACCGCCACACAGCATCAGCGCCACGGCGGTCGGATCGTCACCAGAGTAGATGGCAAAGCCTTTGGGCGCTTCGCGGATCAGCCACTGCGCGCGTTCGATGTTGCCGGTGGCTTCTTTGATGCCGACGATGCCGGGCACGGTGGCCAGGCGCAGGGCGGTCTCCACCGACATGTCGGCCACGCTGCGACCGGGCACGTTGTACAGCACGATGGGCAGGTCGCCGGTGGCTTCGGCGATCGCCTTGAAGTGCTGGTACTGACCTTCTTGAGTGGGCTTGTTGTAGTAGGGCACGACCTGCAGCTGGCAGTCGGCGCCGACCTGTCGGGCGAACTTGGCGAGCTCGATGGCTTCGGCCGTTGAGTTGGCACCGCAGCCGGCCATGATGGGCACGCGCTTGGCTGCCTGTTCGACCGAAACGCGGATGATCTCGCAGTGCTCCTCAACCGACACCGTGGGCGACTCGCCCGTGGTGCCGACCACGCCAATGCAGTCGGTGCCTTCTGCGATGTGCCAGTCGATGAGTTTGCGCAGGGTGGGATAGTCCACGCTGCCGTCGGGAAGGAAGGGGGTGACGAGGGCAACGATGCTGCCGGTGATGGGTTTCATGTTCTCTGTCTCGGTACAGGGGGCGCCGTGTCACGGCAGCGAAGGAAAAAGGACCCGGGCGGCACGCGCGCGAATCCCGCATTCTACCCAGCGGCATCCAGCGCAAAGCGCGGGGGCAGGGTGGCGGTGGATGGGGGTTTTCGCACCGCCACGATGCGTTGGACAAAGCGCTCAGGGGCGTCACAGAAGCCGTCTTCATACGCTACGACATGCAGGTCGGCGCAGACCCGCAGCAGCTCACCGTGGTGTAACAAAAAGTCAGGCCGCGAGGGCTTGCCCACGGTCTCGTTGCCGGCTGCAAAGGTCTCGCAGATCAGGACGCCGCCATCGGCCACGCTGGCGACGATCTGCAGCAGCAGAGGACGCCAGAGGTAGTTGGTCACCACCACCGCGTCGAAGGTCTCGCCCGCGAACGGCCAGGGGCCGTTTTCGATGTCGGCTTCGACGGCGCAACCCAGCTCCGCCACGGCGGTGATGGCTTCGGGCGAGCGGTCCACACCCGTCACCGGATGACCGAGCCCGGCGAACCAGCGCAGGTGCCGGCCGTGGCCGCAGGCCACGTCGAGCACGGTACCGCCGCTAGGCACGAGGTGCGACCATCGCCTGACCCAGGCCGAGGGAGCTTCCGTGCCGTACATCAGAAACAGCTCCAGAGCTGGTCGGCCAGATTCACCAGGAAATCAGGCCGGTTGTAGAGCGAGAGTGTGCCCAGCAGCGCGAGCGCCACCCCGGTCCACATCAGCGCCTTCACTACCAAGGGCTTCACGCTGCGGCTCCCACGCGCTGCGGACCGCGGGTGATGGGCGCCTCGCGCACCGGCAGGTTGATCAGCGCGGCGAACACGCCCAGCGCGATCGAGATGTACCAGACGATGTCGTAGCTGCCGGTCTGGTCGTACAGGTAGCCGCCCAGCCACACGCCCAGGAAGCTGCCGATCTGGTGACTGAAGAACACGAAGCCGCCGAGCATCGACAAATGCGCTACACCAAAAATCTGCGCCACCACCGCGTTGGTCGGCGGAATGGTGGACAGCCAGAGCACGCCCATGACGGCCGCGAACACGTACACGCTGGCGGGCGAGAGCGGCACGATCAGGAAGGCGCTGATCGCCACGGCGCGGGCCAGGTAGATGAATGACAGGATGTGGCGCTTGGGAAAACGCTGCCCCAGCACGCCCGCCGCGTAGGTGCCCAGCACGTTGAACAAGCCGATCAGCGCCAGCGCGTAGCTCGCCACCTGGGGCGACAGGCCGTTGTCTTTGAGGTAGCTCGGCATGTGCACGCCGATGAACACCACCTGGAAGCCGCAGACAAAGTAGCCGGCCATCAGCAACTGGAAGCTGCGGTATTTGAAGGCTTCGCGCGCGGCCTGAAGAATGGTCTGTTCCCGGGGAGGCGCCACGCCACCCACAAAACCCGGTTCGCGCAGGAACAGCGCCAGCGGCATGATCAACAACACCGCGCCACCGAGGATCAGCAGCGCCTGCTGCCAGCCGAACCCGCTGATCAGCCAGCCCTCGATGGGCACCATCAGGAATTGACCGAACGAACCCGCCGCTGCCGCCACGCCCATGGCCCAGGAGCGTTTCTCGGCCGGGATCTGTCGGCCGATCACGCCGTAGATCACGGCGTAGGTGGTGCCGGCCTGCGCCGCGCCGATCAGCACGCCAGCGGTGAGAGCGAACGTGAGCGGTGTGGGCGACAGCGCCATGCCGGTCAGCCCCAGTGCGTACAACACGGCGCCCAGCAGCAGCACACGGAAGGCGCCAAAGCGGTCGGCCGCCATGCCGGCGAAGATACCGAACAGGCCCCATGAGAGGTTTTGAATCGCCAGCGCGAACGCGAAGTTTTCTCGCGTCCAGCCCTGGTCCTGGGTGATGGGCTGCAGCCAGAGGCCGAAGCCGTGGCGCACGCCCATGGAGAGCGTGACGATGGCGGCGCCGCAGGCGAGCACCTGGAGCGTGGAGAGGCGGGCGGTTGGCGCGGTGGCCGAATGGGAGGACATCCCGAAAATGTAGCGAATCCCCGGAGAACGCGCCTGTCGCCTTCAATTCAAGTCGATGAAATCGGCGCTGGCGATTGATGTCCAGCGCGAATGGGTGGAGATGGCGGGTGTTTTCTCTGTATTTGCATCCAGTGGTTTGAGTGGGGATGCTTACAATCCGCCCCCATGGCAACCCAATCTCCCAACGAATACTCCGAAGGTTCGATCCGCGTCCTCAAGGGTCTGGAGCCGGTCAAACAGCGCCCGGGCATGTACACCCGGACCGACAACCCGCTGCACATCATCCAGGAAGTGCTGGACAACGCGGCCGACGAGGCCCTGGCCGGTCATGGCAAAAAGATCAAAGTGACGCTGCACACCGACAGCTCGGTCAGCGTGGAGGACGATGGCCGCGGCATCCCGTTCGGCCTGCATCCGGAAGAAAAGGCCCCGGTGGTCGAGCTGGTGTTCACCCGGCTGCACGCGGGTGGCAAGTTCGACAAAGGCTCGGGTGGCGCCTACAGCTTCTCGGGCGGCCTGCACGGCGTGGGCGTGAGCGTGACCAACGCGCTGTCCACCCGGCTGGAAGTGACCAGCTACCGCGAAGGCCAGGTGGCCAGGCTCGCGTTCTCGGCCGGTGACGTGATCGAACAACTGGTGATCGCGCCCAAGGGCGAGGGCGACCGCAAGCAGGGCACCACCGTGCGCGCCTGGCCCGACGGCAAATACTTCGAATCCGCCGTGCTGCCCATGGCCGAGCTGACGCACCTGCTGCGCAGCAAGGCGGTGCTGATGCCGGGCGTGCAGGTCACGCTGGTGAACGAGAAGACCAAGGACACCCAGGTCTGGCTTTACAAGGCCGGTCTGCGCGACTACTTGGCGCAGACGCTGCATGGCGACCCGGTGATCCCGCTGTTTGAAGGCGAAGGTTTTGCCGACGCGAAAGACGACAACTTCGCCGACGGTGAAGGCGCCTCGTGGTGCGTGGCCTTCACCGAAGACGGCCAGCCGGTGCGCGAGAGCTACGTGAACCTGATCCCCACCAGCGCCGGTGGCACGCACGACAGCGGCTTGCGCGACGGCCTGTTCCAGGCGGTCAAGGCCTTCATAGAGATGCACGCGCTGTTGCCCAAGGGCGTGAAGCTGCTGCCCGAAGACGTGTTCGCCCGTGCCAGCTACGTGCTCAGTGCCAAGGTGCTGGACCCGCAGTTCCAGGGACAGATCAAGGAGCGCCTGAACTCGCGCGACGCGGTGCGCCTGGTCGGCGGCTTCGTGCGCCCTGCGCTGGAGCTCTGGCTCAACCAGCACGTGGACTACGGCAAAAAACTCGCCGAACTCGCCATCAAGGCGGCGCAGTTTCGCCAGAAGGCCGGCCAGAAGGTCGAGAAGCGCAAAGGCTCGGGCGTGGCCGTGTTGCCCGGCAAGCTGACCGACTGCGAAAGCCGCGACCTGGCCCACAACGAGGTGTTCCTGGTCGAGGGTGACTCGGCCGGCGGCAGCGCCAAGATGGGCCGCGACAAAGAAAGCCAGGCCGTGCTGCCGCTGCGCGGCAAGGTGCTCAACACCTGGGAGGTGGAGCGCGACCGCCTGTTCGCCAACACCGAAATCCACGACATCTCGGTCGCCATTGGTGTCGATCCGCACGGCCCGCTGGACACGCCCGACATGAGCGGTCTGCGCTACGGCAAGGTCTGCATCCTGTCGGATGCTGATGTGGACGGCTCGCACATCCAGGTGCTGCTGCTCACGCTGTTCTTCCGCCACTTCCCCAAGCTCATCGAGGCCGGCCACGTGTACGTGGCGCGCCCGCCGCTGTTCCGGGTGGACGTGCCCGCGCGTGGCAAGAAGCCGGCGCTCAAGCAGTACGCGCTGGACGACGGCGAGCTGCAAGCCATCCTGGACAAAGCCGAGAAAGATGGTGTGTCGCGCGAGAAGTGCCCGATCAGCCGCTTCAAGGGGCTGGGTGAAATGAACGCCGAACAGCTCTGGGACACCACGCTCAACCCCGACACCCGCCGCCTGATGCAGGTGACCCTGGGCGCGATGGACTTTGCGGCCACGGAGGCGCTGATCACCAAGCTCATGGGAAAGGGCGAAGCGGCCTCGCGCCGCGAGCTCATGGAGCTGCACGGTGACTCGGTGGAGGTGGACGTGTGATGCGCAGCGTGCTTCGCCTGTTCGCCGCGTGGGTCGCGGCCGGGCTGCTGCTCGCGGCCGCGCCCGCTCGCGCCGAAATCTGGGGCTTTGTGGACCGCAAGGGCATGTCGCACTTCGCTGACCATCAGGTCGACCGCCGCTACGAGTTGTTCTACCGGGGCGCCAAGGCCTCGGCGGGTTCGTCCTCCAGCCGGGTGCCCAGCGCCGTCAATGCGCCGCCCAGCTTGGGTGCGCGCTTTGATGTGTCCCCCGATTTCAAGGCCGTTCGCCACCTGATCCGCGAAGCCGCCAACGCCCACGGGCTGGAGTTCGAATTGCTCCAGGCCGTGATCGCCACCGAGTCCGGCTTCAACACCCGCGCGGTCAGCCCCAAGGGCGCGATCGGCCTGATGCAGCTCATGCCCGACACGGCGCAGCGCTTCGGCGTGCGGCCCAAGGTCAACCAGACGCTGGAAGAACGCCTGACCGATCCGCGCACCAACGTGCAGGCCGGCGCCCGCTACCTGGCCTGGCTGCTGAAGTACTTCAACGGTGAGCTGGAGCTGGCCATCGCGGCCTACAACGCCGGCGAGGGCGCTGTGTTGCGCGCAGGCCGCAAAGTGCCCAACTACCCCGAGACCCGCGACTACGTGCGCAAGGTCACCCAACTTCACCAGAACCTGCTGCCGCCCCGTGCGGTGAGCGAGGGGCGAGCGGCCGCCCTGTCACCCGCTGCCATGCAGCCTCGCAGCCTGCCCGTGGCCTCGCTCTGATCTGTACCCCACCGAATTCCCATGGACATCTTGAATACCGACCTCGCGCCGGCCGAACCCGTTGAGCCCGGCGAAGACAACCTCGCCACCTACGCACAACGCGCCTACCTCGAATACGCCCTCTCTGTCGTCAAGGGCCGTGCCCTGCCCGACGTGTGCGACGGCCAGAAGCCGGTGCAGCGCCGCATCCTCTACGCCATGGACCGCATGGGTCTGGGCTACAGCGGCAACACGGCCGCCAAGCCGGTCAAGAGCGCGCGCGTTGTGGGTGACGTGCTGGGCAAGTACCACCCGCACGGTGACAGCGCGGCCTACGACGCGCTGGTGCGCATGGCGCAGGACTTCAGCCAACGTTACCCGCTGATCGACGGCCAGGGCAACTTCGGCAGCCGCGACGGCGACGGCGCCGCGGCCATGCGCTACACCGAAGCGCGCCTGGCCAAGATCACCGGCCTGCTGCTCGACGAGATCGACCAGGGCACGGTGGACTTCATCCCCACCTACGACGGCTCGTTCGAAGAACCCAAGCAGCTGCCCGCGCGCCTGCCGTTCAACCTGCTCAACGGCGCCTCGGGCATTGCCGTGGGCCTGGCCACCGAGATACCGAGCCACAACCTGCGCGAAGTGGCCGACGCCTGTGTGGCGCTGGTGAAGACGCCCAAGCTTAGTGACGAAGAACTCTTCGCCATCATTCCCGGCCCCGACTACCCCGGCGGCGGCCAGATCATCAGCCCGGTGGGCGACATCGCCGACGCCTACCGCACGGGCCGCGGCAGCCTCAAGGTGCGCGCGCGCTGGAAGATCGAAGACCTCGCGCGTGGCCAGTGGCAACTCGTGGTGAACGAGCTGCCGCCCGGCGTGAGCAGCCAGCGTGTGCTGGAAGAGATTGAAGAGATCACCAACCCCAAGGTCAAGGCCGGCAAGAAGGCGCTGAGCCAGGACCAGACGCAGCTCAAAGCCAGCATGCTGATGGTGCTGGACGTGGTGCGCGACGAGTCGAGCAAAGACGCGGCGGTGCGCCTGGTGTTCGAGCCCAAGAGCAGCCGCATCGAGCAGCAGGAACTCATCACCGCGTTGCTGGCCCACACCAGCCTGGAAAGTTCGTCGCCGATCAACCTGACGATGATCGGCCTGGACGGGCGGCCGACGCAGAAGAGCTTGCGGCTCATGTTGAGCGAGTGGATCGAGTTCCGTCAGAGCACCATCGTGCGTCGCACGCAGCACCGCCTGAACAAGGTGCTCGACCGCATCCACATCTTGGAGGGCAGGCAGCTCGTGCTGCTGAACATCGACGAGGTGATCCGCATCATCCGCCACAGCGACGAGCCCAAGCCCGCGCTGATTCAAGCCTTCAAACTCAGCGACCGCCAGGCCGAAGACATACTTGAAATTCGTCTGCGCCAGCTGGCCAGGCTGGAAGCCATCAAGATCGAACAGGATCTCAAAGAACTGCGCGAAGAGCAGGGCAAGCTGGAAGACATCCTGGGCAACCCGGCCAGCCTGAAGCGCCTGATGGTCAAAGAGATCGAGGCCGATGCCAAGACCTTTGCCGACCCGCGCCGCACGCTGATCCAGGCCGAGAAAAAGGCCGTGGCCGAGATCAAGGTGGTGGACGAGCCGGTCACGGTCGTCATCTCCAGCAAAGGCTGGGTGCGCGCCCGCACAGGCCACGGCCACGAAGCTGGCAGCTTTGCCTTCAAGGCGGGCGACGGCCTGTATGGCACGTTCGAGTGCCGCACGGTGGACCTGTTCATCGTGTTCGGCAGCAATGGCCGTGTCTATAGCGTGCCGGTCGCGAGCCTGCCCGGCGCCCGCGGCGACGGCCAGCCCATCACCACGCTCATCGAGCTGGAGAGCGGCACGCAGCCGCTGCACTACTTCGCCGGCCCGGCCCACGCCACGCTGCTGCTCGCCAGCACCGGCGGCTACGGCTTCCTGGCCACGGCGGACAACCTGGTCTCGCGCCAGAAGGCCGGCAAGGCTTTCATCAGCGTGGGCGAGGGCGAGACCATCTGCGCGCCATCCCACGTGGCCAACACCAGTGGCGGCCAACCGCTGCTGCCGGCCACCCATGTGGCCTGCGCCTCCACCGGCGGCCGCATCCTGACCTTTGACATCGCTGAACTCAAGGCCATGGAGAAGGGCGGTCGTGGACTGATGCTGATCGACCTCGAAGCCAAAGACACGCTCGCTGGCGCCGCGGCCTACACCCGCAGCGTGAAGATTGAAGGCATCGGCCGCGGCGGCAAGGAGCGCGACGAAACGCTGGAGATCCGCAGCCTCAACAACGCCCGCGCGGCCCGTGCGCGCAAAGGCAAGGCGGCCGACCTGGGCTTCAAGCCCCACAAAATCACGCGGGTGGAATGATGGGCGCCGACGCCACCAGCCTGTTCCTGATGCTGGCGAGCTTCGCGCTCACCTTCTTGGTTGCGCGCCTCATTGGCAAACGCCTGAAGGCCCGGCGCGATACGAAGCAGGCCGCCCAGGCCGAGCAACATCTGGCTCAACAAAGCCGCCAGGTGCGGCGGGCGCAGGCGCGCAAAAAACGCAGCTGAACCGCCATGCGCCATCCACCGGTCTTCGGCCCCCACCTCAAAGGCTTCCCCACCGGTGGCGCGCAGCTCACGCGCGAGCAGATTCCCCAACAAGGCTGGCAGCTGCTTCGCGGTGACCTGGCCCTGCCGCTGGCGGTGATCAAACAACCTGCCCTGCAGCACAACCTGCGCTGGATGCGTGACTTCTGCGCGCAGCGCGGCATCGATCTCGCGCCGCACGGCAAGACCACCATGTCGCCCGAGCTGTGGGCGATGCAGCTGGAGGCGGGCGCCTGGGGCATCAGCTTCGCCACCGTGTTCCAGGCGGCGGTTGGCGTGCGCCATGGCGTTGCACGCATCGTCATCGCCAACCAGGTGCTGCAGCCCGCCGAGCTGGACGCCTTGGTGGCGCTGCACATCGAGTGGCCCGCGCTGCGCTCGCTGTTTCTCGTGGACTCGATGGCGCAGGTCGACCTTATCGAAGCCTGGGCGCTCCAGCGCGGCTGGGTGGGGCGTTTCGACGTGCTGCTGGAGCTCGGCATGGCCGGTCAGCGCACTGGCGTGCGCGAGCCGGGCGCCGCCCGCGAGCTGGCACGGCGCATCGCTGCCAGCCCCGCTCTGCGCCTGTGTGGTGTGGAGTGTTACGAGGGCCTTGTGGCCCGTTGCGATCACGCCAAGGACCGCGCCGCCGTCAGCGAGCTGATGGACCGCGTGGACCTGCTGGCCCGCGAAGGCGTGGCCCAGGGGTGGTTTGGCCAAGCCGACGAGATTGTCATCAGCGCCGGTGGCTCCGCCATCTTCGACCTCGTGGCCGAGCGCATGACACCCGACCTTGGCGTGCCCGTGCGCGGCATCCTGCGCTCGGGTTGTTACCTCACGCACGACCACCTGCGCTACCAGCGTTACCTGTGTTGTGTGGGCGAGCGTCTGAACCTGCGCGAAACCCTGAAACCCGCGCTGGAGGTGCTGGCCTGTGTGCAGAGCTGTCCCGAACCCGGGCTGGCGTTGCTCGGCATGGGCCGGCGCGACGTGTCGCACGATCTGGACATGCCCTTGCCGCTCTGGCGGTCGGATGCCAAGGGGGGTGCGCCGAGAGCCGTGCCCGCCCACTGGCACATCGATGCCCTGAACGACCAGCACGCCTACCTGCGCTTTGAACCGGTGGCGCCCCAGAGTGAATGGCCGCAGCTCGGCGAAACCGTGGCCTCGGGTATCTCTCACCCCTGCACCACCTTCGACAAGTGGCGCTGGCTGCCCGTGGTGGATGATGGCTACCGCGTGGTCGATGCCGTCACCACCTGGTTCTGACCCGGCGCCTTTCGGGGCTGGTTCCGAATCCGCGTGCTAACCTGCGCAGCGTTTTTCAACCCAAGAGGCAAACATGCTGAACTCTCTCAAGAACTGGCTGTTGGTGGTGTCGTCTGGCCTGTTGCTGACCGCTTGCGGCGGTGGCAGTGACGACCCAACTCCCCACGGCGCGATCGCGCTCAACGCCACCCAACCGGCGGCGCTGATCGTGACCAACTTCATTTCCCAGGAAACAGCCAACGCGGCGGCGGTCACCCGCTGTGGCGGTGAAGGTTGTGTGGTGGTTTTCGAGTTCTCCGGCAAGGGCAGCTGCGGCGCGCTGGCCACGGGCGGTGGCAGCGCGCTGGTGTGGGGCGTGTCGGGCGGTGCCACCCAGGCCGAGGCCGAAGCGGGCGCTCTGGCGCAGTGCCAGGCCAAGGGTGGCCGCAACTGCAGCATTCCCAGCGCCATCCCTGGCAAGTGCATGTGATCCAGACCTGGTTGGCGGTATCGAAGGCCGCCTTCACCATGAAGGCGCTGAGTGGGGTCGTTCAGACCGCGCTTTCCGCAAACGCCTTGTAGTTGTTGAGGATCGCCTGCCAACCACCGACCTGGTACTCGGCTGGGAAGGTCGCGTCGGGGGTGAAACTCACGGTCAGCTCGGTGTGGCCGTCCTTCTCGCTGAACACCGCCAGCACCCGCCGGTCTTCACCCAGTGCATAGACCAGACGCTGCAGCGGGACCACCTCGGTGTAGGTGCCTTCGAAATCAAAGCCCATGGAGCCGTCGCGCGCTTCCATGCGCGTGCGCAGCACGCCGCCGACGCGCAGGTCGTTTTCCGCTCGTGGGCAATGCCACTCCGGCGCCGCGTGGTTCCACTGGACGATGGCCTCAGGGTCGGTGTACGCGGCCCATGCGCGGGCGGAATCACATTGCACGAGGACCCGCACGGTGAGCAGGGTGTTGTCGATCATGGTTCGTCGTCCTTTCAAAAGCCTGAGATGCACAGGGCTCTGGAAGATACCCGAAGCTTCACCCAGCGAGACGCAAGGGATGAGCCGCCTGTGTTGGGGGGATGGCTCTAAACTTGCTGCACCGCAGCATAAAACGCTTGCCATCATCGGGAATACCCGTAGAATCACACCCATGCTGCACTGCAACATAAATCGACAATCGATGCATGTTCACCGGCGGCTTCTCAACCCTCCACTTCAAGGAACCTGAAATGAACAACCCCGCTGAACAATTGATCGCCGCCAACAAAGCCAACCTGGAAGCCCTCGAAGGCGCCGCCAAGAAGGCCTACACCGGCGTGGAAAAGCTGGTCGACCTGAACATGGCCGCCTCCAAGGCCGCCTTGGGCGAGTCTTTCAGCTACGCCCACGCTGTCATGGCCGTCAAGACGCCCCAGGAATTCATGACCCTGCAAACCAGTTTCTTCCAGCCTCTGGCTGAGAAGTCGGTCGCCTACTTCCAGCATGTGCAAAGCATTGCCACCGAAGGCAGCGCCGATTTCACCAAGCAGGTCGAAGCCAAGATGGCCGAAGCCCAGAAGGCGTTCGGCGCCTCCGTGGACCAGTTGGTGAAGAGTGCACCGGCCGGCTCCGAAACCGCCGTGGCCGCCTTCCAGAGCGCGTTGAGCAACGGCCAGAAGGCCGTTGAGCAGACCCAGGCCGCCATCAAGAAGGCCACGACCGCCGCCCAAGCCAACTTCACGGCTGCTTCCAAGCAAGCCACCGATCTGGCCAAGAAGGCCTCCAAGGTCTGATTGACCCGGATGTGAGCGGCCTTCGGGCCGTGACCACCCCAACAAAAGAGGCTCCTTCGGGAGCCTCTTTTGTTGGGCAAAGCGGCCGCCTTCACAACTGGCCAGCCTCCACCCAGAACCGTTCTCGGGCGATGCCCGCGAGCCAGGCCTTGAAGCGCGCCCTGTGCGCCTCCCAGGGGGCGGCCAGAGGCGCGCGAGGGTCTTCGCTCAGCGAATAGGCCATGCCCTCGACGAACCATGTGGGCATGAGCAGCCGCCGGATCACGCCCAGGCGCTGCCCCTGCAAGACGTGGATCAGCTCGTGGCGGATGAAATGGGGTTGCCAGGCTCGAGGCGCCAGAACGATGCCCCAGGTGCCCACCGTCACCGCCGCCCTCGCTCCCAGCCCGAAACGGTCGGCACAGGCCTGCGTCGCGCAGAACACCGCTCGGGGTGCTGTTTCCAGCGGGGCAATGGAATCCGACACGAACGCCATGCCTTCGGCATAGAGGTCACTGGCTGCTTGCCAGCGCTGTGGATCGTCGGTGCAAACCGGTCCCCGGTCGCACGAGAGACCCACCAGCGCGGGCGCCAGCACGCGCACGGGTTTGACCAGCAGCCAGGCCGCGAGCGGCGTCACCACCAGCAGCAAGAAGGCCAGGCGCAGGAGCAACAGGCGTTTGGTCTTCATGGGTCCCTGTTCAATCGGGCGAGCCCGTCTCCGCCATCTGCTTGAGCCGCGCCAGCGTCACCGGCAGTCCGGCGTCCAGCTGGCGTTTCAGCGCCGGGCCGATCAACGAGGACAACAGGCCCGAGAGCGTCACCCGGTGCACCACCTCGGTCTGCGAGGGTCCGAGTGGGGTCATTTCATGCTCGAACACCATGCGCAGCAGCAGCGGAATGCGCGATTCCACCGTGAACCCGCGCGCCGGATCGGCGAAGGTCACCACCATGGGCACCGTGTTGCCCTGGGTCGGTGTCAGCGTGCCGCGCGAGCCGGCGGCCAACGGACCGTCCAGCGTGGCGGCCCTGGTGTCCGGGTCCCACTGACGCCAGTGGGGTACGTCGGCGTAGATCTGAAAGATCGGGCCTGGCGGGGTGGAGATGGTGATGCGATGTTCAATCAACATGTTGCGGTCGCTTGGTGTGTCGGTTGTCGGCCTCCAAGCGAACTCACGCGCTCTGTGCCGCCGCCCTTGCGTTTAGACTGGTTTTTACGGGTTCATGAGGAGGCGCTGTGTGCATGGGCCGCTTCGAATGGAACCCTCCGAACCTGCTTTTCGTCCGCCATCAATCATGTTCCCTATGTTGAAACCCCCGCTCACCATCGGCCTGTGCACACAGGTTGTTTCGACGGCACGCGGAACAGTCCATGTGGGCATCGCGCTGTTGTTCGCTGTGCTGGTGACAGCGTGCGGCGGGGGCGAAGCCCAGGGTGATGCTGTTCAGCTCGACCGGGCGCCGCAAAAGGAGGTGGTCGGGACGGCCGGACCCCAGTCAGTGCCTGGCGCTTTCCGCAAAGAAGCCGAGATTATGGAGGCCGCGGCGGTGTTGAACCGCCAGGAACTCGACAAGGCAGCCTTGGCACAACCATTGCAACCCATGCAACAGACCGCAGGGTCGACGGAGCCCCGCACGCTGAATGCGGTTACCAAGGCGGCGACGGCATCGGTGCCGGTCTATCGCTTTTACAACGCTTCAACCGGTGCCCACTTCTACACCACCAGTGCGACCGAGCGGGACTCGATCCGAGCCCGTCTGCCCAGTTATTCCTACGAAGGCACGGCCTTTGAGGCCCTGGCGCAGGCTGGCACAGGATTGGCACCTGTCTACCGCTTCTACAACACGCAAACCGGCGTGCATTTCTACACGATCAGCGAGTCCGAGAAGAACCTGGTGCGCGACAGCTTGCCGCAGTTCCATCTGGAAGGGGTGGCCTACTACGCCAGCCAGGTGGCTGCCACGGGTTTTCGGCCGCTGTACCGGTCTTACGTGCTGAACAAAGGCTTCCACTTCTATTCCGTCAACGCGTCGGAGACCGCTGGTTTGGCTCAGTACCGCGCTGAAGGCGTTGGGTACTACGTGGTGGGCACGGCGCCCGAGCCCGATCCCGGAACCGCCGACGCCACCTGTCAGTTGGCCAACTTTCAGGTCGACCTGATGCAACAGATCAATGCCGCCCGTGCCGTGGCGCGCAGTTGCGGCAGCACGGCCCGCCCGGCCGCCACCGCTGTGTCGTGGGACGCCGCCCTGGCTGCGGCCGCTGCGCGCCATTCCAGCGACATGGCCCAAAACAACTTCTTCAGCCACACCGGCAGCGATGGCAGCACCGTGGGGCTGCGCGCCACGGCAGCGGGCTACAGCTGGTCGGCCATTGGAGAAAACATTGCGGCAGGTCACACCACTGTGTCGGAGGTGATGACCGGTTGGCTCAGCAGCGAAGGGCACTGCAACAACATCATGAACAGCGCCTACACCCATGTCGCCCTGGCTTGTGTGGCGAAGCCGGGCACCACCTACACCAGGTATTGGACGATGGTGCTGGGCCGGCACTGACTCGCCGGGACGCTCAGCCCAACTCAGCAATCAGCTCAATCTCGACACAAGCGCCCATCGGGATCTGCGCGACGCCGAACGCGCTGCGCGCGTGCGCGCCAGCCTTCGGGCCGAAGACCTCACCCAGCAGCTCGCTGCAGCCGTTGGTGACGAGGTGTTGCTCGGTGTAGGTGGCGGTGCTGTTGACCAGGCTCATGACCTTGACGATGCGTTTGACATCGTCGAGCGTCTTGCCACCGGCCAGGCAGGCGGCGGCGAGGGTGCCCATGAGGTCGATGGCGATGGCGCGGGCGGCGGCCTTGCCTTCTTCGGTGGTCATGGTCAGACCGAGCTGGCCGACCCAGGGCTTGCCTTCTTTCTTGGCGATGTGGCCGCTCAGGAAGACGAGGTTTCCGGTCTGCACGAAGGGCACGTAGGCAGCGGCGGGAATGGCCACGGGTGGCAGGGCGATGCCCAGTTGGGACAACTTGTCGTAAACGCTCATGGAAGGCTCCTGAAGGCTGGGAATGGGGCACTGCGACCGGGGTGGCGCAGGGGTGCGGGCCATTCTATCGGCGGGGGTGGTCGTCAGCGGTTCTTCAGCGCACTGCTGGAATAATCGAGGGCTTTTGTTTCGCGATCCGGTGCCAGGCCCTCCTGGCCAGCCCCGGCTCCCCATGAACCAGGCGACCGGCCGAGTCGCCCGCTGGAGACACCACGATGAAGACCCTTTCCCCGCGCGCTGTGGCCCGCCTGGCCGCCCTGGCCGCCGGCTTGCTGCCCGTGCTCGCGCAGGCCGCCGACATGGACGGCAGCCAGCTGTCCGTGCTCTGGGGCGTGCCATTTGCCGGCATCCTGCTGTCGATCGCGCTGGTGCCGCTGGTGGCGCCGCTCTTCTGGCACCACCACTTCGGCAAGGTGTCGGCGGCCTGGGCGCTGGCGTTCCTGCTGCCGTTTGCCGTGGTGTTTGGCCCGACGGCCGCGGGCGCCGGCATCGCGCACGCGATGCTGGCCGAGTACATCCCTTTCATCATCCTGCTCACCGCGCTCTACACCGTGGCAGGCGGTATCTTCATCCGCGGCAACCTGCATGGCGGCCCTGGGCTGAACACGGCGATTCTGGCCGTGGGCGCGGTGCTGGCCAGCTTCATGGGCACCACCGGCGCGTCGATGCTGCTGATCCGTCCGCTGATCCGCGCCAACGACCACCGCAAACACGTGGTGCACGTGGTGGTGTTCTTCATCTTCATCGTCTCGAACGCCGGCGGTTCGCTCACGCCGCTGGGCGACCCGCCGCTGTTCCTGGGTTTCCTGAAAGGGGTGGATTTTTCCTGGACGCTGATCCACATCCTGCCCGAGACGGCGTTCCTGCTGGCCGCGCTGCTGGCGCTGTTCTACGGCATCGACTGGTGGTACTACCACCGCAAGGAAGAAGTCCAGCCGAAAGACCCGACGCCTGACGACCGGACGTTCGGTTTTGACGGCGGCATCAACTTCGTGCTGCTGGCCGTGGTGGTGGCGCTGGTGCTGATGAGCGGGCTGTGGAAGTCCAGCGTGTCGTTCAACATCGCCGGCACCGAGGTGGGCCTGCCGGGCCTGCTGCGCGACCTCGGCCTGATCGCGGTGACGGTGGCCTCGCTGCAGCTGACGCCTTCGGGTGTGCACGCCGACAACCAGTTTGCCTGGGCGCCGATGCAGGAGGTGGCCAAGCTGTTCGCGGGCATCTTCCTGACCATCATCCCGGTGATCGCCATGCTCAAGGCCGGCGTCGACGGCCCGTTTGGCGCCGTGGTGCGCGCGGTGACCAACCCCGACGGCTCGCCGAACCCGGCCATGTACTTCTGGGCCACGGGCCTGCTCAGCTCCTTCCTGGACAACGCGCCGACCTACCTCGTGTTCTTCAACACCGCCGGCGGCGACCCGGCCGTGCTCATGACCACGCTGGCCCCCACGCTGGTGGCGATTTCGGCGGGCGCGGTTTTCATGGGCGCCAACAGCTACATCGGCAACGCACCCAACCTGATGGTCAAGGCCATCGCCGAAGACCGTGGCGTCAAGATGCCCAGCTTCTTCGGCTACATGATCTGGTCGGTCGGCATCCTGGTGCCGTTGTTTGCCATCATGACCTGGCTCTTCTTTGTTTGATGAACGGTGCGATGCCCGAATGACCGACGACTTGCTTCCCTGGTTCGTGCTCGCGCTGGGCGTGCTCAACGCCTTGCTGGTGCTCTGGCTGCTGCTGCGTCGCCCGCCGGCCAATGCCGACGAAGCCGCGCAGCGACAGCAGCTGCTGGTCACGCTGCAGGCGCAGGGCCTGCAGACCACCCAGCGCATCGAGCGTGTGGAGAGCGAGCTGCGCCGCGAGATCAGCGACAGCTCGCGCGGGGGGCGGCAGGAGATCCAGCAGACCCTGGCGACCTTCCAGGAAACGCTGACGCGGCAGGACGCCGAGGCCACGCGCACGCAGAACACCCAGCTGGATGCGTTTTCCCAGCAACTGCTGCAATTGCGTGGCACGCTGGGCGACACGCTGACCCAGCAGCTGCAGGCCATCAGCCTGGGCATGGGTCAGCAGGCGGCCGAAGCCACTCGCACGCAGAACGCACAGATCGACGCCTTCGCGCAGCAGCTGGTGCAGCTGCGCGGCACGCTGAGCGACACGCTCACGCGCCAGCTGCAGGACATGAGCGAGGGCAACGCGCGCCGCCTGGCCGAGATCCGCACCACGCTGGACGGCCAGCTGGCCCAGCTGCAGCAGAGCAACGCCGCCAAGCTCGACGAGATGCGCGCGACTGTGGACGAGAAGCTGCAGAGCACGCTGCAGGCGCGCCTGGGCGAGAGCTTCAAGCAGGTGGCCGACCGGCTGGAGCAGGTGCACAAGGGCCTGGGCGAGATGCAGACGCTGGCACAGGGCGTTGGCGACCTCAAGCACCTGCTGAGCAATGTGAAGACGCGCGGCATGTTCGGCGAGGCACAGCTGGGTGCGCTGCTCGAACAGGTGTTTGCTCCCGACCAGTACGCGACCCAGGTCACCACCCGGCCCGGCAGCCGCAACGCCGTGGACTTCGCCGTCAAGCTGCCCGGTCGCGGCGACGACGGCGCCCCTTGCTGGCTGCCCATCGACGCGAAGTTTCCGAATGAAGACTATGAGCGCCTGCTCGATGCGCAGCAGCGCGCCGATGTAGAGGGCGCCGAGCTGGCCGCGCGCGGGCTGGAGCAACGCATCCGGCTCGAAGCCAAGAGCATGGCCGACAAGTACCTGGAGCCGCCGCACACCACCGACTTCGCGATCCTGTTCCTGCCCACCGAAGGCCTGTATGCCGAGGTGTTGCGCCGACCGGGGCTGATGGAGGTGCTGCAACGCGAATACCGCGTCACGCTCGCTGGGCCGACCACGCTCATGGCCATGCTCAACTCGCTGCAGATGGGCTTTCGCACGCTGGCGCTGGAGAAGCGCAGCAGCGAGGTGTGGCAGGTGCTGGGCGCGGTCAAGACCGAGTTCGGCAAGTTTGGTGATGTGCTGGCGCGCGTGAAGAGCCAGACCCAGACCGTGCTCAACACCCTCGACAACGCCGAGACGCGCAGCCGCGCCATGACCCGCGCGCTCAAGACGGTCGAAGCGCTGCCGCAGGACAAGGCGAGCGCGCTGTTGCCGCTGGACCCCAGCGACGACGGAGACACTTGAGTTCAACCTTGAAAGCCGGCCTGGCGCGACTGATCGCCGCGCAGGTCAGCCTGCACGCCTGCATGACCGGCTTTCGCATGGCCGCGCCGCTGATGGCACTGCGCGAGGGCCACAGCCCGGTCGCGGTGGGCATGCTGCTGGCCCTGTTTGCGCTGGCCCAGGTGTTTCTGGCCTTGCCGGCCGGCCGCTATGCCGATCGCATAGGCCTCAGGAAGCCGGTGCTGCTGGCCGTGGGCGTGGCCACCGGGGGCGCGTTGCTGGCGGTGGCCTTCCCGGTGTATGGCGCGTTGTGCCTCACCGCCCTGACCTGCGGTGGTGCTACCGGTCTGGCCATGATCGCGCTGCAGCGCCATGTGGGCCGGCTGGCGAACAACGCCACCGAGCTCAAGCAGGTGTTCAGCTGGATGTCCATCGGCCCGTCGATCTCCAACTTCATCGGGCCGCTGGCGGCGGGCGTGCTCATCGACGCCGCGGGCTTTCGAGCGGCCTACCTGCTGCTCGCGCTGCTGCCCTCACTGGCCTGGTTCTGGGTGCGCCGCGTGGTGGAGCAGGCGCCCGTGGCGCCCGAGGAGCGCAATACCAGCGGCTCGTCGTGGAATTTGCTGCGCGAGACCGGGTTCCGCCGGCTCATGCTGATCAACTGGCTGCTGTCTTCGTGCTGGGACGTGCACACCTTTCTGGTGCCGGTGATCGGGCATGAACGCCACCTCAGCGCCACCGTGATCGGCGCCATCCTCGGCGCGTTCGCGCTGGCCGCCACCGCCGTCCGGCTGGTCATGCCCTGGCTGGCCGCGCATCTGCGCGAACCGGTGGTGATCGGCTCGGCGATGGTGAGCACGGCGCTGCTGTTCGCTGTGTACCCGCTGGCGCACAGCGCCTGGACCATGGGCGCGCTGTCGGTCCTGCTCGGTGTGGCGCTGGGTTCGGTGCAGCCCATGATCATGAGCACGCTGCACCAGATCACACCGCGGCACCGCCACGGCGAAGCGCTGGGTCTGCGCGCGATGACGATCAATGGATCGAGTGTGGTGATGCCCCTGCTGTTTGGCTCGGCGGGTGTGGTGGTGGGGGTGTCGGGTGTGTTCTGGGTGGTCGGTGCGGTGGTGGGCGCGGGCTCGCGCCTCGCCTGGCGCTTGCCCCATTCCTTGGGTCCGCACACGGGCGAGTGAGCCGACCCGCGGCGCACTCAGGTCGTGTTGTGGGGGCTTGGGCGATCTGCGGGCACTTCGCCCGAACCGCCCCCTAAGATCGACGCCATGAACACAGCACAACGAGACGGACTTTTGCTGGCAGGCAGCGCGGTGGTCGGCATGGCCCTGATGAACAGCCCGATGTCCGACAGCATGCAGCAACTGCTGGCGTTGCCTTTCCAGGTGGGCGTGGGCGAATACGTGCTCGCCAAGCCGCTGGAGTTGTGGATCAACGACTTCCTGATGGCCATCTTCTTCCTGCTGGTGGGGGTGGAGATCAAGCACGAATGGCAGCACGGTGCGCTGGCCACGCCGCAGGCACGCATCCTGCCGTTTGGTGCGGCTGTGGGGGGGATGGCGATTCCCGCCCTGATCTTCGTGTTGTTCAACTGGAACCAGCCGCACAACCTGGCGGGCTGGGCCATTCCTGCTGCCACGGATATCGCGTTTGCCATCGGCCTCATGGCTCTGGCGGCCCCGGGCATTCGTGGTGCGCTGCTGGCGTTCCTGACGGCCGTGGCGGTGCTGGACGATCTGGGCGCGATCATCGTGATCGCGCTGTTCTATACCGATCAGTTGAGCAGGACCATGTTGGGTTTCGCTGCCTTGGGCGTGGGGGCGCTGTTCATGCTTTCCAGTCTGCGGGTGCAGCGCATCTGGCCCTATGTGGCGGTGGCTCTGTTTCTTTGGGTGTGCGTGCTCAAGTCGGGCGTGCACGCCACGCTGGCGGGCGTGGTGGTGGGCCTGTTCCTGCCCGCCTCGCAGGACGGCAACAGCCCGGCGGAGAAGCTGGACCACGCCCTCAAGCCCTGGGTGAGCTGGCTGATCCTGCCGCTGTTCGGGGTGGTGAATGCGGGCGTTTCGCTGGCGGGCTTTTCGTGGGATGCCCTGGTCCAGCCGGTGACCCTGGGCGTGGCGGCGGGGCTGCTGCTGGGCAAGCCACTGGGGATTCTGGCGGGCACCTGGGTGGCGAGTCGGCTCGGCGGTGGACTGCCCGATGGCCTGCACTTGCGCGACTATGTCCCCGTGGCCTGCTTCTGCGGCATCGGATTCACCATGGCGTTGTTCATTTCCACGCTGGCCTATCCGCCGGGCAGCGATCCGGGCGACGCAGCCAAGCTCGGTGTTTTGCTGGGAACCGTTTGCGCGTTTGCGTTGGGTACCCTGGTGGCCCGCTGGAACGGGTCAGGACGTGCACTTGCCAGTGCCTGAGCCCTGGGTGACATTCATTCGATAGGGGCGGGTGTTGATGCCTTCGTCGGGGCTCTGGTGGTGTGTCGGACCGGGGGTTTTTTACCCGCTTTGATCGGGAAACCGAGCCCGCTCAGGAACGCATCGACCACCTGCCGGCCGCAGCGCCGCAGGTCAAACGCTTGGGGGTCGAGCAGCCAGTTCTGGATCAGGCCGTCGATCATCACGTGCAGGCCGAGCGCTGCGCTTTGCACCGGGATGGCAAGGGTCAGCCTCTGCTGGTTGGCCGCCGACTTCAACACCTCGGCGGTCTGCTGCATGCAGTCGTTCCGGCACTGCAGGCGACGGGCACGCACCGCGTGCATTTCGTCGTTGTATTCCACCTGCAGGGTGGCAATTTCGAAGACGCGGCGCGTGCGCTCGTCGGTAGCGGTCTTGTGCAGGGCGTATGCGATGGAGTCGCGCAGTGACTGCAGTGGGTCTGAAAGAGTGGAGGGGGTTTTCCCTACCTTGTTCAGGGTTTCTTCCAGCGGCAAAACCACGCGCTCCATCATCGCGTTGAATAGGTCGGCCTTGTCCTTGAAGTGCCAGTAGATGGCGCCGCGGGTGGTGCCGGCCGTGATGGCAATGTCGTTGAGCGACGTGCGTGAAACGCCGCGCTCCTGAAACAGGTGCTCGGCCGCGTCGAGCAGGCTGTGGCGGGTGGCCTCGGCGTCGGCCTTGGTGCGTCGAACCATGTCATGTCTCCAGTCGGATGTCCCCAGGTGAGCCTGGAACTTATTGGGCTCGACTATACATACATTCATGGATGTATGTATACTGCGACCCCTTGCCTTCGTCGGCTATCGCTCACGACAGTCATGCCGGCCGCTTTCTGGCGGCCTCCCCCGATTTCAAGCCCTTAAGGATTCCCATGCCTGCCCAGAGTCCCCAGTCTCATGCCTTGTTCAACCCATCGCTGGTGACCCCTGGTCGCACGGCGGTGTGGGCCCGCCGCTGGTCGGTGATCTCCGTCGCGGTGCTGCTGGTGGCCTGCGGCAAGTCCGAGGCGCCGGCCGGTGCGCCGCCGGGCGGCGGCATGCCCGCACCCGAGGTGGGGGTGGTCACCGTCGCCCCGGGCGATGTGGGTCTGCAGACCGAGCTGCCGGGTCGCCTGGAGGCTTCGCGTGTGGCGCAGGTGCGGGCTCGGGCCGCTGGCATCCTGCAGCAGCGCCTGTTCAAGGAAGGCAGTGACGTGAAGGCCGGCCAGGCGCTGTTCCGCATCGATGCGGCACCGTATGCCGCCGCCATGCAAAGCGCACAGGCCAGCCTGGCCCGCGCGCAGGCCAATGTCGCTCAGGCCACGGCACTGGCTGAACGCTACAAGCCACTGGTGGCCGAGAACGCGATCAGCCAGCAGGAATACGCCAACGCCGTCGCGTCCCAGAAGACCGCGGAAGCCGATGTGGCTGTCGCCAAGGCGGCGGTGCAGACCGCCAGCATCAACCTGAACTACGCGAACGTGACCGCGCCGATCGCCGGCCGCATCGGCCGTGCGCTGGTGACCGAGGGCGCGCTGGTGGGGCAGGGCGAAGCGACCCAGCTCGCCGTGATCCAGCAGGTGGACCCGATGTATGTGAATTTCACCCAATCGGCCGCCGAAGCCATGAAGCTGCAGCGCGCGCTGGAGAGCGGGCAGCTCAAGGGCGCGGGCACCGGTGCCGCCAGTGTGCGCGTGGTGCTGGAAGATGGCAGCGAATACGCGAAGGCCGGGCGCTTGCTGTTCTCGGACCTGTCGGTGGATTCGACCACCGGTCAGGTGACGCTGCGTGCCGAGGTGCCGAACCCCGGCGGTTCGCTGTTGCCTGGTCTGTATGTGCGCGTGCGCCTGGAACAGGCCACCGCCCGTGACGCCATCACCCTGCCTCAGCAGGCGGTGACGCGTTCGGCCCAAGGCGACTCGGTCCAGATCGTCACGGCGGACGGGAAGATCGAGCAACGGACCATCAAGGTCGGTGGTCAGCAGTCAGGGAAGTGGGTGGTCATGGACGGCCTGAAAGCCGGCGAGCAGGTGATGGTGGACGGCTTCCAGAAGCTGCAGATGATGCCGCCGGGTACGCCCGTGAAGGCGGTGCCATGGACACCGGCGGGCGCCCCGGCAGCGGCCGCGCCAGCCGTCGCAGCTCCCGCTCCAGCGGCGGCCAAGTAAGGAGCGGCAAATGAGCATGCCCCCACGTTCACTTTGTTCACTGCCCCCCATGGGGGCTTCAGCCTCCTTGAGGCGGCTCGGCGGAAACTGATATGGCCAAATTCTTCATCGACCGACCCATCTTTGCGTGGGTGATCGCGCTCTTCATCATGGTGATGGGTGCGGTGTCCATCACGCAGCTGCCGATCGCGCAGTACCCGCCGGTGGCGCCCCCATCCATCGTCATCAACGCCGTCTACCCCGGTGCATCGGCCAAGACGCTGGAAGACAGTGTGCTGTCGGTCATTGAGCAGGAAATGAACGGCTCGCCCGGCCTGATCTACATGGAAGCCGTGGCCCAGGCCAACGGCACCGGCAGCATCACGCTGAGCTTCGAGCCCGGCACCAACGACGATCTGGCACAGGTGGACGTGCAGAACCGGCTTTCGCGCGCCACCCCGCGCCTGCCCTCGGCGGTGACGCAGCAGGGTGTGAAAGTGGACAAGTCCCGCAACAACTTCCTGCTGTTTGCCATTCTGTCGTCGGACGATCCGGCGCTGGATCCGGTGGCGCTGGGTGACTACGCCTCGCGCAGCGTCGTGCCTGAATTGCAGCGCCTGCCCGGCGTGGGCCAGGCCCAGCTGTTCGGCACCGAGCGTGCCATGCGGGTCTGGATCGACCCGGCCAAGCTGCTGGGCTTCAACCTGAGCGCGGCCGACGTGACCAACGCCATCCGCGCGCAGAACGCGCAGGTGTCGGCCGGTGAAATCGGCGCCTTGCCCAACGTGGCGGGTCAGAGCATCGCTGCCACCGTGGTGGTCAACGGCCAGTTGGCCAGCGTGGAGCAGTTTGGCAACATCGTGCTGCGCGCCAGCGGCGATGGCGCCTCCGTGCGCCTGAAAGACGTGGCCCGCATCGAGCTCGGCGCCCAAGGCTACGCGACCTCCGCGCGCCTGAACGGCAAGCCGTCCACGGGTATCGGCGTGCAGCTTTCGCCCAGCGGCAACGCGCTGGCTACCGCCACCGCGGTGCGGGCCAAGATGGCGGAACTGGAGCGGTTCTTCCCCAAGGGCATGACCTGGGCCATCCCTTACGACAGCTCACGCTTCATCAAGATCTCGATCCAGCAGGTGGCGGTGACGCTGGCAGAAGCCGTGGCGCTGGTGTTCCTGGTGATGTTCCTGTTCCTGCAGAACTGGCGCTACACCCTCATTCCCACGGTGGTGGTGCCGGTGGCGCTGCTGGGCACCTTCGCCACGCTGCTGGCGCTGGGGTTCTCGATCAACGTGCTGACCATGTTCGGCATGGTGCTGGTGATCGGCATCGTGGTGGACGACGCCATCGTGGTAGTGGAGAACGTCGAGCGCATCATGAGCGAGGAGGGCCTGCCTCCGCTGGAAGCCACGCGCAAGGCCATGGGCCAGATCTCGGGCGCCATCATCGGCGTGACGGTGGTGCTGATCTCGGTGTTCGTGCCGCTGGCGTTCTTCAGTGGTTCGGTCGGCAACATCTACCGCCAGTTCGCTGCGGTGATGGGCGTGTCCATCGCCTTCTCGGCGTTCATGGCACTGTCATTGACGCCGGCCCTGTGCGCCACCCTGCTCAAGCCGGTCGAGGCGGGTCACGCCCATGCCAAGACCGGTTTCTTCGGCTGGTTCAACCGGGGGTTTGCGCGCACCGCCAAGGGTTACGAAGGTGGTGTGGCCAAGCTGCTGCCGCGCGCCGGTCGCACGCTGGTGATCTACGCCGCCATCGTTGGGGCGGTCGCGGTGATCTACCAGCGCCTGCCCACGTCCTTCTTGCCCAACGAGGACCAGGGCAACCTGTTGGTGAACGTGCAATTGCCGCCGGGCGCCACGCAAGAGCGCACCCTGGAGGTGATGAAGCAGGTCGAAGGCTTCATGCTGAAACAGCCTGAGGTCGAGGGCATGGTCGGCGTGCTGGGCTTCAGCTTCTCGGGCCAGGGCCAGAACGCTGCGCTCGCCTTCGTCACGCTCAAGGACTGGACCGAACGCACTGGCGCAGAGAACTCGGCCCAGGCCTTGGCCGGCCGCGCCTTTGGTGCGCTCTCCGGCATCCGCGACGCCTTCATCTTTCCGTTGAGCCCACCGCCCATCCCCGAGCTGGGCGCGTCCTCGGGCTTCAGCTTCCGCCTGCAGGACCGGGCGGGTCTGGGTGGTGAAGCGCTGCTGAACGCCCGCAACCAGATGCTGGGCATGGCCTCGCAGAGCAAGCTGCTCACCCAGGTGCGGCCCGACGGTCTGGAAGATGCGCCGCAGCTGCAGATCGACATCGACCGCGACCGCGCCAACGCGCAAGGTGTGGGCTTCGACAGCATCAGCGCCGCCATCGGCACCGCGCTGGGGTCGAGCTACGTGAACGACTTCCCCAACGCCGGTCGCTTGCAGCGGGTGGTGGTGCAGGCCGATGCCGCAGCGCGCATGCAGCCCGAAGACCTGCTGCGCATCAACGTGCTCAACAGCAAGGGGCAGGCGGTGCCGCTGTCGGCCTTCGCCAGCACCCATTGGGTCACGGGCCCGATGCAGACCGTGCGCTACAACGGCTACCCGTCCATGCGCATCAGCGGCAGCGCCGCGCCGGGCGTGAGCACCGGCCAGGCCATGGCCGAGATGGAAGCGCTGGCCGCCAAGCTGCCAACGGGCTTCGGTTTTGAATGGACCGGCCAGTCGCGTGAAGAAAAGCTCGCCGGCGCGCAGGCCATGATCCTCTATGGCTTCGCGATCCTGGCGGTGTTTCTCGCGCTGGCGGCGCTGTACGAGAGCTGGTCCATCCCGCTGGCGGTGGTGCTGGTGGTGCCGCTGGGCGTGCTCGGCGTGCTGCTGGCCACGCTCTTGCGCGGCTACTCGAACGACGTCTACTTCCAGGTGGGGCTGATCACCATCATCGGCCTCTCGGCGAAGAACGCGATCCTGATCATCGAGTTCGCCAAAGACCTGCAGGCCCAGGGCAAAAGCGTGATCGAAGCGGCGCTGGCGGCGGCGCACCTGCGGTTCCGTCCCATCGTCATGACCTCGCTGGCCTTCACGCTGGGGGTCATGCCCTTGTTCCTGGCCTCGGGCGCGGGTTCGGCCAGCCAGCGCGCCATTGGTACCGGCGTGGTCGGCGGCATGCTGACCGGCACGGTGCTGGCGGTGGTGTTTGTGCCGATTTTCTTTGTCGTCGTGCGCACCTTCTTCAAGGGCAGCGAGCGCCAGCGTCATCACGATGCCGAACAGGCTGAACACCATGGGGTGCGTTGACATGAGCACACCCTCCCTGCGCCGCTTCGCGTCTTTCCCTCGGGGTGAGCACATCCGCGGCCCGCTGGACGGCCCCTCTTCTTTCGTTGCATGGCGTGTTTCACAAAGCACGCTGGAGACCTTGACATGACCTCTTCCTTGATCTTTCACCGCAGCGCACTGGCTCTGGCTGTCCTGACGCTCGCTGGCTGCTCAATGATCCCGACGCTGGAGCGCCCCGCCGCGCCCGTGGCCGCGCAGTTCCCCGGCCAGTTGGCCTCGGCCGCAGCGGCCGGCCCGGCGCTGGCCTGGGAGAGCTTCGTGAACGACGCCCGGCTGCGCGAGCTGATCACGCTGTCGCTGCAGAACAACCGCGATCTGCGCGTGGCCACGCTCAACATTGAACAGGTGCGGGCGCAGTACCAGATCCGTCGCGCCGATCAGCTCCCCACGCTGAACCTGGCCGCGACCGGCAACCGCCAGCCCACGGCCGACGACGGCATGAGCAGCACCTACACCGCAGGCCTGGCGATGGCCAGCTGGGAGCTGGACTTCTTTGGTCGGGTGGCCAGCCTGAAAGAGGCTGCGCTCGCCGAGTTCCTGGCCAGCGAAGAAGCGCGCCGGACAGCGCAAACCAGCCTGGTCGCGGCGGTGGCCAGCACCTGGCTCAGCCTGCAGGCCGACGAAGAGTTGCTGCATCTCACGCAGAGCACCCTGATCACTCGCGAAGACTCGCTGCGCCTGACCAAGCTGCGCTTCGACAACGGCGCCACCTCGGCCCTGGATCTGCGCCAGGCCGAATCGTTGTCCGCCGCAGCGCGCAGCGCGCTGGCTCAACAACAGCGGGCGAAGTCACTCGATCTGAACGCCCTGACGCTGCTGGTGGGCCAGACCCCGCCGCCCAACCTGCTGCCCACGGTGGCCGGAGCGACCACCCAGGCCCAGCTGAGCGAGGTGCCCGAAGGCCTGCCGTCCGAACTGCTCACGCGCCGCGCGGACATCCGCCAGGCCGAGCAGGCGCTGATTGCGGCCAACGCCAACATCGGTGCGGCGCGCGCCGCCTTCTTCCCTCGCATCTCGCTCACCGCGAGCGTCGGCACCGCGAGCAACCAGCTCTCGGGCCTGTTTGAAAGTGGCTCATGGGGCTTCTCGATGGCGCCCCAGGCGCTGCTGCCGATCTTTGACGCGGGCCGCAACCAGGCGAACCTGACGGTGGCCAAGGTGTCGCGCGACGTGGCGGTGGCGCAGTACGAGAAGGCGATCCAGGTCGCGTTCCGTGAGGTTGCCGACGCGCTGGCCGGGCGCACGACGTTGGGCGAACAGCTCGCGGCCCAGCAGGCTCAGGCCACCGCCGAGGCCGAGCGCTTCCGCCTGGCCGATCTGCGCTACCGCAACGGGGTGGCGAGCTACCTTGATGTGCTTGACGCGCAACGCTCGCTGTTCACGACCCAGCAGGCGTTGGCGCAGACGAAGCTCGCGCAGCAGCAGAGCCAGGTGGCCCTGTACAAGGCGCTGGGGGGCGGCTGGACGGAGTAGCGGGTTCTCACGCGCTCGCTGGTGCCGGGGCGTTTTCCGGAGTGCAATGTCTTGCCCAGGGCACCCAAGGATCCGGCTCCGCCGGTCCCAGGGTGCGCCCCCCTTCAAGGGGGGACGCGCGAAGCGCGGCGGGGGGTAGTCAGTTCTTCAAATCGTAGAAGCGCAGGATCTGGTCCCAGGCGGCCTGGGGTTCGTCCACAAAGATGAACAGCTTCAGGTCGTCGGGCGAAATCGTGCCTTCTTCCACCAGCAGATCGAGATCGATCAGGCGCTTCCAGTAGGCCGAGCCGAACAACACGATCGGCACCGGCTTGGCCTTCTTGCACTGCACGAGGGTGATCACCTCGAACAGCTCGTCCAGCGTGCCGAAGCCGCCCGGGAAGGCCACAAGGGCTTTCGCGCGCATCATGAAGTGCATCTTGCGCAGCGCGAAGTAGTGGAACTTGAAGCTCAGCTGCGGGGTGATGAAGCGGTTGCCCGACTGCTCGAAGGGCAATGAGATGTTCAACCCGACGTTGAGCGCGCCTTCGTCGTGCGCGCCCCGGTTGGCCGCTTCCATGATGCCCGGGCCGCCACCGGTGCAGATGAACATCTGGTCTTCCTTGGCAGCGCTGGCGCTGTAGCGGGCCACCAGGCCGCCAAAGGCGCGGGCCTCGTCGTAGTAGTGCGCGTTGCGCAGAATCGCCTCGGCCTTGCGGATGGTCTCGGCGTCGCCGCCTGCCTTGGCCTGGTCGAGTGCGGCCTGGGCTTCTGAGGCCTCGCGGAAGCGGGCGCTGCCGAAGACCACGACGGTGCTCTCGATGCCCAGCGCCTGCTGTGCCAGATCGGGCTTGAGCATTTCCAACTGGAGGCGGATGCCGCGCGTCTCGCGGCGCAACAGGAACTCGGGATCGGCAAAGGCCATGCGGTAGGCATCGGCCGCGAGGGGGTTGCCGTTGTTGGCGTGCGCCTGCAGGTCGGCCCAGGCGTCTGCAATGCGCCGTTCGCTCAGGTCTTGGGTGGCTTCCATGGCGTTCTTTCAGTGGAGAAGAGAGTAGGGATGCATCACAGGCCCATGGCGAGGGCCAGCGGCACGAAGATCACCGCCAGTGCATTGCCCAGCATGATCATCGCACCCACCTTGTCGGGCTCCTGGTGGTAACGGTCGGCGAGCATGAATTGCACCACGGCGGGTGGCAAGGCTGCGAACAGCAACAGCTGACCGCGCGCGGCCCCTTCGAGCCCGAGGGCCCAAGCCAGCGGGATGCCGATGGCCAGTCCGATCAACGGGCGCGCCAGCGCGCCGAGCAGTCCGAGGGCCAGACCCTCTCGGGTGAGAGCGGTCAGCCGGACGCCCAGCGCGAACAGCATCATGGGCAGCAGTGCGTCGCCCAGCAACTTGCAGCTGGCGAGCACCACATCGGGCGGACGCACGTCGGTCAAGGCGCTGAAGAAACCCAGCGCGGTGCCGATCATCAGCGGGCTGGTGAGCAGGTCGCGTGTGCGCGCGGAGGCGCTGGTGATGCGTGCACCGATCGAGAAATGAAACAGGTTGCTGACCGAAAACAGCGCCACGGCCGCGCCAAAGTGCGCCGGGCCAAAGGCCAGCAGCGCCAGCGGCAGACCCATGTTGCCGCAGTTGTTGAACATGACCACGGGCACGAGGGTGCGTGGCTGTGCGCCGAACAGCCGCGCCAGGGGCCAGGCCAGCAGGCCACTGCCGAGGATCAACACCGTGCCGCCGATCAGCAAGGGCACGTGGTCTGCGAGGCGGAAGTCTTTGGACGCCAACGCCGAATACACCAGCGCCGGCGCCAGCACATCAAGCGCAATGCGGTTGAACGCCGCCATGTCCGGCACCTTGCGCCGCGCGTAGCCATAGCCGACCGCGACGATCAGAAAGACCGGGATGATGACGTCGGCGATGCGGGACAGCAATTCCATACAGGTCGTCTAGGGTAGCGTGAAAATGCAAAAAGGCTCCCGAAGGAGCCTTTCTGGTGTCACTGGGTCTGATCGGTTTCGGCGCCGGGCCGCCCCAAGCCGAAACGCACCCCCTTGGGGGGCAGCGACCCGCGCAGCGGCGGAGCGTGGGGGAGCAGTTCCTCAGACGCGCTTGCGGTATTCACCGGTGCGGGTGTCGATTTCGATCTTGTCGTCCTGCGCCACAAACAGCGGCACGGCCACTTCAAAACCGGTGGCGATCTTGGCGGGCTTGAGCACCTTGCCGGACGTGTCGCCCTTGACGGCGGGTTCGGTCCAGGTGATCACGCGCTCGACACTGGTCGGCAGTTCGACCGAGATCGCCTTGCCGTCGTAGAACACCACTTCAACGGTCATGCCGTCTTCGAGGTAGTTCAGGGCGTCGCCCATGTTTTCGGCTTCGACTTCGTACTGGTTGTATTCGCTGTCCATGCAGACGTACATGGGATCGGCGAAGTAGGAGTAGGTGCACTCCTTCTTGTCCAGAATGATCTGGTCCATCTTGTCGTCGGCCCGGCAGACCACTTCGGTGGCCATGTTGTTCAGCAGGGCCTTGAGCTTCAGGCGCACGGTGGCCGCGCCACGGCCGCCACGGGCGTATTCGGTCTTCAGAACGATCATGGGGTCCTTGCCGTGCATGATCACGTTGCCTGCGCGCAGTTCTTGGGCGATTTTCATAGGGATTCCAACAGTTGGGCCGCGGTTTCCGGCAGGGCACTTGCGGCCTGCGGAAGGGTCTTGAGAGCTGCGATCTGCGCGGCGAGGCAGAGGGCTGGCTGGAAACGGGCATCGGCCAGAGGCCGCACCGGTTTTCTGCAAAGCCTTGAATTTTATCGCTTTTCCAGCACGAATTTGATCAGCTGTTCGCTCAATGACGGCTGGGCGAGCAGGCGAGCGCGGGCGGCCTGCACGCAGCCGGTCCAGCTGTGCACCACTTCCCAGCCGGGCCACACGGTAGCTGGCGCGGTCACGCCGTTCCAGGCATGGTGCATTTCGCGCAGCGAGGCGGGCGCCTGCAGCCAGTCCAGAAAGGCGTCGAGCTTGGCGTGGTGGGCGTTGTCGTGCTGCGGGTAGATGTGCCAGACGAAAGGCTTGCCCGCCCACAGTGCTCGCACCAGAGAGTCTTCGCCGCGCACGAAATTGAGGTCACAACTCCAGAGCAGGTGGTCGTAGTCGCGCTGGGTCAGGCGCGGCAGGCGCTGGAGGACGGCGAGGCCGGTGTCCAACCCCTGAGCCTGTGCGGTGGCCACGGCATCGCCCGCACGGCCGGCGGTGACCAGCCAGTCGCTCGCAGTGTCGCCCGCCTGTCGCAGCACGGAGGGCAGGGCGGAGGGCTCGTAGCAGAAGAGGCTGGCGCGCGGCTGGTCGGTGTGAGGCAAGCCGCGCGACCCGAGCCAGGCATGGGCGTCGAAAGCGGCTTGACGCTCTGGCAGGTCGTTCTCTCGAAGCAGCCCACCGGTGGCCGGTGTGAAGCCCGGGTAGAAAAACCACTTGCCCACGCCGCGCATCGGCCCGGTGGACACCAGCGAGGGCAGGCGGTGACAGCGCTCGACATAGGACTCGGCGCTCATGTATTCCAGGTTGACCCAGACCGGCGCCTGGCCACCTGCGGCGATGGCGGTGTCCCGGTGTTCCAGTGCTTCGGGCGGCGGATGGCAGCCGAAGGTCTCGATCCAGACATCGGCAGGCGGCAGGCCCGCCAGCAGACCACTCGCCAACGGTTCGGTCCAGTGCAATACCTGCACGCCGTCCACATGGCCTTCGAGTGCACCGGGCACCATCCAGCCGAGGTCGTCGGGTTGATCGATCCAAAGCCGCACGGTCTGACCGCTTGCGGCCAGTTCGGCGCAGAAGCGCCAGCAGACACCGATGTCGCCCAGGTTGTCGATGACTTTGCAGAAGATGTCCCAGCGCATGGCCTGCATTGTCGACGCAAGCGCCGGCGGACTTGGCGGCCCGACCCGGTCGGCCTATAGTGGCTGGCTGAGGCCACGGGGCCGTGCGTGCCCACCCAACGCTTGTCTGAGGAGTGATGCCATGTGGACTGCCCGTTTGAACCGTGTCTGCCGTTGGTTTCTCGCGGTTTGCAGCACGTGGCTGGTGTTTCTGTTGCCTGCGGGTGCCCAGGACCTGTTGGCCGACATGGGCAGCGGGCCGCCGTCGGGCCGCTATGCATTTGCCAGTTCGACACCGAAAACCCTGGCAGATCTGCTCAAGGGTCCGGGGCAGGGAGACGCGGTGAACGCGGTGGGCCACCTGTTCCTGCCGCCTGGCGATGCTGCGGCGGGCAAGGTCGGTGCGGTGATCCTGATTCATGGCTCCGGGGGGATTTACGACGCCATGCTGGACTTCTGGCCCAAGCAGTTCAATGCGGCAGGCTTCGCGGTACTGGCGGTGGATTCGTTTGGACCGCGCGGTGTCAAGAGCACGGCGGACGACCAGTCGCAGGTGCCATTTTCGGCAGACACCGCCGACGCCTTTGCCGCCTTGCGGCTGTTCGCGACCCACCCTCGCATCGACCCCAAGCGCATCGCCATCATGGGCTTCTCGCGCGGAGGCATCACCACCTGGCGCACTGCGGTCGAGCGCGTCATCGCTTCGCAGAAGCTGCCCGATGGCCTGCGCTTCGCGGCGCATGTGCCGGTGTATTCGGGTGGCTGCTCAGGCCTCTTCCGTTTTGTCGTCAAACCCGGGGTGTTTTCTACCGCAGCGCCCATGCTGTGGGTGCATGGTGATGCCGATGACTACACGCCGATCGGGGCTTGTCGGGACTTTTCTCAGCGCATCGCCCAGGCTGGAACACCGGTGGAATTCGTCGCCATCGCGGGCGCCCAACACAAGTTCGATATGGACGACACGCGGCGCTTTCCCATGCGTGGCGCTTTGCGCACCCTGGAGAGTTGTCCGGTTGAGCTGGACGTCGACACGATGTTGGCATACGACCGCAACAACGGCCAGCGCCTGACAGGAGAGGCGCTTCAAACCACCCTGAAGCAGGCCTGCAGCGCGGTAGGCGCCTCGGTGCAGGGGGATCGCGCGGCGCGCGACAAGGCCGCGCAGACGGTGCTCGCTTTCCTGGGAAGGGCGCTGGCACCGCGCTGACATCTGTGGCCCTGGATGTGAGGGAACGGGGCGCGACACAATAACGCCCATGTCAGAAACGCACACCGAACAATTGCTCAGCGAAGTCGCGGCCCTGCCGGGCCTGCCCGGCGTCTACCGCTACTTCGACGCCCAGGGCCAACTGCTCTACGTGGGCAAGGCGCGCAACCTAAAGAAGCGTGTCAGCAGCTATTTTCAAAAGCGTCACGACGGCACGCGCATCGGCCACATGATCAGCAAGATCGTGCGCATGGAGACCACGGTGGTGCGCTCCGAGGCCGAGGCGCTGCTGCTGGAAAACAACCTGATCAAAACGTTGAACCCCAAGTTCAACATCCTGTTTCGCGACGACAAGAGCTACCCCTACCTCAAGATCACCGGCACGCGAGAAACCTTTCGCACCGCCGGACCGCGCCCGGTGCCTTCGCTGGCGTTTCCGCGCATGGCTTACTACCGCGGCGTGGTGGACCGACGCCACAGCTATTACGGCCCATACCCCAGCGCCTGGGCGGTGAAGGAAACCATCACCCTGCTGCAAAAGGTGTTCCGCCTGCGCACCTGCGAAGACACGGTGTTCGCCAACCGCACGCGGCCCTGCCTGCTGTACCAGATCAAACGCTGTACCGGGCCTTGCGTGGACCTGATCGACAGCGAAGCCTATGCACAGGACGTGGCCGACGCCGAGCGCTTTCTGCGCGGCGAAACCCAGGCGGTGCTCGACACGCTGGAGGCGCGGATGATGGCGCACGCCGAGAAGCTCGAATTCGAGCAGGCTGCCGAGATCCGCAACCAGATGAGCGCGCTCTCCCGCGTGTTGCACCAGCAGGCGATGGACAACGTGTCCGACAAGGACGTGGACGTGCTCGCGGTCAAGGTGCAGGGCGGTCGCGCCTGCGTGAACCTGGCCATGATCCGCGGCGGTCGCCACCTGGGCGACCGGCCGTATTTTCCGGCGCACGTGGAGGACGCGACGCAGATCGAGAGCCTGCTGGCCGAGGACGGCGCGGCGAGCGGCGACCCGGTTGAGCGCGTGGCGGTGCAGGTGCTCGAAGCCTTCATCGCACAACACTACCTGGGCACGGCCATGCCGCACACCCTGGTGACCAGCCATCCGGTGGGCAAACCGCTGCTGGACGCGCTGACCGAACAGATTGGCGCCAAGGTCAATGCCGTGCACCAGCCGCGCGAGCACCGCCGCATCTGGCTGGAGATGGCGCAGAAAAACGCCGACATCGCGCTCGCCCGGCTGCTGTCGGAAGAGGGTTCGCAGCAGGCCCGCACCCGCGCGCTGGCCGAGGCGCTGGGCCTGCCCGACGACAGCCTCGACGAGCTGCGCATCGAGTGCTTCGACATCTCGCACACGGCGGGCGAATCCACTCAGGCGTCCTGCGTGGTGTTCGAGGCGCACAAGATGCAGAACGCGCAGTACCGTCGCTACAACATCGATGGCATCACCGGCGGCGACGACTACGCCGCGATGCGCCAGGTGCTGCTGCGCCGCTACGGCAAGATCGCCGAGGCCTTGCGCGCAGAGACCGAGGAAGCCGCCACGCCCGCAGAGCCGACCGACGCTTCAGAACCGGCCGCAGAAGGCAGCACCGACGCCACCTCGGGTCTGCCGACCGGCCCGCGCATGCCCGACCTGGTGCTGGTGGACGGCGGCAAGGGCCAGGTCAGCATGGCGCGCGAGGTGTTCCAGCAACTCGGGTTGGACCTGTCGCTGATCGTCGGCGTGGAAAAGGGCGAGGGCCGCAAGGTGGGCCTGGAAGAGCTGGTGTTCGCCGACGGCCGCGAGAAGGTCTACCTGGGCCACGACTCGGCCGCGCTGATGTTGGTGGCGCAGATCCGTGACGAGGCGCACCGCTTTGCCATCACCGGCATGCGCGCCCAGCGCGCCAAGGTGCGCACGGGCGGCAGCAAGCTCGAAGACATACCAGGTGTCGGTCCCAAGAAGCGGGCGCGTCTGCTGCAACGCTTTGGCGGCGTGCGCGGCGTGGCATCGGCCAGTGTGGAAGATCTCTGCACGGTGGACGGCATCTCGACCGAACTGGCCGACGCCATCTACCGAGCGCTGCATTGAACCCCCACGCTCCGCCGCTGCGTGGGTCGCTGCCCTCCGAGGGGGCTGATCCGGCTTGGGGTGGCCCGGCGCCGAATCGCCTTGTTGGTCTCGGAATGGTGCGCTGCTCCCCCATAATCCCCCCATGTTTTTCAACCTTCCCACCCTGCTGACCTGGGCGCGCATCGTCGCCATCCCGCTGATCATTGGGGTGTTCTATCTGGAAGGCATGAGCGCCAAAGAGCAGAACCTGATCGCCACCGTGCTGTTCGTGGTGTTTGCCGCCACCGACTGGGCCGACGGCTACCTCGCCCGCAAACTCAACCAGACCTCGGCCTTTGGTGCCTTTCTTGATCCGGTGGCGGACAAGTTTCTCGTCTGTGCCAGCCTGCTGGTGCTGGTGCACCTGGAGCGGGCCGACGTGTTCGTGGCGCTGATCATCATCGGGCGCGAGATCGCGATCTCGTCGCTGCGCGAGTGGATGGCCATCATCGGTGCGACCAAGAGCGTGGCCGTCCACATGGTCGGCAAACTCAAGACGGCCGTGCAAATGACAGCGATTCCCTTTCTGTTGTTCAACGGCAAGCTGCTCGGTGTGATCGACACCCACCTCTGGGGCACCTGGCTGATCTGGATCTCGGCGGTGCTCACCGTCTGGTCCATGGTGTATTACCTGCAGAAGGCGCTGCCCGAGATTCGCGCCCGCTCCCGCTGATGACGCCGGCGCCCAGAGACAACGCGTGGCTGCGCGCCATGCCCTGGGTTTTTGTGCTGATCTGGAGCACGGGCTTCATCGTCGCCCGCTACGGCATGCCGCACGGGCCGCCCATGACGTTCCTGGCGGTGCGCTACGCGCTGTCCATCCTCTGTTTCCTGCCCTGGATCGTGGTCGCCGGTGTCAAGTGGCCCTCTGATCGGCGTCAGGCGATGCACCTGGCTGTGGCCGGTGTGCTGATGCACGCGGGCTATCTCGGCGGCGTGTGGGCGGCGGTCAAAGCGGGTATGGGCTCGGGGTTGTCGTCGCTGGTCGTCGGCATCCAGCCCGTGCTCACCGCGATCTGGCTCACCAGCGTGGGCGGGCAACACGTGTCGCGCCGACAGTGGCTGGGTCTGCTGCTTGGTTTCGCTGGGCTGGTGCTGGTGGTGTCGCGCAAGTTTGGCGCGGGTGGCCCGGGCGATCAGGCCAACTGGATCAACCTGTCGTTCGCCGTGATGGCGCTGTTGGCCATCACCGCCGGCACGCTCTACCAAAAGCGGTTTGTGATGCCCTGCGACGTGCGCAGTGCCAACACCGTGCAGTTGGCCGCCGCGCTTCTGGTCACGCTGCCGCTGGCCCTGATGGAATCCGAGTCCATGCGTTGGAGCCTGTCCGACGGCGCGCTCAACGCCGAGCTGTTGGGCGCCATGGCCTGGTCGGTGCTGGGGCTCACGCTGGGTGGCAGCTCGTTGCTCTACATGCTGATCCAGCGCGGCGCGGCGGCCTCGGTCACCAGCCTGATGTACCTCGTGCCGCCGTGCACCGCGCTGATCGCCTGGCTGTTGTTTGCCGAGCCGATCACGGTGGTCACCATCGCCGGCACCGCGCTCACCGCTTTCGGCGTGAGCCTGGTGGTGCGGCCGGCGCGCTGAGCCTGCGCCACGGTTCGTCTTTGAACCGATCAGCCAAAAAGTCCACCAGCAAGCGGATGCGGCGCGGCACCTGCGCCCGGTAGGGCGCGAGCCAGTGGATGTCGGCGTCGGGCATCGCGTAAGCGGGCAGCACCCGCATCAGGTCACCACTGGCCAGCAGCGGTGCGATGTCCCACAGGCTGCGCAGCATGATGCCGTGGCCGGCCAGACACCAGTCGCGCACCATCTCGCCCGAGTTGCTGGATAGTGGCCCGCGCACAGGCGTGTGCTGCACCGTGGTGTCGTCGCGGTGTTGCAGCCGCCAGTGATCAAAGCGCTGGCCCGGCCCACCGCCGTTCTCGCGCACCACCAGGCAGGCGTGGGCCGCCAAATCGGTCAGTGATCGCGGCTCGCCATGGGCTTGCAGGTACGCCGGTGCCGCCACCAGCACCCGCTGGTTGGGCGCCAGCCGGCGCGAGACCCATTCGCTGGCACGTTGGATCGGGGCGTTCCAGAGCCAGATGGCGCCATCGAATCCATCCACCGCCAGATCCGGCAACTGCTCGGTCAGCAGCAGCTGGATGTCCACCGCCGGATGCCGCGCCTGGAAATCTGCCAGCGCCGGCCCCAGCCACAAACGACCGAAGCCGAAGGTTGCGGCGAGGCGGATCGGGCCGGCCGCTTCGGCCCGGCGCTCGCGCAACTCGCTTTCCAACGCTTCAAATCCCAGCAGCAGTTCGGTTGCGCGTTGGCACACCGCTTCGCCTTCAGCCGTGGGGCTGACGCGTCGGGTGGTGCGCTGAAACAGCCGCAGGCCCAATTGAGCCTCCATGGCCGCCAGCCGCTTGGTGGCGGCAGGTGCGGCCATGCCCAGCGACCGTGCGGCGGCGGCCAGGGTGCCATGTTGTCGGATGGCCTGCACCAGTTCCAAGTCGGGTCGGTCCAATTGTTTCTTCCTTGGAAGTAATGGATTGCTCCATTATTGTTCATTACCGGTATAAGCTGGCGCCTTCCCCACAGGAGAGCACATGTATCAGACACCTCACCGCATCGCGGTCATCGCCGGCGACGGCATCGGCACCGAAGTCATGCCCGAGGGCATTCGCGTCCTCGAAGTCGCGGCTTCGAAGTTCAACATCCCGCTGCAGTTCGACCACTTCGACTTCTCCAGCTGTGAGTATTTCGAGAAGCACGGCCAGATGCTGCCCGACGACTGGAAGGAACAGATCGGCGGCCACGACGCCATCTACTTTGGCGCCGTGGGCTGGCCCGACAAGGTGCCCGACCATGTGTCGCTCTGGGGCTCGCTCCTGATGTTCCGTCGTGAGTTTGACCAGTACGTCAACATCCGCCCCGCCAAGCTCATGCCGGGCGTGACCGCGCCGGTGGTGCGCCGCGACGGCAGCCCGCGCCAGCCCGGTGAGATCGACATGGTGATCGTGCGCGAGAACACCGAGGGCGAATACAGCAGCATCGGCGGACGCATGTACGCGGGCACCGAGCGCGAGATTGTGGTGCAGGAAACGGTGATGTCGCGCATCGGTGTGGACCGTGTGCTGCGCTACGCGTTCGAGGTGGCGCGCTCGCGGCCCAAGAAGCACCTGACCAGCGCGACCAAGAGCAACGGCATTGCGATCACCATGCCCTATTGGGACGAGCGCGTGGCCGAAATGGCGAAACAGTACCCGGACGTGACGGTGGACAAGTTCCACATCGACATCCTCACAGCGCACTTTGTGCAGCGCCCCGACTTCTTCGATGTGGTGGTGGGTAGTAACCTGTTTGGCGACATCCTGTCCGACCTGGGGCCCGCGTGCACCGGCACCATCGGCATCGCGCCCAGCGCCAACCTCAATCCAGACCGCAAACACCCGTCGCTGTTCGAGCCGGTGCATGGCTCGGCACCCGACATTGCAGGCAAAGGGATCGCCAACCCGATTGGTCAGATCTGGTGCGGCGCGATGATGCTCGATCACCTGGGCCACCGCGACGCGCACGACGCGGTGATGCGGTCGATTGAATCCACACTGCAAACCGGCAGTGGCGCCCCGCGCACGCGCGATCTGGGTGGCACCGCCAGCACGTCCGACGTCGGCCGTGCGATTGCCGACGCCTTGCGCGGCTGAGCCTCCTGAGAAGGTTTGCCGGGCACGGTTTGAATCACGTCCGCGAAGCGGGGTCGGTGTGAAATCCGCATAGAATCTCGCGGTTCTGGCCACCGTTGGGCAAAGCTGCGACCGCCGTATTGACAGGGGTGCAGCCCGGTGGGTCTAATGAAGATGCGCATGTATGGCGGTGAACGCCGACCGATGCGTCTCACGATCCAACCAGAACCATCAGGCTTTTCAACCGGGATGCGAGCATCCTGAGGTTGGAGGCTTGTTTGAACGGACTTTTCACCATTTAAAGAGGGGCTATTTGTGAACAAAACAGAACTCGTCGAGCACATCGCCAAGCATGCCGACATTTCCAAGGCAGCCGCCACCCGCGCGCTCGATTCGACCATCACCGCCATTCGCACCACGCTCAAAAAGGGCGGCACCGTGTCGCTGGTGGGTTTTGGTTCTTTTGCCGTGACCAAGCGACCGGCTCGCAAAGGTCGCAACCCCCGCACCGGCGAAGAGATTAAAATCAAGGCCGCCAAGGTGCCGAAGTTCCGTCCGGGCAAGGCGTTGAAAGATGCGCTGAACTGAAGCGTGTTTGAAGTTTCCGGTGGGGTGCTTAGCTCAGTCGGTAGAGCGGCGCCCTTACAAGGCGTAGGTCGGCGGTTCGACCCCGTCAGCACCCACCACCATCAAGAAGGCGAACTCGGGTTCGCCTTTTTTGTTGTCGACATTCCGGTGTCGGCGTTCGTTTGATTTGCAGGATTCCAGGCATGTTCGATTCCATCCGCAATCACAAGAAGTACCTCATGGGCTTCCTGCTGATCTTGATCATCCCGTCCTTTGTGCTGTTCGGCATTCAGGGTTTCACTGACGGCAACCAGAGCGGCGAAACGGTGGCCACCGTGGACGGGCAGGACATCAGCAAGGCGGAATGGGATCAGGCCCACAAGGTCGAGTCTCAGCGGTTGCGCGAATCCATGCCCAACATCGACGCCAAGCTGCTCGACAGCGACGGCGCCCGCTACGCCTCGCTGGAACGTCTGGTTCGCGACCGCGTGCTGGCGGTGGCGGCCCAGAAAGACCACCTCTACACGAGCGACCAGCGCCTGGCGCGGGCGCTGCAGGAGAACCCGAGCATTGCGGCGCTGCGCAAGCCCGATGGGTCACTGGATGTGGAGGGTTACCGGCAACTGGTTGCTCGTCAGGGGCTGACGCCTGAGGGTTTCGAGGCCCGCGTGCGCTCCGATCTGTCGGTGCGACAGGTCACGGGCGGCGTGCAGTCCACCGGCTTCGCGCCCCCGGCGCTGGCCCAGGTGTCCCTCAATGCGTTTTTCGAACGTCGTGAAGTGCGGGTGTTGCGCTTGGCTGCAGACGACTTTGCATCCAAGGTCGCGCCAGCGGATGCAGAGATCGAGCAGTTCTACAAAGACAACCAGGCGATGTTCCAGGCACCGGAGTTGATCGACGTCGAATACCTGGTGTTGGATGCGGCCGGACTGGCGAAGAGCGTCACACTCAACGAAGATGCCCTGCGGACCTAT
This sequence comes from Hydrogenophaga sp. A37, assembly GCF_002001205.1. Classification (GTDB taxonomy): domain Bacteria; phylum Pseudomonadota; class Gammaproteobacteria; order Burkholderiales; family Burkholderiaceae_C; genus Hydrogenophaga. The sequence goes on from NZ_MUNZ01000079.1 coordinate 68,629, forward strand.
TACAAGGAAAACATTGCGCTGCTGTCGGGCGACGAAGAGCGCCGCGCGAGCCATATTCTGTTGAACGCACCGAAGAGCGCACCGGTTGCCGAGCGAGAGAAGATCCGGGCCAAGGCGCAGGCCCTGCTGGAACAGCTGCGCAAGGCGCCCGCGACCTTCGCTGATGTGGCCAAGGTGGAATCTCAAGACCCCGGATCCGCCACCAAGGGCGGCGACCTGGAGTTCTTTGGTCGTGGCGCGATGGTCAAGCCCTTCGAAGACGTGGTGTTCTCCATGGCCAAAGGCGCGATCTCCGATGTGGTCGAGACCGACTTCGGTTTTCACATCATCCAGCTCACCGACGTCAAGGCACCCCAACAGCGCAGCTTTGAAGAGATGCGGCCTCAGATCGAAGCCGACCTGAAAAAGCAGCAAGGGCAGAAGCTGTTCTCTGAAAACGCCGACAAGTTCGGGAACCTCGTCTACGAGCAGGCCGAGAGCCTCAAGCCGGCGGCCGACAGCCTCAAGCTGGAACTGCGCACCGCCAAGGGCCTGACGCGCCAGCCAGTGCAGGGCAGCGGTGTGCTGTCCAACGAACGTTTGCTGGCTGCGCTGTTCTCGCCTGAGTCGGTGCAAAACAAGCGCAACACCGAAGCCATCGAGACCGCCTCTGGCCAACTCACGGCGGCCCGTGTCGTTCAGCACACGCCCGCCCGCACGCTGCCCTTGGCCGAGGTTCGCGACACCGTGCGTGCTCGCCTCGTGGCCCAGCGTGCTGCGCAGCTCGCGAAAGAGGAAGGTGTGAAGAAGCTGGCGGCCTTGCGCTCGGGCGCTGACGCCACGACCTTGCCGGCGTCTGTGGTGGTGAGCCGCGACAACCCGCAGGGTCTGGCCGCACCCGTGCTCAAGGCGGCGCTGAGTGCCGATGCCAAACAACTGCCCGCCTGGGCCGGCGTGGACTTGGGCCAACAAGGCTACGCGATCGTGAAAGTGGAGAAGTTGCTGCCCCGCGCCGCGCCCGCCGCCCAAAACCAGGAGGTGCAGCAGTACGCCCAATGGTGGACCGCAGCGGAGACCCAGGCCCACTTCGAGCTGATCAAGGAACGCTTCAAGGTCAAGATTTTGGTGCCTGAGCCCCAGCCCTGAATCAGATCTGGTTGGGAGGCCGAAAGCTTCGCGCTATAATGCGAGACTTGCGGTGGCTGTAGCTCAGTTGGTAGAGTCCAGGATTGTGATTCCTGTTGTCGTGGGTTCGAGCCCCATCAGCCACCCCATAAAGATTAAGCACTTAGCCCGGTTTTCACCGGGCTTTGTCGTTTCTGATCGCGCGCTATCCGTTGACCATCACGAGCTTGCCCTTGACCGAGCGTGAACCCATGATGGCGTAGGCTTTGGGCAGCTCTCTCATGGGCAGGGTCTGGTCGATCACGGGCTTGATCTGCCCTTTCATGTACATGCTGGCGAGGGTCTGCATCATCTGGGCGTTGGCCTGCGGCTCGCGTTTGGCAAAGTCCCCCCAGAACACCCCCACGATGCTCGCACCCTTGAGCAACGCCAGGTTCAGCGGCAGGCTGGGAATGGGCCCGCTGGCAAAGCCCACAACCAGGTAGCGGCCTCGCCAGGCGATGGAGCGGAAGGCCGGCTCGGCGAAGTCACCACCCACCGGGTCGTAGATCACGTCCGGGCCCTTGCCGTCGGTCAGCCGCTTGATTTCATCGCGCAACGTGGTCTGTGGCGTGTGCAGGCTGTAGTTGATGACCTCGTCAGCGCCCAGCTGTCTGCACAGGGCGCACTTGTCCTCGCTGGAGGCGGCGGCGATCACGCGCGCACCCGCCGCCTTGGCGAGCTGGATGGCGGCCGTGCCCACGCCACCGGCTGCGCCCAGGACCAGCACCGTTTCGCCGGCCTTGAGCGCGGCGCGGTCCATCAGGGCGTGCCACGAGGTGGCGTAGATCATGATGAAGGCGGCCGCGTCGACCGGCGGAAACCCCGGGGGTAGCGGCATGCACAGCGCGGCCGGGGCCAGCGTGTGGGTGCCGAAACCACCGGTGCCGCTCAGGCAAGCCACGCTCTGGCCCACCTGCAGTTGCTTCACGCCCTCGCCCACGGCACGTACCACGCCCGCGTATTCTGAACCGGGCACGAAAGGCAGTGGCGGCTTCATCTGGTACTTGTTCTGCACGATGAGCAGATCAGGGAAATTCAGGCTGGCCGCCTGAATTTCCAGCAGCACCTGCCCCGGGCCGGGTGTGGGCGTGGGCAGTTCTTTCCACGCCAAGGCTTCCACGCCGACGGGGTTTTCACAAAGCCAAGCATGCATGCGTTTGTCTCCAGTTGGTGCTTTTCAGAGAGGTGATGATAGGCACGCACTGGCCCGTTGGGTGGGTCGCCAAGTGAGGTTTTGTCCCTCGCGCGACCCGAGCGGACGAGAGGTGAGCACCAGGCAGGGCGCCTAGAATCCCTCTCATGAAAATCCTCATCTCCAACGACGACGGCTTCCAGGCGCCGGGCATTGTGGCCCTCTACGAAGCCCTGAAGGGTCTGGCCGAGGTGGAGGTGGTGGCACCCGAACACAACAACAGCGCAAAGTCCAACGCGCTGACGCTGCATTCGCCGCTGTACGTGCACACGGCCGCCAACGGGTTTCGCTACGTGAATGGCACCCCGGCCGATTGCGTGCACATCGCGCTCACCGGTTTGCTCGGCTACCGACCCGACCTCGTGGTCTCGGGCATCAACAACGGCGCCAACATGGGCGATGACACCATTTACTCCGGCACCGTGGGGGCGGCCATGGAGGGCTACCTCTTCGGCATCCCGGCCATCGCGTTTTCGCAGACCGAACGCGGCTGGACGTACCTGGACGTGGCCGCGCAGAAGGCGGCCGAACTGGTGCAGCAGGTCATGCCCTCGCTGCCCGACGCGGCACACCGCAGCGCGCCATGGTTGCTGAACGTGAACATTCCATGCCGGCCCGCCAGCGAAATCAAGGGCTTCAAAGTGGCCCGCCTCGGGCGCCGCCACGCGGCCGAGCAGGTGATCACCCAGACCAGTCCGCGTGGCGAAACCATGTACTGGATCGGCAGCGCCGGCCCGGCCAAGGACGATGCCGAGGGCACCGATTTCCATGCGACCGCCCAGGGCTTCGCCAGCATCACGCCGCTCAAGGTCGACCTGACGGACCACGACACGCTGCCGTACTGGGCGCCCACGGCTGCGGCCATGAGCGGAGGCGCCCGTTGAAGCGCCCAGCGCAGTCCTCCGGCAAACCGCCCGCCAGCGCGGCGGCCCCCCGGCCGCGCCCGGCGTTTCCGGCGCGCTTGGACACGGCGCCGACGCCGGCGGTTTACAAACCTGGGACCTCGGCGGCGCTGCGACCCGTGGCCGCTGCGGTGCCTACGCCGGTCGCCAAACGTGTGGTGACGCCGATTGGGCACGGCGCACCGGCGAGCGTGGGCATGGATTCGGTCGCCGTGCGGACCGCGATGGTGCGCAAGCTGCAAGGGCAGGGCATCGTGCACGCGGGTGTGCTGGCGGCGATGCAGGCCGTGGAGCGGCACCGGTTTGTGGACACTGCGTTGGCCAACCAGGCATATGAAGACACGAGCCTGCCCATCGGCTTGGGGCAGACCATCTCCAAGCCGAGCGTGGTGGCGCGCATGCTGGAGCTCTTGTGTCAGGGGCGCGAAGAGAAGCTGGGCCGTGTGCTCGACATCGGCACCGGTTGCGGCTACCAGGCAGCGGTGTTGAGCCACTTGGCGCGGGAGGTCTACAGCATGGAGCGGCTGCGGAGCCTGAACGACAAAGCCCGCGACAACCTCCGGGCTTTCCGCGTGGCGAACCTGCACCTGTTGTTTGGCGACGGCATGCTGGGTTATGCCCAGGGTGCGCCGTACGCTGGCATCGTGGCCGCCGCCGGCGGGAATGATGTGCCGCAAGCCTGGATCGACCAGTTGGCGGTGGGTGGCCGGTTGGTGGCCCCCGCCGTGACCACCCATGGGCAACAGCACCTCGTGGTGATCGACAAGACCGCGCAGGGTTTGGTTCGCTCGGTGCTGGAGCCGGTGTTGTTCGTGCCTCTAAAATCGGGCATTGCGTGAAACCCCTTGACCGCTTGCGGCAGCGGGTTTTGGACAGCCGGCACCCGGGATCAGCCCGGGCCCGACATTCAGGTGGGAACCAGTGATGAACAAGCAGATTTTGAAGATGGTGCCCGACAGTGCAGGACGATCGCGTTGGCGCGGCGTGGCCCTTTGGGCATTGATGGGCGGGCTCCTGGTCACGGCGGGGTGCTCTTCGCGCCAGCTGAACCAGCCCGCACCGGTCGAAGACCGCACCCGTGCCGGTGCCGAAATCAAGCCCTTGCCAGGCGCCGAGAACGCGGGCAAACCAGGTTACTACACCGTGCGACCGGGTGACACCCTGTACCGGATCGCGCTGGAAGCGGGTCAGGCGCCGCGCGATGTGCAGGCCTGGAACAACCTCTCGAATCCCAACCTGATCGAAGTCGGTCAGGTGCTGCGCGTGGCGCCGCAGATTGGCACCACTGGGGCGTCCGGTTCTGCGGCCGTGACCACCGCTCCCGTGACCACACCCGGCGTGGTCGCGCGGCCGCTCAACCCGCCCGCTGCGGGCGCCACCACGCCGTTGCCTGGAACGGGGGCGAGCCCCGCTGCCCCAGTCCCGGCACCGGCCCCTGAGCCATCGGCGGGCGCTGACGAAGTCAGCTTCGTCTGGCCGGCGCAAGGTACGGTCGTATCTGGCTTCGACGAGAGCAAGAACAAAGGCGTTTCGATCGCGGGCAAGGTCGGCGACCCCGTGCTGGCCGCTGCGGACGGCCGTGTGGTGTATGCAGGGGCCGGCCTACGTGGCTACGGCAACCTGATCATCCTCAAACACAACAACACCTACCTCACCGCCTATGCCCACAACCAGGCGCTGCTCGTCCGCGAAGACCAGACGGTCAAGCAGGGGCAGCGCATCGCCGAAATGGGCAGCAGCGACTCGGACCGCGTGAAGCTGCACTTTGAGGTGCGGCGCCAGGGCAAGCCGGTCGATCCGCTGGCCCACTTGCCAAAGCGCTGATCAGGCCCAGCGCATGGCCTGGCCCGTCCTCGTTTTCGACATTGAGTCCATTCCCGACATCGAAGGGCTTCGGGCCCTTCGCGGGGCACCCGCCGACAGCTCCGACGAACAGGTATATGCGGCCTGGCTGGCCGAGCGCAAGGAAAAAGGGCAGAGCGATTTCACGCCGCTGCACCTGCAGCGCATCCTGGTCATCAGCGTGGTGTTCCGCAACGCCGAAGGCCTTCGGATTCACTCCTTTGTGGACCGGGACGGCGCCAGCGAAGGCAAGGTGGTTCAAACCTTCTTCAACAGCATTGAAAAGCACCAGCCGCAGCTGGTGAGCTGGAACGGCAGCGGGTTCGATCTGCCGGTGCTGCACTACCGCGGGCTGCGCCACGGCGTGGAGGCCAGCAAGTACTGGGACATGGGTGAGGACGACCGCGAGTACAAGTGGAACAACTACATCAGCCGCTACCACATGCGCCATCTCGACCTGATGGACCTGCTGGCGATGTACAGCCCCAAAAACAACGCACCGTTGGACGCCATGGCCAAGCTCTGCGGCTTCCCCGGCAAGCTGGGCATGGACGGCTCGCAGGTGTACGCGCAGTACCTGGCTGGGCAGACCGACGACATCCGCCGCTACTGCGAGACCGACGTGATGAACACGTACTTGGTGTATTGCCGTTTCCAGAAGATGCGCGGCGGCCTGACCGAGGCCGAGTACGAACAGGAAATCGCCTACGTGAAAGAGACGCTGGGCAATCTGGCGCCGACAGAGAGTCACTGGGACGAGTACCTCAAGGCCTGGGTCTGACATCTTCAGCGCGCCGGCCTGAGACAATCGGGGCATGACATCGCTCCTAGCCCACGACAACAGCCTTCTGACCAACGCGCGCGACGACGCGCCCCACGCACCCCATGCTGCTTTGCCTGACGGCTGGCTGGCGGTGGAATCCCTCGACATCGATGCACAGGGCATCGCCCGCCGCCCAGACGGCAAGGTCGTCTTCATCGACGGAGCGTTGCCTTTTGAGACGGTCAGCGTCAACGTGCATCGCAAGAAAAACAACTGGGAGGCCGGTGTGGTCACGGCGATCCACCGTGAGTCTTCGCAACGCGTGCGACCCGGTTGCCCGAACTTCGGGCTGCACGAAGGCTCCTGCGGTGGCTGCAAGATGCAGCACCTTCACGAGGCGGCGCAGGTGGCGGTCAAGCAGCGCGTGCTGGAGGACAACCTCTGGCACCTGGGCAAGGTCAAGGCCGAGATGCTGCTGCGCCCCATCGAGGGGCCGGCCTGGGGCTACCGGTACCGGGCACGCCTCTCGGTGCGCCATGTGCACAAGAAGGGCGTGGTGCTGATCGGTTTCCACGAGCGCAAGAGCCGCTACGTGGCCGACATGAAGGTCTGCCATGTGCTGCCGCCGCACGTGAACGCAATGTTGATGCCGCTGCGCGACCTGATCTTCGGCATGGATGCACGCGAGACCTGTCCGCAGATTGAACTCGCCTGTGGCGACGAGGTGACCGCGCTGGTGCTGCGCCACCTGGAGCCGCTGTCGGACGGGGACCAGGCCCGTTTACGTGCTTTTGCCGCCCAGCACGGCGTGCAGTGGTGGCTCCAGTCCAAGGGGCCCGATACGGTGAAACTGCTCGACGCCGATGTGCCTCAGCTGTCCTACAGCTTGCCCGAGTTCGGCATCACCATGCCGTTCAAACCGACCGACTTCACCCAGGTCAATCCACACATCAACCGGGTGCTGGTCTCGCGTGCGCTGCGCCTGCTGGACGCACAGAAGAACGAGCGCGTGATCGACTGGTTCTGTGGCCTGGGCAACTTCACCCTGCCCATCGCCACGACGGCCCGCGAGGTGCTGGGCATTGAGGGCAGCGAAACGCTGGTGGCACGCTCGCGCGAGAACCTGGGGCTCAACCAGCGGGGCAGGGCACAGCCCCTGGCACCCACGCAATTCGCTGCGCGCAACCTGTTCGAGATGACGCCAGAGCTGCTGGTGGGCGATGGTGTGGCCGACAAGTGGCTGGTGGACCCGCCGCGCGAAGGGGCGTTTGCGTTGGCCAAGACCCTGGCCGACCTGCACCTGCAACCCGAACTGCGCGGCAGCTGGACGCCTCCCAAACGAATCGTCTATGTCAGCTGCAACCCGGCCACGCTCGCGCGCGATGCGGGCTTGCTGGTGCACCAGGCCGGTTACCGGTGCACGACGGCGGGGGTGGTGAACATGTTCCCGCACACCGCGCACGTGGAGAGCATGGCGGTGTTCGAGCTCGATACCGGCCGGTGAGGCCGGTGCGTTCGGTCAGGATTTGTGGGGCTTGCCGGATCCGGCTTCAGGGGCGGCGGTCTCATCGCTCGTTTCCGCCTCTTCCGGCTTGATTTCGGAGGGCATGCCGACGATCTGGTTGTCGCGCATGTACTGGTCCATGTCTTTCCAGCCGGCGAACACCGCGGCCTTGCCCGCTTTGGGGTTGCTGCTGAAGCAATCTTCGATGCTGCGAATCGCGTGGCGGCAGGCGCTGCCGATGGCCATGCCTTCGGCTTCTTTCCGGGCCGCAATCTGTGGGGCGGTTTCGATGCCCAGCACATCACAGCCGGCCAACAGGCTGGCTGCAGCGCAGAGGCAGAGGGTGAGGGCTGGATGTCGCATGGTGTTTCAACGGGGTTTGCCTTTCTTTTCGGCGCCACGGCCCGGAACTTGATGGCCGATTCACCGAGGGGCAGTGCCACGCGTGTGCAGGCATGAAAAAAGGGACCCGAAGGTCCCTTTTCTTGAGGAGAGCGGAATCAGTCGCGCTCGCCGCCAAAGATGCCGAGCAGGGCCAGCAGGCTCTGGAAGATGTTGAACAGGTCCAGGTACACGGCCAGCGTGGCGGAGATGTAGTTGGTTTCACCGCCGTCGATGATGTTCTTCAGGTCGTACAGCAGGTAGGCGCTGAACACCAGGATCGCCATGGTGGCGATGACGGCCATGCCGATGGTGCTGCCCACGAAGACATTGATGATGGCGCCGATCATGATCGCCATCGCGCCGACGAACAGCCATTTGCTCATGCCCGAGAGGTCGCGCTTGATCACGGCGGAGAGGTTGGCCATGATGAAGAACACACCCGCCGTGCCGCCGAAGGCGGTCATGATCAGGTTGGAGCCGTTGCTGAAGCCCAGCACCGCGGCCAGCATGCGCGACAGCATCAGTCCCATGAAGAAGGTGAAGGCCAGCAGCACCGGCACACCGGCCGCCGAGTTCTTGGTCTTTTCGATGGCGAACATGAAGCCAAAGGCGCCGCCCAGGAAAACGACCAGGCCAAGGAAGCCGGTCAGTCCGGCGGTGATGCCCGTGGCCACACCCACCCAGGCGCCCAGCACGGTGGGCAGCATGGAGAGCGCGAGCAGCCCGTAGGTGTTGCGCAGCACCTTGTTGCGTTGCAGCGCCGTGTTGCTGGCGGTGTCGCCGAAGCGGCCGGAAGGTTGCAGGTGGTCGTTCATTGAGTTTTCTCCATGTGGTCGGTGTGACCCTTGGCGCATTGTAGGCGGCTTGGAATTTGCTTGCGGAGGGAAAACCGGGTCAAGGTGAGGGCTGTTGTGACCCGTGTGGGTGCAATCCATCGGGTATGGTTGCGTTCCCGTTGCGGTGCCACCGTGCTCGCGCTTCTCATTGGGAACCGATCCCTCTCTCTTTCTGGACAAGTTCATGAAAACCAAAGCCGTTCTCGACCTGGCCGACGTCAAACTCATCGCCGCCGCTGCCGAGGCAGAAGCACTCAAGAATAACTGGGCAGTGACCATTGCCATTGTGGACGACGGTGGTCATCTGTTGTGGCTGCAACGCATGGACGGCGTTGCGGCCATCTCGTCGCACATCGCGCCGGCCAAGGCGCACACCGCCGCCCTAGGTCGCCGTGAGAGCAAGGTCTACGAGGACGTGATCAACCAGGGGCGCATGTCGTTTTTAAGCGCCCCAGCGATCCACGGCATGCTGGAGGGTGGCGTGCCCATCGTCAAGGACGGCCAGTGCATCGGTGCGGTGGGCGTGAGCGGCGTCAAATCGAGTGAAGACGCCCAGATCGCCAAAGCGGGCATCGCGGCCATCGGGTTGTAAAAAGTGACTGGCTACCAGGACCTTCGGTCCCTTGGCTGGCCAAAAAACGACGCTCGGGGAGATTGCATTTCCCCGGGTCGCCCCACGATGAAGTTGATGTGATCCTTATTTGGTGAGGATGAGCTTGCCCTGGCGTGTGGTCTGCAGGCGGTAGAGGGCGCCGTTGTGGGTGATGCCCACCGCCTTTTGGCCACGCATCACTTCATGGCTGGTGAGCAGGACGGGCGACGGGGTTTCGCTCTCGGCTGGCCCCTCAACGGTTTGACGCGGGTCTGACGCGGGCACAGGCTCCTTGGGTGCAGCGTTGATCATCTGTTGATCCTCCTGGGCCGGTTCCACACAACCGGATTCACGGCGCCACCGGTTCGGTGATGAAGCCAATCTTGCGCACGCCAGCGCGCTGCGCGGCGGCCATGGCCAGCGCCACGCGCTCGTAGCGCACGGCCTTGTCGCCGCGAATGTGCAGCTCCGGTTGTGGCTCCTGGGCGGCAGCGCTGGCCAGCCGTTGCTCGAAGTCAGCGTCTTCCACCCGCACTTCGTTCCAGAAATAGGCGCCGTCGGCGTCCACCGACAGCCGAACGTTCTGCGGCTTGTCTAACACCTTTTCATTGCTGGCGCGGGGCAGGTCGATGTTGACCGCGTGCTTGATGACCGGCACGGTGATGATGAAGATGATGAGCAGCACCAGCATAACGTCGATGAACGGGATCATGTTGATCTCGCTGAGCATCTGGTCGCTGTCGTCCTGGGTTCCGATGGCCATGGTGATGTCCTAAAAGGTTCAGGCCTTCTTCATCGGCAGCACCTTCGCATCACCGCCCACGGTGACGCGGGCACCGGTCACGAAGTAGGCGTGCAGGTCGTTGCCGAAGCGGTTGAGGCGGTGGGTGATGCCCTTGTTGCCGCGCACCAGGGCGTTGTAGCCCAGCACGGCGGGGATGGCGACCAGCAGGCCCATAGCGGTCATGATCAGTGCCTCGCCGATGGGCCCGGCCACCTGGTCGATGCTCACCTGGCCGGCAGCGCCGATGCTCAGCAGTGCGTGGTAGATGCCCCAGACGGTGCCGAACAGGCCCACGAAAGGCGCGGTGGATGCGATGGATGCGAGCACCGTGAGGCCACTCTGGGCGCGGGCGGTGAAATCATCCAGGCTGTTCCGCAGCGAACGCTCGACCCAGTCGCTCATGTCCAGGCTGTCGTGCAGCTGCGGGCGGGCCTGACCGTCCTTGTGCAGGATGTGGCGGGTGGCCTCGCGGCCTTCGAGCGCCAGGGCACGGAAAGGGTTGCCATCGTCTTTGCCGAGCTTGTCGATGCCTTCGGCGAAGTCGGCGCTGTGCCAGAAGCCATCGCACGCCTTGGCCTGCTGCCGCTGGGCGCGCTGGTCGAGGGCCTTCCACAGGACGATGATCCAGGTGGCGAGGGACATCGCAAGGAGGACGATAGCGACGGTGCGGGTGACGAAGTCGCCCTGGGTCCAGACGTGGGCGATGCCAGAGGATGCGATTTGGGGATTCATAGGTAACGGTGACGGAAAATTGAAGGCTTACTCGGTGAGTTCGAAATTCAGACTGACGACAACCCAGCTGCGAACTGGGACCCCGTCTGTTGTCCCCGGCACAAATCGCCAGTGATTCTTCACTGTGATCAATGCGGCCTGATCAAGTCGGTTGTAGCCGCTTGACTTGGAAAGCAGCACCTGTGAGGGGTGTCCGTCGGTTTCGATCAAAGCTCTGAGCTCCACTTTGCCTGTTTCCCCGAGGCGGTGTGACAGCGGTGGATAGGTGGGTCGGGGGTTGTTCAGATGCGCTGCATCGCTCGAAGGCAAAACGACCTTGGGCGGAGCCGGTGGCGCAGGTTCTGCGACCACCACCGGTGCGAGCATGGGTGGTGCCGGTGGCTGGGGTTCGGTGGTGCCGGCGGGTGCCGTGGCAGACGGCGCTGGGTCGGCAATGGCCATCGGCTGCGGGGCCTGCTTGAGCACAGGTTTGACGGGCGTGACCTGTTTCTGGACAGGTTTGGGCTCTGGTTGCGGCGGTGCCGGCGTCACCTGCGGCTGCGGAGCTTCTATGAATTCGGCCAACACCTCCACCGGTACCACGAGTTCGACCGCCCGGCGCAGCAGGCCGGTTTGCAGGGCCCACAGGCCCAGGACGTGAAAGCCGACCACGGCGATCACGATGAACAGGCGGCGGTCCATGCGGGGTGTCGGGGGTGAAGCTTCTGAGGCTCCGGTGAGGGGGAGCGCAAGGCTGGCGCTGGCGGAGGTCATAGTGTAGGTCGATGGATGCCAGGGGCATTAGGCGCGGAAGACCCACCAGACGGCGGCGAGGATCAGGACCAAGCTTCCGCCAAGGATGAACACGCTGCTGGTCATGGAGGCGTCCTTTGGATCGGTGGATGAAAGCATGCTGAAAGTATAAATGAGAATTGATCTCATTCAATTCAAAGGCCGAAAAATCGCTGAGATCTGGTGGAGGTCAGTGATCTTCAGCCGGCCGGCCCAGTGACGTGGCGGCCTCGGCCAGGGTCTGGCAACCGCAGAGCGCCATCGCGATCTCCAGCTCGTCGCGCAACAGTCGGATGATGTGGGCCACCCCGGTGGCGCCTGCGTTGGCCAGCCCGTGAACGATGGGGCGGCCGACCAACACGGCCGCCGCGCCAAGCGCCATGGCCTTGAGCACATCGGTGCCGCGCCGGATGCCGCCGTCCACCAGCACCGGTACCTCGCCGCCGATGGTTTGCATGATGGCCGGCAGCAGCTCGGCGGTCGCAGGCATGGTGTCCAGCGTGCGCCCGCCGTGGTTGGAGACGATCAGCCCGTGCGCTCCGGCCTGCACGGCGAGGCGCGCGTCGGCCGGGTGGGTGATGCCCTTGAGCAGCAGCGGCAGGCGTGTGATGGAGCGCAGCCAGGCCACATCGTCCCAGGTGGGGGCGTGGGTGAGCAGGTCGTCGAACAAGGGGCTTTGACCGGGCTGCAGCGTCTGCGGCGCGGGCGGACGCAGGCCTTGAAGGTTGATCGCGGTGATCCCGGGCGGCAAGGCAAAACCGGCACGGCGCTCGCGGTCCCTTGCGCCATTCACCGGCGCGTCCACGGTGAGCACCAGCGCCTCGTAGCCGGCGGCTTCGGCGCGTTGCACCAGTTCCAGGGTGAAGGCGCGGTCGGGTTGCAGGTAGAGCTGGAACCACAGCGGTCCATGCGCTGCTTCGCTCAGCACGGTGCGGGCTACGTCTTCGAGTGGCGTGCTGGCCTGGGTGCTGAGCACGAAGCCGGCGCCGAGCACCGCCGCGGCCAAGGACGAGGCCATTTCGCCGTGCGGGTGCGCGAGGCGCTGGTAGGCCATCGGGGCGACGAGGATGGGGTGGGCCAGGGTGCGACCCAGCAGTTTCACCCGTGTGTGGCCGCCCGCGAGGGGGCGCAGCACGCGCGGGTGCAGGCGAAGGCGCTGCCAGGCTGCAACGTTTTCACGCAGCGTGATTTCGTCGGCCGCGCCACCGTTGAAATAGGCATCGGCCTCGGGACTCAGCGACGCGCGCGCCAGCGCTTCATGGTCGGCCAGACTGATGAGGCCTTCGGGCAGGGTGGTGCGAGGTGCAAGTGTGTGGGGGACATCGGGCCAGCCGCCGGGCCGCCCCAAGGCGGGCCCAGCCCCCTCGGGGGGCAACGACCCGCGCAGCGGTGGAGCGTGGGGGTCCTTCATACCTCTGCCCACATGCGCAGCAAGTTGTGGTACGTGCCTGTGAGCCCTGTGGTCTCGTCGGTTTCACCGTGTTGCTGGCGCAGGGCCAGGATGTTCATGTCGAGTTCGTGGAGCAGTCGGCGCTGTTCGTCGCTGCGCACCATGCTCTGAATCCACAAAAAACAGGCGACGCGGTGTCCGCGCGTGACCGGGGTCACCTGGTGCAGGCTGGTGCCGGGATAGAGCACGGCGTGACCGGCGGGCAGCTTGACGCCGCGCGTGCCGTAGGTGTCGCTCACGGTCAGTTCGCCGCCGTCGTATTCGCTGGGGTCATTCAGGAACACGGTGCATGACACGTCGGTGCGCACGTGTTCGGTGGTGCCGGCGTCAGTCTGCTTGAGCCGGATGGCGTTGTCGATGTGGTAACCGTAGGTGTTGGCCTCGCCGCTGTAGCGGTTGACGCGCGGTGTGAAGATGCGCAGCGGCAGGGCGGCGCTGAAGAACATCGGCGAACGGTTCAGGCCGTTCAGCACCGTCGCGCGGATGGCCTGTGCGGCCGGGCTGTCGTGCGACAACTGCTGGTTGTTCTTGACGGTGCGGGCCTGTGGGCCAGCGCTGTCGCGGCCGTCGGCCCACGGCGCCTCAGACAAGCATTGGCGGGCTTGGGCCAGATCGTCTGGCGAGAGGATGTCGGGCAGGGTGATCAGCATCGTGGGTGGATGGGGTGTGATGGTCACCCCTTTCAGGCAAAAAGCCGCCCCGGGCTCGGGGCGGCGTCTTTGTCGACTCTTCTGGGTGTGACGGGCGTCAGAACTTCAGGCTGGCGGTCACTTGCAGCGTGCGACCGGCACCGGGGATGTAGTGCCCTGGGTAGAGCTGGTCGGCGTAGAGCTTGTTGGTGATGTTGCTCAGGTTGGCCTTGAGCGTCAGGCGATCGAAGTCGAACTTGTATTCCGCCATCAGGTCACCCGTGACGTAGGACGGCACGTTCCACTCGACACGGGTGGGTTTCTGCTGGCTGCGGAAGTTCAAACCCGCGCCCACACGCAGCTTGGGGGTGAGCTGGTAGGTGGTCCACACCGTGCCGCTGTGCTCGGGCGTGAGCGAAGGACGGTCGCCCACACGTTCACCCGGCGTGCTCTGGGTGCAGGCACCCGTGGTAGGGCAGGGCGCCGCGTTGTCCACGCGGGCCACCGGGATCCACATGTAGGAGCCGAACACTTCCCACTGGGGCGTGAGGCGGCCGGAGATGTCGGTCTCGAAACCGGCCACGTGGCGCCGGCCGCTGAGTGTGATGACCGGCAGATCCGGGTCGGTGTTGCGCTCGTTGAGCTTGGTGGAGCGGAACACGGCCAGGCGCGTGGTGAAGCGCTTGTCGGCGGAATCGAGCTTGGCGCCGATCTCCATGTTGATGCTCTTCTCGGGCGGCGTGTTCACGTTGGACGCGCCCAGCGAATAGGCGTCGCCCGAGGTGTTGAACGAGGTGCCGGCCGAAGCGTGGAAGGAGTGCAGAGCCGTGGGCTGGAACAACACGCCCACGCGCTGGCTCATCTCTGAGACCTTCATGCGGTAGCTCTCGGCGGTCACCGGGCCGGGTGCGTCGTTGGGCAGGCCGAAGCTGTCGTAGTCGCCGGTCAGGTGGTCGTAGCGCAGGCCGCCCACCAGTTTCCACTGAGGCGCCACCTGCACCGTGTCCTGCACATAGGCGCCAACACCTTGTGCCACGTACTGGTTGTTGATGCGCAGCACGCGGGTGGATTCGTCGACCCAGGCGCCGTCGTTGGGCGTGCCAATCGTGGTGGTCGGCTTGGTGATGGTCACACCGCCTTGCGCGGCGGAGCGCGCCGCGTACACGGTGCGCTTTTCGCGCGACACCTCAGCACCGGCAATCAGCTCGTGCTTGAAACCCAGGCCTTCGAACTTGGTGTTGAAGTCGGTCTGGGCATGGACGTTGTCCATGTCCTGGATCTTCAGATGGTTGCCGCGGGTCAGCACCGTGCCAGAACCGTAGTTGGCCAGGCTGACGGCAGTGGGGCACTGCGGGTTGGTGACCACGCCGGTTTCGGCGTTGGTGTTCCGTGTGCAAAAGCGGATGGCGCCCGAACGTTGGTCGCGCTCGAACTGGCCGACGCGCACCTGCGTTTTGAGCTCGCTGTCGCGGCTGAAGCGGTGTGTGTGACCCAGTGTGGCGATGGTGCCGCCACTGTGGCTGTAGTCGCTGGCGGCGCCGTAGTAGGCGTCGGGCTTGAGCGGCAGCAGAACGCGGTTGCTCGCGCCAGGGGCGGGGGCGATGTAGGGAATGCCGTAGTTGACACCGTTGTCGTTGTCGAGGTGGTACAGGCTGGCGAGGAATTCGTCTTTTTCACCGATGCCGTTGCGGTAGGCGATGGCCGCACCCCGTTTGTCCAGGCTGGCGCCCGCGCCGTTGTTGTCGGCCTTCGTGGCCATGGCGTTCAGGCGCAGCGCAGCGCTCTCGCCGGTCTTGATGTTGAAGTCGCCGGTGGCACGCACGTACTTGTGGCTGCCCAGGGTCAGATCGACCTGGTGTTCGTCGATCAGGCGCGGCGTCTTGCTGACCTGGTTGACGGCGCCGCCGGTGGAGCCGCGGCCGAACAGCATCGAGGCCGAGCCGCGCAGCACTTCCATGCGGTCGAGGTTGAAGGTGTCGCGGTCGTAGATCGCGGGGTCGCGCATGCCGTCGATGAACAGGTCGCCGGTGGCCTGCAGCGCGAAGCCACGCAGGCGGATGTCTTCTTCGCCGCCTTCGGCCGCCAGGAAGGTGATGCCGGCGGTGTTCTTGAGGGCTTCCTTGAGGGTGTCGAGGTTGCGGTCATCGATCAACTTTTCGGTGACCACGGTCACCGATTGCGGGATGTCGCGCAGTTGCTGCTTGCCCTTGCCGATGGTGGTTTCGGTCGCCTGCAAGGCGTCTTTGCCTTCGGGCGCCATGGCCTGTTCGCGCACCACGACCGTGGGCAGCGTTTTCTCCGGTGGTGGGGTGGTCTGGGCGAGGGCGTTGAAGGAGCCTGCGAGCAGCATGGCACCCAGGGGGAGCATCACGCTCGGTGTGGCAGCAGAGGGTGCGGCTGCGCCGTTGCGCAGGGGTTTGTGGCGTTGAGACATGTCAGCATCGTCGATCGGGTTGTCGGCTGGCTTCAACGGGCTGCGCTGTGGCTGGCTGGAATCTTTATGCTATTGCAAACACGAACGATTCGCAATAAATTGACGCCAATGAAGCGGCATTTGTTGATTTGTGTAGCAACTGCCCAACATACTGTGCTGGCGGCGGACGCGGGCCGCTGGCGCGGACCCGTCCATGATCGGCATGCTGCACAGCAACAAAAGCTATCAGACTCATGAAGACTATCAATTCGAGTAATCGATAGTGCTGGTCTATGATTCATGCCATCGAGTTGCTTTCAGCTCCGATCACCGCCTCCCTCAACCCAACCCAAGGAAACACCATGTCCCTGATCAACACCCAAGTCCAACCCTTCAAGACCCAGGCCTTCCACAATGGCAAGTTCATCGAAGTCTCCGACGAAAGCCTGAAGGGCAAGTGGTCCGTCCTGATCTTCATGCCGGCCGCCTTCACCTTCAACTGCCCGACCGAAGTGGAAGACGCTGCCGACAACTACGCCGAGTTCCAGAAGGCCGGCGCCGAGGTCTACATCGTCACGACCGACACGCACTTCTCGCACAAGGTCTGGCACGAGACCAGCCCCGCCGTGGGCAAGGCCAAGTTCCCGCTGGTGGGTGACCCGACCCACACCCTGACCAACGCGTTTGGCGTGCACATCCCAGAAGAAGGCTTGGCGCTGCGCGGCACGTTTGTGATCAACCCCGACGGCATCATCAAGACCGCCGAGATCCACTCCAACGAAATCGCCCGCGACGTCAAGGAAACCCTGCGCAAGCTGAAGGCCGCCCAGTACACCGCCGCCAACCCAGGCCAGGTGTGCCCGGCCAAGTGGAACGAAGGCGCCAAGACGATTGCTCCTTCCTTGGAACTCGTCGGAAAAATCTAACCCCCCTGCGCCGCGCCTTGCGGCGCGTCTTCCCCCCAGGGGGACAACGCGAGCGGCCTGGCAAAGCCAGTTCCGCCGCGTTCTGGGTGAACTGCCTCGCGATCCTCCAAGGTGGCAGTTGTCTCCCTCTTTTGTTTGGCAGTACCGCTGCCTCATGGGCTTCCGTCACGAGCGGTGGCTCATGCACCAGCGGCATTGGTTCCGCACATCCCTCTGTTCCCTTCTTCAGGAGTCCGCCATGCTTGACGCCACCCTCAAATCCCAGCTTCAGACCTACCTCGGCATGCTGCGCCAGCCGATCCGGCTGATCGCGTCGCTGGATGACAGCGACACCGGCACCGAGATGCGTGGGCTGCTGGACGACATCGTTTCGCTGTCGGACAGGGTCACGCTGGACACCTCGGGCGACGATGCGCGCAAGCCTTCTTTTGTGGTGGCACGTGAAGGTGAGACCGCAGGCGTGCGCTTCGCCGGCCTGCCGTTGGGCCACGAGTTCACCTCGCTGGTGCTGGCGCTGCTGTGGACCGGTGGCCACCCACCCAAGGTCGAGGCTGACGTGATCGAGTCGATCAAGGCCCTGGACGGTGATTTCAGCTTCGAGGTCTACATGTCCCTGACCTGCCACAACTGCCCGGACGTGGTGCAGGCGCTGTCGCTGATGGCGATCTTCAACCCCAAGGTCAAGACGGTGGTGATCGAAGGTGGCGCGTTCCAGCAAGAAGTTGCCGACCGCGAGATCATGGCCGTGCCCATGGTGTTCCTGAACGGCAAGGTCTTCGGTTCCGGGCGCATGTCGGTGGAAGAAATCGTGGCCAAACTGGACACGAACTCGGGCGACCGCGAAGCCGCCAAGCTCAACGCCAAGGACCCGTTTGACGTGTTGATCATCGGTGGTGGTCCGGCTGGTGCGGCGGCAGCGGTGTATGCGGCCCGCAAGGGCATTCGCGTGGGCGTGGCGGCCGAGCGTTTCGGTGGCCAGGTCAACGACACCATGGCCATCGAGAACTACATCTCGGTGCTCGAAACCGACGGCCCCAAGTTCGCTGCCGCGCTGGAAGCCCAGGTGCGCCACTACGAGGTGGACATCATGAACCTGCAGCGCGCCGACAAGATCATCCCCGCTGAAGAGCCGGGCGGTCTGGTGCAGGTGCAGATGGCCCATGGCGGTGTGCTCCAGGCGCGCAGCGTGATCCTGTCCACCGGCGCGCGCTGGCGCAACGTCAATGTGCCGGGCGAGCAGGCATACAAGAACAAGGGCGTGGCCTACTGCCCGCACTGCGACGGGCCGCTGTTCAAGGGCAAGCGCACGGCGGTCATCGGCGGTGGCAACTCGGGCGTCGAAGCCGCGATTGATTTGGCCGGCATCGTGCAGCACGTGACCCTGGTTGAATTCGCCGACCAGCTCAAGGCCGACGCGGTGCTGGTGAGCAAGCTGAAAAGCCTGCCCAATGTGACGATCCATGTGAATGCTCAGACCACTGAGATCACCGGTGCCGAGGGCAAGGTGAATGGTCTGAAGTACAAGGACCGTGCGACCAACGAAGAACACTTGGTGCCGCTGGAAGGCGTGTTCGTGCAGATCGGTCTCGTGCCCAACACCGAGTTCCTCAAGGGCACGATTGAGCTGAGCCGCTTCGGCGAGATCGTGGTCAATGCCAAAGGTCACACCAATGTGCCGGGCGTTTTCGCTGCGGGCGATTGCACCACGGTGCCGTACAAGCAGATCGTGATCGCTGCGGGCGACGGCGCCAAGGCCGCTCTGAGCGCTTTCGATCACCTGATCCGCCAGCCGGTCCCCGCCGAGGCCGTGGCCGCCTGATCCTTCAGGAGAAAGCATGAAAAAAGCCGCTGGGGTGACCCAGCGGCTTTTTGTTTTCTGACGGACCGAAGGGGTCCGCCGAACAGCAGATCAGTGACCCGATGCGCCCGAAGCACCGATGCCGGTCTCCGAACGCACCTGCTGCGCCAGGAAGCCTGCACGGTCCACCTTGGCGCGCGCGCTGCGGTCCAGCATCGAGAACAGCCAGATGCCCACGAAGCCGATGGTCATGGAGAACAGGGCTGGGGATGTGTAGGGGAACCAGGCCGAGCCCTTGGGATTGCCCAGCGTGGCTTCCCACACCGAGGGCGACACAACCGTCAGCGCCACCGAAGAGATCAGGCCCAGGAAACCACCGATCACAGCGCCCTTGGTCGTGCAGTCTTTCCACAGCACGCTCATGAACAGCACCGGGAAGTTCGCCGAGGCGGCGATGGCAAAAGCCAGTGACACCATGAAGGCGATGTTCTGCTTCTCGAAGGCAATGCCCAGCACCACAGCGACGATGCCGAGGCAGATCGTGGTGATCTTTGACACGCGCAGTTCGGAAGCGCTGTCGGCCTTGCCCTTCTTGAACACCGTGGAGTACAGGTCGTGAGATACGGCAGAGGCGCCCGAGAGCGTCAAGCCCGCCACCACGGCGAGGATGGTTGCGAAGGCCACGGCCGAGATGAAGCCGAGGAACACGTTGCCGCCGACGGCGTTGGCCAGGTGAATGGCGGCCATGTTGTTGCCACCCATCAAAGCGCCCTTGGCGTCCAGGAAGTCAGGGTTGGTCAGCACGAAGGTGATGGCGCCAAAACCGATGATGAAGGTCAGCAGGTAGAAGTAGCCGATCCAGCCCGTGGCCCACATCACCGACTTGCGCGCTTCCTTGGCGCTCGGGACGGTGAAGAAGCGCATCAGGATGTGCGGCAGACCGGCGGTACCGAACATCAGCGCCATGCCGAAGCTGATGGCGGAGATGGGGTCTTTCACGAAGTTGCCCGGGCCCATGATCGAGAAACCGGCCTTGGTGGCATCGGGCATGGCGTTGGCCGTGGCGAGGTCCTTGGCGGCCTTGGCAACGGCTTCAGGCGTCGATGCGGCAGCGGAGGCTGCGGTGGCCGCAGCGGTGGCGGTGTCTTTGGCGGCTCCGCCCAGTTGCGCCTTGATTTCAACGGCCTTGGCGAACATCGCTTCAGGGCTGAAGCCAAAGTGCCACAGCACCATGAAGGCCATGAACGACGCGCCGCCCAGCAGCAAACAGGCCTTGATGATCTGCACCCAGGTGGTGGCGGTCATGCCACCGAACAACACGTAGACCATCATCAGCGCGCCAACGATGATCACGGCGATGTAGTACTCCAGGCCGAAGAGCAGCTTGATCAACTGACCGGCGCCGACCATCTGTGCGATCAGGTAGAAGGCCACCACCACCAGCGTGCCCGAGGCGGCAAAGATGCGCACCGGGGTCTGGTCGAAGCGGAACGCGGCCACGTCGGCGAAGGTGAACTTGCCCAGGTTGCGCAGGCGCTCGGCCATCAGGAAGGTGATCACAGGCCAGCCCACGAGGAAGCCGATGGAGTAGATCAGGCCGTCAAAACCGCTGGCCATCACGGCCGCAGAAATACCGAGGAACGAAGCGGCCGACATGTAGTCGCCCGCAATCGCCAGACCGTTCTGGAAGCCGGTGATGCCGCCACCGGCGGTGTAGAAGTCGGACGCGCTCTTGGTCTTGGCGGCGGCCCACTTGGTGATGAACAGCGTGCCCACCACGAACAGCGCGAACATCGTGATGGCCGTCCAGTTGGTGGCCTGTTTCTCGGCCTGACCCAGATCGGCGCCCGCCGACCAGGCTGCAAATGAAACACCAAACAGCGCGAGCAGGGTCAGGACGCGGCGGGTGTGCTTGTTGGAAAAATTCATTTCGTCACCGCCTTGATCACCGCATTGGACAGTTCGTCGAACTCGGTGTTCGCGCGCTTGACATAAATGGCCGTGATCACGATGGTGAACACGATGACGCCGAAGCCGATGGGAATGCCCATGGTCATCACGCCGCTGCCGATTGTTTGTGAGAGGAACTCTTTGTTGAAGGCCACGAGCAAGATGAAGCCGTAGTACACGACCATCATTGCCAGCGTCAGCCACCAGCCAAAGCTTGATCGCTTGGCTCTGAGCTCCTGGTATTTCGGATTGCTTGCAATCCGTTGAACCAGATCATTTTCCATACCGTCTCCTTCTGTGGGTTTGAACAGAAGGCAGAGTAGGTTCCACCACTTACGTTGCACTTACCCAAACGCGCACGCGCTCGCTTGCGAAGGGGGGACTTTCCCTAGGGCATGCGCTGGCGTTTTGTCAGACGTGTGTAATGTCTGAATGCAGCAGACACTCTCTGAATGGCCGCTCAATACGCCAGCCGCTCCGGTCGAATTTCCTGCAGGATGGTGGTGGCGATCTCTTCAATCGACTTGGTGGTGGTGGAGAGCCAGCGAATGCCCTCGCGGCGCATCATGGCCTCGGCTTCATTGACCTCAGCCCGGCAGTTCTCCAGGCTCGCGTAGCGTGAGTTGGGGCGCCGCTCGTTGCGGATCTCACTCAGGCGCTCCGGCGCAATCGTGAGGCCAAAGATCTTCTTGCGGTGTGGCACCAGGGCAGGCGGCAGCTTGCGCCGGTCGAAGTCTTCCGGGATCAGCGGGTAGTTCGATGCCTTCAGGCCGTGCTGCATGGCCAGGTAGAGCGAGGTGGGGGTCTTGCCGCTGCGGCTCACGCCCACCAGGATCACATCCGAGCCCGCCAGATCTTTGTGGCTCTGGCCGTCGTCGTGCATGAGCGAGAAGTTGATCGCTTCAATGCGGTCGTTGTATTCCTTGCTCTTGGACGCGTCCGAGAAACGCCCGACGCGGTGGTTGGACTTGATGCCCAGCTCGTCTTCCAGCGGCTCCACGAAGGTGCCGAACATGTCGAGCATCATGCCGTTGCAGTGCGCCTTCACCACCGCCAACACGTCCATGTTCACCACGGTCGCAAAGACCAACGGTCGTTTGCCCTCGACCTCGGCCGTGTGGTTGATCTGGCGCACCGCCTGGTGGGCCTTGTCCACGCTGTCCAGAAACGGCAGGCGCACGCGGCGCATGTCGATTTCAAACTGGTTGAGGATGGCGTTGCCGAAGGTCTCCGCGGTGATGCCGGTGCCGTCGGAGAGGAAAAAGGCCGTTCTGGTGGGCATGCTGGGTCTCTGGCAGGGGTTTGCAAAAAATTCAGGTCAGGGCACAGCAGTTTTCATGCCGCAGTGGACGCTCTGGCCGTCGGGAGTGGGCTGCCGCCCTACAATCTGGGGCTCGCGCGGAATCCATTATCCGATTGCCCCGCCCTGTTTGCAGCACCGTTGCCCGGAGCAAGACCCACAACAGAACCACAGGTCGACAGCTGGCGCAAGGAGCCCCCGGTTTTTTCAACCTTAGGAGTCTTCCCATGTCCAACCTGTTTGGCGCGACCGATCTGGTCGTCCCCTT
Organism: Hydrogenophaga sp. A37; assembly: GCF_002001205.1. GTDB lineage: Bacteria > Pseudomonadota > Gammaproteobacteria > Burkholderiales > Burkholderiaceae_C > Hydrogenophaga. The sequence goes on from NZ_MUNZ01000079.1 coordinate 90,811, forward strand.
CGAACAACTGCGAATGAGCGACGTCGAGTCGGTCGGCGGCAAGAACGCCAGCCTCGGCGAAATGATCTCGCAGCTGCCGCAAGGCGTGAAGGTGCCCACCGGCTTTGCCACCACAGCGCATGCCTTCCGCGAGTTCCTGAAATACGACGGCCTGACCGACCGCATCAATGCGCGCCTCGATGCGCTCGACACCGAAGACGTGCGCGCGCTGGCCGAGGCCGGCGCCGAAATCCGAGCCATGGTGGAAAACCAGCCGTTTCCGGCCGATCTGGAGAAAGCCATCCGCGACGCCTTCGTCACGCTGGTGGGTGACAACCCGAAGGCCACCTTTGCGGTGCGCTCATCGGCCACGGCCGAAGACCTGCCCGACGCCTCGTTCGCCGGCCAGCAAGAGACTTTCTTGAACGTGCATGGCATCGACGAGGTGCTGCACAAGATGAAGGAGGTGTTTGCCTCCCTCTACAACGACCGCGCCATCAGCTACCGCGTGCACAAGGGCTTCGCCCATGCCGACGTGGCCCTGTCGGCTGGCGTTCAGCGCATGGTGCGCTCCGACACCGGTGCCGCGGGCGTGATGTTCACCATTGACACCGAGTCCGGCTTCGAAGAGGTGGTCTTCATCACCTCCAGCTACGGCCTGGGCGAGACGGTGGTGCAAGGCGCCGTGAACCCCGACGAGTTCTACGTGCACAAGCCCATGTTGAAAGCCGGCAAGCGAGCGCTGATCCGCCGCAACCTGGGCAGCAAGCTGATCCAGATGACCTTCACCACGGCCGAAGAAAAGGCCGCCGGTGCGCTCAAGGGCAAGCTGGTCAAGACGGTGGACGTGCCGGTCGAGCAGCGCAACCGCTACAGCCTGACCGACGCCGACGTCGAGCAGCTGGCGCATTACGCGCTGGTGATCGAGCAGCACTACGGTCGTCCGATGGACATCGAGTGGGGCAAGGACGGCACAGACGGCCAGCTCTACATCCTGCAGGCCCGCCCCGAGACGGTGAAGAGCCAGTCGGCCGGCAAGGTCGAGGTGCGTTACAAGCTCAAGGGCAAGGGCGCCGTGCTGGCCTCGGGCCGCGCGATTGGTCAGAAGGTCGGTACCGGCCCGGTGCGCCTGGTGCACAACATCAGCGAGATGGACAAGGTCCAGCCCGGCGATGTGCTCGTGACCGACATGACCGACCCCAACTGGGAACCGGTGATGAAGCGCGCGAGCGCCATCGTGACCAACCGCGGCGGCCGCACCTGCCACGCCGCCATCATTGCGCGCGAGCTGGGCATCCCTGCCGTGGTGGGTTGTGGCAACGCCACCGACCAGCTGAAAGACGGCACGCTGGTCACGGTGAGCTGCGCTGAGGGCGACACCGGCCACATCTACGACGGCCTGCTGGAAACCGAGATCACCGAGGTGCGCCGCGGCAGCATGCCCGAGGTCGACGTGAAGATCATGATGAACGTGGGCAACCCCCAGCTGGCGTTCGACTTCGCGCAGATTCCCAACAGCGGCGTCGGTCTGGCACGCTTGGAATTCATCATCAACAACAACATCGGCGTGCACCCGAAGGCGATCCTGGACTACCCCGCGATCGACGCCGATCTGAAGAAGGCCGTGGAGTCGGTGGCCCGTGGCCATGCCTCGCCGCGCGCTTTCTATGTGGACAAAGTGGCCGAAGGCGTGGCGACCATCGCCGCCGCTTTCTGGCCCAAGCCGGTGATCGTGCGCCTGTCGGACTTCAAGTCCAACGAGTACCGCAAGCTGGTCGGTGGCAGCCGCTACGAGCCCGACGAAGAAAACCCCATGCTGGGGTTCCGGGGCGCGGCGCGCTACATCAGCGAAGACTTCCGCGAAGCTTTTGCCATGGAGTGCGAGGCCTTGAAGCGGGTGCGTGAAGACATGGGCCTGACCAACGTGCAGGTGATGGTGCCTTTTGTGCGCACACTGGGCCAGGCCCAGCGCGTCACCGAGTTGCTGGCCGAGAAAGGCCTCAAGCGCGGCGAGAACGACCTCAAGGTCATCATGATGTGCGAGATCCCGAGCAACGCCGTGCTGGCGAACGAGTTCCTGCAGTTCTTTGACGGCTTCTCCATCGGCTCCAACGACCTGACCCAGCTCACCCTCGGCCTGGACCGCGACTCCGGCCTGGAGCTGCTGGCCAAGGACTTCGACGAGCGCGACCCGGCCGTGAAGGCGCTGCTGAAGATGGCGATTGGCGCCTGCAAGGCACAGGGCAAGTACGTCGGCATCTGTGGCCAAGGCCCCAGCGACCACCCGGACTTCGCCCAGTGGCTGCGCGATGAGGGCATCAGCTCCATCTCGCTGAACCCGGACTCGGTGGCGGACACTTGGCAGTTGCTGGCTTCGACAGCGAAGTAAGCGTTCAGAACCCGTCGCACCAAGGCGGCAGGGCGAAAGCCCTGCCGCCTTTTTTGTGCGCGACAGCGTAAGGCCGTGGTCAGTGCCTGGCGCACAATCGGTTTCAAAGGCGCCACCACGATGGCGCTGCCGAAAGAGGAGACGCACATGTTCCAAGGTCTGGACGCCCAACGCCTGGTGGCCCTGTTTGTGGCCAGTGTGTTGCTTTTCAACTTTCCGCTGCTGGCGCTCTGGGACCACGATGCCCGCGTGTTCGGCTTGCCGCTGTTTCCTGCGGCCTTGTTCGTGATCTGGGCGCTGCTGATTGCGGCATTGGCCTGGGTGGTTGAGCGCACGCCTGAGGCGCCCGCGCCGGACGGCACCGACTAAGAGGCTGAGAGGAAATCGGTCATGCCCGCCTTGACGCCCCAAACCACCACCAGCCGCGTTGCAAATGCGCGCCGTAGCCCGAGCTACGGCTGTGCTTTGCGCCTTGCCGGCAGCGCTTTGGGGCGCCCTTTCGGGCACACCCAATTCCCTCCCAGCCTCTGACACCGCGCCATGTTGTCCGCCCCGCTCGTCATCGGTGTTTCGTTTGCCTACTTGCTTCTGCTGTTTGCGGTGGCCTATTGGGGCGACCGGCGGGCCGCGCAGGGACGTTCGGTCATTGGCAATGCCTGGGTGTACGCCTTGTCGATGGCGGTGTATTGCACGGCCTGGACCTATTTCGGCAGCGTGGGACGCGCCGCAAACACGGGTGTGTGGTTCCTGCCCATCTACCTCGGGCCGATGCTGGCCATGATCCTGGCCTGGATGGTGGTTCGCAAGATGATCCGCATCGCCAAGACCTACCGCATCACCTCCATCGCCGACTTCATTGCCAGCCGCTACGGCAAGAGCCCGACGCTCGCGGGCCTGGTGACCTTGATCACGGTGGTGGGCATCGTTCCCTACATCGCGCTGCAGCTCAAGGCCATCGCCAGTGGTTACGCGGTGTTGACCTCGCCGCTGGGCCAGGCCGTGGCCCAACCCGCCCAGTGGTGGCGTGACAGCACGCTGTACGTGGCGCTGGCGCTGGCTGGATTCACCATGGTCTTTGGTGCGCGGCACCTGGACAGCACCGAGCGCCATGAGGGCATGGTTGCCGCCATCGCGTTTGAATCCATCGTCAAGCTGCTGGCCTTTCTGGCCGTGGGTGTGTTTGTGGTTTTTGGCCTGTTTGATGGCCTGGGTGATCTGTTTGACCAAGCGCAGGCCATTGAGGCCGTGAACCGGCTGCTCCGGTTCGGGCAGGGCCAGCCCTTCGCCTACGCGCAATGGGCGGGCCTGACCTTGCTCGCCATGTTGTCGGTCATTTTCCTTCCCCGGCAGTTTCAGATGATGGTGGTGGAGAACGTGGACGAGCGGCACCTGAAGCGGGCCGTCTGGGTGTTTCCGCTGTACCTGCTGCTGATCAACCTCTTCGTGCTGCCCATCGCCCTCGGTGGGCTGCTGCATTTCGGCGTGGGGCGCATGGACCCCGAGACCTTCGTGCTCTCGCTGCCGCTGTCGCAAGGGCAGCAGGGGCTGGCGCTGCTGGCCTTTGTCGGCGGGTTGTCGGCTGCGACCGGCATGGTGATCGTCGAAGCCATCGCGGTCTCCACCATGGTCTGCAACGACCTGGTGATGCCACTGCTGCTGCGCAGTCGGCGCTTTGGTGCGCGCGCCAGCGGCGACCTCACGGGGGTGCTGCTGCTCATCCGCCGATGGGCGATCCTGTTCATCCTGCTGCTTGGGTACCTGTACTTCCACTTGGCGGGTGAAGCCTATGCGTTGGTGAGCATCGGCCTGATCAGTTTCGCCGCCGTGGCCCAGTTCGCGCCGGCCATGTTGGGCGGCATGTACTGGAAGGGCGGCACGCGGCGCGGCGCGCTCGCCGGTCTGCTGCTGGGGTTTGGCTTCTGGGCTTACACGTTGATGCTGCCGTCGCTTGCCAAGTCGGGTTGGCTGGCCGATGGCTTTCTCCAGCACGGCCTGTTCGGCTGGGTCTGGCTCAAGCCCGAGGCCTTCCTGGGCCTGTCCGGGCTGGACAACCTGACCCACTCGCTGTTCTGGAGCCTGCTGGTCAACATCGGCGCTTATGTGGGCGTCTCGCTCTGGCGCGTGCCGTCGGCAGCCGAGACCAGCCAGGCATTGTTGTTTGTGGACGTCTTTCATCGCACGGCGGGCTCGCGGCCGGTGTTCTGGCAGGGGCGGGCTCAGGTGCACGAGTTGCAGTCACTGGTGGGGCGATTTCTGGGGGTGAGGCGGGCGCAGCAGCTGTTTGCCGGTTACGCCCAGGCGGTGGGCGTGGAGGGCATCGCGCACATACCGGCCGACGCGCGCCTGGTGCAGTTCGTGGAGACCCAGCTCGCGGGTGCTATCGGCAGCGCCTCGGCGCGGGTGATGGTGGCTTCGGTGGCCGAGGAAGAGACACTGGATCTGGACGATGTGATGCGCATCCTGGACGAAGCCTCACAGTTGCGCGCGTATTCGCACGCGCTGGAGGACAAGTCGCGTTCGCTGGAGCGCGCCACGGCCGAGCTGCGCGAGGCCAATCAGCAGTTGCAGAGCCTGGACCGGCTCAAGGACGACTTCATGTCCTCCGTGACCCACGAGTTGCGCACGCCTTTGACATCGATCAGGGCGCTGTCGGAGCTGATGCGGGACGATGACGACATGGACCTGCCCCAGCGGCAGCAGTTTCTGGGCATCATCGTGACCGAGGCCGAACGCTTGAGCCGGTTGGTGAATCAGGTGCTGGACATGGCCAAGATCGAGGCCGGCCATGCCGAATGGAACGAGGAAGCGGTGGACCTGCGCGAACTGCTGGAGCAGGCCGCGGGCAGCATGGGCGAGATGTACCGGGAGCGGGGTGTGACGCTGGCGCTGGACCTGCCGCCGAGCGTGGGGCCGGTGAGTGCCGACGCGGACCGCATCACCCAGGTGGTGCTCAACCTCTTGTCCAACGCCCTGAAGTACGCGCCGCGCGAAGGCGGCCGCGTGGTGATGCGCTTGCGCGACGCCGGCCCCTCGGTCGAAGTGGAGGTGCAGGACAACGGACCGGGCATCGCAGCCGACCAGCAGGCCATGGTGTTCGAGAAATTCCGGCAGGTGGCCGGCGACGCGCACTACCGGCCGGGCGGCACGGGGCTGGGCCTGCCGATCAGCCGCCAGATCGTGGCGCATTTCGGCGGGCGCATGTGGCTGCGGTCCGAACCGGGGCAGGGCGCCTGTTTCGGTTTTTCACTGCCGCACCGCGCGACGGACGCACCGCCCGAACAGAACAACCAGAGGAGCACAGAGACATGAGCACCAAAATTCTGATTGCAGACGACGAGCCCAACATCCTGATCTCGCTGGAGTTCCTGATGAAACGCGAAGGCTACGAGGTGGTGCTGGCGCGCGACGGGCAGGAAGCCATCGACGCCATCCAGCGTGAGCGCCCCGCGCTGGTCTTGCTGGACGTGATGATGCCGATCAAGACCGGCTTTGACGTCTGTTACGAGGTGCGCTCGAACGAGTCGGTGCGAGATACCTTGATCGTCATGCTCACCGCCAAAGGGCGCGACACCGACGTGGCCAAAGGCCTGGCGCTGGGCGCCAATGCCTACATGACGAAGCCCTTCTCCACCAAGGAGCTGGTGCAGAAGGTGCGCGAACTGCTGGGCACCTGAACATGGCGGCGCAACAGAAAACCGACCGCCGGCTCTGGTGGTTGCTGGCAGCGGCGGCCGCGCTGTCCCTGGTCTGGCTGATGCTCACCATCGGCTTGCTGGGCTCCACGCTGGAACCGGATGCACGCCAGACGGTCTGGGGCCTGATCGGTGATCGCCTGACGCTGATCGCCTTGACCTGGGCGGCGGGCATGGCCGCCATCGCTTATGGGCTCAAGCGCTGGTTCGATCATTGGGTCACGCCCTCGGTGCAGCTCGCCGAAGAGGCGCAGGTGCTGCTGCGGACCGACGTGGTGCGCGAACTGCCGCTCAAGGGCAACGTCGAAACCCAGGTGCTCGTCGGCCTGTTCAACCAGCTGGTGGCACAGCGCGAAGAGCTGCGTGCCGAGATGGATGCCAAGGTGCAGGAGGCGGCGCAGGGGATCGAGCAGGAAAAGAGCCGGCTCGCCGCGCTCATGTCCGAGCTCACGCAGAGCGTGGTGGTGTGCAACCTGGACGGGCGCATCCTCCTCTACAACAACCGCGCCCGCATGCAGTTCCGCGCGCTCTCACAAGCGCCCGGCGTGGCCGGTGGTGCCGAGCTGATGGGCCTTGGGCGTTCGATCTACAGCGTGTTCGACCGCAAGCTGGTGGCGCATGCGCTGGAAAACATCCAGCAGCGCATGCTGCGTGGCGCGGGCCAGCCTTCAGCGCAGTTTGTCACCACCACGCCAGCGGGGCAACTGCTGCGGGTGCAGATGGCGCCCGTGCGCTCCCCGGCGGTGGCCGGCGCCACGGAACCCTCGCTGGACCTCACCGGCTTCGTGCTCATGCTCGACAACATCACGCGCGATTTCGAGGCCGAGTCCGCGAAAGACCAGGTGCTGCACACACTGACCGAGCGCAGCCGCGCGGCACTGGCCAGCATGCAGGCGGCGCTGGACATGCTCGACTACCCCGATCTCGACGCCACCATGCGTGAGCGCTTTCTCGGTGTGCTCCGCGACGAGACCATGGCGCTGAGCCAGCGCATCGGAGCGCTCGAAGCGGGTTCGACCGACAGCCTGAAAACGCGTTGGCCGCTGGAAGACATGTTGGGCACCGATCTCGTGACCGCTGCGCTGAAGCGGATTGAAACCGTCACCTCGCTGCAGGCCTCCGTCGCCGAGATCGACCCCGCGCTCTGGCTCAAGGTCGAGAGCTTCTCGCTGCTGCAAGCCTTGGTCTGTCTGGCGGGCCGCTTGGGCGACGAGTTTTCCGTGCGCTTTGTCCAGTTGCGTTTGCAGCCGGCAGCGGGCAGCCCCGGCAAGGCCTGGCTGGACCTGATCTGGAGCGGCCAGGTGATGAGCACCGAGACCGTGATGAGCTGGGAGATGGACCCGATGAGGGTGGGCAACGAAACCGTTCGCCTGACGGTGCGCGACGTGATCGAACGTCACAACGGGGCTTTCTGGTTCGAGCGCGAGCGGCTGCGCCATCAGGCCTTTTTCCGCTTCCTGCTGCCGCTGGCCAACCCGCAAGAGCAGGTGGACGCCGCCACGCTGTCGACGAACGAAAGTCGGCCCGAGTACTACGACTTCGATCTCTTCAAGACCACCGAGCAGACGCGCACGATGGACGACCGCCGGCTCACCGATCTGGTCTACACCGTGTTCGACACCGAGACGACGGGGCTGAACCCCGGGCAGGGCGACGAGATCATCCAGATTGGCGCGGCGCGCATCGTCAACCACAAGCTGCTGCGCCAGGAATGTTTCGAGCAGTTGGTGAATCCGCAGCGCCTGATTCCCGCCGCGTCGATACCGATCCACGGCATCCGGCCCGACATGGTGATGGGGCAGCCCACCATCGACCAGGTGCTGCCGGCCTTTCATGCGTTCGCCCAAGACACGGTGCTGGTGGCCCACAACGCGGCCTTTGACATGCGCTTCCTGCAACTCAAGGAACAGCAGGCCGGCGTGGTGTTTGACCACCCGGTGCTCGACACCCTGCTGTTGTCGGCCGTGATCCACCCCAACCAAGACTCGCACCGGCTGGAGGCCATTGCCGAGCGCTTCAACGTGACCATCGTCGGTCGGCACACGGCCCTGGGCGACGCCATGGTCACGGCTGAGGTGTTCCTGAAGCTGATTCCGCTGCTCGCCGAAAAAGGCATTCACACGCTGGGTGAAGCCAGAGAAGCAGCGCAGAAAACCTACTACGCCCGAATCAGGTATTGACCCCCGCGCCGCGCCGCCTTTACAGCACGCTTGGCCCAACCCAGGATGCGGTGGAACCGGCTTTGCCGGGCCACTCGCATCGCCCCCTGGGGGGTGACGCGCCGCAGGCGCGGCGCGGGGGGCGTCACATCCGATACCGCTGGCCCATGACGCTTTGCACCGTCTGCACGACCACGAAAGCGTCTTTGAGCTGGTGGCGCTCGAAGTTGGAGAGGTCGTCCGGGTTGATGTGGTTGTCGGGGAGTTGACCGGCGGCCATCTGGTGCGCCTGGTGCTGGATGCGCAGAAAGGCCAGAAACTCCAGCGCGTCTTGCAGGTCACGGGCTGTTCTCTCGCTGAGCCCGCCGCCCGCTGCCGCGGCGGTCAGGCGGTCGTGCGTGTTGATGTCGTTGTCGCCATGGGCCAGCGCGCAGACCCGCGCCAGATCCACGATGGGCACCACGCCATGGTGCTTGAGATCGATGGTCCCTTTGTGCTCACCGCTGCGGATGGTGGAAAAGCCTTTGAACATGCCCAGCGGTGGTTGCCGGAGCAGGGCGTTGCCGACCATGTGTGCCAGAAAAATCGAGTTGCCGCGGGTTTGCTGCAACACGCTGCGCCGCAGATCGTCCAGCAACCCAGCGTTGCCGTGGATCGCCCGCATGTCGAAGAACACGCAGGTGAGCATGAGGGCCGTGGGGTCGGGCTGGCTGGTCCATTCGGTGAAATACGCCAGCCAGCGCCGGCGCGGTTGGCGCCACTGGTCGGTCTGGGCCATCATCTCGCCGGGGCAATACACGTAGCCACAGGCATCGAGTCCGTCGCAGACGAAGGTGGACAGTGCTTTGAAGTAGGCACCGTGCAGCGCTTCGTCGTAAGTGTCGTCCAACAACATGCAGTTGTCCTGGTCGGACTTGGCGGTCTGTTCGTTGCGCGCTTGAGAGCCTGCGGCCACCCAGACGTAGTCCACCGGCGCCGGTCCGAACTGGGCCTCACCGAGTTGCAGCAAGCGGCTGGTGATGGCATCGGTGATGGCCGTGACGATGTGCCCGGTGCTGTAGGCCGAGGCCTCTGCGGCGGCCAGGCTTTGCTGCAGGCGCTTGACCTTGGCGGCGACGGTCTGAAGTCCTTCGACCGTGGTCTGCTTGTAGATGTCACCCGCCAGGTAGACCGCCGAGGTGCTGTGTTGTTCGGTCAGGTCGGTGGCGGTGATCATGCCGGCGATTCGCTGGCCGTCGAGCACCGGCACGTGGTGGATGTTGTGGCGGGCCATGAGCAGCAGCGCGTCGAAGGCCGGGTTCTTCACATCGACGCTCATGGGCGCGAGGGTGGCGATGTCTGCAATCGGTCGCGCCGTGTCCATCCCGGCGGCAATCACCCGGTTGCGCAGGTCGCGGTCGGTGATCAGGCCGAACAGCAGTCCCTGTTCGACGATCAGGACCGACGACACACGCTGGTCGCTCATCACCTGCGCGGCGTCGCGAATGCTGGTGTGGGGCGACAGCGTGATCGGGGCGCGTTTGATCAGCGCGCTCACGGGCGTGGTCATGAGGTTGAGCGCCGGGTCGCTGTTCGGGCCACCACGGGTCGCGTGCGGCGTGACCATGTGCCCGCTCTGTGCGGGCTTGGCCAGAAAGTAGCCCAATGCCGGCGTTTCCTTGCACAAGGCTTCGGCGGTCAGCGCGTCGAGCCGGGTGTAGCGGCAATCCGTTTCAGCCAGGGCGGCGCTGATCAAGAGGGACTCGCCCTGCGCCAAGCCAAACAACTCTCCCGACCGGAGACTCAGCAAAGCCTCTCCATCGGCGTCCTGCAGTTGAACGGAGCCTTCGATCAACCAGTAGAGATGGGCCTTGAGCCTCTCACCGTCAGCGATGCGCTCGCCTGCGATCACTCTCAAATCGGGCAGTGCACGTGCCAAGGCGTCTTGGGTCATGGGTGGCAGCAACCCCAGGATGCGGTGACGGGAGAGGGACTTTTGCAGTGAAACGGAGGTGCCAGCGTCTTCGCTCATGGATGAACCGAGCCTGTTGGTATGAGGTGCTTTTGATGCTACACCCCAGGGACGGTACCTTCTGCGGGTAAACCCTCTCGGTGTTTGACCTAGGGCAGGACGTGCAATTGACCACTCTGTAAGTGTTCGGTAAGTCAGGTGCCAAAAATGGGCCCACCATTACCCGATCCTTACATGTTGACACTCATTGCCTCTGTCAAATTGATAGCCGAGATCGCCCTTCTGGCGCTGTTTGGCCAATGGGTGCTGGGCTTGCTGTCCGGACAGAAGCGGGACACCAACTTGTTCTACAAAGTCCTGCAGCAGATCGGCAAACCCTTCGTGTTGCTGGCCCGTTTTGTCTCGCCGCGCTTTGTGCTCGAACGCCACCACCCCTTGGTGGCGTTTCTGATTCTGGGGTTCGTGTGGATCATGGCGACCGCCGCCAAGATCTCCCATTGCTTGAAGATCGGGGTCCAGTTGTGTCAATGATCACGTCCATCGACGCCTGGTTCGTGCGCTGGCAGGTGCGCTTGTTGTTGTTGGCCGGTCAGCAACGCCAGGCCTTGGCCCGTGTGGATCAGTTGCTGCTTGATCAGCCCCTGGAACCTTATGCGCTCGCGACACGGGCCCAGTTGCTGACCGAGCTGGGCGACAAGCCTGCCGCCATTTTGACCCTGGAGCGCCTGGTGGAAGTGCAGCCAGCGAAGTCTTCAGGGTGGTACAACCTGGGCTTTTTGCGCGAAGAAGAAGGCCGCCTGGAGCAGGCCGAGGCCGCGTTTCACCGTGCCATCGAGATTGAGCCCGATATGGACCGCGCCTGGTACGGGCTGGGCCTCAGCCTGATCCGCCAGGGCCACTTCGACGAAGCCCTCGTGGCGCTTCGCAAAAACACCGAACTGCAACCCATGAGCCCCTACGGCTGGTATCAGCTGGCCCGGGTTCATGTGGATCGACATGAGCCCGACGAGGCAGCGAAGATCATTCGCCACCTCCGAAAGTTCGAGCCGAAGGTGGCGGCACAGCTTGAGCGCGAGACAGGACTGGGCGCCGCCCTGACCTGATCGATCTACCCGGCTCTGGCCGGATGGATCAACTCGCATTGGTGCTGTGGTGCCCCAGAAGTGGTGGCCAGTCACAAGCTGGTTGCCGAACCACGCGGACCGTCTGCAGGCCACCTGAGGAGACAGGTGGTGTCCGCGATCTGCCCGAGAGGGCGTCATTGATGGAGTCGATCAGATGGAATTGACAGATAACCACCGCCGCTATTGGCGGAAAAACCTCAACATCACCGCCGTATTGCTTGCAATCTGGTTCGTGGTGACCTTTGTTGTGAGCTTTTTCGCGAGAGACCTCAACTTCAACTTTTTCGGTTGGCCCTTCAGCTTTTGGATGGGGGCGCAAGGGGCCTTGGTGGTGTATTGCCTGATCATCGGGTACTACGCTTGGTACATGAACAAACTCGACATCGAACACGGTGTCGAAGAGACCGAGGAGTAACACCATGGCAGGCATGTTCGAAACAGCGGGCGCCGGCGGCGGCTCCAACAAAGCGTTCAAGAGTCAACTCAACAAGGTCTACAAGTGGTACACGGGCGGCTTCGTTGTCTTCGTGGTGGTCCTGGCCATCCTTGAGCAACTGGGCCTCTCGCGCGAGTGGATCGGCTTCATCTTCCTTCTCGCCACCATTGGCCTGTATGCCGGCATCGGCATCATGAGCCGGACCACCGACGCGGCGGAGTATTACGTGGCCGGGCGCCGTGTGCCCGCCATGTACAACGGCATGGCCACTGGCGCGGACTGGATGTCGGCCGCGTCCTTCATCGGCATGGCCGGTACGCTGTACCTGACCGGTTACAGCGGCCTGGCCTTCATCATGGGCTGGACCGGTGGCTACTGCCTGGTGGCGCTGTTCCTGGCGCCCTACCTGCGCAAGTTCGGCCAGTTCACGATTCCCGACTTTCTGGGTGAACGCTATGGCGGCAACCTGCCACGCTTCATCGGCATCGTCGCGGCCATCCTGTGCTCATTCACCTATGTGGTGGCGCAGATCTACGGCGTGGGCCTGATCACGTCGCGCCTGACCGGTGTGGCGTTCGAGCTGGGCATTTTCCTCGGGCTGGGCGGCATTCTGGTGTGCTCCTTCCTGGGTGGAATGCGCGCGGTGACCTGGACACAGGTGGCCCAATACATCATCCTGATCGTGGCCTACATGATTCCGGTGGTCTGGCTTTCAGTGAAGCAAACCAGCGTGCCCGTGCCGCAGGCCATCTACGGCTACCAGCTGGAAAAGGTCACGGCCAAGGAAAAGCTGCTCGCCAACGATCCCAAAGAGCTGGAGGTGCGTGAAATCTTCAAGAAGCGCGCCGCTGACCTGGACGCGAAGCTGAAGGACCCCGCCGCGGCGCTGGCGGCTGACAAAGCCGCAGCCGAAGCCAAGCTGGCCGAAGTGCGTGCAGCCAACGGCGCTGCGACCGATGTGGCTGCGGCAGAAAAGGCGCTGGCCGCTGTTCCGAAGGACGAGGCCGCCGCCAAGAAAGCATGGACGGCTGCCAAGACTGCGGCGGAGAACAAGGCCAAACCACTCAACGGCATGCCGGCCCACGCCGCGCAGTTCAGCGGCGACCCGAACGGCGATGAGAAAGCTCAGAAGACGTACAGAGAGTCGCGCCTGAACTTCCTGGCACTGATCTTCTGTCTGATGATCGGCACCGCCGCGCTGCCGCACATCCTGATGCGCTACTACACCGTGCCGAGCGTGAAAGAGGCGCGTCAGTCAGTAACCTGGTCGCTGTTCTTCATCTTTTTGCTGTACTTCACGGCCCCGGCGCTGGCCGTGTTGGTCAAGTACGAGGTGTTCCATGTGCTGGTCGGCACGCCGTTTGACCAGTTGCCAGCTTGGGTGGCTTCGTGGAACAAGGTGGATCCTACGTTGATGGCGATCACCGACATCAACAAGGACGGCATTCTGCAGCTCAACGAGATGACCATCGGTGGCGACATCATCGTGCTGGCCACGCCTGAAATTGGTGGCTTGCCTTACGTGATCTCGGGTCTGGTGGCCGCGGGCGGCCTGGCCGCTGCGTTGTCCACCGCCGACGGCTTGCTGCTGACGATTGCCAACGCGTTGTCGCACGACCTGTACTACAAGATGATCGACCCGAACGCATCCACCGCGCGACGCGTGACCATCTCCAAGATGCTGCTGTTGGTGGTGGCCTTGTGCGCGGCGTATGTCGCGGCGCAGAAACCGGCGGACATCCTGTTCCTGGTGTCGGCGGCGTTCTCGTTCGCTGCGGCGGCCTTCTTTCCTGCACTGGTGCTTGGCATCTTCTGGAAACGGGCCACCGGCATCGCAGCTTCACTCGGCATGGTCGCCGGTCTGGGCATCACCGTGTACTACATGGTGACCACCCAGCCGTGGATGCGCGGGATCTTTGGCGTCACGTCACCGATTGAGCTGTGGTTTGGCATCCTGCCGATCTCTGCGGGTGTCTTTGGTGTGCCGCTGGGCTTTCTGGTGATCATCGTCGTCAGCATGGTGACCCCGGCGCCCAGTCGCAAGGTCCAGGAGCTGGTGGAACACGTGCGTTATCCCAGCCTGAAGCTGTCCTGAGCCGGAGAGTCTGCGGGGTAGAAATCCCGCAGACCCCGGTGCTCTCGCCGACAGAGGTTCAAATGCTTGCCGGCCCGTCAAAGCGACGGGCCGGCATTTTTTTGCTAGAATCATGGGCTTCGCCTTGCTGCACCCCTGTTGACGCTGGGGGCAGCTTTTTAATCCACAAGGAGAGTCCATGCGTCATTACGAGATCGTTTTGCTGATCCACCCGGATCAAAGCGAACAGGTTCCAGCCATGCTGGAGCGTTACAAGGGCATGATCACCGCCGGCAACGGCAAGATCCACCGCGTTGAAGACTGGGGTCGCCGTCAACTGGCGTACCAGATCAACAAGCTGTCCAAGGCCCACTATCTGTGTGTCAACATCGAAGCCGATCAGGCTGTGATGGCCGAACTGGAGCACGCCTTCAAGTTCAACGACGCCGTGCTGCGCCACCTGACCGTGCTGAAGAAGAAGGCCGAAACCGGCCCTTCGAGCATGATGAAGTCGGTCGAGCGCGAAGAGGCCCGCAAGCTGCAGGCTCCTGAGCGCGAATCTCGCGAACAGCGCGAACCGCGCGAGCCCCGCGAACAACGCGCCGAAGCCTGACACCCGAGGTGTGACATCGCCAGCAGGTAACCAGTTTCAATTGTCGGCCACGGTGGTGCAGGTTCAAAGCCTTCGTTACACCCCGGCAGGCATACCGGCCGTGAATCTTGTGCTTGAGCACGAGTCGATGGTCACCGAAATGGATGCCCCGCGAACGGTGAAACTGCAACTGAGGGCCGTGGCCTTCGGTTCAATGGCAGAGACGCTGTCCCGACAGGGGCTCGAATCGGTCTGCAGCTTTCACGGTTTCCTGGCGAATGCACGCAACGGCAAAGGTGTCGTGTTCCATATTCAAGATTTCAGCAAAACATAGGAAAGGCCCATCATGGCTGCACCGAAACGTTTCAACAAAGACAAGCGCCCCAAGCGCAACACCCAATCGCTGCTGTTCAAGCGCAAGCGCTTCTGCCGCTTCACCGTGGCCAACGTCGAAGAAGTCGACTACAAGGACGTGGATGTCCTGCGTGACTTCATCGCCGAAAACGGCAAGATCATCCCCGCTCGCCTGACGGGCACCCGCGCCTTCTACCAGCGCCAGGTCAACACCGCCATCAAACGCTCGCGTTTCCTGGCCATGCTGCCGTACAGCGACCAGCACCGCGTCTGAAAGGGAAACTGACATGCAAATCATTCTTCTCGATAAAGTGGTCAACCTCGGCGCTCTGGGCGACGTGGTCAAGGTCAAAGACGGCTACGCACGCAATTTCCTGATTCCCGCTGGCCGCGCTCGTCGCGCTACGCAAACGGCCATCGCCGAATTTGAAGCTCGCCGCGCAGAGCTGGAAAAAGTGGCTGCTGCCAAACTCGCCGAGGCGCAAGCCCTGGGTGGAAAGCTGGCTGCTGTGGCGCTCAAGCTGTCGCAAAAAGCTGGTGTAGACGGTCGGCTGTTCGGTTCCGTGACCAACCACGACGTGTCCGAAGAGCTGAACAAGCAAGGCTTCGCAGTGGTGAAGTCGCAAGTTCGCATGCCCAATGGCCCGTTGAAAAATGTGGGTGACTACACGGTGAGCGTGAACCTGCACACCGACGTCACCATCGACGTGAACGTGTCGGTGCTCGGCGAAACCGCCTGAGCCCCGCCTGACCGGCGGTTCATCCGCCGATCGGTCAAAGGCCGCTGCCCTCGGGTCAGCGGCCTTTTGTTTTCTGAGCACGGAGTTGTCCCCATCCGTCCCCAGCCTGTGCACGGCTTGTCCACAGGCTTGTCCCATGACATCCACGAGGGTGCGGCGTACCATTGCCGATTCAACAGGAACGCCATGTCAGCCGTCTTTTCCAACTCACTTTCCTCCTTCGATGCCGGCCTGGATGACGCCGGTTTCGGGTCCGACCGACAAATCGCTCAGTTGCGGGTGCCACCGCATTCCATTGAGGCCGAGTCCAGTGTGCTGGGCGGCCTGCTGCTCGACAACCAGGCCTGGGATCGCGTGGCCGATCTGGTCAACGACTCCGACTTCTACCGCTACGAGCACCGGCTGACTTATTCCGCAATCGCCGCGCTGGTCAATGCCAGCAAGCCGGCCGATGTAGTGACGGTGTTCGAGCACTTGCAGAACCTGGGCAAGGCCGAAGAGGCGGGGGGACTTGCCTACCTGAATTCATTGGCACAGTACGTGCCCAGCGCGGCCAACATCCGACGCTACGCCGAGATCGTGCGCGAGCGCGCCATCCTGCGCAAGCTGGTGGCAGCCAGCGATGAAATTGCCACTGCGGCGTTCAACCCGCAAGGCAAGCAGGTCGCCAAGATCCTTGACGAGGCCGAACAGAAGATTTTCAAGATCGGCGAAGAAGGCTCGCGCATGAAGGAGGGTTTCCAGGGCATGGACACGCTCGTGGTCGATCTGCTGGACCGTGTGCAGGAGATGGCCGACAACCCGATGGACGTGACTGGCGTGCCCACCGGGTTCATTGACCTGGACCGCATGACCTCGGGTCTGCAGGCCGGTGATCTGGTGGTGCTGGCCGCGCGCCCTTCCATGGGAAAGACAGCGTTTGCCATCAATATCGCCGAGCACGTGGCGCTCAACGAAGGCCTGCCGGTCGCCGTGTTCTCCATGGAAATGGGTGCATCCCAACTGGCGGTGCGTATCGTTGGTTCCATCGGCCGGATCAACCAGGGCCATCTGCGCACCGGCAAACTCACCGACGATGAATGGCCACGCCTGACCGAAGCCATCGAGAAGTTGCGCAACGTGTCCCTGCACATCGACGAAACGCCGGGTTTGACCCCCAGTGAGCTGCGCGCCAATGCACGGCGCCTCTCGCGCCAGTGCGGCAAGCTGGGTCTGATCGTGGTGGACTACCTGCAGCTCATGAGTGGTTCAAGCTCCGATGGCGGCGACAACCGCGCGACGGAGTTGGGCGAAATCTCACGCGGCTTGAAAATGCTGGCCAAGGAGCTGCAGTGCCCGGTGATCGCGCTTTCCCAGTTGAACCGTTCGGTTGAGCAGCGCACCGACAAGCGCCCGATGATGAGCGATCTGCGCGAATCAGGTGCCATCGAACAGGATGCGGACATCATCATGTTCATTTACCGCGACGAGTACTACACCAAGGATGCGTGCAAGGAACCTGGCGTGGCCGAGATCATTATCGGCAAACAGCGAAATGGCCCCACGGGTGTGGTCAAGCTGACCTTCCTGAATACGCTCACCCGCTTTGAAAGCTTGGCTGGCGGTGGTGATTTCTGAACCCTGCACCACCCAAAGAAAAACCCGGCAGAGCCGGGTTTTTCTTTGGTGCGTACAGCGCGATCAGAGCACTTCACTGGCGTAGTCGGCCAGCCGCGAACGCTCTCCGCGTGCCAGCGTGATATGCCCACCATGAGGCCAGCCTTTGAAGCGGTCCACCGCGTAGGTCAGGCCTGACGAGCCTTCGGTCAGGTACGGCGTGTCGATTTGCGCCAGGTTGCCCATGCAGATGATCTTGGTGCCCGGGCCTGCCCGAGTGATCAGTGTCTTCATCTGCTTGGGCGTCAGGTTTTGCGCCTCGTCGATGATGACGTACTTGTTCATGAAGGTCCGCCCGCGCATGAAGTTCATGCTCTTGACCTTGATGCGGCTGCGAATCAGCTCGTTGGTGGCTGCACGACCCCAGTCACCCGCGTTGCCACCGTCACCCTTGGCCAGGAATTCGAGGTTGTCGTCAAGGGCGCCCATCCAGGGGCCCATTTTTTCTTCTTCAGTGCCTGGCAGAAAACCGATGTCCTCGCCCACACTGACCGTGGCACGGGTCATGATGATCTCGGTGTAGCGGCGGTCGTCGAGCACCTGCGTCAGGCCACTGGCAAGGGCCATGAGTGTCTTGCCGGTGCCGGCTGTGCCTGCCAGCGTCACGAAATCGACCTCGGGATCCATCAGCAGATTGAGCGCAAAGTTCTGCTCGCGGTTGCGGCTGGTCACACCCCACACCGCGTTCTTCAGGTGCGTGAAATCCTTCAGGGTCTTGAGCACAGCGGTCTTGTCACGGATTTCAGTCACACGAGCGTACAGCGCTGGTTCGCCGGGTGCTTCGAAATAGACAAACTGGTTGATGTAGAAATGTCCCACCGCCGGGCCACTGACGCGGTAGAAGGTGTGACTGCCGCTTTGCCAGCTCTCGATGGTCTTGCTTTGACGGGTCCAGAAGTCTTGCGGCAGCGCCAGAGCACCGGCGTACAGCAACTCGCCGTCTTCCAGTGTCTTGTCGTTCTGGTAGTCGTCCGCGGCCAAACCCAAGGCACGCGCCTTGACCCGCATGTTGATGTCTTTGGACACCAGGATGACTTCGCGTTCGGGATGTTTCTCACGGAGTGCATGCACCACGCCGAGAATCTGGTTGTCCGCCTTGCCTTGCGGCAGGCTGCTGGGCAACTCAGCGTTCAGCGGCTCGGTCTGGAAAAAGAGCAAACCCCGCGCGGTCTGGTGCCCTGTCGCTGAAAGCTTGAGCCCTTTGGCCATGTCGCTGCCTTGCTGCGCGGCGAGGGCGTCCAGGGTGCGGCTGGTTTGACGGCCGTTGCGTGCGACTTCGGTCATGCCCTTCTTGTGACCATCGAGCTCTTCGAGCACGATCATCGGCAGGTAGATGTCGTGTTCCTCAAAGCGGAACAAGCTCATGGGGTCGTGAAGCAGCACGTTGGTGTCGAGCACAAACAGGCGCGTGGCACCATGGGACGCGGCTTTGCCCCCACGACGACGGGCTCCCGCATGTGGCGCCAAAGCCGCCGGGGTGGGGGTCGGAAAAGGCAACCGGGGTGCCGGAG
>NZ_MUNZ01000137.1 GCF_002001205.1 Hydrogenophaga sp. A37
GCTCCAAGGAGTTCCCCATGAACCCGATCCGCCCCCTGTCGCTTGCCATCGCCAGCTTGCTGGCCACCGCCGCCGTGCCCGCTGTCGCCCAGGAAACGGCCAGCTTCGCCGTGACCACGGACGTGAAAGTCACGTCTGACCAACGCAGCCGCGGTGTCTCCGACTCGTTCAACCGCCCCGGTGCGAAGCTCAGCGTGCAGGCGGCGCACGAGAGCGGCCTGGTCGGCCTGGCCGAGTTCGCCACGGTGAGCAAGAAGCAGTTTCTCGGCGGCAAAGGCCTGGGCGTCACGCTGGCCGGCGGTTACCGCTTTGGCGACCCGGAGGGTTGGCACTACGGCGTGGGCCTGGCCACGGAGCTCTTCCCTGGCGCCAAGTTCGAAGCGCCCCACGGTTTCGACATGGGCACCGGCACGCCCACCGACTGGCGCAGCACCCAATACGACAGCACCTTCGCCCTGGCCGAGATCGGCTACGGCGCGCTGGAAGCGCGGATCATGAACGTGATCTCCAAGACCTACCGCGGCGCGAACACCGGCGGCGTGTGCGGCACCATGTTGTCAATGATGGCCGACCCCATGCCGGGCCTGGCCTGCTATGGGCGCGGCGACCACAACTCGCGCGGCAGCTGGCTGTTCGACCTGGGCTACAAGCACGACCTGAACCCGACCACCGCGCTGAACCTGCACGCGGGCTACCAGAAGATTGCCAACTTCAAGGAAGCGAATTTCTCGGACGTCGCCATCGGCATCTCGCACAAGCGCTGGGGCTTCACCTGGAGCGCCGACTGGATGACCACCCGCACCAAGGTGCGTGAGCTCTACGTCGCGCTCGATGGCGACAAAGCTCGCGCCACAGACAACGACCGCCTAGTGGTCTCCGTCTCGCGCAGCTTCTGATATGACCCCTTCACCGGACATCCGGCCCGGCCCGACCGACGCGCGCCTCGTGCTCGCGGTGGACCTCGGCACCTCGGGCTGCAAATGCGCCCTGGTGTCGCTGGACGGCACGGTGCAGGCCTGGGCGTTCCGGGCGGTCCAGCTGCATGTGCAGGGCGCCCTGGCCGAGCAGGAGCCGCAGGACTGGTGGCGCGCGTTTCTCGACAGCGCGGGCGAGATTCTCGGCGCCGATGCCGGCCTGCGCAGCCGGGTGGTCGCGGTGTGCTGTTCCACCCAGACCGAAGGCACGGTGTGCGTGGATCGCAACGGCCAGGCCATCGGGCGGGCGCTGACCTGGTTGGACGCGCGTGGCGCGGCGGCGATGGCGCGCCGTGTGCGCGGGCGTGGCCTGAGCATCGAGGGCTACGGTCCGCTCAAGCTGTGGCGCTGGCTGCGGCTGACCGGCGGCGCGCCGTCGCTCTCGGGGCGCGACTCGGCCGGCCACATGGTCTACCTCCGCGATGAAGAGCCCGAGCGCTACGAGCGCACCCACAAGTTCCTCAACGTGCTGGACTACATGAACCTGCGGCTGTCCGGGCGCTTCTGCGCCACGCAGGATTCGGCCGTCACCGCGTGGGTCACCGACAACCGCAATCCACACCAGATCCATTACGACGCGGGTCTGATCCGCCTGCTGGGCATCGACGCGGCCAAGCTGCCCGAACTCGTGCACTCGACCGACGTGTTGGGACCGTTGTTGCCCGAGGTGGTGCAGGCCCTGGGACTGAACCCGCAAACGGTGGTGGTCGCGGGCGCGGTGGACAACTCCGCGGTGGCGGTGGGCGCGGCGGTGAAGGACTTCGAAACCCATCTGTATCTGGGCACGTCTTCCTGGTTGGGCGCGCACATCCCGTTCATGAAAACCGACGTGCGCCACAAGATCGCCGCCATCCCTTGTGCCATCGACGGGCGCTACCTGGCGATGGCCTTGCAGTCCACCGCCGGGGCCAACCTTTCGTTTTTGCGCGACCGCATCCTCTACCACCCTGACGAACTCGCCAGCGACGAAGAGCACCCCGCCGTCTACGAGATGCTCAGCAAGATCGCCGCCCGCGTGCCACCGGGCGCCAGGGGCCTGATCTACACCCCATGGCTGCTCGGGGAACGCACGCCGGTGGACGACCCACTCCTGCGTGCGGGCCTGTTCAACATGTCGCTGGAGCACACCCGCGAAGACATCTTCCGTGCCTTCCTCGAAGGCGTGGCGCTGAACACGCGCTGGATGCTGGAGCCCTTCGCACGCCTGCTCGGGCGCAACGCCGGGACCATCACCGCCGTGGGCGGCGGCGCCCAGTCCGACGTGTGGTGCCAGATCATGGCCGACGTCACCGGGCAGCCGATCCGCCAGGTCGACAACCCGATCCAGACCAACGTCATCGGCACGACCTTCATCGCAGCCGTCGGCATCGGTGCCCTGACCATCACCGACCTGGGCCATCTGCGGCGAGCGCATGCCATCTACGAGCCCTCCAGCGCGCTGCGCCGCCAGTACGGCGACCAGTTCGAAACCTTCAAGGAAGTGCGCACCCGCCTGGCACCGCTGTACCACCGACTCAACGCACCGCAGGGAGCCGCCGCATGAACACGCTGAACATCCGCCAGACTGTTGTCGAGCTCTGCGTCGAGCTCTCGCACCGTGGCCACTTCTCGGGCACCGGCGGCAACATCGCGTTGCGCATCGACGCGGCGCACATCGCCGTCACGCCCTCGGCCACCGACTACCTGACGATGAGCGCGGCCGATGTGTGCGTGCTGCGCCTGGCCGATCTGAAACAGGTCGAGGGCGAGCGCACGCCGTCGGTGGAAAGTGGCCTGCATGCACGGGTGCTGCGCGCGCGGCCCGACGTGCAGGCCAGCATCCACACCCACCAGCCCGTGGCCAGTGCCTGCGCGCTGCTGGGCCATGCGCTGGAGGTGCCGCCCGGCCCGCTGCAGCAGTCGCTTGGCCGCCGCATCCCGGTCGTGGGTTATGCGCCCTCCGGCAGCGGCTGGCTGTCTTCCAAGCTGGCGCGCGCGCTGCGACCCGACACCAACGCCTACCTGATGTTCGACCACGGCGCGTTGTGCTGTGGCACCAGCACGGCAACGGCTCTGCAGGCCGTGGAAGACCTCGAAGCCCTGTCCCAGACGCTGCTGCTGCAAGCGATCGCTGCCCGCTCCGCGCGGGAGCCCTTCATGCAGTTGGCCCTGCGGCGCGTCGCCGACGCGCTGGCCACCTGATCCCACCCTTTACCCAAGCCCAGCCCATGAGCAACCTCGCCTCCGTTCATTCCGCCGCAGCGGCCACCGTGCCGCGCCCCGCCATCTCGGCCTGGCCCGATGTCGACAGCCTCTACCGTCGCTTCGACGAGCTGGTCAAGCAGCCGATGCGGCCGATCCGTTCAGACAAGATGCCGCAGGTGATGCGCTACTTCGACGAACGCTGCCAGGGTTCGAAGCGCCTGTCCGAGCGCGCCAAAACCGTGATCCCCGGCGGCGTGCAGCACAACCTGGCCTTCAACCACCCGTTCCCGCTCGCCGTATCGCAGGCCGACGGCGCGCACATGACCGACGTGGACGGCAACCGCTACATCGACTTCCTGCAGGCCGGCGGCCCCACGCTGCTCGGTTCCAACCACCCTGCGATCCGCCAGAAGGTCAACGAGGTGCTGGACACCTGCGGCCCGGTCACCGGCCTGCTGCACGAGTACGAGGTCAAGCTGGCCGAGCTGGTGTGCCAGTCCATGCCCGCGGTCGACATGGTGCGTCTGCTCGGCTCGGGCACCGAGGCGGTGATGGGCGCCGTGCGCCTGGCGCGCGCCTACACCGGCAAGCGGTGGATCATCAAGGTGGGTGGTGCGTACCACGGCTGGAGCGACCAGGTGGTCTACGGCATGCGCCTGCCCAAGACCGGCCGCATGGAGGCCGTGGGCATCCCGCGCGGCGCCACCGGCAACACCCAGGAGTGCAACCCGAACGACCTGGACGCATTGCGCCGCAAGCTGCAGCTCAACCGCCTGCGCGGCGGCACGGCCGCCGTGCTGCTGGAGCCACTGGGCCCCGAGAGCGGCACGCGCCCCGTGCATCCCGACTACAACCGCCAGGTGCGCGCGCTGTGCGACGAGTTCGGCGCGCTGATGATCTTCGACGAGGTGGTGACGGGTTTCCGCATCGGCATGGGCGGTGCGCAGGCCTACTTTGACGTCAAGCCCGATCTCACCGTGCTCGGCAAGTGCCTGACCGGTGGCTACCCCATGGCCGGCGCCATCGGCGGGCGCAGGGACATCATGATGATGCTGGTGGGTGGCATCGGCACCACGGCCAAACGCGCCTTCGTGGGCGGCACCCTGTCGGCCAACCCGCTGTCGTGCGTGGCCGGGTACTTCGCGCTGCTGGAAGCGCAGCGCACCGACGCTGCGGGTGTGGCCGGTCGCGCCGGTGACCGCCTGCGCCAGGGGCTGGAGGTGATCATCAACCGCCTGGGCCTGCCCTACGTGACCTACAACATGGGCTCCATCGTGCACCTGCAGACCTCGGGCGTGCTGCTGCTGGACACCAGCAGCCTGTGGAAGCTCTTCAAGGTGAAGGACGAAGCCAAGCGCCGCAAGCACATGATGGAAGAGATGGGCGCGGCCTACACCGCGCACGGCCTCATCACGCTGGCCGGCAGCCGCATCTACACCAGCCTGGCCGACACCGACGAGGTGATCGACGATGCGCTGAACCGCTTCGAAGACGTCTTCAAACTGGTCTGATCCCATGAACACGCAAGAGACCCTGCGCGCCCACTGGCCCGAGTGGCGTGATCGGCTGCAGGCCAAACGCCTGCTGGAAGGCGAAGGCGCGAGCCTGTCGCTGCGCATCCCCGGCACCGAGGCGATGTGGTTCGGGCTCGCGACCGACGCCGCGCCGCAGCGCATGCCCTGGCGGGCCGCGCGGCACCACGCCGAGCTGCATGGCAAAGCCTACGCCACACGCGGCGACGCGGGCGCGATTGCCGTGGGCGGCGGCGCGTTCGGCCACTGCCTGGCGGACTTCGGTGGCGCCATGCCGCAGGTGTTTGACGAGCAGGCGCGCCACCTTGGCCCCATGGGACCGGCCAGCGGGGACCTTGCCGAGGCCGCGACGGCCTTGCATGGCCGTGGCAATGTGCTGCTGGTGCGTGGGCGCCCGGTCTGCATCGGCATGACACCCATGCGCCTGGCGCTCAACGCCGAGCTGTTCGAGAAATGCGCCAAAGCGTATGTGCTGGCCGTGGCCGGTGGCGGGCGCGTGCACCCCCTGCCCTGGATCGTGCGCCTGGTCGCCAACCGGCGGCTCGCAAAAGACGAACAACGCGCCATGGCGCGCTTCCTGCAGGGCCAACTGCCCGAGGAAAGCAAAGGCTACTGAACCCATCACGAAGGGCATCCCATGTCACCCCATCACGATCTGAAGATGTCCCCGGCCCAGGTGGCCGCCGCACTGGCCGTCGGCACCATCGCCGTGCTCATGGTGGGCGTGCAGCCCATCCTGCTCGGTGAACTCGTCGAGGCCCGGCAGGTCAGCCTGGAGGGCGTGGGCATCGTGGCGATGGCCGAGATCATCATGCTGGGGCTGGGCGTGGTGCTCGGCGACGCGCTGCTGCCCGGCGAGCGGTTGCGGCTGATCACCATCGTGGCCGCGCTGTGCGCCGCCGGCCTGGACGGGCTCACGCTGCTGGCCACGGGCGACGGTGCCATGACAGGCGTGCGCGCGGCCGCCGGCCTCGCCGAAGGCGTGTTGGTCTGGGGCACCACGGGTGTCGTCGTGCGCACCGCCAGCCCAGCGCGCGTGGGTGGCATCTTCTTCGTCGCACAGACCCTGGCCCAGGCTTTGCTGGGCGCGGTGCTGGCCAACGCCATCATCCCGCACGGGGGCTGGCAGGGCGGCTTCGTGGCGCTGGGCCTGCTGGCGCTGCTGCCGTGCCTGCTTGCCTTCGTGCAGCCAGCGCGGCTCTCACCGCTGGCGCCGCCCGCGGTGTCGGGTTTTCGGTGGTCGGCTGCCACCTTGTTGCCTCTGGCCGTCATCTTCTTGCAACTGGCCACGCTGGGTTCGTTCTGGGCCTACCTGGAACCCTTGGGCAAGGCCGCGGGTTTCGACGCCCGCGCCGCGCAAACCTTGATCGCCGCCGTGCTGGCGATGCAGGTGGTGGGCGGCAGTGTGGCCGCACTGGCGGTCCGCCGCCTGCCCGTGCTGCCCACGCTGGTGGCCTGCTCGCTGTTGCTGGCCGCCGTCACCGCCACCATCCACCAACTGCCCGGCGGCAGCACGCGCGACTTCGCAATCGCCTGCGCGCTGTTCGGTTTTGTGTGGCTGTTCATGCTGCCCTTCCACATCGGTCTGGCGTTCCGCGCCGACCCCAGCGGCCGCCTGGCCGGGCTGGTGCCAGCGGCGCAGTTGCTGGGCAGCGCCTTCGGGCCGCTCACGGCCTCGTTCATCATCGACGGCGACAACGCCAGCGCCGTGCCCCTGCTCAGCGCCGGTTTTGCCATGGCGGCCGCGGCGCTGCTCTTGCTCACGCGCCGCCGCACGGCTGCGGTGATCCGCATGGGAGGCGCGCGGTGAACTTCGATGGCATCGACGATGCCGACGCGCCAACCATCCAGCGCCTCTTCGAGCAACAGGCGCCGACCGCGCTGGCGTTGCGTTGCTCCACCGCCCGCGAGCGCATCGGCAAACTCAAGCGGCTGCGCGATGGCGTGCTGAGCCGCCGCGAGGCCTGGTACACCGCCTTCGCGGCCGACCTGCGCAAGCCGCCGCTGGAGGTCGACCTGACCGAGCTGCTGCCGGTGGTGGACGAGGCGCGTCATGCGGCTGCGCACCTGGCGCGCTGGATGCGGCCGCAACGGGTGTGGCCCACGCTCACCACGCTGGGCACGCACGCGCGGGTGCTGGCCCAGCCGCGCGGGCGCTGCCTGATCATCGGCCCCTGGAACTACCCGGTGAACACCTTGCTCGGCCCGCTGGTCTCGGCCATCGCGGCGGGCAACACGGTGATCCTCAAGCCTTCGGAGTTCACGCCCCACGTCAACGCGCTCGTCGCCGAGCTGGTGGCCGAGCTGTTCGACCCGGCCGAAATCGCGCTCGTGCAGGGAGGGGTGGCCACCGCGCAGCAACTGCTGGCGCTGCCCTTCGACCATGTGTTCTTCACCGGCTCGCCCGCGGTGGGCAAGCTCGTGATGGGCGCAGCCGCGCAGCACCTGAGCTCGGTGACGCTGGAGCTGGGCGGCAAGTCGCCGGTGATCGTGGACGAAACCGCCGACCTGCAGCGCGCGGCCGAGCTGATCTTGTGGGGCAAGTTCACCAACGCCGGCCAGACTTGTGTTGCGCCCGATCACGTGTTCGTGCAGCGCAGTGTCAAAGACCGCTTCGAGCGGCTGTGCCAGGAGCTGATCGCTGCGCGCTACGGTGCGACCGACGCGGCCGTGGAAGCCAGCCCCGACCTCGCGCGCATGATCACGCGCCGCCACACCGAACGCCTGGGCGCCTTGATCGACGAGGCGCTCTCGCGCGGCGCCAGACTGCTGGCCGGCGGGCGCCACGACGCTGCGGCGCGCTACGTGGCACCGACGCTGCTGGCCGGCGTGCCGGCCGATGCGCGCATCAGCGCCGAGGAGATCTTCGGCCCGGTGCTGCCGATCGAAGCCTTCGATGCCATCGACGAGGTGATCCACCGCATCAACGCCCAGCCCAAACCGCTGGCGCTCTACCTGTTCAGCCAGCACCGGCCCACCCAGGCGAAAGTGACTGCGCAGACCAGCTCGGGTGGCATCTGCCTCAACCACTGTGTGCAGCAGTACGCCCACGGCGGCCTGCCGTTTGGCGGCGTCAACCACTCGGGCATCGGCAGTGCGCACGGTGTGTTCGGCTTCAAGGCGTTTTCGCACGAGCGCGCCTGCCTTGCCTCCGGGCGCTTGATGGTGCTGAGCCTGTTCTACCCGCCCTACACCCCGGGCAAGCACCGGCTCAGCGCGGCGCTGGTGCGGGCGCTGCGCTGGATCTGACGAGAAGGAACCCACCATAAAGATGCGCCGCAGAAACGGCCAGCACCGATGTCTGGCGCTTCTGAATTCAGCGCACGGGCATGAAGGCCGTGGCGTCCGGGCGACCGGGCAGTGACAGCGTCGCCTGCGCCGCAGGGGACACCGACAGCAGCCGCCCTTTGCGCCACACCTTCAAGCGCGTGGCGCGCAGGCGGATCGCCTCGATGGGGTCTCGCGCCTGCAGCAGTACGAAGCTCGCGTCCTGCCCGACTTCGATGCCATGACCCTTCAGCCCCATCACCTTCGCGGCGTTGACCGTCACCGCGTCGAAGCACTGGCGCATGCCAGCCTGGCTGGTCATCTGGGCCACGTGCAGGCCCATGTGGGCCACCTCCAGCATGTCGCCACTGCCCAGCGAATACCAGGGGTCCATCACGCAGTCGTGGCCGAAGGCGACGGTCACACCGGCGCCCATGAGTTCGGGCACGCGCGTCATGCCGCGACGCTTGGGGTAGGTATCGTGCCGGCCCTGCAGCGTGATGTTGATCAGCGGGTTGGCGACCGCGCTCACACCGCTTTCTGCGATCAGCGGGATCAGCTTGCTCACGTAGTAGTTGTCCATGCTGTGCATGGAGGTGAGGTGCGAGCCGTTGACGCGACCCTGCAGGCCGAGGCGCTGGGTTTCATACGCCAGCGTTTCGATGTGGCGCGAGAGCGGGTCGTCGCTCTCGTCGCAGTGCATGTCCACCGGCAGGCCGCGCTCGGCGGCGAGTTCACACAACAGCTTCACGCTGGCCGCGCCCTCACTCATGGTGCGCTCGAAGTGAGGGATGCCACCCACCACGTCCACGCCCAGGTCGAGTGCGCGTTTCAGGTTGTCGAACCCACCGGGGGAACGCAGCACACCATCTTGCGGGAAGGCGACCAGCTGCAGGTCGAGGTAAGGCGCCACGCGCCGCTTTACCTCCAGCATCGCGCGCACCGGCAGCAGGCTCGGGTCGCTGGTGTCCACGTGGCTGCGGATCGCGAGCAGGCCTTTGGCCACGGCCCAGTCGCAGTAGGTCAGCGCGCGCTCGACCAGCGCCTCTTCGGTGAGCAGGGGCTTGAGCTCGCCCCAGAGCGCAATGCCTTCGAGCAACGTGCCGCTCTGGTTGACGCGCGGCAGGCCGTAGCTCAGCGTCGCGTCCATGTGGAAGTGCGGGTCGCAGAACGGCGGCGAGAGCAGCTGGCCGGCGGCGTCCAGCGTCTGGTGCGCGGGGGCTTGCAGGCCCTCGCTCACTTCAACGATGCGGCCGCCCTGCACCGCCACGCTCATGTGGGTGCGGCCGTCGGGCAGGCTGGCCTGGGTGATGAGCAGATCGAGCATGGGCGGTCCGCTCCGGTCAGACGGTGTGGCGGCGGTAGCCCGCCAGCAAGACGGCCAGCAGGCCCATGCCCACGGCACAGCCGCGGTGGAGCCAGCGCAGACCGGCCTGCGACAACCAGCGCACCGCCTGCCGTCCGGCCACAGCGTAGGCCACCATCACCGCGGCGTCGATGGCCACGAACAGCGCGCCCAGCGCCGCGTACTGAGCCACCAGAGGCCGAGCCGGGTCCACGAACTGCGGCAGGAAGGCCGCGAAGAACAGCAGTGCCTTGGGGTTGGACAGCGCCACCGTGAGGCTGCGCACAAAAGCGGCCCGGCCCAGGGCCTGCCGACCCGGCACCTCGGCCAGGGCGGCCTGCAGGTTCAGCGGCGGGCTGCGCCACAGCTGCACCGCCAGCCACAGCAGGTAGAGCACGCCCACCGCACGCACCGCCTCGAACAGCCAGGCCGACGCCGCGAGCAGCGAGCCCAGGCCCACGGCCACCACAGCGATCACGGCGCCGCTGCCCAGGCTGGCCCCCGCGATGCCCCAGCCCGCGCGGCGCATGCCGCCCGCCATGCCGTTGGACAGGGCCAGCAACATGGTGGGGCCGGGGATCACCGCCAGCGCGAGCGAGGCGGTGGCGAACATCAGCAGGGTTTGCAGGTCAGGCATGGGGTCGGTCTCGTGTGGGGCGCGGGTCGTTCAAAAAGGCGGGGTCACTGCGTGCCGAAGATGCGGTCGCCCGCGTCGCCGAGGCCGGGCAGGATGTAGCCATGGGAGTTCAGCTCGCGGTCGATGGCCGCCGTGTAGATGGGCACATCGGGGTGCGCGCGCTGCAGCGCGGCCACGCCCTCGGGGCAGGTCAGCAGACAGACGAACTTGATGGACTTCGGCCGGGTCTCCTTGAGCCGGTCGATGGCGGCGATGGCCGAGTTGCCGGTGGCCAGCATCGGGTCCACCACCACCACGTCGCGCTCGGGCATGTCGGACGGCATCTTGAAGTAGTACTCCACCGCGGTCAGCGTCTTGGGGTCGCGGTAGAGGCCGATGTGGCCCACGCGCGCGCCGGGCACCACGCTGAGCATGCCCTCCAGGATGCCGTTGCCCGCGCGCAGGATGGAGACAAACACCAGCTTCTTGCCGTCGATCACCTTGGCGGTCATGGTCTCCAGCGGTGTCTCGATCTCGATGTCTTGCATCGGCATGTCGCGCGTGACCTCATAGGTCATGAGCAGGGACAGCTCGTTGAGCAGGCGGCGGAAGCTGTTGGTGCTGGCGTCCTTGCGGCGCATCAGCGTGAGCTTGTGCTGCACCAGCGGGTGGTCGATGACGTGGACATTGCTCATGGTGGTGCCTTGTGTTGTTGTGTGAGGAGTCAGAGGGTGGGAGGGCATTCGACGTGCCCGAGGGGGCTGCCCAGAGCGCCTCCATCAAGGCGCAAAGCACAGCCGTAGCTTGCGCTACGGCGCGCATTTGCAACGCAGAGGGAGGTGTTCTGGGCAGTCACAGCGGGCATGGTGGATGTCCTCTCACCCTCTAAAACACCGTGCCGTCGCTGACGATGTTCAGCGGCGGCAAACCGTCGCGCAGCCGCTGCGCGAGCAGGCGACCCGTGGCCCAGGTGCCGCCCTCGAGCACGCAGGCCAGCGGCATTTGTTCGGCCGACACACCGAGCTCGGTGCGCACCAGCGGCGCCAGCTCGTCGAGCAGTGCCACGGTGAGTGCGCGCCACTCGACGATGAAGGCGTCACCCGCCTGCCAGGGCCGTGTGTCCCAGTCGGCGGGCAGCGGGCGCAGCACACCGGCGTCGATCAGCAGGCCGCCGTTGCGGTACTCGGGCAGGCCGGTGAGCCCGTCCAGCCCGGTCACTCGAACACCCGCCCATTGAAACGGCTCCAGCAGCGAATAGGTGAGCCACTGCGAGAGTTTGTGGAACGGCACCCAGCCGGCGGTGAGGCCCTCGCCCACCACGGCCGGGTGCGGCCAGCAGTCGCCCAGCGCCTGATCGGCGATGGCGTTCTGTGCCGGCCAGATGCCCGAGAGCGTGTCCAGCAACAACACCAGGATGTCGTGCGCCGCCACCGTGCCCGCCCCGTGGGCGGTGAGCGTGTCGAACAGGCCGCCGGGCCGCCCCGTCGCGCCGAACGCAGAAGGCTGCGCGGACAGCACCGCGCCCAGGCGGCGCAGCAGCGCGGCCCTGCCCTCCAGCCCCACCAGCGGGTTGTCGTCACTCACCTGAAATGCGACGCCCAGTTGCGCCGCCGTGAGCGCGCCCAGACCGGCGGCGTCCACCTGCAGCGGCTGCGCCGGATCGCTGGAAAACAGGCCCGAGATGAAGGCGTGGAAGCTCGCCACGCCCAGGCCTTCGGAACGCGCGAAGCCCTGTCCGCTGGCGGCCTCGTGGTACATCCATTGCGGGCCGGCACCGGCGTCGAGCAACACGCTCACCAGCGCCAGGTCGATCTGCGCCCGGGCGCGGGCCGCCGCGTTCACCGGGCCGAGCAGCGCGTCGAGCTGGCCGGCGCGGTCCATCCCGCCGGCCTCGAAGTGCCGCCAGCGGCTGTGGTACGGAATGCCCCCGTCCGGGAAGCGCGCGCGCGTGAGCTCGGCCACGGTGCTGGCGGCCAGCGCCAGTGCGCCGTCGTTGACGGAGAAGCCGTCGGATTCGCCCGCGCGGGCGCGCGCCAGCAGCTGTTGGGCACGCTCGCGCACGGCGGTGGTGGAGCGCAGCGCGCGGGCCGCGCCAGCGGGCAGATTGGCGTCAGTGATCATTCGGTCGCCCTCCGTGCTGCTGCGCTCACACCAACCCCCGGCCTTTGGCAATTTTCAGCTCGTCGGCGCCGGGCACCAAGCCGGGCGTGAAGTAGCCCGCCGCCATCTTGGCGTCCATCTCCACGCGCGCGTCGGCGGGGATCAGTTCGTCCGGGATGTTCACGCGTTCGCCCACCTCGATGCCGCCGCCGGTGATGGCGTCGTACTTCATGTTGCTCATGGAGACGAGGCGGTGGATCTTGGTGACGCCCAGCCAGTGCAGCACGTCGGGCATCAGTTCCTGGAAGCGCATGTCCTGCACGCCGGCCACGCACTCGGTGCGCGCGAAATACTGGTCGGCCGTGTCGCCGCCCACCTGGCGCTTGCGCGCGTTGTAGACGAGAAACTTGGTCACCTCGCCGAGCGCCCTGCCCTCCTTGCGCGAGTACGACACCAGCCCCACACCGCCGCGCTGCGCGCCCTGGATGCATTCTTCGATGGCGTGCGTGAGGTAGGGCCGGCAGGTGCAGATGTCCGAACCGAACACGTCTGAGCCATTGCACTCGTCGTGCACGCGCGCGGTCAGCGTCACGGACGGGTCGGCCAGGTCGCGCGGGTTGCCGAAGATGTAGACCGTCTGCCCGCCGATGGGCGGCAAAAACACCTCCAGGTCGGAGCGCGTGACCAGCTCGGGGTACATGCCGCCGGTCTCTTCAAACAGCACGCGGCGCAACACCGCCTCGGTGCAGCCAAAGCGCTTGGCCACACCCGGCAGGTACCACACCGGCTCCACCGCCACCTTGGTCACCACCGCCGCACCGCCCGCGGTGAGGAACCGGCCATCGGGCTTCAGGCGGCCCTTCTGCAACGCGTCGATCACCTCGGGCAGGATCACGTGCGCCTTGGTCACGGCAATGGTGGGGCGGATGTCGTAGCCCGCCTCCAGCTCGGTGGCGTAGGCGTCGGCGATCACCGCGCCCCAGGGGTCCATGCTGACGATCTTGCCCGGGTCGGCCCACTGCGGGTAGGGACCGATGATGTCGGTGGGCGCAGTGTTGGTCAGGTCGGCGCGGTGCTCTCGCTTGAGGGCGCCCGCCGCCACGGCCAGCGCGCGGTACACGCTGTAGCTGCCGCTGTGGGTGCCGATCACGTTGCGGTTCGACACGTTGAGCGTGGTGCCCACCACCGGCCCGCGCTCGCGCGCCGTGGCCGCACCCCAGACGATGGGCAGCGCCCCGAACCCGCCGGAGTGCGAGGTGAGCCGGATGTGGCGCGGGTGCGGCGTGTTGGGCGACGCGGGCGCAACGGCATCGGGAACGTCGGGTGACGGGGTTTCTGCAGACATGTGCGCACCTTGGAAGAAGCCATCGCTGGCGAACCCGCCGGAGCCGACGCGGTGTCGGCCCCGTGGCCTGCACCCACTTTAGCAACTGCAGTGCCAACCGCAAGCCGCACATGCCCGAGCGTTCCTAAAATCACACATGGCTTCCACATCCCCTTCCCTTTCCGTCGCCGTGCTCGGCGCCGGTGCCGTCGGCTGCTACTACGGCGGCATGCTGGCCCGCGCCGGCCACCGTGTCACC
Source organism: Hydrogenophaga sp. A37 (assembly GCF_002001205.1). Classification (GTDB taxonomy): domain Bacteria; phylum Pseudomonadota; class Gammaproteobacteria; order Burkholderiales; family Burkholderiaceae_C; genus Hydrogenophaga. The sequence goes on from NZ_MUNZ01000137.1 coordinate 13,602, forward strand.
TTGATCGGCCGGCCGCAGCACATCCGGGCCATCCAGGCCAACGGCCTGCGCATGCAGACCCTCAGCTTCGATGAATCGGTGCCGCTGGCCGCGAGCACCGAAGCGTCCGCCGTGGCCGGTGCCGACCTGGTGCTGTTCGCGGTGAAGTCACCCGACACCGAAACGGCCGGCGCGCAGCTGCGCCCGCACTTGGCGCCGGGCGCGGTGGTGCTGTGCCTGCAGAACGGCGTGGACAACGCCGAGCGGCTGCGCGCCGTGTTGCCGGGTGTGAGCGTGGCCGCCGCCGTGGTCTACGTGGCGACCGAAATGGCCGGCCCCGGCCACCTGCGCCACCACGGGCGCGGTGAGCTGGTGATCGAACCCTCGCCCCGCAGCGACACGGTGGCCCAGGCCCTCATCTCGGCGGGTGTGCCCACCATGATCAGCGACAACGTGCGCGGCGCGCTCTGGGCCAAGCTCATCCTCAACTGCGCCTACAACGCGCTCTCGGCCGTGAGCCGCCTCCCTTACGGCGAGCTGGTGCAGCGCCCTGGCGTGCGGGACGTGATGCGCGACGCGGTGGACGAATGCTGCGCCGTGGCCGCCGCCGACGGGGTGACCCTCCCCGGCGATGTGGATGCCGCCGTGCGCCTCATCGCCGAAACCATGCCCACGCAGTTTTCGTCCACCGCGCAGGACCTGATGCGCGGCAAGCCCAGCGAGATTGATCACCTCAACGGCTTCATCGTGCGTCGGGGCGCGGCGCTGGGCGTGCCCACGCCGGCCAACCGGGTGCTGTGGGCGGTGGTGAAACTCGCCGAGGGCGCTGCGGCCAGCTGATCAAGGGCGGGGCCGGAACGCCCCTCCCTCGTCGGCCATCAAGGCTTCTGGGTGCCCACCACCTCGATCTCCACGCGGCGGTTCTGGGCGCGACCTTCACGGGTCTGGTTGGACGCCACCGGCTGCGCCTCACCCTTGCCTTCGGTCTTGATGCGGTCGGCCGGCACGCCCTTGCTCACCAGGTATGCCTTCACCGCCTCGACGCGGCGGATCGACAGCGCCTGGTTGTAGCCGTCGGTCCCGATCGCGTCGGTGTGGCCCACGGCGATGATGGTCTCGACGTCCACCTTGGTCATGTCCGCGACCAGGCCGTCCAGCGCGGCCTTGCCGCCCGGCTTGATCACCGACTTGTCAAAGTCAAACAGGGTCTCTGCCTGGAAGGTCGAGGTCAGCACCGGTGCAGGGGCGGCCACCACCGAAGGGGGCGGCGGCGGAGCCGGGGCAGGTTCCGGCACGGGGGCCGGCGCTGCGGCCACGGGTGGGAGCGGCTTGATGGCACCATCGCAGTCCGGATGGGCCGTGGCCGGTGTCCAGTAGTTGTTGCGCCAGCACAGCTCGTTGGTGCCATTGCGCCAGACCAGGTCGCCACTGCCGTTCGTCCAGTTGTCGACGGTCTGGGCCCCGGCGGCAGAGGCCAGGGTGACCGACGCGATCAGCAGGGCCATGCGGTTGAGGTTGTTGCGCTTGTTCATGTGAATTCCTTTTTGATGTTCACGCAAGAGTGGGTTGAAAACGTCGGTGGGTCTGTGCGCTAACCAACCGAGCGAGTTCAGTCTAGGAATCCCCCCTCCGCTCCATCATCGGAAACCACCGCATGTGCATGTAGGACAACATGCCGTCCCGCAGAGCGCTCAGCGGCTCAGCGACACCGTGCTGTCCCCGTCGATGGAGCTGATCTGGCGGCCTTCGAATGTGCGCTTCACCACATAGGTGCTGTCGCTCACCTCGGTCATCAGGGGCGCACCGCGCATCTGCAAGGTGGAGGTCTGGCGCATCTTGACGGTGGCCGACATCCAGGGAAAGCCCGAGGGTTCCAGGCTCAGCAACTCGTTGTTGATGTTCAAGCTCGGCTGGGTCACCCGCAGGGCGGCGCTGGCGTCCTTGAGGTGGTTGCAGAGATCTTCCTTGCCGCCCTCCACCGCTGCCTCCCCGCGCTCGGTCTGCATGCGCAGGCTGACCTTGACATCCTGGGCATAGGCATCGCACATGCCATCCGCGCCCTTCAATGCCAGGTTTTGCTGCTTCTGCATCCAGCTCATCATGGCCGGCTCGGAGAACACGAAACGGCTGTGGCCGTAAAACGCGGCCATCAGAATGCCGGCCCAATAAAACTTGTTCATTTCTGTTGCCTTCTTTTATTTTGCTGAGGGATTCAACGGGGGAAATTGCCTTCGCTACGGGTCGTCATCTCGGCGATCTGCATGCCCTTGACCGTGCGCCGCAAGACATAGGTGGTCTCGCCCGTCTCGGTCAGCGTGGGCCTGCCGGGCAGTTCAAAGCGGGTGGTTTGTTGGACCTTGACCTCGGCCGACATCCAGGGAAAGCCCGAGCGCTGCAGGCTCACCAGTTCGGTGTCGGTGTGGATCTGTGGCTTGAGCAAACGGACAGTGGCGTTGGCGGCCCTGATGTAGTCGCACATGTAGGCCTTGTCGCCGTCCAGTTGCCACTCGCCCTTGGCGTGGTTGGCTCGCACGCTCACCTTGGTATCCCAGGTGAAGTGATTGCAGACGCCCTCCTTCTGCTCAAAGACCGCCTGCTCGTGCTTCTCGATCCACGGCAGCACACGGCTCTCCGACAGCATCCAGCGGCTGTGGCCGTAAAACAGCACCACCAAAGCGGCCAGCCAGACCAGCTTCTTCATCGTTCCTCCCTTTTTGATCCCCTCTCCCCCCGAGAAGGCCGCACATTCTCGCCGAAAGAAGCACAGCCGCTGCGTGCCCTGACTGCGCCATCACGGGGCATCCCACCACCGCTGAGTTGACTCAGAGGCTGAGCGTTTTTCGGGCGTGTCCGAGCAACGCCACAAAACGTGCTCGATCAAGGCGCAAAGCACAGCCATAGCTCGGGCTATGGCGCGCATCTGCAACGCAGAGCGGGTGCGTTTTGAGGTGGTGAGCGGGCATGAGCGAAAGACTCTCAGCCTCTCAGGACGATCCCTCGAAGATGAGCGAAGTCACCGTGCCCCGCCAGTAGGTCTTGCGGCCTTCGGGCAGCAGCCAGGCCACTTCGCCGGTGAAGGGCACGGTCATGCCGTCGACGCGCTGGTGGTTGGACCAGGTGCCCTCCCAAGGCGCCATGCTGGTTTCTCTGCCCACCAAACGTCCGCGCGCCTCAGCGCGAACCGAGGCCATGAGGCCTGCGTCATCGAAGCGAAACAGCAGTGTGAGCGTGAGGGCACCGTCCGTCAGCGTGGCGTTGGCGGAGTGGTCGTCCACGGCGGCCCAGCGCACGCCCTGGCTGGGCAGCAAGGCCGTGGGGTACCAGGCGGTTTCGGCGAAGAAACGCATCAGTTCACCGCGCGCCAGTTCACCACCACCCTGCAGGTGGGCCACGCTGAAGAGGCCGAGCACGGCCGCGTGCAGCAGGCCCTGGCCGTCCGCGTAGCTGTCGTGCACGCGCACCGACACGCCAGGCACCAGGGCGATGCGGGCGTCCCAGAGGAAACCCGGGCGGCGGACGGTCACTCGCTGGTGCGAGGTGAACGGCCTCCATTGCTCGCCGGTGGGCGACATGTTGAAGCTGCCGGTGTGCTCCAGCGTGGCCGCGGTGACGATGGGCTGGCCCGGCGTGAGCACGGTGCTGAAGTAGCGCCGCACCGGCGAAGGCAGGTCTTCGATTTCGCGCGGGTCGTAACGCGCGGCCGGGGCCGGCAGGCGCTGCAATTCCAACTGTGCGGTGATGGCCTGCGTGGCCTTCGCCCAGCGCGAGGCGCCCCAGGCGGTCACGCCAGCAAAGGCCAGCGCGACCAATACAACGAGCAAAACCAGCCAGATGAACCATGTCATGTGTGAGGCTCCTTCAACAGCCAAGCGCGTTCATACCAGCACATCTTCGACCGGCCGCCGCAGCGAAGCGGGCATGAGCGGCCCGCGCCCAAACCGAACGATCAGGTCCGGTCGCTGTCCTGTGAGGCCCAGGGCGCTGGCGTACTGCGGGCGCAGGGCCGTCACTTCAACAGGCTGGTTCAGGAATGCATTGCGGATACCGAGTGCCGTGGCCTGCAGCGCGAAGCGCTCGTAGCAGCGCCCCACCTCAACCCAATGCGCCTTGTCGACCGTGTTCCCCACAAAGACAGCGATGCCAGCGGAACTGCGCACCTGTCGCGTGTACTTGTCGTTTTCACCTTCGGGTGTGAAGAACAGGCCAAAGGCGCGTTCGCCGATCCAGGCGGGGATGTTCGGGTTGCCCGAGGTGGCGCTGTAGAGCCCGTCGCGCGTGCGCACCGCGTCCGCGCCGTTGAAGCGGACCCAGGCCTTGAGCTCCTTGACGAACGCGGGGTCGGCCATCTGCGCGGTGTTGGCTTGCACCACGTAGGCCAGCGTCTGCTCCATGGCAGCACGGTCGGTCAGCAACAGCAGCCGCACCGCATCGGAACTGCCGGCGCGCTGCAACAGCGCCAGTTCGTCGCTGGACAGCGGCTGGCCGTCGTAGTCTCCGCGGGTGCACTGCCGCTGGGTGATCGCGCCAAACAACGGGGACGACAACGCCCGTGTGGGTTCGAGCACCACGCGCACCGCGTCACTGACCGGAAGAAACTGAGCTTGGCCATGAAACCCGTGCGCCAGCGCGGCCTGGACCAGGTTCTCGGTGGCGCAGCCCAGCGAAACAAACAGGTGGTGATCGTCCGGGTCCACCACTGGGCACCGACGCAACAGGTCGGGCAGAAGGGTGATGGACCGGCCGTTGCCACTGTCTGGGTTGCTGAGTGCGAACTTCCAGCACTGGGTGTTGTGGCTGGAGGGGGCCAGCGTGGCGTACCGAACCAGCTCGTGCCCGAGTGCCGCGCCACCCAGACCACCCAAAGGGGCTTCGCGCCGGGTGTTCGCCGCCACCGATTCGTAGCTACCAGCCTGGGCCGCATCGGAACAGCCCGACAACACAGCAGGTGCAGCAAGCATCCAGGATGCCGAAGCGTTGAACCGTCTGCGTGTGATCATGATTGCCGTTCCGTTTGCCGTGGGCCAGGGACCCGCGTCGAACATCGTTGTCGGGCAAGGCATGTGAGGGTAGGAAGTCAAGGGGGCCAGGGTCTGTGCGCTGGCAAACACAAGGCCACGACCACAAGAACAGATGCCTCTCCCAGGGCACTGTCCTGCAAGGGGTCGCGCTGAACGGCCCCCCGAAACCGGGATACACTGCGCCCTGCTCCGGGGTGCACAGGCCGCAAGGTCCAGCGCTGAGATGGTTGAACAACCGAACCCGTGAACTTGATCTGGCTAGTACCAGCGAAAGAAGAGCGCAGCCCCCAGGGCCTGCATCCCCGACCCGTTCCTCGTGCGACGGGTCCGTCCACATCACCAGTGGACCCGGGTGCATGTTTTGACGGGCGGTCTCCGGAGCATCCACAGCCCCACACAGGAGACCGCCATGAATGCCCCCGACAAGATTCCCTTCGCCGACCAGTTCGCGCTCAGCCGCGAGCCCTTCCCCGCTTCGCGCAAGGTCTATGTGCCCGGCTCGCAAGCCAGCATCCAGGTGCCCATGCGCGAGATCGCGCTGAGCAACGGCGAACTCATCACGGTGTACGACACCTCCGGCCCCTACAGCGACCCGACCGCCGCCATCGACGTGCGCACCGGTCTGGCCGATGTGCGCGGCGCCTGGATCGCGGCGCGCGGTGACACCGAAAGCTACAACGGCCGCCAGCGCGCCGCGCTGGACGACGGCATCAAGAACGAGGCAGCGCAGAACGGCACCACCATCGAGCGCATCGAGGCCCTGCGCGCCGAGGCCGCCGGCCTGCAGCGCACGCCGCGCCGTGCCAAGAGCGGCATGAACGTTTCGCAGATGCACTACGCGCGCAAAGGCATCGTCACACCCGAGATGGAGTACGTGGCCCTGCGCGAAAACGGCAAGCGCGAGTGGATGCGCGAGTACCTGGGCGACCCGGCGCGTGAAGCGCGCCTGCGCGGCAACCCCATGGGCGCACGCATACCTGACGTGTTCACGCCCGAGTTCGTTCGCGACGAGGTGGCGCGTGGCCGCGCCATCATCCCGGCCAACATCAACCACCCTGAGGTCGAACCCATGGCCATCGGGCGCAACTTTGGCGTGAAGATCAACGCCAACATCGGCAACTCGGCCGTCACTTCCAGCATCGAAGAAGAAGTGGACAAGCTGGTGTGGGCGATCCGCTGGGGTGCCGACAACGTGATGGACCTGTCCACCGGCAAGAACATCCACACCACGCGCGACTGGATCGTGCGCAACAGCCCGGTGCCCATTGGCACGGTGCCGATCTACCAGGCGCTGGAGAAGGTGGGCGGGGTGGCCGAAGACCTCACCTGGGCCATCTACCGCGACACCCTGATCGAGCAGGCCGAACAGGGTGTGGACTACTTCACCATCCACGCCGGCGTGCGCCTCGCCTACATCCACCTCACCGCGCAGCGCCGCACCGGCATCGTGTCTCGCGGTGGTTCGATCCTGGCCAAGTGGTGCATCACGCACCACAAGGAAAACTTCCTCTACACGCACTTCGACGAGATCTGCGAGATCATGAAGGCCTACGACGTGAGCTTCTCGCTCGGCGACGGCCTGCGCCCCGGCAGCGGTGCGGACGCGAACGACGAAGCCCAGTTCGCCGAATTGAAGACGCTGGGCGAGCTCACGCAAGTGGCCTGGAAGCACGACGTGCAGACCATGATCGAAGGCCCCGGCCACGTGCCCATGCACCTGATCCAGGCCAACATGGACGAGCAGTTGAAGCACTGCCACGAAGCGCCGTTCTACACCCTCGGCCCGCTGACCATCGACATCGCGCCCGGCTACGACCACATCGCCTCCGCCGTGGGCGCGGCCATGATCGGCTGGATGGGCACCTCCATGCTCTGCTACGTGACGCCCAAGGAACACCTGGGCCTGCCCGACCGCGACGACGTGAAGCAGGGGATCATTGCCTACAAGATCGCCGCGCACGCGGCCGACATCGCCAAGGGCCACCCCGGTGCCCGCGCACGCGACGACGCCATGAGCAAGGCGCGCTTCGAATTCCGCTGGCGCGACCAGTTCGCGCTCGGCCTGGACCCGCAGACCGCCGAGGACTACCACGACGAAACCCTGCCCAAGGACTCGTCGAAAGAGGCGCACTTCTGCTCCATGTGCGGGCCGAAGTTCTGCTCGATGAAGATCACCCAGGACGTGCGCGACTACGCTGCCGCCAAGGGCGTGAGCGACGAACAGGCCTTGAACGACGGCATGGCGCAGAAGAGCGCGGAGTTCAAGGCCGTGGGCGGCGAGTTCTACGTGCCGGTCGAATCGATCAGCAAGAAGGGCTGAACCGTGAAGCGCATCGGCATCGCCGGCGCGGGCGTGCTCGGGCGGCTGCTGGCTTGGCAGCTCTCGCGGGCCGGGCACGCGGTCACGGTGTTCGACCCGGCGGCGGGGCCGGAGGCACCGGCCACCGGCTCGTTGACGGGGAACTCGGCGCACGCCGCCGGCTTCACCGCCGCCGGCATGCTCAGCCCCATCGCGGAGCTGGACAACGCCGGCCCTGAGATCGCCCGCCTGGGCTGGCGCTCGCTGGCCCTGTGGCGCGGCATTGCCGACGAGCTGCGTGCTGAGGGCTGCAGCGCGCCGCTGTTCGAACAACGCGGCAGCCTGATGCTGGCGCACGGCGCCGACCTGGGTGCTGCACGGCGCGTGCTGGCCCGGCTGGAGACCGCGCCGTCCCTGGCCGCCGAGCTGCCCGCGCCGCAACCGCTGCACCGCGCGGCGCTGGCCGCGCTGGAGCCCGCGCTGGCGCCAGGCCTGCACGCCTGGCTGCTGCCCGGCGAGGCCCAGGTGATGAGCTGCGACATGCTCCATGCGCTGGCCGTGCACGCGCCGAACGTGCACTGGTGCTGGGGCGAACGGGTGGAGCGCGTGGAGTCCGGCGTCTTGCATGTGGCGGGTGAGGGACCGGTGCGTTTCGACCTCGCCGTGGACGTGCGCGGTGTGAACTCGGTTCACCCCCGCGCCACCTGCGGCGTCACCCCCTCAAGGGGGCGCCAGCAGCGGCCCGGCGAAGCCGGTTCCGCGCTGGCAGTCGGCGGAGAAATGGCCGTGCGTGGTGTTCGCGGCGAAGTCATCTGGCTGCACGCGCCTGGCGTGACACTGCAGCGCCCGGTGCGCCTGCTGCACCCGCGCCACCGCGTCTACATCGTGCCGCGCCCGGGCGATCTGTTCGTGGTCGGCGCGAGCGAGGTGGAAAGCGAAGACCGCTCGCCGGTGAGCCTGCGCAGCGCGGTGGAGCTGATGGCCGCGGCGCAGAGCGTGATCCCCGAGCTGGCCGAGGCGCGCATCGTGCACATGGAAGCCAACCTGCGCCCCGCCCTGCCCGACAACGAACCCCACACCCACGTTGAACCCGGTCTGCTGCGCATCAACGGTCTGTTTCGACATGGCTGGCTGTTGGCCCCGGCGCTGGTGGTGGACGCGGTGGCGCGGTTGGAAAGCGAAGACCCTCACCCCAACCCTCTCCCGCCAGCGGGAGAGGGAGCCTCGACCCCTCGCAGCACTCACGCAGGAGCGAGGCCTTCACTCCCTCGCCCCTCTGGGGAGAGGGCTGGGGTGAGGGGCAGGCCTGAGCCAACGCCTGAAGCACAACAGACCCACTGACCCCGGTTCACCCCACAGGACGACCCATGCCTGAAACCCTTTCGCGTACCGAAGCCCAACTGCGCTTCAACGAACTCACCCTGCCCTGCCCCGAAGGCCTGACGCTGGCCGCGCTGCTGGATGCGCAAGGCGTGCAAGCCAGCCAGGTGGCCACGGCGGTGAATGGCGAGTTCGTTCCGTGCGCGTTGCGCGCCTCCACCGTTTTGAAACCCGACGACACGGTGCTGACCTTCCAGGCCATCGTGGGCGGTTGACCACCATGAACACAACAAGCAAAACCTGGTCGCCCTACGGCGTCGAACTCACCAGCCGCTTTCTGCTCGGCACAGCCGGCTATCCGTCGCCTCAAGTGCTGGCTCACAGCATCGCCGCCAGCGGCACGCAGATCGTCACCGTGGGCCTCAAGCGCACGCTGGCTGCAGGCGGCGACAACGGGTTCATCGAGATCATCCGCACGGCCATGCGCGAGCGCGGCGCGCAGCTGCTGCCCAACACCGCCGGCTGCCGCACCGCGCGCGAGGCGATCACGCTCGCGCACATGGCGCGCGAGCTCTACGGCACGCACTGGATCAAGCTTGAGGTGGTGGGTGACGAACACACCCTGCAGCCCGACCCCTGGGGCACGGTGGAAGCCGCAGCGCAGCTCAGCAAAGACGGGTTCGCGGTGTTCCCCTACTGCACCGACGATCTGGTGACCTGCCAGCGCCTGCTCAACGCCGGCTGCGAAGTGCTCATGCCCTGGGGCGCGCCCATCGGCTCGGGCCAGGGACTCATCAACCCGTTCGCGCTGCGCACGCTGCGCGCCCGGCTGCCCGGTGTGCCGCTGGTGGTGGACGCCGGCATCGGCGCCCCCTCGCACGCAGCACAGGCGATGGAACTGGGCTTCGACGCCGTGCTGCTGAACTCCGCCGTGAGCCAGGCGGTGGACCCGGTGCGCATGGCGCGCGGCTTCGCGCTCGCCATCGAAGCCGGTCGCATCGCCTACGAAGCCGGCGTGATGGCGCCGCAGGACATGGCGGTGGCGAGCACGCCGGTGTCCGGTCATCCTTTTTTGATCGGTTGACCATGACCCCCATCATCTGGAGCATCGCCGGCACCGACAGCGGTGGCGGCGCCGGCCTCTCCGCCGATCAGCGCGCGGCCGACGCCTTCGGCGTGCACCTGTGCCCAGTGGTGGCTGCCGTCACCGCGCAGAGCACCGTGGCTGTGAACCACGTGCAGGCCATGGCAACCGAGCTGCTCGACGCGCAACTCGCGGCGCTGGCCAACGACATGCCGCCCCGCGTGATCAAGACCGGGCTGCTGGGCAGCGCGGCCAACGCGCGGCTGGTGGCCAACTGGGTGGACCGATTGCGGCGGCGCGCACCGCTCAAGCTGGTGATCGACCCGGTGCTGCGCGCCAGCACCGGCGCGGGTTTCGCCGACGAGGCGCTGCTGCAGGTGTACCGCGACGAGCTGCTGCCGCGCGCCAGCGTGGTCACACCGAACCAGCGCGAAGCGGTGGTCTTGCTCGGTGCCCGGGGCAGCAGCACCGTGCCCGCGCTCGCCACCACCTTGCAGGAACTCGGCGCCCAGACCGTGGTGGTCACGGGCGGCGACACGGCCACGCCCCAGCTCTCGCTCGACTGGCTGCAGACCCCGCACGCACGGGGCTGGCTGAGCCTGCCGCGGGTCGAGGGCTCAAACAACCACGGCACCGGCTGCACCTTTGCCACGGCGCTGGCCGCCGCGCTCGCGCGAGGCTTCGTGGCAGCCGACGCCGCCGTGCTCGCCAAGATGGCCACCACCCACGCGCTGCGCCAAGCCCGCGCCGTGGGCCAGGGCGCCGGGCCGGTCATCGCGATGCCGGGTTTTGGCACCGATCCGAGCCTGCTGCCCCACCTGAGCCTGTGCGAACAGCCGCCCATCGCCTGGCCTGCGCCACACCGGGGCACAGCCCCTGGTGTCTACGCCATCGTGGACAGCGCCGAGCGCGTGGAGGCCGTGCTGCGCGCCCGGCCCACCGTGCCCACCATCCAGCTGCGCATGAAACGCCCACCCCACCTGGACGACACAGCCTGGGCCACGCAACTCACGCAGGCCATCCAGCGCAGCCAGCGTGCGGCCGATGCCGCGGGCGCCACGCTGGTGGTCAACGACCACTGGCAACTCGCGCTGCAGGCCGGCGCGCGCGCGCTGCACCTGGGCCAGGAAGACCTGCTGGCCCTCACGCCACAGGACCACGAACAACTTCAGGCCGCCCGGCAGCGCGGTGTGACGCTCGGCCTGAGCTCTCACAGCCTGTGGGAACTGTGCCGCGCAGCAGGCATGGCGCCCGACCTGATCGCCTGCGGCCCGGTGTGGCCCACCACCACCAAGGACATGCCCTGGCGACCGCAGGGCCTGGACAACCTGGCCTGGTGGGCCCACATGGCGCCCGCGCCGGTGGTAGGCATCGGCGGTGTCCTCGAACCCGCTCAACTGCAGGCGGTGGCCGCGGCAGGTGCAGCGGGTGGCTGCGTGGTGCGTGGGCTGGGCGCGGAGCCGTCGAACACACTGCCCGCCTGGCTCGGCGCCTGGCACCAGGGCGTCGCGAGCCGCCAGCCCGGGGTCGTGCCCCCGCTGCCACACCCGATGCTGCCCACAAGTTAAGCTACCGCTCCTTCCGGCCCGATGAAATTTTGGTGCCCTGCCACGCCGATTCAAAGAAGCAAAACATGTCATCCAACGGCCTATCGTTTCATCACCCGTTTGCCTTCTGGCTGGGTTGCGCTGCCATCGTCGCGGGTGTGTTGTCGCACATCCCGATGTTTGTCTGTGCCGCAGACATGGGGTACCACATGGCCGGCATGCCGATGGACACATCCATGCTGGTCGGCATGGGACTGATTCCCCTCGGACTGCTGTTCGCCGCCTACGGCCTGATGCCGCGGCTCGATCAGATGCGGCACAACCTGCATGGCAGCGCACCGCTTCACTTTCACATTGCCGATGGTGTCGCACTGAACCGCGAGCACTGGAAGCTGGTCATCGTGCTGATCATCGCGCTGACCGTTGATGTGATGAAGCCGGCCACACTCGGTTTCGTCATGCCGGGCATGACCCTCGAATACGGCATCAGCAAGCAGCTTGCAGGTTATCTGCCGCTGGTGGCCCTGACCGGCACCACGGTGGGGTCGATCATGTGGGGCTACCTGGCCGATACATTCGGTCGGCGCGCGGCGATTCTCTTGTCCGCGCTGATGTTCATCGGCACCGCCATCTGTGGGGCGATGCCGTCGTTCGAATGGAATCTGGTGATGTGCTTTTTGATGGGCGCATCTGCCGGCGGTCTGCTACCGATCACGTTCACCTTGATGGCCGAGATGATTCCGGCCACCCATCGCGGCTGGCTGCTGGTGGCACTGGGCGGCATCGGCACATCGGCCGGCTACCTGGTGGCGGCCGGTGCTGCCAGCGTGCTTGAGCCCCTTTTCAGCTGGCGTGCGCTCTGGCTGCTGGGGCTGCCGACAGGCGCTTTGATCATCGTTCTGGACCGCTTCATTCCCGAGTCGCCGCGGTTTCTGGCCAATGCCGGGCTGACCGACCAGGCGCGCGCGGTGCTGGCCAGGTTTTCTGGCGTCATTGATCAGACATCAAGTAACGAACCACCGTCTGCGGCGGCAAAAGCACCGCGCGAGACCACAGGCATGCGGCAACTGTTGCGCGGCGGCCATGCCGGCATCAGCTATGGCCTGATCGTCGGCGGTGTTGCATGGGGACTGGTCAATTTCGGCTTCCTGCTTTGGCTGCCGACCAATTTGCGCGAAATGGGCATGGACGCGAGCACAGCAAGTGCATTGCTGGCACGCTCCGCGTTTCTCGCTTTGCCTGGCATTGCGCTGGTGATCCTGCTGTATCACCGCTGGAGCAGCATCAAGACGCTGGTCCTGTTCATCGCCTTGACGACGGTCACGCTGCTGGCGTTTGTGGTGATGAGCCTGACCGGCACGCAATCGGCGACCGCGATGGTGATCGCCACCGCGCTGTTGCTGGTCAGCGCCAGTGGCGTGATCGCCATCTTGATTCCCTACGCCGCAGAGATCTATCCGGTGCATCTGCGCGCCACCGGCTCCGGCATGATCGCCGCCAGCTCCAAACTGGGCGGCATTCTCGGCGCGGCCTTCGGTGTGCTCGGGGTGTTCAGCAACATGGCGGTGTCGGCTGCGCTGATTGCGGTACCGCTGACGATCTCGGCCGTCATGTTGCTCAGGAGCGGCATCGACACGCGCGGGCGCCGTCTGGAAGACATTCAGGACGCGGTCTCGCGCAAGAGCGCGTCGGCTTGATCATGGATAAATTCTTGCTGCAGCAGCAGGTGCTGGAACGGCTCGCCGAAGACCTGCTGCAAGTCGAACAGGCAGTGCGGGCAGCCCACGAAGCGGCGACCCACGAAGAAAACATCGCCGAGAACAAATACGACACATTGGGTCTCGAAGCCGCCTACCTCGCCACCGGCCAAGCCCGTCGCGCTAAAGCCATCCGCCAAGCGATGGCCAACTGGCGCCAATTCCGCCCGCGCCCCTATGACGCCAGCAAAGGCATACAGCTCGGCGCGCTGGTCTGCCTGGTCGATGCCGACGACAAACAGCAACAGCTCTTTCTCGGCCCGGATGGGGGCAGCATGACGTTGGTCAGCGGCGCTCAGCTCGTTCAGGTCATCAGCAGCGAGGCGCCGTTGGGCAGGGCCATGCTGGGTAAATGCGAGGGTGATGAGGTGTCGATACAGGTCGCTCCCATCCAACAGCAGTTTGAGGTGCTGCGGATTCAATAAGCCGCATGCGAGTTCACAGCAAAATGCGCCGTATTCGGAGGCGTGCTACCCAAGTGCCAAAGATTGGCATCTGACAATCTTTAACTGACATTTTTTGGCCTCCAACACAACATTTCGCACAGTCAGGGCGAGACTGACGGCGGACTGTTGGCACACAATTTGCTGCCCTACAACACCAAAAGATCAATGCATTTTTCTGCATTGCTTTAGACGTAGGGGCATTCCCTTTCTTGGCTGAGCCTTGCCTCTGGTTTGGCCCTTTCTGCACGACTCAAAAAAATGAAATTTCACCGTGGACTCATATTGGCGGCTTCGTGCTGCTTTGCATTGTTGTTAAGCGCCTGTGGCGGTGGGCGAGAGAGATCGGACCCAGCACAGTCGCCTCTTTCGAGCCCAGATACCACCAATGAACTGCAGAAAGAAGGTGGGCGTCTGAATGCATTGGAGTTGGCGCAGATTGCCAAAACCGGTGTGCTGCCCGATCCATTTGATGGCCCGCTGCTCAGCGGTGCTGCGTCATCCAAAGCAAAGAGCCAGACCAAGGCGGCCACACACACAGTTGCCTACCGCTTCTACAACACCCGCACCGGCGCTCATTTCTTCACCACCAGCGTGGCCGAACGCGACAACGTCATCAACACGCTGTCGTCCATCATGAACTACGAAGGCCCAGCCTTCTATGCCAGCTCCACGTCTGGCGCTGGCCTAAGCCCCGTCCATCGCTTCTACAACACACAGACTGGTGTGCATTTCTACACCATCAGCGAAACCGAGCGCGCCCATGTGACCGCCACGCTGCCTCAGTTCACCTATGAGGGCATTGCCTACTACGCAAGCACTCAGGCGGGTGTCGGTTTTACACCGCTGTACCGGTTCTTCCTGCCCTCAAAGGGCTTTCACTTCTATTCCAACAGTTTGACCGAGCGCGACAACGTCATCGCCAACTTGCCACAGTACAGCTATGAAGGCATCGGCTACTACGTACTTCAAGCTCCGTCGATCACTACAGCCCTCGGCATGCCCAGCCGGCTTCTCGGCGGCCTCGGCGCCGGCAATGCGATCTCAGACATGATTAGCCAGCAGATCCATCCGGACATCATCGACACTTACCTCGTGGGCGTCGGTCCAGGCTCATGGCCTTACTGGAACAGTCCGAACGGTGCCTATGTGACCTATGTTTCGGCCAACGACAAGGCGATCGGGGCCGTGCCGATGTTCACGCTGTTTCAGATGGCCCAACCTGGCGAAGCCGACATGATCGAGGTCAACGACGTGGCGTTCATGACGGCCTACTGGGCGCAAGCCAAGCTGATGTACCAGAAGATAGGCGCGACCGGCCAGCCCACCCTGGTCAATCTCGAGCCAGACTTCTGGGGCTTCCTGCAGGGCAAGTCAGGCGGCGATCCGACAAAGGTGCCGGCGCGCGTCAGCATGGTCGCGGAGTGCGCCAGCCAGCCGGATACGGCCGTAGGCATTGCGGGGTGCCTGCTGACCCTCGGCCGCATGTATGCGCCCAAGGCGAAGCTGGGCTTCCCGCCGTCCTTCTGGGGAGGCACTGCCACCAGCGTGGGCAATTTCATGGCGAAGGTCGGCGCGGACAAGGCCGATTTCATCGTGGCGCAGACGAGCGACCGCGATGCCGGCTGCTTCGAAATGCCAACGCCGGTGCAGGAGTGTGAGGACCGTGGCAGCGGGCCCTTCTACTGGGACGAGACCAATACCACGTCACCCAACTTCAACGAGAGCCTCGCGCAGTGGAGCACCGTGCGCAGCATCCTCGGCAATCTGCCCATCCTGTTCTGGCAAACGCCGATGGGGGTGCCCTCGACCACCCCCGGTGGCACGGAGGGCCACTACCGGGACAACCGGGTGCATTACATGCTCACGAATCCGACCCAGTACACAGCGATCGGTACGTTCGCCATCGTGTTCAGTGCAGGCGGTAGCACCTCGGCAACCATCACGACCGACGGTGGTCAGTTCGCGAACCTGTTCAATGCCTACTTGGCCAACCCAGCTCCGTTTCCCCACTGAGGACGCTGCCCCAGCGCTCGACGGGTTGAGGGGCAACGGCGTCCCGTTTTTGCGCCAGCGACACCTGACCACGTGCGACTTCTGTCCACCTGGAACCGGCCGTTGACACGCTGCAGAGCACCGTTCAGACGATGAGCTGTATCGACAAGCTCGCGCGCGCTACTCAGGCCAAGTCGTGCGCGCGATGAAGCGCGGCGGACTACACCGCCTCGCGAACCGCTGCTTCGATCGCCGCGATGTTGATCTTCCTCTGCTTCATCATCGCGGCCATCGCCGCGGCAGACACCTTCTTGTCGGCACTGGTCGTCAATTCCGTCAGCCGCCGAGGGAAGATTTGCCAAGACACCCTGTAGCGATCCTTCAGCCAGCCGCAGACACTCTCCTCGCCGCCATCCGCTGTCAGCGCCGCCCAAAGCCGATCGGTCTCGGCCTGATCGTCCGTCGCGACCGATATCGACACCGCCTCGGTCAGCGTGAACGCCGGCCCGGCATCGAGAATCTGGTACGGCACCCCGCCGAGGGAGAAATCGATCACCGAAAAAATGCCGTGCCCGGCATCGCCAGTAAAGGTGTTCTCGACCCGGCTTCCCGGGATCAGCGAACAATAGAAATCAGCGGCCTCGTGGCCCCGCCCGTCGCGGAACCAGAGGCAGGTACGGATGGAATGGCTCATGGTGTTGCTCCTTGTTCAAGTGGATGGATGGGTCTTCGAGTCTCGGGTGGAAGGTCCGCGTCACGCCCCTGAAGAGATGGCTCCTTGCCATCGTCATGCCTCAGCCGCCACTGCCATAGGGCCGGGTGATGATCTCGAGGTAGTGGCCGTCTGGATCGTTCCAGTAGACGCCGCGGCCGCCGTCGTGGTGGTTGATGCTGCCGGGTTGCTGGTGCGCAGGGTCGGCCCAGTACGGCAGCGCTCGGGTCTGGATGCGTTCGAAGATCTGGTCAAACTCCGGCTCGCTCACCAGAAAGGCGTAGTGCTCGATGGTCAGATGCTCGTCGGCCTGGATGTAGGCCAGGGTGACGCGGTTGTCGAGCTCGACGTCCCAGAACGGACCGAACCGGACCGGGGCCGAACGGCCCAGCATCTCGCTGAGAAAGGTGGCCGACGCCAGCGGGTCGCGGGCGTGAACGATCGTGTGGTTGAGGTCAATTGACATCACAGGGCTCCTTGCCAGGGTTCGCTGCCATCCCGAGCCTTCATCGTGTCCGAACCCATCGGCTGACGTCTGCGCTACCGGCTGTTGTCACTGGTTTCGGCGAGGTCTTTGATCTTCTCCAGTTCGCGGCTGTCGACACAGGACTGGCGCCATTCCCGGCATTTGGCATGCCCTGGTCAAACACAGGCGGGTGCACCCGGGTACTCCATTTCGAGCACCACCCACTCGCGCCGTGAGGCGCCGAAACGCTGCTCAATCTCGCACAGGCTGCGGTCGAGCTGTTGCAGCGGCTTCAGGTCCGGTGCCAGGGGCAGGCTCGACGTGTCCGGCGCCGCAGCGTTCACGGCAATCGGCATGCCGCTGCGCAGCCGGACGGTGCCGGGAGACGCCGATTCGGCCCGCACGCTCACACGCCCGGTTCGCGACCAGGCGTCCGCGGCCAGCGCCAGCGTGATGTCGTCCATGCCCTCTGGCACATCCACGCCCCAATCCTCGTGCGACCAGAAGGCCGCCTTGTTGAGCAGGTAGTTCGCCCCCCTTCGCACGGTGAGCGCAAAGGGCGTGCTGTCGTGTTCCGGTGTCCACGAGTTCGCGCCCAGTTCGGCGGCGAGCGCGGCGGCCTTGTCGCGCCCACCCATCGCCTCCACCAGGGCCAGGGCGACCGGGACCGACGCCGTGATGCCGGTCGTGGTCGCCACGCCCCGATCGACCAGGTAGCGCTGGTGCGGCACATGGACCGAGCCAGGGTGGCGCTCCAGCACGTCGCTGCGCGAGGACCAGTGGCCGGCAAAGCGGCGGCCGTCCAGCAGGCCGGCGGCGCCCACCACCAGCGTGCCGTTGCACACACCGACAATGCGCGCGCCGCGCCCGGCCTGGCGCTGCAACCAGGCGATGACGGTGGGGTCTGCATCCTCGCTCAGGGCGGGCACCACCACGTAGTCAGCGCCCGTCGGATGCGCGCGGTCGAATCCTTCAAAGTCCTGCGCAACGTTCACCTGCAGCGCGGGGAACAGCTCGACCCGTCCGCGCCGCGGTGCCACCGCTGTCACCTCGGACACGTCGGCGCGCTGCAGCACCGCGTGCGTCAACAAAAAATCGGTGGTTTCGGTGCCTTCGTTGAGCGCCACAATGGCCACCACGGGCCGCCCGGCGTGGCGCGGCGCCATGGCCTGCACGAACGCCAGCGTCTGCTGTTCGCGCAGGGCCAGGTCCGCCGGTGCCGGTGCCAGATGCGTGTCCGCACTGCAACCCACCAAGGCTGCAAGCATCAAAATCATTGTTCCAACTGACCTGAACATAGCCACTCCGCTTTTCGGAACCATGCTGTGACCTTACAAAGTCTCATGCCAACGGGCAATGACGAAAAGCCCGCACTTCCTGCCATCGACGTGGTGCTGGTGGCGTTTGATGGCGCGGAGGCGATCGACATCGCCGTGCCGGCCAGCGTGTTCAGCAAGGCCGAACAGCTGCGGCCGGGCACGTACCGGCTGCACACCGCGTCGGCCTCCGGCGGCACTGTGCTGACCAACGCCCGCCTGAGCCTGACCGGCTTCTGCCGGTTCGACGAGCTGCCGACCCACATCGACACGGTCATCGTGGTGGGCGGCGAAGAAGCGGGGGTGCGCGCCGCGATCATCAAACACCGGGTGAGCGCCTGGCTCGCAAGGGTTGCCCCGGGCGTGCGGCGCATGGCCAGCGTGTGCACCGGCGCCTTCGCGCTCGCGGCGGCCGGCCTGCTCAACGGCCGCATGGCCACGACGCACTGGCGCGCCTGCGACCAGCTGCAGGCGATGTGGCCACAGGTGTGCGTGGAGCGCGGACGGGTCTACGTGCACGATGGCCCGGTGTGGACCTCGGCGGGCGTCACCACCGCCATCGAATTGGCGCTTGCCCTGGTGGAGGAAGATCTGGGCCGCGACGTGGTGATGGAGATCGCGCGCACGCTGGCCTTGCCGCTGCTGCGCGCCGGAGATCAGCCGCAACTGAGCGGCACCTTGCAGGTGCAGGCGGCGGCCCGGCACCGGCTGCGCGACCTCATGGCGTGGATCGGCCTGCATCCGGGTGAGGTGCTGTCGGTGAGCGCGCTGGCTGAGCGCGTGCACATGAGCGAACGGCAGTTCGCCCGCGCGTTTGCGGCCGAGACCGGCACCACGCCCGCACGGTTTGTGGAGGGCGCGCGCCTGGCGGCAGCGGCGCGCCTGTTGCGCGAGACGCAATGGACGCAGGACAAGATCGCGAGCCACAGCGGTTTCCGCTCGGTCGATGCGTTCCAGCGCGCGTTCCGGCGCCAGCATGGCGTCACGCCAAGGGCTTTCCGCGAGGGCTGAGGCAGTCGCCCCGGTTCAGGGTGCCGCCCGCAATCACAGTGCATCGAGCCAAAAACCCGGATCGCAGTCACCCGCGTCTGCGAGCCAGTGCCAGCAGTCGGCACGGCGGGAAAGATGAAGACGGCCCGACCAGCGGGGCAAGCTCGATAGCCGGTTTGCTCGACTGCTTGAGGCTGGTTGCTGTCGCTGGACTTCAGCGGCAGTCGTTCACGAGCGTGCGTCTTCGTCGGACACATGCCATGACGGGCGTGATTCGAGGTGAATGTGGCGGTGCTTTCTTGGGATGAAGGGCGAGTCAAGTGTGCCCAAAGAGAAGGCTATCCAAGAGGACCATGCGCCTTGGCTGTCGTGCCATGTCAACGTTGAACCGCAGGTCGCACAAAACGTGCGCCTCACACTTTGCGAGGAGGCGTAGCTGCGCAAGGACTCGGTGCCGGCAGTGAAAAGAAAGCTGTCTTTGGGAACGCTTCCGTAAGTGCCGAAAGCAGCGCCATGCGCTTTCTGGCACATGCGGCAATGACAGTGTGAAACCGCCTTGATTTCGGATCGGACCTCGTATTTGACTGCTCCGCACAAGCAACTGCCCAAGAAAATTTTTGGCGCGATGTTCAGACTCATGGACTTGTTCGAAAAGATTGCTTATGGCCGGTTCTGTGAGTTCACAGCGCACCCCATCAGCGGTCTCCTGGACTCGACAGCATCACCGACCAACGACTTCTTCCAGCGCCGTCCGCGAATTGGAGGATCCGGCCATCAGCGGGCATTAGCCCCGATGGGCCAGGCTTGATGCTATCGCCGGTCATGACGGCGAGCCCGTTCCTCCAAGCGCGACTGCTCGTGCGCCAACAGACGGCTGACTTCCCGCAATCTGTGAATCTGCTG
>NZ_MUNZ01000143.1 GCF_002001205.1 Hydrogenophaga sp. A37
GCGCTGGGGCCTGGGCGGGTGCGGCCTTGCGCTCGGGCTCACCGATCACCAGCGACACGCCGCTCGCCTTGCCACCGGGGCCTTCGAGCGCGGCCTTGATTTTGGTGGCCGCTGCATGGGTGGCGGTCGAGGGGTCGCCGGCCGCCGCCGTTTCGTTGACCGGGGGTTTGGCGGCGCCGGTGGGTTGTTTGACGCCGGCGTGCGCTGCAGCGACGGGGGCCACAGCGGTGCCGTTGGCGGCCGCGGGGACGGCGCTCGCCAGACCCAGCAAGACGGCCACGGCCAGGCGGGACAGCGGGGCGGGCAGGCGGAGCGCGGAGGGCGTTTTCATGGCGGGTGCAGGGGTCGGTGTGGGCGGTGTTGCCTTGTTATCGGCGGCGGTGGCCGTCGACTTGAGCAAGCTGCCCTGGAATGCGGCCTGTATAGTCAACAACCGATCCGCTGAACCCAACCAACGCCCCTGCCGTGAGCATCCAGACCGACGATTTCGCTCCTTCGCCCCGCGTGGTGTCGGCCGCCGCCGTTTCACCCAAAGAAGAGGCGATCGAGCGCGCGCTGCGGCCCAAGCTGCTGGACGAATACGTGGGCCAGCAGAAGGTGCGCGAGCAGCTGGAGATCTTCATTGGCGCGGCCAAGAAGCGCAACGAGGCGCTGGACCATGTGCTGCTGTTCGGCCCGCCCGGCCTGGGCAAGACCACGCTCAGCCACATCATTGCGCAGGAGCTGGGCGTGAACCTGCGCCAGACCAGCGGCCCGGTGCTGGAAAAGCCCAAGGACCTGGCCGCGCTGCTGACCAACCTGGAGCCCAACGATGTGCTGTTCATCGACGAGATCCACCGCCTCAGCCCTGTCGTCGAAGAAATCCTGTACCCCGCGCTGGAGGACTACCAGATCGACATCATGATCGGCGAAGGCCCCGCAGCGCGCAGCATCAAGCTGGACCTGCAGCCCTTTACTTTGGTCGGCGCCACCACGCGCGCGGGCATGCTCACCAACCCGCTGCGCGACCGCTTCGGCATCGTGGCGCGGCTGGAGTTCTACACGGCCGAAGAGCTGGCGCGCATCGTGAAGCGAAGTGCCGGCCTGCTCAACGCGCCGATGGACCCGGAAGGCGGCTTCGAGATCGCGCGCCGCTCGCGTGGCACGCCGCGCATCGCCAACCGCCTGCTGCGCCGCGTGCGCGACTACGCGGACGTGAAGGGCACTGGCCGCATCACCACCGACATCGCCAACCGCGCGCTGGCCATGCTGGACGTGGACCCCGAAGGCTTTGACCTGATGGACCGCAAGCTGCTGGAGGCCGTGATCCACCGCTTCGACGGCGGGCCGGTGGGGCTGGACAACATCGCCGCCAGCATCGGCGAAGAGCGCGACACGATCGAAGACGTGATCGAGCCTTACCTGATCCAGCAGGGCTTTCTGCAACGCACGCCACGCGGGCGCATCGCCACGCTGGCGGCCTACCGTCACCTCGGTGTGATGCCCCCGCAGTCGGGCGATCACCTGTTCCCGGACGCGAACTGACGTGCCAAGGGGTTGGGACCACACCACCGGCATGCCGCCTGGCACCGAGGCGCTGTACCGGGCGGCGCTCGGGCCGGCCAGCGCCCGAACCTACCTGCCGGTCTTCACCCTGTTTGAAGCCTGCGGTCGCTCGGGAGCGGTCTGGAGCCAGCACGCGGCGGTGGGCAACTTGGCGTGGCTGGTGTACTGGCGCTTGTGGGACGCGGTGCTCGCTCAGGCCAGCCTGGCGGTCGCCGGCGCGGGCGCGCTGGGCTGGCTCTGGGCGCGCGCGGACGGTGTGCCGATGGGCGTTCGGGTCGGTCTGACGGCGACGTTCTGTGTGCTGTGGTGCGCGTTGCCCGGGCTGTGGGGTGTGGCCTGGCTGCACGGTGGCCTGCGCCAGCGCGCGAAGCTTGCTGTCGAGGAGGCCGAGACCTTCAAAGAGGCCCTGGAGCGGCTGGAGCGTTCGGAGAACGCGTGGCGCCTTCGGGGCTTGGGGGCCGCAGCGGCGGTGACCGTGGCGGTGGCGCTGCTGGCCGGGGTGGTGTGGCAACTGTGGCGGGCGCCCGTGGCAGCGGGCGAGCCCGCCAGCGCGGCGCCTCGGCCGGCACAGCCACCCGCCGCCAGTGCGGCCGCCGTGCTCGTGCCCGCCGCCACTCAGCCGGCGCTGCCCAAGCCCCAGCCCGAACCCGACCTCGAACCCGAACCCGAACCAGTGATCGTCCCGGTGGCGAACCCGGCCGCAGCGCCGGGGCCTGCCGCACCCGAGGCACCGGGCATCCGCCCCCGGGCCCGGGGCTTTGGGGTCAATGTCGGCATGTTCGCTGTGGCGGGCAATGCCGAGCGGGTGAAGGCGCGCCTGGCCGAGGCGGGTTTGCCCGTGCTGGACGATCCGGTCGAGTCGGCGCGAGGGCCGCTCACCCGCATTCGGGTGGGGCCGTTCGATCAATCCGAACAGGCCGAAGCGGCCGCCAAGACCGTTCGGGCGCTGGGCCTGGAGGCCCGGGTCTACGCACCGTGACGCGCGGTCCAACGGGCACACACAACCCCAGGAGGATGGAGGCGTCCCGCGCGTCCCGGCGCAGCGGACGGTTGGGGACGCCGCTGTGAGGGACGCTGATTTCCACCAGCGCCTGCACGCGCGCACCCCGTCCACCTGGGCGCTGTATGCGGTGATGGTGGTCAACGTCGGTGTGTGGCTGCTCAACCTGCTGCAAGGCGTGAACGCGATGCAGCCGAGCTCGGCCGAGCTGTTCGCCTGGGGCGCCAACTCGGCCACGGCGGTGGTGCGCGACGGCGAGTGGTGGCGCCTGCTCACCGCCACCGTGCTGCACGCCGGGGTGATGCACCTGGCGCTCAACATGGTCGCGCTGTGGGACGCCGGGCGCCAGGTCTGCCGCTGGTTCGGCAACGGGCAGTTCCTGCTGATCTACCTCGGATCGGCGCTCGCGGGCAGCGCGCTCAGTCTGCATTTTTCGGCGCAGCAGGCGGTGTCGGTGGGGGCGTCGGGCGCGGTGTTCGGCGTGCTGGGCGCGCTGACGACAGGGGTGTATCAGCACCGCGATCGAGTGCCCCGGGCAATGGCCACGCGCTTGCTGACCAGCCAAGGGCTCTTTGTGGTCTTCATGCTGGCTCAGGGCTTCACCCGGTCGGGCGTCGACAACGCGGCCCACGTCGGTGGTCTGGTGGCCGGCGTCGTCATCGCCTGGCTGCTGATCGAGGTGGTGGACGAGCGGGCCAGCCTTCTGCGGCGCGCCGGCCACCAGGTGCTGGCGGCGGTCGTGACCGCCTTGGCTGTGGGTGGTCTCGTGTGGTCCGCCCAGCCCGGGGTGGACCACCGCGAACTGTTCGGCAACCAGGCCATGCTGCGCGAGGTGTTGCCGCCGCTGCAGGCGGCCGAGAAGGCCCTGCAGCAGGACGCCCAGGCCCGGAAGGAAGGGCGTCTGCCGCACGACCGGTTTCTCGACGCGCTGGAGCAGCGCCACATCCCGGCCGTGCGCGGCGTGGTGCAGACCATGGACCGCGTGCGGCCGGTTCAACCGTTGCCGCTGCTGGACGACCTGAGGCACCGCAACGTGTACCTGCTGGAAATGATGGAGCTGGAACTGGGCATGGCGCGTGGCACGGTGGACCCGGCACAGGCGCAGCCGCGGATGGCCGAACTGTCGACGCTGCTCACGGCCGTGGACCAGCGGCTGAAAGACCGCAGCGCGGACAAGCCAAACTGAAGCCGAACGGATCAGGCGGGTGTGGCGCTCCGTGTGCGCAGCAGGCCCATCACCATCAGGCACTGCGCGGCGCCGTAGCTGCCGAGCACCCAGAGCGCCGATGCGGGCAGGGGCGTCACGAATCGGTTGATCGCCAGCAGCGTGTCGCTCACCATGAAACACAGGGCGCCGGCGGCAACCAGGCACGACGGCCCGTCGCGCCACACGCTGGCGCGCCCCAGCGCCTGCGACGCCATCAGCGTGATCGCCAACACATAGACCGCCACCGGCAACCGCAACCCAGGCGGCAGCCCGCCGGCCCACAGCAGCGTGTACACCAGCGCCCCGAGCGCGCTCACGCCGGCCCAGACGCGGCGCCGGGGCAGCCACGGAGCGTCCTGCCGGAAACACTGGGTGTAGGCGATGTGCGCCAGCAGGAAGGCCACCAGGCCGGGGATGAACAGGCCGTTGAGCATCAGGGCCACGTCGCCCGCGAGAGACGCCAGCAGCGCGGCCAGCAGCCAGGCGCTGCCCGAGGCGTCCGGCCGCGAGCGCCGATGCGCCACCACCAGTGCCAGCGCGATGCCCATGGTCAGCGGCTTGAACACCCAGTGCAGCGTGGTCCAGCCCGTGGCCGCCGTGGCAGCAGAGAGGGCCGCGCATTCGATCAGCAGCAGCTCGCCCGCCGTGATGCGCCCCTGCAGCAGCGCGCCCAGCGCCCACAGGCTCGCGAGCAGCACGCCGGCCCCGCTGGCGTTGTGCAGCAGGGGGTGGCTGTCGGCGTGCCAGAGGAACAGCGCCACGCCGCCCAGCAGCGCCGCGAACTGCAGCGCAGCAAACACCTGCACGGCGCGCCCGACCGGCGGGTCGAAGCGCTGCACGGCAGCGATGTCAAAGGCCGCGACCGGGTGCTTCGCCGCCACGTCCGCCGCCCGCCAGCCCGGGGGCTTGAGCCAGGGGCGCAGCTTGTCGCCCCAGCGCGTCGCTCGCCCGCTGTCGCGAGCGAGCGCGGCGTAGACCTCCAGGTTGGCCCAGACCGGGTCCCAGCTCTGCAGCGGCTTGCGCGTGCCGTAGATGCTGGGCTCGCGCGGGTCTTCGGGTTCGAAGGTGCCGAACAGGTGGTCCCACAGCATCAGGATGCCGCCGTAGTTCTTGTCCACGTAACGATCGTTCACGCCGTGGTGCACGCGGTGGTTGGACGGCGAGGCGAACCAGCGGTCGAAGCGGCCCATGGAGCCGATCTGCTCGGTGTGGATCCAGAACTGATACAGCAAGTCGATCAGACCGACCACCACGAACACCAGCGGCGGCACGCCGGCCAGCGCCATCGGCAGGTAGAACACCCAGCCCAGCAGCGGGTAGCTCACCGGCTGGCGCAGCGCGGTGGAAAGGTTGTAGTGCTGGCTCTGGTGGTGCACCACGTGCGCGGCCCAGAAGATGCCCACGGTGTGGCCCAGGCGGTGGTTCCAGTAATAGAGAAAGTCGTAGGCCAGCAGCGCCAGCAGCCAGCCCACGGGGGTGGTCCAGAAACCCGTGTCGGGCAGCAGGGCGGCGTGGGTGTACACGGCGGTGTAGATGCCCAGGCGCAGCAGCAAGGCAAACACCGCCGCGACCTGGCTCAGCATGCCCAGGCCGATGCTGGACACCGCGTCGGACAGCCGGTAGGTGTTGCGCCCGCGGCGCAGACCGACGGCGAACTCGATCACGATGAGCAGAAGAAAGACCGGTGTGGCGAAGACGATGACCTGGCTGGGGCTCATTGGACCACCCTCCGCGCTTCGCACTTCGGGGCTGAGCGCCTTCGGAACGGCCGGGCGGCGCTCATGTCAAAGCGCCGCGCGTGTCAATGGTGATCAGGCGCTCGACATGGCCCTCCAACAACCCACCGCGCACGCCCACAAAAAAGTCGTGCAGGTTGACCGTGGGGTCGCAGTGGCCGGGGATCAGCCAGACCGTGTCGCCCAGCGCGGGCAGTGGGGTGCCGGGGGCGGCGGCGCGCAGCACGCCGTGTTCGTCACCGCCGTTGGCGAACACCAGACCGGTGGGGTGGGCGACCAACGGCAGGCCGCTGTCGATGGCGTGGCTCTTGTGGCCGGCGTCGCAGACCGCGTGGTCCGCGCTGCGGCTCATGACCTGCGACTTGACAAACAAAGCGTGCTCGAACACCGGCGCCGTCATGTCGGGCTCATTGCTCGCGTAGTCGGCGTCCATGAACAGGTAGGAGCCGGCCTGCAGCTCGCCCCAGAGCCCGCTGGCGGCTTCGTTGACCAGGCTGCCGGTGCCCGCGCCCGTGACCAGCGGGGCGACGAAGCCGTGCTGACGCAAGGTGTCCAGCGTCTGGTGCACGGCCAGTGCCGACGCGGCGATGGCCACCGTGCGCTCGGCCGCGCTGCGGCGGTGTTGTGCGCCGCCGTGGTAGGCCTGCAGGCCGGCCCAGCGCAGCACGGGGTGTTCGGCGATGAGGCGCACGAGCGCGAGCGCAGGGTGGCCCGGTGGCACGCCGCAGCGGCCCTGGCCGACGTCGATTTCGACGAACACGTCGATGGCCGCCGCCCCATGCGCGCCAGCGCCTTTCAGCGCCGCCGCGAGCCGCTCAATGCCCTCGGCGCTGTCCACCGCGATGGCGAAGCGGGCCTGCCGCTCGCGCACCGCCGCCGCCAGCCGCGCCAGCTTGGGCGGTGCGATCACTTCGTTGCTGATGAAGATGTCGCTCACGCCCTGTGCGGCGAGCCGCAGGGCCTCTTCGGTCTTCTGCACGCAGACACCGACCGCGCCGTGCGCCATCTGCAGCCGGGACAGCTCGGCGCTCTTGTGCAGCTTGGCGTGCGGCCGCAGGCGCAGCCCGCGCTCGCGCGCGAACGCGGCCATGCGCGCGAGGTTGCGCTCCATGGCATCAAGGTGAATCACCAGCGACGGCGTGTCGATGGTGCCCACGCTCTGGCCCACCCAGGCCTGCGCCTGGGCCCAGCGCTCAGAAGTTTTCATGCGGTGGTCTCGTCCAGCGATCCGTCTTGCAGGTGCGCGGTGTCGGCCCAACCCACCAGGCTCAGGCCCTCGGGCGACCAGAGCAGGCGGTTGACGGCGGTGTTGGAAAGGTCCCAGCTGCGGGGCGCCTGCAACTCCAGTCGGGTCGCGGCACGGTAGAGGATGTCGAGAACGCCGCCGTGCGCAACCAGCATCACCTGCTCGCCGGGGTGGCGCGAGGCCAGTGCTTCGACGGTGGCGACCACGCGCTCGCGCAACTGCAGCAGCGACTCACCGCCCGTGGGCGCGAAGTCGGGCACGCGCTTGCGCCATGACAAAGCGTCTTCGGGCCAGCGGGCTTCGAGCTCGGCCCAGGTCTGGCCCTCGAAGCGCCCGAAGCAGCGTTCGCGCAGGCCGGTGTGCGTGGCCACGGACTGGTCGCGCGTGCGGGCGACCGCCTGCGCGGTCTCCAGGGCGCGGCTCAGGTCGCTGGCGTAGAAGGCGGCGATGGGTTCGTCGCGCAGGGCCTGCGCGAGCAGCTCGGCCTGCCGGCGACCGCGCGCGTTGAGCGGAATGTCGGTGTGGCCCTGGATGCGGGTGTCGCGGTTCCATTCGGTTTCGCCGTGGCGCACGGCGAGGATGCGGGTGATGTGCACAGAAAGAACCTGAAAAGTGGAGTGGGTTGGGCGTGCACTTTAGCCGCTCAACCCAGGTGTGACCACCCAAACACACCGGCGCTGGCGTGGGGTTTCGCCCAAAATACGGCCATGTCATCCCCCGAATCGGCTGCGTCGCCGAATTTCTTTTCGCTGTTCCAGTTCCTGCCCATCGGGGCCTACCGCAGCTCGCCCGATGGCGAGATGATCCGGGCCAATCCTGCCCTGGTGCAGATCAACGGGTACGGCAGCGAAGCCGAGCTGCTGGCCGGAGTGACCGACATCGCCAGCGAGTGGTACGTGGACCCGGGCCGGCGCGCCGAATTCCAGCGCCTGCTGGAGCGCGATGGTTTCGTGCGCGGCTTTGTCTCCGAGATCTGGCGCCACAAGACGCGCGAGCGCATCTGGATCAGCGAGAACGCCCATGGCGTGCGCGACGCCACCGGCAAGCTCCAGTACTACGAAGGCACGGTGGAGGACATCAGCGCACAGGTGAAGGCGCGCGAGGAGCAAGCCCGCAGCGAGGAGCGCCTTCGCCTGCTGACCGCCCAGATTCCCGGCATGGTGTTCGTGGTGCACGTGCCCGACGGGGGCGAGCCGGCGTACCGCTTCGTCAGTGCCGGGGTGCTGCAGATCTACGGGCTCACGCCGGATGACGTGCTGCGCGACCCGAACGCGCTTTCGCGCTACCGCCACCCCGACGACGCGCTCCGGTTTGCCGAACACATCCACCGCATCCATGCCGGTCTGCCGGACATCGGGTTCGAGTACCGCATCGTCCTGCCCGACGGCACCGAGCGCTGGCTGTACCGACGTTCGGATACGGTGGCGCACGAAGATGGGGGGCAGGTGCGGGTGGGGCTGCTGCTCGACATCACCGATCGCAAGCAGGCCGAAATCGCCCTGCGGGAGACCGAGGCACTGTGGAAGATCGCGCTCGACGGGGCAGGCGATGGCGTGTGGGACTGGAACATCGCCACCGGCGAAGAGTACGTGTCGCCGCGGATCAAAGCGATGTATGGGTACGCCGAGGACGAGCTGCTGCAGCATGCGCAGGAACTCGACAGCCGCACCCATCCCGACGACGTGCCGCAGATGCAGGCCGACCGCCTGGCGCACTTCGAGGGCCGCACGCCGGTGTACCGCAACGAGCACCGCATCCGCTGCAAGGACGGCAGCTGGAAGTGGGTGCTCTCAAGGGGCACCGTGATGGCGCGCGACGAGCAAGGTCGGCCGCTGCGCATGGTGGGCACGCACACCGACATTTCCGAGCTCAAGGCCGCCGAGGCGCACCAGCGCGCGCTGGAAGTGCAGCTGCGCGAATCGCAAAAGATGGAGGCCATCGGCACCCTCGCCGGCGGTGTGGCGCACGACTTCAACAACCTGCTGGCCGCCATCCTGGGCAATCTCGTGCTGGCGCGTGAAGACGTGGGGCCGGACCACATCGCCCAGGAGAGCCTGACCGAGATCAGCCACGCGGCGATCCGTGCGCGCCAACTGGTGCAGCAGATCCTGGCCTTCAGCCGACGCCAGACGCAGGAACTGCACCGGCAGCCACTCACACCGCTGGTGGAAGACGCGCTGCGCCTGCTGCGCTCGCTGTTGCCGGCGGGCGTGCGCCTGAACACGCGCCTGGGCGCGACCCCGATGCCGGTGCTGGCCGATGCCACTCAGATTCAGCAGGTGCTCATGAACCTGTGCACCAACGCGTGGCAGGCCATGGGGCAGAAGCCGGGCGACATCACCGTTGCCTTGCGGGAGACCCCGGTGGACGCGGCCCTGGCCTTGAAGCTGGGCGGCATCGACCCGGGTGTTTACGTCTGTCTCAGCGTGGCCGACAACGGCCCGGGCATGAACACCGACACGCAGCGCCGCATCTTTGAACCTTTTTTCACCACCAAGGCGCTGGGCAGCGGCACCGGCCTGGGCTTGTCGGTGGTGCACGGCATCGTGAAGGCGCACCGGGGGGCGATTTCGGTGCACAGCGTGCCGGGTGAGGGCGCCCGCTTCGACGTGTACCTGCCGCTGGCCTCAAGCGCTGCCACGGCGCAGGATCCCCCCGTGCCAACACCCGGCCCGGTGCCGGCGCCCGCTGTAGCCGGCCGCCACATCGTGTATGTGGACGACTACGAGGCACTGGTGTTCCTGGCGGGGCGCCTGCTGCGCAAGCACGGTTACCGCGTGACCACTTTTTTGTCGGGCGAAGAAGCGCTGAACTGGTTTCGCGATTCGCAGGAGCCTGTCGATCTGCTGGTGACCGACCAGAACATGCCGGGCATCAGTGGTGTCGAACTGGTGCGCGCGGTGCGCGGGTTGCGGCCCACACAGCGCATGGCCATCGTGTCAGGGCATGTGAGCGAACAACTGGTGAACGACGCCCATGCCCTGGGCGTGAGCGATGTGCTGGGCAAGCAGGACAGCATGGACGCGCTGGCCGAGTCGGTGCGGCAGCTGCTGGACCCCCAGTGAAGGTGTTGCCCCCACGCTCCGCCGCTGCGCGGGTCGCTGCCCCCCGAGGGGGCTGACCTTGCTTGGGGCGGCCCTGCGCTGCGGTCGATGGCCCCCACGCTCCGCTGTGGCGGCGGCTTCAGCGGGGCAGGTCCACGTTCACCTGACGGGCGCCAGCCGGCGGGGCCGGAAAGCCGTGCAGCGCGGCGCTGACCATGGCGCGCCAGAGTCCGGGCGAGTCGGCCCACAGGCCGTCGTGTGCGGCGTGGGTTTCATAGACCACCCGCCCGCTCCTGGCCTCGCGCACCACGAGCGTGAGCTTGCGCTGGTAGTACGGACGGTCGTTGTACATAGGGGGGAACATGGGTCCCCAGACCAGCTGGCCGCTGACGCGCGGGCCGTGGCTGCCAACGCCCACGCCCCACATGGGCCAGAAAATGGGCCACGGATCGTCCCAGGGTGAGCGGGCCAGGCGCAGGCTGCTGGCGCTCACCTGCACCGTCCAGGGCGATGCGGCGCTGTCAACGGCTGTCCAGCCCAGGGGGGCGAGCGCGTCGCGTGCGTAGGATTCGAGGGCGTTCTGCCGCGCGCCCGGATCGCCTTCGCGTTGCGAGGGCAGGCGCTCGAAGCGGTAGGTCTGGGGCGCCTGGGGCAGGGCCGCGGGCGCGGTGGCCTGTTTGCCGGAAGCGCTGCCGGTTTCGGTCCAGTTCGCAAAGCTCTCGACCTGGCTGTCCACTCGGTAGGTGCTGGCGCAGCCACCGAGCAACAGGGCGGCAAGCGCGGCGGCCAAGGTCCAGCGGCGGGGCGTCAAGGAGGGTGGGGCTGTGTGCATCGCGGTCTCTCCAGCGAGGGATGGCCCGACCCATCGGGACGGGCAGCGGGCGCAGAGGCTGAGCGTTTTGGCGTGCAAGGCGGGCATGGACGGAAGACTCTCAGCCTCTTAGGCCACGCTGATCGGTATGACCGGTCGCGTGCGGTTTTCGTTCCCGGTGGGTGGGGTGGGCGCCGCGGCGGCGGGCATGTCGTCGGTGTCGCCGTCGGCGTCGATGGGCGGAACCAGCGGCGGCAGTTCCTCTTCGTCAAACGCCTTGTCGCCGTCTTCGCTGGCCTGGCCCGTGACCTCAAGGGCCGCGAACGGGAACAGCTTGCGGTCCATCAAATGGCTGGGCACCACGTTCTGCAGCGCGGTGAGCATGTTCTCCAGCCGGCCCGGGAATTTTTTGTCCCAGTCGCGCAGCAGGTTGCCCACCTGCTTGCGCTGCAGGTTCTCCTGGCTGCCGCAGAGCGTGCAGGGGATGATGGGAAATTGCCGGACCTCGGCCCAGCGGATCAGGTCTTTTTCGGGGACGTAGGCCAGCGGGCGGATCACCATGAACTCGCCGTTGTCGCTCACCAGCTTGGCCGGCATGCCCTTGAGCTTGCCGCCGAAGAACATGTTGAGGAACAGCGTCTGCAGCATGTCGTCGCGGTGGTGGCCGAGCGCGATCTTGGTCGCCCCCAGCTCCTTGGCCACGCGGTACAGGATGCCGCGGCGCAGCCGGCTGCACAGGCTGCACATGGTCTTGCCCTCGGGGATCACCTTCTTGACGATGGAGTAGGTGTCCTGCGTTTCGATGTGGAACTTCACGCCGAGTTTTGACAGGTACTCGGGCAGGATGTGGTCGGGAAAACCGGGCTGCTTCTGGTCAAGGTTGACCGCAATGATCTCAAAGCTGATGGGCGCGCGCGCCTGCATCTTTTGCAGGATGTCGAGCAGGCCGTAGCTGTCCTTGCCGCCCGAGACGCAGACCATGACCCGGTCGCCCTCTTCGATCATGTTGAAGTCCACGATGGCACGGCCGACTTCGCGGCACAGGCGCTTTTCCAGCTTGTGGTTCTCAAGGGCAACTTTTTCGGGGTTCATGTCAACGACTCAGGGTAAATAAAGCGAAAACGCAGGCCAGAAGGATATTCCAACCGGGTTCGACGGGTCGCCTGGAGGGTTCGGCGCACCGATGGGTGGACCCGCAGGCCGGGGGGACCTGAAAAACACCCCCCGCTGCGTCAACCCCAAAAAAAGAGCCCACCGTCGCGAAACGCGACGGTGGGCTCACAAGGGAGCAGCCTCTCGTCAGGGCAACTGGGTCCAGTTCTGGTTGTTGCCGCCGTGGCAGGTCCATGCGATCAGCGGGATGTTCTGCGCCGTCGAGTTGTTCGGTACGTCCAGGCAGGCGCCCGAGGATCTATTTCGGATGGTCGATCCCACCAGACTCCACTGCGCCGTGTTGCCGCTGTTGCAGGCCAGCTGCACCACCCCGGCACCGCTGGTCACCGCGCTGTCCTGCGCCAGGCACAGGTTGCTGTGCTGGGCGACCAGTTGCACGTAACCATCGGCGACGTTGCGCACCATGAAGGTCTCGTTGCTGGCGGTGCCGCAAGGCCATTGGATGGCGGCCGTGCCGCTGCTCGGCGAGGCCCCTCGGATGTTGACGCACAGCCCGCTGTGGTTGGAGCGCAGGCGTGTGTTGACCTCCGACGCGGTGTCCAGCGAGCGCACGTACGTGGCGATGGCCTGCTGGTCGGCCGCGGGCAGGCCCGAGGCATTGCCGTGGCCGCCCGCGATCACGTCCAGCACGCTGGCCTTCTGGCCGTTGTGCATGTAGGACTTCGCGGCCCAGCTGCCGATCAGCGTGGGCGTGTCGAAGCCCACGCCGGCCAGCGGCTGGTTGATGCCCTTGCCGGACGACGGCTGGATCGTGCCCACGTCGTGCCGCAGCCCGTCGCGCAGGGTGGCTCCGGCATGGCAGGTCGCGCAGTTGGCGCTGGCAAACAGGGCCTGTCCGCGCGCCGCTTCCACGGTCAGGCTGCCGTTGGCGGCGCGCACCGGGCTGCGCATGAACTTGTTCAGCGAGGTGAGATAGGCCGCCAGATCGTCGAGCTGTGCACTGCGGCCCGCCTTGGGCGTGCCCAGCGGGTTGGACGTGGCCGTGAAGTCGGCGTCGCTCAGGAAGCCGGTGCCGCCGAAGGCGTTGCGCATGTCGTTCTCGAAGTCCTGCACCTCGTCGAAGTTGGCGCTCCAGTGCAGCTTGCCGTGGCCCAGGCCGGCCCGTCCCTGCAGGCTGATGGTGCGGCGCAAGCCCTCGCCACGCTGGGTGAAGTCCCACACCATGCCGTCGTCACCGCCATCCGCATGGCAACTGGCGCAGGACATGTAGTTGTCCTTGCTCATGCGCCGGTCGGCTGCGTTGTAGAACACCTGCTTGCCGCGCAGTGCCGCGGCGCCCATGGGTTCCTGCGCCACGGTGGGGATGTGCTGCAGGAACACGGCGGCCGCACTGCGGGAGGCCAACACGTTGGCCACGTCGTGCACCGTGACCGAGCGCGCCAGGAAGTTGTTCACGAACAGCCGCTTGCGCGAGGCATCCAGGTACAGGCCGTGCGGCGCGCTGCTGGCGCTGATCTCGCCGCGAACGGCACGGCTGTAGGCATCGACGATGGCGATGTTGTTGCCCTCCATCTGCGCCACGAACAGGTAGTCGCCGACCGGGGAATACAGCGCCGCGCGAGCCGGGGCCCGGTCGTCGAAGTCGATCTGCTCGCCCAGCAGGTGCGTGTTCTGCGACAGGTCGACCTGCGAGAGGATGGAGCGCACCGTCTGGTCGTGCACCAGGTCGCCGCCGTCGCGGAAGCGCCCGCGCACGATGTTGTCCTTCTTGCCCGGCAGCGCCGCGCGGCTGCCATCGGGCGAGATCACCACCTGGCTCAGGTAGTTGGCCACGCCGCGAGCGCTGTTCTCGGTGTCCACCGTGGTGGTGTCCACCGGCAGGGCGATGGTGGACAAAAGGCCCATGGCATTGATGCCCACCTTGTGCAGCTGCCCGCCCGTCATCTGGGACTTGAAGCGCGTGATGTAGGCCGTCTGAGAGTCGGCCGCCACCGCGATGCCGCGCAGCTCGCCTTCCAGAGGCAGCGTGCCGGTGGTGGCACCGCTGGTCGGGTCGAAGGCGATCAGCGTGGACTTGCTCTCCAGCGTCAGCAGGCCCTTGGACCCGTTGGGCGTGAAGGCCACGCCGTAGGGGCCGCTGCCGTAGGGAAGCGCCACCGTGGTGGAGACGCTGCCATCGGCCGGGTTCAGGGCCACCAGCTTGTCCTCGCCCTGCACCGTGACCCAGATGCGGCCGTCGGGACCGCGTGCGAGGGTCTTGGGCTCGTCACCCACGCGGATCTCCCAGCGCTTGGTGAGGGCCTGCGCATCGATGGCGGAGACGGTGCCGCTGTCGGGGTTCACCGCGTAGACGCTGTTCGCATCGCCCACGATGTTGCTCGAATGCGTGGGCGCGGTGGCCGTCACCGGGAAGGTCACGGTCACGTTGTAGGTGTAGAAGGTTTCCCGGCCCGAGGCGTCGCGCACCGTGAGGGTCACGGTGTAGTGGCCGGGGCGGTTGTAGCTGAAGGTGGTGCCCAGCTGGCTGGAGAACGCTGTCTGCGTGCCGTTGCCGTAGTTCCAGCGGTAGGTGGAGCCGGTGCCGCCCAGACGGGGCGGGTTGAACGTGAGTTGCCCGTTGACCAGCTGCGGGCCGTTGCTCAGACCCACGTCTCCGACGATCGTTTGCTGCTGCAGCAGCGCGACGTCGGCGTCGCTCAGCACGTGGCTGTAGACCCGCACGTCGGCCAGGCTGCCACGGAAGAAGTCCGTATTGCCCTGCAATTGCCCCAGCAGCGTGAACCGGTTGTTCAGGCCCTTGGTGCCCATGAGGCCGGTGGAGCTGATCTTGTTGCCGTCGATGTGCATCGTCTGTGCACCGGTGGCGGCATCGCGCGTCATCACCACATGGTGCCAGTTGCCGTCGTTCACGGGGGCGGCGGAGCGGGTGCCCGGGTTGTCGGTCGTCACGTTGCCCACCGAGAGGTTGAGGCGACCGGTGTTGTCGATCCAGCCCCAGAAAATGTCGTCCGCACCATTCGCCTGGTCGCGCCCGAAGATGCCGGGCGCCGTCCAGGGGTTGGCCGATCCGGTCTGCGTGGCCTTCATGTAGAAGGCGAGTGAAGCGGTGCCGCCCAATGCCGTGGCCACGCTGTTGTCCTTGAGCGGCACGCCGCCACTGCGTTGCGCGAAGTTCAGGCTGATGCCGTCGAATTGGTCGGCCGTCGAGGCCGTGCCGTTGTTGGCGCCGACCTCATCGGACAGCCCGCTCGCCAGGGGCCAATGGTTCATCAAACCGATGTCGCTGGCGGTGCCGGTGTTGAAGACGGCGCGGTACTCGTTGGCGATGCCGTTGCCCGCGTAGTCCTTCACGCCGCCGGCCGTCAGCAGCACTTCGTAGGCGGTGCCGGCCTCCAGGGGTTGCGCGGGGTGGAAGTTGATGATGCCCAGCTGCACGCTGTAGGTGCCGGCCAAGGTGTTGCCGTTCACCGGGCGCACGACGAAGGTGCTTGAGTTGACGCTCTCGGGCAGGATGCTGTCCGAGAGGCCCATACCGATGCGCGAGCTCAGGGCTTGCTGTTTTGCGCCGTTGGCCGGCGAGATCTGCTTGACCGTCGGCGGCGTGGTGTCGCGCGCTGTCTGGTGCACGATGAAGCCGCTGCCCGAACCGTGGTCGTTGCCGATGAACACCAGGTTGCCGAAGGGCGCGACCTGACCGTGGTCGGAGTGCGAGAGCTCGGGGTCGTTGGCCGCGAACAGGCTGCCCTGGCCCACCTGGACATGGTTGAGCGGGTTGCTCACGTCCACCTTGTGCACCTTGGTCTGTGCGCCCTGGAACACGTACTGGTCCTGCGTGCCGCAGTACAGCTGCTCGTCGATCACCAGCCGGTTGTCTTCGGCCACGAACCGGGCTCGGTCGCTCAGGTCGTAGCTGTACATTTTGGCGCCGCCGCCGCGTGCCGAGGCGTGCAGGTTCTTGCCGTCATAGCAAGTGGCGTAGTAGTTGGGGTTGGAGCCCACGTTGTCCAACACCTTGGGGTTGAGCGGGTCGGAGATGTCCAGGCTGGAAAAACCGCCGGTGTTGTCCATCGAGGTCAGCACCATCTGGTTGCCCATGGTGAAGATGGGGCCGACGCGAAAGCCCCCGAGTTCGCCGGTGGGCACAGGGTTGGGCCTGCCGGCGCCACGGTCGGCGATGACGGCGTTGACCGGATCGCGTGCGTCCACGATGTAGATGCCGTGGTTGGCCGAGGCCACGTAAAGGTAGGGCGCCTGCCACCACAGCTGCCAGGCCACGTTGGCGTAGTCGCCACCGTTGACAGTGGGCAGCGCCAGCTTCTTGACCTGCTGGATGTCGTTGATGTCGGTGAAGTCCCAGAACTCGATGCCCTTGGTGCTGGGCACCACCACGTACTGGCGGCCACCGATCTTTGCGGTGCCGAAGGCGTGCGCCTCTCGGAACTCCTGTGTGCGGCCTTCGGGCTCATAGATCTTCTTGACGAGCCGGATGGCGCGCGGGTTGGACACGTCGTACAGCAAGAAGCCGCCGGGGCCCAGGCCGCTGTCGGGGGCGAAGGAGGTCAGGAAGTAGCCGTTGAGCATGATGCCCACGTTCAGCCCGTAGGCCTTGCGGCCTGGGTAGGTGGCGGGCACGTCGCCCGAGGCGCGGGTGATCATGGACACCGGCTTGAAGAGCTCGTCTGAGGTGTAGGTGAGGTTG
Source organism: Hydrogenophaga sp. A37 (assembly GCF_002001205.1). Lineage (GTDB taxonomy): Bacteria > Pseudomonadota > Gammaproteobacteria > Burkholderiales > Burkholderiaceae_C > Hydrogenophaga. The sequence goes on from NZ_MUNZ01000143.1 coordinate 16,402, forward strand.
CCCAGACCCGGACCCTGCACAGGGAGCGGTTCCTCCGCGGCCAGCGTGACCGCGGCCGCCATGGTGGAGAGGGTGGTCATGGGGCTGACCCCCGTGATCGCCGCGTGCGTCAGCAATGTGACGAACGGCAGCAGGACCGCCATCAAGGAATACCGAATTTTCATCGTTGTCTCCAGGTTGTTAGAAGTTCTTCATCAATCCATCCGACGGGCCGCTGACCATGGCGCGCAGGCACACCTCGCCAGTGGCGCAGGGCGCCCGCCTGGCTCTTTCTCTCTTCTCCCTCTCCTCTTGTCCTCCTCGGCGCTGGCTGGATCAGGCCCGCGCCCTGCCTGTCAAGGCACCGGTCACCCAAGCGCTCACGATCACTCCATCGAGAGCATTGGGGACTTACTTCTTTCTTTGTATGAACAGGTTGCGACGCGCATCCTCGGGATATGCAAAGGTGACCATGGCGTTGCGCACCAGTCCCACCACCAGCATGTTCTGGCTGATCGCCTCCTTGTCCTCTGGCGAGAATGGTTTTTCGTACGTGGCGACCACGCCGTAATAAACACGGTGGATGTTCTCCAGGGCGTTCTTTACGGTTGGGCCACTGAGGTCACCGTTGCGGATGCCCAGCAACGCATAGGTCAGCAGGTAGGTGGCGTCGTAGGCCTGAGCCGCAGCCATGGGCACGCGGATGCGAGACATGTTGAACTTGCGGGCATACGTGCTGAGGAAGGCAGCACGGCGCTCGTTGCTCGGATCGGCGATGAAGGTCTGCGCCATGAGCGAGCCTTCCGCGCCGCCATAGGCGCCATCGATGTAGTTCGGGAACGAGAGTGGCCAGGCACCGACCTGAGGCACCTTCCAGCCCATGGTCTTGCGACCGTTGGCGATGGTGGCGGCCTCTGGGCCCACGGCGTAGCTCAGAATGACATTGGCGTTGACCGCTCTGGCCTCGGCCAGTTGCGCCGTGACATCCTTCGCGCCGGAGGCGACGCGGGCCACGTACACGGGCTTGACGCCCATTTGCGCCAGGGCTTGGGTCGTGTCGTGCAAACCGGCAGTGCCGTAGTCCGTGGAGTCGGCGAACACCGCCACCCGGTTCCAACCGCGCTTGAGAATATCGTCGACGATGAACGACGCCTGGATCGCATCGCGCGCGGCGGTGCGGAAAGTGAAGCTCTGCGCCGACGGGAATTTTGCCGTGAGCGGCGTGCCCGTGGCGCAGGGGATCACGAGCGGTACCTTCGCTTGCTGGAAGATGTCCACCACCTTCATGCCCACGCCGTTGTCGCAGACACCGATCGTGGCCACCACCTTCTCGGCCACCAACTCATTGGCGGCTGCCAAGCCCTTCTCGGGGTCAGAAAAATCGTCCTTGATGTCGAGTTCCAGGGGGCGGCCCAGGTAGCCGCCCACCGCGTTGATCTCGTCCACGGCCATGCGGATGCCATTGAGCATGGTGGTGCCGACATCGGCTGAACCGCCAGTGAACGGGCCGATCACGCCGATCCGCACCGGTACGCCCTGTGCAAAAGCACCTGCCGAACACAGCGCTGCGGCGAGGATCCAGGGCGTTTTCATGGGTGGTTAGGCCGGAGCAGATTCGTACAGGCCCCAGGCCTCGGCAGCGCTCGCGCCGCGGTGGATCATGGCCATCAGCGCGTTCACCACCGCCGAGGGGTTGGCGTGCTGGTAGACATTGCGGCCGTAGACCATGCCCGAGGCGCCCTGGTCCATCAGCACGCGCGAGCGGGCGAACACCTGCTGCAGGTCTTCGCGGCCACCGCCGCGCACCAGCACCGGGCAGCGCGCGGCCTGCACCACGCGGTGGAATTCGGTGGCGTCGGTGGTGGGGTCGGCCTTCACGATATCGGCCCCCATCTCGCGCGCCAGGCGCACCAGGGTGACGATCTTTTCGGCGTCGCCATCAACCATGTAGCCGCCCTGGTCGCTGTGCGGGCGCATCACCAGCGGCTCGATCATCAGTGGCATGCCGTAGCGGTCGCAGTCGGCGCGCACGCGCGCGATGTTCGCGACGCATTGGCGGAACAGGTCGGGTTCGTTGGGCAGCATGAACAGGTTGACCACCACGCAGGCGGCATCGCGCTGCACGGCCGGCAGCACCGGGTCGTGCTCGTTCTGCAGCACGGCCCACATCACGCGGTGTGCGGTGGCGTTGTAGGGGTTGCCCATGTCGATGCGCATCACCAGCGCGGGCTTGTTGCGGCCCGGGCGGTCCTGTAGCAGATCCGATTGGCCGTAGTTGAGCTGGATCGCGTCGGGCCCGGCGGCCACCAGTTTGTCCATCACCTGGGGCATATCTTCCAGCCCGTTGAGGAACGAGGGCTCGTTGCAGACACCATGGTCGAGCGCGATATCAAGGCAGCGCCCGTTGCTCAGCAAGCGGTTCAGGCGCGCGGTCTTGTCCTTCGACATACGAAGAGGTCCTTTGAAAAGGGAATGAAAAAAGGGAGGGCTTCAGGCGAGTGCCTGCAGGTGCCGGGCTGCGGCTTCGTCGATGCGCTGCACGGCCTCGGGGGGCAGGTCCAGCGCGCCGGCGGCGGCGTTCTGAATGGCCTGCGGGCGCACACGCGCGCCGCACAGTGCCACCGACACGCTGCCGCTGGCCAGCGTCCAGGCGATCATCAACTGGCCGAAGGAACAGCCAAGCGGCTGGCGCACCGGTTCCAGTTCGTCGAAGAAGGCCTTGAGCTTGGCGCGGTTGGCGGTGCTGAAACGTGGGTTGGTGGCGCGCTGGTCGTCGCCCGTGAACACCCGCGTCGGGTCGATGGGGCCCGCGAGCAGGCCCAGCGCCAGCGAGGAATAACCGAGCACGGCCACGTTGTGCTGCTGGCACAAGGGCACCAGCGTCTGTTCGATCTCGCGGTCGATCAGGCTGTAGCGCTCCTGGGCCGCGTCCACGGGGCCGTAACGCAGGTACTCCGCCAGCGTCTCGGGGCTGGCGTTGCTCACGCCGATGGCGCGGATCTTTCCCTGCTGCTTGAGGGCGAGCAGGGCGTCCATGGTCTCTTCGACCGGTGTGGTGCTGTCCTGCCAGTGCGTGATGTAGAGGTCGATGTAGTCGGTCTGCAGGCGCTTCAGGCTTTCTTCCGCTTCGTGGAAGATCGACTCGCGGCCCAGGTGGCGGTACACGGGGTGACCGTCTTCGTCGAAGAAGTGCGTGCCTTGTTGCGTGTGCCAGACCAGCCCGCACTTGGTGGCGATCACGGCCTCGTGGCGGCGGCCTTTGAGCGCCGCGCCAACGATGTTTTCGGAGGCGCCCAGGCCATAGGCCGGCGCGGTGTCGATCAGTGTGACCCCGGCATCGAGCGAGGCGTGGATGGCCTCGGTGGCGCCGGCGCTGTCCTGGCCGCCCCACATCCAGCCGCCCATGGCCCAGGTTCCCAGGCCGATGGCCGAGCAGGTGATGCCCGAGGGGCCGAGGGTGGTGGTCTTCATCGCTTGGTTCAGCACGGCGCTCATCGCTTGGTCTTTCGGGTGTTCATGAGGTGGTCGATGGTCACGGCCGCGAGCAGGATCAGGCCCTTGATCACGTCCTGCCAGTAAGGCGATACGTCCAGCAGGATCAGCGAGCTGGTCACCACCGAGAGCAGGGCCAGGCCCAGCACGGCGCCCAGCACCGTGCCCGAGCCGCCCTTGAGGCTGGCGCCGCCGATGACGGCTGCGGCGATCACGTTGAGTTCCATGCCGACGCCGAAGGTGGGCGTGGCCGCGCCGAAGCGCGCGGTGTAGATCACGCCGGCCAGGCCGGCCGACGCCGCGCACAGCACCGTCACCCAGAACTTCACCCGGCCCACGCGGATGCCCGAGTACAGCGCCGCCTTCTCGTTGCTGCCGGTGTAGAAGACGCGGCGCATCAGGCTGGCGCGGCGCAGCACGAAGTCGCTCACCACCACGATCACCAGGAAGATGATGATCACCGCCGGCATGCCGAACACCGTGCCCTGGCCGATGAACTTGAACGATTCCGGCAGCGTGAACAGCGACTGGGGTGTGCCCTGCGTGAGCGCCAGGCACAGGCCGCGCACGATGACCATGAAGGCCAGCGAGGCGATGAAGTGGTTGAGGCCGATGCGCACCACACAGCCGCCGATCATGGCGCCGATCATGGCGCTGGCCGCAATGGCGATGAGCCCGGCCGTCCAGGGGTCGAGCCCCATCAGGAACAGCTTGCCGGTGACCACCATCGCGAAGCACACCACCGAGCCCACCGAGAGGTCGATGCCGCCCACGATCAGCAAAATGGTCATGCCCACCACCACGATGCCCTCGATGGAGAACGAGAGCAGCATGGCCCGGATGTTGTCCCAGGTGAGGAAGTAGGGCGAGGCGAAGCTCATGCCCACGCACATCACCGCGATGATGGCCAGCAGGCCCATCTCGCGCATGCTGGTGAGCTTCGGGCCGCCCGGTTTGCCGGGTCCTCCCTGCGTCGGGTGTGGGGCCTGCAGGCCGGCCACGGGGCCGGCGTTCAGTTGTGCTGGGTGATTCATGTCATCTCCTCTTGTTCCAGTCCTGAGGCCAGCCGCAGCAGGGCCTCTTCCGTCATGTCTTTGCCTTGCACCTCGCCCGCGACGCGACCGTCGCGGATGACCAGTGCCCTGTCACACAGCCCGATGATCTCGGGCAGCTCCGAGGAGATGACCACCACGCCCACGCCCTGGCAGGCCAGGTCGCGCAGGATGTGGTGGATCTCCGACTTGGCGCCCACGTCCACGCCGCGCGTGGGCTCGTCCATCAGCAGCACCGCCGGGTTCGTGGCCAACAGCTTGGCGATGGCCACCTTCTGCTGGTTGCCGCCCGACAGGCTGGCCACCTCGATCTGCACGCCGTCGGACTTGAGCCGCAGGCGCGCGCCCAGCTCCTGCGCCAGCCGGTGCTCGGCCGCGCGCTGCAGCAGACCGAAGCGCGAGCTCACACGCTGGAGCGCCATCGAGGCGATGTTTTGCGCGATCGGCAGGTCGAGGTACACGCCCGCCGCCTTGCGGTCTTCGCTGAGGTAGGCGATGCCCTCGCGCAGCGCGTCGCTGTACTGGCGGATCGCCACCGCTTTGCCATTCAGCCGCACGCTGCCGCCGGTGACAGGCCGCAGGCCACACAGGGTCTGCGCGAGCTCGCTGCGACCGGCGCCCATCAGACCCGCGATGCCCAGGATCTCGCCGTGCTGCAGCGTGAAGGACACGCCGTGCACACGTTCGCCGTCGGCCAGGTTGCTCACTTCCAGCACGTGCTCGCCGCGGTCGGCGTCTTGTTGCTTGGGCGGGTAGTAGCTGCCCAGGTCGCGACCGACCATGCGGCGCACCAGGTCGTCGGCGCTCAGCTCGGCCAGCGGGCCCGAATGCACGTTGCGCCCGTCGCGCAGCACCGTCACCCGCGTGCAGTGCGAAAAAATCTCGGCCATGCGGTGGCTGATGTAGATGATGCCGATGCCCTGGTTTTTCAGGTCGTGCAGCACCCGGAACAGCGCGGCCGATTCGTTGTCGGTGAGCGCGGCCGTCGGCTCGTCGAGGATCAGCACCTTGCAGTCCAGCGTGAGCGCCTTGGCGATCTCGATCAGCTGCTGGCTGGAGATGGAAAGATCGCACACGCGGGCGGCGGGGTCGATGTCCTGCCCCAGCCGCTGCAGCACCTGGGCCGCGCGCGCGTTGATGCTGGCGTAGTCCATCCACGCCCGCTTGCCGGCGTTGATCTCCGGCATGAAGATGTTTTCGGCCACGGTGGCGTCGCCGCACAGGGCGATCTCCTGGTGCACCAGGCCGATGCCCAGGCGCATGGCCTGGGCCGGACCATCGATGACCACCACCTGGCCGTTGAGCACGATCTCGCCCGTGTTCGGCTGGTGGATGCCATCGATGATGTTCATCAGCGTGGACTTGCCCGCGCCGTTCTCGCCGCACAGGGCGTGGATCTCGCCCGCCTGCAGCGAGAAGTCCACGCCGGAGAGCGCATGCGCAGCGCCGAAGCGCTTGCTGATGCCCCGCAACTCGAGCAAGGAAGTGCCCATGACGCTCACTCGTTGATGCCCTTGGTGCCGCGGCGGGTGAGGTACTTGTCCCAGTAGAAGTCGTCGGCGTTGGCCTTGCTGACCACGGCCAGGCCGTTGTCCAGGAAGGGCACGGCCATGGGGTTCGTGCCGTTGCGCTTGGCGTCGTTCATCGGGTCGATGAGGCCGGGGTTCTTGGCCAGGAACAACATCATCATGCCCATGTAGCCCTGCATGCCCTGGTTGGGGTTGATGGCGCCGAACACGTCGCCGGACTTGATCATGTCCAGGATCTTGGCGTTCACGTCGCAGCACATCACCTTGATGTTCTTCTTGGACTCCACCTTGGCCTGTGCCGCACCCAGGGCCGAGTTGGCCTCGGGCATGAACAGGGCGCCCAGGTTGGGGTTGGCTTGAACCAGGCTCTGCACCGCCTGGTAGGCCTTGTTCGGGTCTTGGTTGCTGGCAGCACGGCCCACCAGCTTCATGCCGGGGTGCTTGGCCTTCATGCGGTTGATGAAGGCGCCGATGCGGCGGTCGTGGTTGTCTTGGCCGGGGTTTTCCAGCACGGCGAATTCACCCTTGCCACCCAGCGACGCGGCGATGGCGTCGGCGGCCTGCGCGCCTTCACGGTCGTTGTCCGAGGTGATGAAGGAGGTGCGCTTGGAGTTGGGCGAATCGGCCGCGAAGGTGACGACCGGGATGCCCATGGCGGCGGCGCGGTTGATGGGCTCGATGAACGGGTCGGGGTTCATCGGGTGCAGCAGGATGCCGGCGGGCTTGCGGGCCAGCTCTTGCTCAAACGAGGCCAGCTGCTTGTTCACGTCGTACTCGGGCGTGCCGGAGTAGCGGGTCTTCACGCCCAGCGTGTGGCCGAGCTGCTTCATCATTTCGTAGACCGGGAACCAGTACTCCACGCCCGAGACCATCACGTTCATCACGTAGACGTCGCTGGGTTTGCCGCGCAGGCCAGCGCCCGTTGCTGCTGCTGGTTGCTGCGCGAATGCGCTGGTGCCGGCCATGCCGATACCGGCGGCGGCTGCGGACTTCAGGAAATTACGCCTCATGTTTTGACTCCTCGTAGGTGGGTGGCACAGCGTGCGATGCCGTTCTTTCGATGGCGCCGGCTGGGTACTTTGTGTCACGACAGTTGTTATGACAGGTGGACTATAATTCAGACCGCACTGGCCAGGTAGTTAGGGGAAACACCAGTGGATAAACCGTCTGGATCAGCGGAAGCTGTTATGACATGAAGACCAAAATACTCATCGGAATCGATTTGGGGTCGAGCAGCCTGAAGGCGCTGGCCCTGGAGGCCGTCAGCGGCCGCACGCTCGCGCTGTCGCGCATGCCCCTGCAGCACCACCGGCTGCCCGGCGGCGGTTGCGAGTTGGGCGCGCCCGCCATCCGCGCGGCGCTCTCCACCGTGCTGCGCGACGTGGCGCACCAGCTCGGCCCCCGCGTGGGCGAGGTGCGCGCCATCGGCTGCACCGGGCACGGCGCGGGGCTCTATGCGCTCGACGCGAGCAACGAACTCGTGGGCGGGCGGGCGGTGGCCTCGACCGACCAGCGCGCCGATGCACGGGCGTCGTCTCTGGCGCGTCACTGCGGCCCGCAGCTGCGCGCCGACGTCGGTTGCCAGCCATGGCCAGGCCAGCCCACCGTGATCGCGGCGGAATTGCTCGGCGCTGACGCGGTGCGCAGCGGCACCGTGCGGCGCCTGATGTTCGCCAAGGACTACCTGGGCTTCCTGCTCACGGGGGAGATCGCCACCGACGCCAGCGACGCGAGCACGGCGGGTCTCATCTCCGTGGCGACCGGCAGCTGGTCGCCCATGGCCTTTGCCGCCTCGGGCATCGCGGACCTGTCGCCGCAGGCCTTCGGGCCGCTGCTGCCCAGCGGCGAGGTGATCGGCACCCTGCTGCCCGCGGAGGCCACGGCGCACGGCCTGCCCGCGGGCATTCCCGTGGCCATGGGCGCCATCGACCTGCTGGCCTCCATGACCGCCATCCGCGCCCAGGAGCGCGGCCGAGCGGTGGTGGTGCTGGGCACCTGGTGCGTGAACGCCGTCATCGGCCCCGTGATGGAGCCCCGGCCCGACGTGGCGGCGGTCGTGCATTTCGGCCCGCGCGACCAGCGCCTGTACATGGAGAACAGCCCCTCGTCGATGGCCAACATCGCCTGGCTGGCGGGCGTGCTCGGCCTGCCCGATGCACGCGCGGTGGTGGATCTGGCGATGTCGGTGCCGCTGGGGGCCGGTGGCCTGCGCTTCCTGCCCTTTGTGAACGGCGGCGCGGGCGTGACGGCCGGTTTCGTCGGCCTCAAGAGCCACCACACCCGCGGCGACATGGCGCGGGCCGTGGTCGACGCGGTGGCGGCATTGCATGCGCGCCACACGGCCCGCCTGGCGGTCGGGGGCTTGCCGGTGGCGGCCAACACCGTGCTGGGCGGCGGCGCCAGCGACGCGCGTCTGGTGCGCCTGCTGGCCGGCCTTCTGGGCCGCCCGGTCGAGCGCTGTGCCGATGACGAGACCGGTGCGCGCGGCGCCGCGATCTACGCCGCGATGTCACAGGGTATCGACACCCATCCCTTGCGCGCGCCCTGCGACACGGTCGAACCCGATGCCGCCCAGGCGTGTGCCCACGCGGACTTCAACGCCGCTTTCAACGAATTGATCGACACCATGTCGCCTGTGTTTGGCCATCTGGCGGGCCGCCCGCCGAGCTCCACCCCCACGCTGCCTCAGACCACGTGCGCGCCCGCGCAGAGCGCGGAGGTGTCGCCATGAGCCACATGCCGCCATTGCCTTTCGTGCGCCCGGCCGCCGTGGCCGGCCGCCACTTTTCGACCGTGATCGTGGGCGCCGGGATCAACGGCGTGGGCGTGTTCCGCGACCTCTCGCTGCAGGGGGTGGACTGCCTCATCGTCGACAAGGGCGATTTCAGCGCCGGTGCCAGCAGCGCGCCCTCGCGCATGATCCATGGCGGTCTGCGCTACCTGGAAAGCGGCAGCTTCTCGCTGGTGGCCGAGTCCACGCGCGAGCGCAACCTGCTGCTGCGCAACGCGCCGCACCTGGTGCAGCCGTTGAAGACCGTGGTGCCACTTTCCAGCTTCTTCGGCGGCCTGATGAGCAGCGCGCTCAAGTTCTTCGGTCGCACGCCGCCCCAGCGCACACGCGGCCTGCTGGCGGTGGCGGCGGGGCTGCGCCTGTACGACCTGCTCGGCCGGCGCCAGCGTGTGATGCCCAACCACCGCATCAGCCGCGTGCAGCCCGCCGACCGCCAGCTCTTCCGCTCCGCGGTGCGCTGGACCGCGACCTTCTTCGACGCCTGGATCAGCCATCCTGAATGGCTGGTGCTGGAGCTGATCCGTGACGCCTGCCGCGACGAGCCCCGCTCGGTGGCCACCAACCACTGCCGCGTGATGGGTTGCGCGGGCAAGACCCTCACGCTGCGCGACGAAACCACGGGTGAGACGGTGTGCGTGACGGCCGATACCGTGGTCAACGCCAGCGGCGCCTGGCTGGACCTCAGCACGGCCCTGTTTGGCGGCGTGGTGCCGCGTGTGATGGGCACCAAGGGCTCGCACCTGGTGCTGAACCATCCCGCGCTGCGCGACGCGCTGGAGGGGCGCATGGCGTATTTCGAGGCGTTGGACGGGCGCGTGTGCATCGTCTACCCGTTCCTGGACCGGGTGCTGGTGGGCTCCACCGACATCCCGGTGGACGACCCCGACCAGATCGCCACCGAGCCGGCCGAGGTGGACTACCTGCTGGAGGTGCTGGGCGAGGTGTTTCCGAACCTGGCCTTTGGTCACAGCGACGTGGTCTACACCTACGTCGGGGTGCGGCCGCTGGCGCGCTCGGACGCCGACAAACCGGGGCAGATCTCGCGCGACCATTCGGTCGTGGTCGACCCACCGTCCGCCTCGTGCGAGGTGCCAGTCGTGGGCTTGGTGGGTGGCAAATGGACCACCTTCCGGGCCCTGGCGGAAGAGGCCACCGATGAGGTGCTGCACCTGCTGGGCCGGAACCGCACGGCCTCGACCCGGCAACTGCCCATTGGCGGCGGCGCGGGCATGCCACAGGGTGCACAGGCGACGCAGCGGTTCATCGAGCGCATCGCCCAGGATTCGGGCCTGTCGCCTGAGCGAGCCCAGGCGCTGCTGGCCCGCTATGGGTCACAGGCCTTGCGGATGGCGCAGGGCTTGCAGGTGGCGGGCGACGTGCCGCTGCAGCATGCGCCCGGGTACTCGGTGGCGGAAATCGCGTACCTGTGCACGGATACGGGCGTGATCCACCTGGACGACCTCGTGATCCGCCGCACGCTGCTGGCCATCCGCGGGCTGGTCACGGACGCCTCGCTGGCCGAGGTGGCCGGCATCGCGGCCCAGGCGCTGGGCTGGGACGCCGAGCGGGAAACGAGGGAGCTGCACAATTGCGCCACCGCCCTGCGTGAGCGCCACGGCGTGCGGTTGGCCTCCGCAGCACCCGGCACCGAGGCCGCGCCGGTTTCCCCCGCCTCATTGACCATCCAACCGGCCCTGAGCCCGTCCTGACGTGAACGCTCCGAACGACACCCCCACGCTGCTTGACCGCAACTCCGAATCGCCCCTGTGGGCGCAGTTCCGCGATGCGCTGCGCCAGCAGATCCTGCAGGGCGATCTGCCCATTGGCGCCAAGCTGCCCTCCGAAGCGGAATTGGGCGACCAGTTCGGCATCTCGCGCATCGTGGTGCGCGAGGCGCTGGCCGACCTGGTGCGCAACAACCTGATCTACAAGATCAAGGGCCGTGGCGCCTTCGTCGCAGCGCGCGAGCGCGATGAGGATTTTGTGTCGACCGTGCTGGGGTTCTCGGACGAGATGGAGCGCAAAGGGCGCTCCGTGCGCACCCAGGTGCTGGCGCAGCAGCTCCGCGCACCGACGCCGCAGGAGATCCAGGCCCTGGGGCTGACGGACGACACCCAGGTGGTGGCCCTGAAGCGGCTGCGCAGCGTGGACGGCGAACTGCGCCTGCTGGTCGATACCGTGGTGCCGGCCGACCTGGCGCCCGGGTTGCACCGCATGCGCCTGGACGACCGTTCGCTGTATGACGTGCTGCGCCGCCAGTACGGCGTGCGCCTGGTGCGCGCCGAGCGCTGGATCGACGCGGTGCAGCCCGACGCTGAAACCTGTCAGCTCCTGCAACTGGAGCAACCCGAGCCGCTGCTGCGCATCGAGTCCATCGCCTACGGTGCCAATGGCCGGCGCCTGGAGTACTACACCGCCTTGCACCGCTGCAAATCCAGCCGGCTGCATGTGCAGACGACCACGTAGCCGTCCTCGGCTACCCGTTCACCACTGCCCGCTCTCCATGCGGATCGCGACCTCGCAGTCGTCAAAGATCTCCAGCTTCGCGATCTTCACGCGCACGCCGATCACGCCCGGCAGCAGCATGAGCCGGCGCGTGAGCTTGCCGATCAGGCTTTCCAGCAGGTTCACGTGTTCTGCTGTGCACTCGTCGATGATGATCTGGCGCACCTTGCGGTAGTCGAGCACATGGCCGATGTCGTCGTCGTGCGGCAGCAGCGGCTGGGTGCCCTGGTTGAGCTCCGCGTCCACCCGGATCGGCTGCGGCGCCGTTTTCTCGTGGTCCAGGATGCCCAGATTGGCATCGAAGCGCAGGCCGGTGAGGGCCAGGATCTGGGTGCCGGCCTGCGACGCGTGGGGTGTGGTCATGGGGGTGCGCTGGTCACATCAGCGAAAAATCGCGCTCGAAGCGCATGAGGTGCTGGCCACCGTCCACCAGCAGCGTGGTGCCGGTGATGGAACGGTTGGTCAGGGCAAAGGCCACGGTCGCGGCCACGTCTTCGGGCGTGGACGAGCGGCCCAACGGCGACTGCCGGTGCAGTTCGGCGAATTTTTGATCGCTCAGCAGGTGGCTGGTGAGCGTGAGCCCGGGCGCCACGCCCACCACGCGCACGCGCGGCGCCAGCGCCATGGCCAGCATGGTGTTGGCGGCTTCGAGCGCGGCCTTGGAGAGCGTGTAGCTGAAGAAGTCGGGGTTCATGTTCCAGAGCTTCTGGTCGAGCAGGTTCACCACCACGCCCTCGGCGCCGCGCGCTTCGGCGTGCGCATGCAGGGCCTGCGCCAGCAGCACGGCCGCACCGGCGTTGGCGCGCAGGTGCTGCTCGAGTGCAGCGAAACCGAAGCTGGCGGCGTTGTCGTGCTCGAAGGTGGAGGCGCTGTTGACCACCGCGTCCACCTGCCCGAAGCGCGCCACCACGGCCGGCAACAGCGCTCGCACACTGGCTTCGTCGCCGAGGTCGGCAAAAAAGGTGTGGGCGCTGCCAGTGCGGCCGCTGCGCGTTTCGCAATCGGCGGCGGTTTGTTGCGCTTCTGCGATGGACAGGCGGTGGTGCACCGCCACGTTCCAGCCCGCCTGCGCCAGCGTGAGCGCGATTTCGCGGCCCAGGCGCTTGCCCGCGCCGGTGACCAGCACGGTGCGCGAAGCGGGGGGGGCAGACGGTACAGCGCTGGGCATGGCGGACAATGGGCGGGTGGTCAAAGCAACTGAAACCGAATCTGTGAGCGAGCCGTCGAGTTTAACGAGCGCCCTGCTGGCGCGCCTGCGCGATGCCATCCGCGCGTCGGGCGGCTGGCTGCCGTTCGACCGCTTCATGGCGATGGCGCTGTACGAGCCCGGGCTGGGTTATTACGCCAACCAGAACCCCAAATTCGGCCAGATGCCGGCCGGTGTGGCGGGGCAGGGCAGCGACTTCGTGACCGCGCCCGAGCTGTCACCGCTGTTTGGCCACACGCTGGCGCGGCAGGTCGCGCAGGCGCTCACCGCCACCGGCACCGACGAGATCTGGGAGTTCGGCGCCGGCACCGGCGCGTTGGCGCTGCAGGTGTTGGACGCCTTGACCGCCATGGGCCAGCCGCCGCGCCGCTACACCATCGTCGATCTTTCGGGCAGTCTGCGCGAGCGGCAGCGTGCCACGCTGGCCCGGCACGCCGACCGGGTGCAATGGGTTGACGCCTTGCCCGAAGCGTTCGACGGCGTGGTGCTGGGCAACGAGGTGCTGGACGCCATGCCGGTGCAGCTGCTGGTGCGCATCGGTGGACAGGCCGACGGCCACTGGCACGAGCGCGGTGTGGTGCTGGCCGCCGGCGGTGCACTGGCCTGGGCCGAGCGGCCCACCGACCGGCGCCCGCCGCTCGCCATCGAAGGCCCGCACCACTACCTGACCGAGATCCACCCGCAGGCCGAGGCCTTCATCCGCACGCTGGCCGACCGCTTGCGGCGCGGCGCCGCCTTCTTCATCGACTACGGCTTCCCCGAGGCCGAGTACTACCACCCGCAGCGCCACATGGGCACGCTGATCTGCCACCGCGCACACAAAAGCGACGATCACCCGTTGGCCGATGTGGGCGAAAAAGACATCACCGCGCACGTGAATTTCACCGGCATCGCGCTGGCCGCGCAGGACGCCGGCATGAGCGTGCTGGGTTACACCAGCCAGGGCCGGTTCCTGATCAACTGCGGCCTGCTCGATGTGGCGAAAGACGCCGGCCCGCGTGAGAACGCGATGTTGGGCAAGCTGGTGAACGAGCACGAGATGGGCGAGCTGTTCAAGGTGCTCGCGCTGGCCCCCGCCGCGAGCGCAGAAGGCTGGTCACCCATGGGGTTCTCGGTGGGCGACCGGACCCATCGCTTGTGAACAGGATGTCGCCATGATCCGCTGGATGATCGTCATCTTCCTGGCCCTGCTGCTGATCAGCTGGTTCACGCCGCTGCTGCACAAGCTGGGCTTCGGCAAGCTGCCGGGCGACCTGCGTTTCAAGGCCTTCGGGCGCGATTGGTTCATTCCGCTGACCACCACCATCCTGTTGAGCTTCGTGGCCAGCCTGATCGGGCGGATCCTCTGAAGGTTTCATACCCCTTGGGGTGTCTTGAAATCGATGCCGCGGTGCCCAACTGCAGCGGAACCTGTCCTGGAGCCCGAGCATGTCCACCGATTCCCTGCACATCGTCTGCCCCCACTGCCACACCACCAACCGGGTCGCCCACGCCGATCTGGGCGAAGACCCCGACTGCGGCAAATGCCACCAGCCCCTGTTCACCGGCCACCCGGCGGCGCTGGACGAGGCGGCGTTCGACAAACACATCGCGCGCTCCCAGATTCCGGTGCTGGTCGACTTCTGGGCACCCTGGTGCGGCCCCTGCCGGATGATGGCGCCCGCCTTCGAGCAGGCGGCACAGCAGCTGGAGCCGCAGATGCGGCTGGCCAAGGTCAACACCGAAGAAGCGCAGGCCCTGGGCGCGCGGCTCAATATCCGCAGCATCCCGACGCTGGCGTTGTTCGTGAACGGCCGCGAGGTGGCGCGCCAGCCCGGCGCCATGGGCGCGGCCGACATCGTGCGCTGGGCGCGCTCGCAGCGCACCTGACCCCGCCGGGGCCGTGGGTGGCCTGCGGCTCTGTAACTTGGTTACGCGTTCGGCATAATCCGCTGTCGCCCATGGCCGGTATCGGGTACCGTGCCGGTTACGCACCTGTGGAGCCCTCACCCATGTCCCCCCACCCACCTGACACCGCCCGCCTGCTGGCCGACGTCGGCGGCACCAACGCCCGTTTTGCCTGGCAAGCGGCCCCCGGCGCCCCGATCACCGACATCCGCATCCTGCCCTGCGCGGACTTTCCCCGGCTGCAGGACGCCATGCGCACCTACATCGACGGTCTGGGCCGCGGTGCGCCAGCGGCCGTGGGCATGGCCATCGCCAACCCCATCACCGGTGACCAGGTGCGCATGACCAACCACCACTGGTCGTTTGCCCAGTCGGCCGTGGTGGCCGAGTTCGGCCTGAAGACCTTCCGGCTGCTCAACGATTTCACGGCGCTCGCACTGGCCCTGCCCGACCTGCCGGCCGACGAGCTGCGCCAGGTCGGCGGCGGCGCGGCGGTGCAAGGCGTGGCCATGGGGCTGGTCGGCGCCGGCACCGGGCTCGGCGTGTCGGGCCTGGTGCCCGATGGGTTCGGCGGCTGGATTCCGCTGGAAGGCGAGGGCGGCCACGTGACCCTGCCCGCCACCACGGCGCGCGAGCGCGTGGTGATGGACGGCCTGATCCGGCGCTACGGCCACGCCTCGACCGAGCGCGTGTGCTGCGGCCAGGGGCTGGTGGACACCTGCGCCATCCTGTGCGAGGCCGATGGCGTCACCGCCCAGGGCTTGGACAGCGCCGCGGCCGTCAGCGACGCGGCCTTCAAGGCCGGGCACCCGCAGGCGCTGGAAACCATGCACATCTTCTGCGCCATGCTGGGCTCGGTGGCGGGCAACCTCGCGCTCACCCTGTGCGCGCGGGGCGGCGTCTACGTGGGCGGGGGCATCGTGCCGCGCCTGGGCGCCTGGTTCGATGGTTCACCGTTTCGCGAGCGCTTTGAAAACAAGGGCCGCTTCACGAGCCTGCTGGCGGGCATGCCCGTGTGGGTGATCACCTCGACCCAATCGCCGGCGCTCATGGGCGCCGCACGCGCCCTCGGATCGATAGGCTGAAACATTGTGACGCGACCTCGGGTTTTTCCCGATGCCCGGATTCATTAATTAATGAATAATTAATGAATCCGGGGTGGCATGGTGTTGCTCTGGATGGAACACCGCTGCGGCCCCTGGCCCAAGCAGCAACCCCTTCTTATCTGGAGACATGATGCTGAAACTCTCGAAACTCGCGATGGCCGTGGCCCTCACCGTGGCCGGCTCTGCGGCGCTGGCCGGCGAAGTGGAGGTCCTGCACTACTGGACCTCGGGCGGCGAAGCCAAGTCGGTTGCCGAGCTGAAAAAAATCATGCAGGCCAAGGGCCATGTGTGGAAAGACTTCGCGGTCGCCGGTGGCGGTGGTGACAACGCCGCCACGGTGCTCAAGAGCCGCGTCGTCTCGGGCAACCCACCCGCCGCCGCCCAGATCAAGGGCCCGGCCATCCAGGAATGGGCCGCCGAAGGCGTGCTGGCCAACCTGGACGCAGTCGCCAAGGCCGAGCAGTGGGACAGCCTGCTGCCCAAGGTGGTGGCCGACGTGATGAAGTCCAAGGGCAACTACGTGGCCGCCCCGGTCAACGTGCACCGCGTCAACTGGATGTGGGCCAACGCCGCCGTGCTGAAAAAAGCCGGTGTGACGGGCGCGCCCAAGAGCTGGGACGAGTTCTTTGCCGCCGCCGAGAAGGTCAAGAAAGCCGGCCTGATCCCCGTCGCGCACGGTGGCCAGAACTGGCAGGACTTCACCACCTTCGAATCGGTGGTGCTGGGTGTCGGTGGCGCCAAGTTCTACCAGGACGCGATGGTCAAGCTCGACCAGAAGGCCCTGACCAGCGCGACCATGGCCAAGTCGCTGGAGACCTTCCGCAAGATCAAGTCCTTCACCGACCCGGCCGCCCCCGGCCGCGACTGGAACCTGGCCACGGCCATGGTGATCCAGGAAAAGGCCGCCTTCCAGTTCATGGGTGACTGGGCCAAGGGCGAGTTCTCGGCCGCCGGCAAGGTGCCCGGCAAAGACTACATCTGTGCCGCCGCCCCTGGTACGGCCAACGCCTACACCTTCAACGTGGACTCGTTTGCCATGTTCAAGCTGAAGGACGCGACCGCACAGAAGGCCCAGGGCGACCTGGCCGCGGCCATCATGGGGCCTGAGTTCCAGGAAGTCTTCAACCTGAACAAGGGTTCCATCCCGGTCCGTCTGAACATGAAGATGGACAAGTTCGACGACTGCGCCAAGCTCTCCAGCAAGGACTTTGTCGAAACCGCCAAGGGCGGTGGCCTGGTGCCCTCGATCGCCCACGGCATGGCCGTCAGCCCGGCCGCCGAAGGCGCCATCAAGGACGCCGTGAGCCAGTTCTGGAACGACGACAAGATCTCCGTGGCCGACGGTGTGAAGA
>NZ_MUNZ01000082.1 GCF_002001205.1 Hydrogenophaga sp. A37
GGCGTACTTTGACGGGTTGGGGTTGCCGAGGCTGTCGTGACCTCAAACTCTCGAACCGCCCGGTGCGGACCCGCATGCCGGGTGGTGTGGCAGGGGTGCCTCCGTTATGGGGGCCCCCTATGCCGATCCTGCGCACAGCAAAAAGGCGTCCGAAGACGCCCTTTGACCATTGAAGAGGCGGCGGGGCTTCAATGCCCGTGTGACACCACTTCGCCGGCCTTGAGCTGGTAGACGGTGCCGCAGTATGGGCAGCGCGCTTCGCCCGTCTTGGCCACATCCAGGTAGACCTTGGGGTGGCTGTTCCAGAGCTTCATGTCGGCCTTGGGGCTGGGGCAAAAGATGCCGCCCTGGTGGTTCAGGTCCGCGGCGGCCAGTTCGATCGATGCGTTTTTCATGTCAAACCTTCGTCAACCAGTGGGCGTACTTCGGGTTGCGGCCGTTGACGATGTCAAAGAACGCGCTCTGGATTTTTTCGGTGATCGGGCCGCGGCTGCCAGCGCCGAGTTCGATGCGGTCCAGCTCTCGGATCGGGGTCACTTCGGCGGCGGTGCCGGTGAAGAAGGCCTCGTCGGCGATGTAGACCTCGTCGCGCGTGATCCGCTTTTGCACGATCTCCAGGCCCAGGTCCTTGGCGATGTGGAATACCGTGTTGCGGGTGATGCCGTTCAGGGCACCGGCCGAGAGATCGGGCGTGTAGATCACGCCGTTCTTCACCACGAAGATGTTCTCGCCTGCGCCTTCGCTCACGAAGCCCGAGCTGTCCAGTAGCAGGGCTTCGTCGTAACCCTCATCGGTCACTTCCATGTTGGCCAGGATGGAGTTGGTGTAGTTGCTCACCGCCTTGGCCTGCGTCATGGTGATGTTGACGTGGTGACGGGTGTAGCTGCTGGTCTTGACGCGGATGCCGCGCTTGAGGCCCTCTTCACCCAGGTAGGCGCCCCAGGCCCAGGCCGCGACCATCAGGTGGATGGTGTTGCCCTTGGGGCTGACACCCAGCTTCTTGTCGCCAATCCAGGTCAGCGGGCGGATGTAGGCGCTTTCCAGCTTGTTATCGCGCACCACGGCTTTTTGCGCTTCGTTCACTTCGTCTTTGGTGAAGGGCAGCTGCATGCGCAGTATCTTGGCGCTGTTGAACAGGCGCTCGGTGTGTTCTTCCAGGCGGAAGATCGCCGTGCCGCCCACCGCGTTGTAGGCGCGCACACCTTCAAAGGCGCCGCAGCCGTAGTGCAGGGTGTGGGTGAGCACATGGATCTTGGCGTCGCGCCAGTCGACCATCTGGCCGTCCATCCAGATCTTGCCGTCGCGGTCGGACATCGAGGGAACTACGGGGCTCATGCATGCGTCCTTTGAAATGAGGGTGCGGCCTCGGGGAGGGCCTGCCAACCCGCCATTTTACGGCGGCGTACCAGCGTCAGCGCCGGGGCGCTGAAGGGTCCATTCCCGCAGCCGCCCGCCCCGGAAGCTCGCCGTCACCGACGAGTCACTGCCATCGGTCCAGCGGAATTGTTCCGGATCTTCACCTTCCGGGGTCAGGCGCTCCCCGAGCGAACGTGTCATGGCCAACACGTGCATCAGCGTCACCCCGGGCTTGAGCTTGGCGTTGAGCATGACGGCGCTGTCCACGTGGCCGATGGGCCGGCTCGACGCGCGTTTGAACACCGTCATCAGCCGCGTGACGTGCAGCAGCAGCCACATGACCAGACCCCCGGTCACCACGGCCACACCGGGCCATCCGTATTTCTGGTGGGCCAGCACCAGCAGCGCGGCGCCGGCCAACGGAATCACAAATCTCTGAAAGTTCATGCGTTGAATTGTCGTGGCTGCCGGAGGGCGGGCTGTTGCGGACAACGCTTACCCGCTGCAGCCCAGCCGGGGGTGTTTCACTTCAGGCCAGGCTGCGGGCCAGCTCCATCGCCTCTTCGATGCGGTCCACGCCGTGGATGGTCAGGCCCTCGAACGCCTTGTCGTTCTTCTTCGGCGCGTTGGCTTTGGGCACCACCGCCACGGAAAAACCCAGCTTGGCCGCTTCCTTCAGCCGCTCCTGGCCGCGCGGCGCGGGGCGCACCTCGCCCGCCAGGCCGACCTCTCCAAACGCGATGAAGCCCTTGGGCAGCGCCTTGCCGCGCAGGCTGGAGGTGATGGCCAGCATCACGGCCAGGTCGGCCGCCGGCTCGCTGATGCGCACGCCGCCCACCGCGTTGACGAACACGTCCTGGTCCATGCAGGCCACGCCGGCGTGGCGGTGCAGCACCGCCAGCAGCATGGCGAGGCGGTCGCGGTCCAGACCGACCGACAGGCGTCGCGGCGAAGGGCCGCCGCTGTCCACCAGGGCCTGGATCTCCACCAGCATCGGCCGGGTGCCTTCGAGTGTCACCATCACGCAGCTGCCGGGAACCGGCTCGCTGTGCTGGCTCAGAAAGATCGCGCTCGGGTTGCTCACGCCTTTCAGGCCGCGCTCGGTCATGGCGAACACGCCGATCTCGTTCACCGCGCCGAAGCGGTTCTTGATCGCACGGATCAGGCGGAAGCTGCTGTGCGTGTCGCCCTCGAAGTACAGGACGGTGTCCACCATGTGCTCCAGCACGCGCGGTCCGGCCAGTGCGCCTTCTTTGGTGACGTGGCCGACCAGCACGATGGCCGTGCCGCTGGACTTCGCCGCGCGGGTCAGGTGGGCCGCGCATTCGCGCACCTGCGCCACCGAGCCCGGCGCGCTGGTGAGCTGCTCGGAGTACACAGTCTGGATCGAGTCGATCACCGCGATGGCGGGTTTCGTGTGGGCCAGCGTGGCGAGGATCTTTTCCAGCTGGATCTCGGCCAGCACGCTGACCTGCGAGCCGTCGAGTCCCAGCCTGCGCGAGCGCAGCGCCACCTGGGCGCCACTTTCTTCGCCCGTGACGTAGAGCGTCTTCTGCCCCGAGCGCTGCAGCGAGTCCAGCGCCTGCAGCAGCAGGGTGGACTTGCCGATGCCCGGGTCGCCGCCGATCAGCACCACGCCGCCCTCCACGATGCCGCCACCCAGCACGCGGTCCAGCTCGTCGTGGCCGGTGGGCGTGCGCTGCACGTCGGTGGCGTCGATGTCGGCCAGGGTCGTGACTTCGGCCGTCTTCGCGAGCGACGCGAAGCGGTTCTTTGCCGGGGCCGACGGCGATTCGGCCACCGATTCGATCAGCGTGTTCCAGGCGTTGCAGTGCGGGCATTTGCCCAGCCACTTCGGGCTGCTGCCGCCGCATTCGTTGCAGGTGTATTGGGTTTTTTCTTTGGCCATGTGGCAGGCAATATAGTCGAGTCCCGCCGGGCGTCTCCCGCCCGGCCTGCATCCTCTGGACCCCTTTTGTCAGCACCCCACGATCCCTTTTTGCCGTCGGCCGCCGCTTTGCGTGTGCTGCAACCCGGAGAGCTGCCTCCGTCGCCTGCCGTGCGGGCGTTCAACCTGCAGCTGACCCGCGTCGACAAGCTCAAGGCGCAGCTCGCTGAGCTGGATGCCCTGGCGCAATCGCACCGAGTTGAACTGCACCGCTGGGTCGCGCCCCTGCAGCAGCGCGAGCGTGAGCACATGCGCGAACTGGCCCTGGGCCTGGCCGAGCAGCTGCAAGGCAAAGCGCTGAGCCGCCTGCAGCAGGACACCGCGACCGAGGCCCTGTGCCGGCTGGCGCAGACCCTGGCTGAGGACGGCGACAAAGCCATGGCCACGCTGCACGACCAGCACAGCCGCCACACGCTGGCGCAGAAAAAGCAGGCCGCGGCCGACGCCCTGAGGATGCGGCTGGAAGCTGTGTTGGGCGAGCCGCTGGACGGTGCGGGGGAAGACGCGTCGATGGAGGAACTGTTGCGCGCCGGCATGGCGCGGCTGCGCGAGTCGCAGGACGAAGAGCAGGCGCGCCGCCAGGCGAAGGTGAAAGCCCGCAAGGCCCGGCAGAAGCCGGGCACCGAACAGGTGAAGGCCCAGGCGCAGCAGACCGATGCCGACACCCAGCTGCGCACCCTGTTCCGCCAACTCGCCAGCGCCTTGCACCCCGACCGCGAACCCGATCCGCAGGAGCGCCTGCGCAAGACCGCGCTCATGAGCGAGGCCAACGCCGCCTATGGCCGCAAGGACCTGGTGACGCTGATGCAGATCCAGCTGCGCGCCGAGCTGGCCGACCCGGCGGCGGTGTCGCGTTTGGCCGACGACAAACTGGCCGCGCTGACCCTGTTGCTCAAGCAGCAGGTGGCCGACCTGGAACGCGAGCGCGCCGCGCGCCAGCAGCGCTTGGCGGGTGAATTCGAATTGCCGCCGGGCCAGGCCACCAACCCGAACACGCTCAAGCAGCACCTGCTGGCGCAGGTGGACGCGCTGGAGTCGGCGGTGGCGCAGCTGGAGCGCGACCTGGCGCAGGTGCAGGAGCCCGCGGCGCTCAAGCGCTGGCTCAACCAGCAGCGTGACACACCGCGCCGTGTGCGCGCGGACCGCGACCTCGACGACTATGTCTAGCCTGGGGTCGCCGGGTGGCTGTAGTGGCGTTTCACTTCGGCGATCTCCACCGAGTAACTGGCGTACCAGCGCTCTCGGCCCAGGCGTTGCGCCATCAGGTGGTCGGTGTGCTGTTTCCAGGCGCGGATGCTGGCCTCGTCGGGCCAGTACGACAGCGCGATTTCCTGCTCGCCTTCGGTCACGGCGGTGAAGTCGAGGCAACCGAATTGCGTCAAGGCCAGTTCGCGCATCTGCGCGGCCATGGCGCTGTACTCGGCGTCAAGGGCGCGGGCTTTCGCGCGGAAGATCACGACAAACATGGATTCAAGCGCCGGGCCGCCCCCAGCTTGAGTCGCACCCCCTCGGGGGGCAGCGACCCGCGCAAGCGGTGGAGTGGTGGGGGTCATGGATTGAATCCTTGGGCGAGCTGGTGGGTGAGTTCGGCGGCCGGGATGGACCTGCAGCCGCTGGCGTTCTGGCCCGACCACAGCGGTGAAAAGTCGCCACTGCCCAGCGCCTCGAAGTGCGCACGCAGCGGGGCCATGGCGGCGGTGGCGAGCGGGAAGGCCGGCGCAGCCGGGCTCATGGGGCCGAGCTCGCGCATCACGCGGTTGACGATGCCGCGCGCCGGCCGGCCGGTGAACAGGTTGGTGAGCGCCGTGTGGTGCGCGGCCTCGCTCTGCAGCGCGGCGCGGTGCAGCGCGCTGGTGGTGGTCTCCGGACAGCACAGGTAGGCCGTGCCCACCTGGATGCCGGCCGCACCCAGCGCCATGGCCGCGGCCACACCCGCCGCATCGGCGATGCCACCGGCCGCGATCACCGGCACGTCCACAGCGGCCACGATCTGCGGCAGCAGGGCGACGCTGCCCATCTGCTGGCTCAGGTCGTGTGACAGAAAGTGCCCCCGGTGGCCGCCCGCTTCCAGGCCCTGCGCAATCACCGCGTCTGCGCCGTTTGCCACCAGCCAGCGCGCTTCTTCGACCGTGGTCGCCGACGACAGCACCACGCTGCCCCAACCCTTCACGCGCGCCAACAGATCGGGCGCGGGCAGGCCGAAGTGGAAGCTCATCACCGGCGGGCGGAAGGACTCGATCGCATCGGCCGCGGCGTGGCTGAACGGAACGCGGCCGGCGCCCGTGGGCACGGCGTGGATGTCGAGCCCCGCCTCGGCGTAGAAGGGCGCCAACGCCTCGCGCCAGCGCGCCTCGCAGGCCGCGTCTGGCACAGGCGGTGTGTGGCAGAAGAAGTTGAGGTTCCAGGGGTGCGTCGTGCCATGGCTGAGCGAAGTCAGCTCGACCTGCAGCGCCTCGGGCGTGAGCATCGCGCAGGGCAGCGAACCGAGGCCCCCTGCATTGCAGACGGCCACGGCCAGCGCCGCGCCTTGCACGCCCGCCATCGGGGCCTGGATCAACGGAAGTTCGGTGCCCAGCAGGGCGAGCAGGGTGTTCATGGTCCGGCATTGTCCGCCCGGCGGCCGTGGTTCTGCCCAACCCCGCTCGCAGTCGGGTTAACCCCGATTTGAGCCGCGTGAGAAAATCATTTAACATATTAAATAAATGAGCCACCATTCACCCTCCTTCGTCCACCGCAACCTGCCCCGCCTGCTGCTCGAAGCGCGCGAGGCCGTGATGCAGCACACCCGGCCCAGCCTGCGCGAGCATGGCCTGTCGGACCAGCAGTGGCGCGTGCTGCGGGTGCTGGGTGAACACGCGGACGATCCGGCGGGTGTCGAGACCGGCCGCGTGGCGCGTGAGGCCCTGCTGCTCGGCCCCAGCCTCACCGGCGTGCTCACCCGCATGGAGCGCGACGGCCTGATCAGCCGTGCGCGCTGCCCGCAGGACGCTCGCCGCACCGTGGTGCGCGCCACCCGGGCGGGGCTGAAGCTGGTGGCCACGCTGTCAGAGACCATTGAGGCGCACTACGCGTGGATGGAGGCGCAACTGGGCAAGGCGCAGCTGGCAGAGCTCTACACGCTGCTGGACCAGGTGATCGCGCTGGAAGCACCCCTCAATGAAGACGCCAGCGAACCCGAACCTGAGGATCAAACCGAATGAGCACTCCCTACCTTCCCAACGGCACGGTCTACGGCAGCCTGCTGAATTTCCGGCGCGAACACGCGCTGTGGGCCCCGCGCATGAACGAGGTGCCCCACAAGGCGCCACCGCAGGCGCCGGTGCTCTATATCAAGACCGCCAACACCTTCACGCGCTGCGGGCACGCCATCGTGCTGCCCACGGGGGTGGACGAGGTTGAAGTCAGCGCATCGCTCGGCCTGGTGGCGGGTGAGGACGGCGAGGTCGCGGGCTGTGTGCTGCTGGTCGATGTGTCCATCCCGCACACGAGTTACTACCGGCCGCCGGTGAAGTACCGCAACGTGGACGGCTTCCTCGGCGTGGGCGACGTGGTGCGACCGGTCGCCGAGCTGGGCGGTGTGAGCGGCCTGTCCGCGCTGACGCTGGAGCTGCGGGTCGACGGCGTGATGCGACAGCGGGTGCCCTTGCAGGAGATGCTGCGCAACGCCGCCACGCTGTGGGCCGACGTCAACGCCTTCCAGTCCATGCGGCCGGGCGACGTGCTGATGGTCGGCACCGACTGCCTGGACGACGGCTCACGGCCGCGCGCACGGGCCGGCGACTCGGTGGAGGTCACAACCGTCGGGTTGAGCCCGCTCACCAACCATTTTGTGCAGGAGGTGACCGACACCGGGCCGCCCCCAGCCGGTCGAGCCGGGGGCAGCGAGCACGCATCAGCGCCGAGCGTGGGGGGCAACCGCTTCTTGAAGCGCGCCCGCGTTGCCTGGGCCGGGGCGGTTCACGACGCCATCGAAGTCGACGGCCAGCTGGAGCTGCTCACGCCCGCGTTCAAGGGCCGCCGCGTGGCCTTCGACGAAGTGGTCTGGCTGCCGCCGCTGGCCCCGGTGCCGCGAGCGCGCACCGTGCTCGCCCTCGGCCTGAACTACGCCGACCACGCGAAAGAGCTGGCGTTCAAGGCGCCCGAAGAGCCGCTGGCCTTCGTCAAGGGCGAGGCCTCGCTGATTGGCCATCGAGCCTTCACCGTGCGGCCGGACAACGTGCAGTTCATGCACTACGAATGTGAGCTCGCGGTGGTGATCGGCCGGGTCGCGAAGCGCGTGAAAAAGGCCGACGCATTGAGCTACGTGGCCGGCTACACCGTGGCCAACGACTACGCGATCCGCGACTACCTGGAAAACTGGTACCGCCCCAACCTCAAGGTGAAAAACCGAGACACCTGCACGCCCATCGGCCCCTGGCTGGTCGATGCGGCGGACGTGGCCGACCCGATGAACCTGGCCCTGAAGACAACCGTGAACGGCAAGGTCACGCAGCAGGGCAGCACGAAAGACATGATCTTCGACGTGCCCACGCTGATCGAGTACTTCAGCAGCTTCATGACGCTCATGCCCGGCGACCTGATCCTCACCGGCACGCCCGACGGCGTGGTGGTTTGCCAGCCGGGCGACGTGATCGTCACCGAGATCGAGGGCATCGGCGCCCTCACGAACACCATCACTTCCGAAAGCCACGCATGACACGTATCGATCACCTCATCAACGGCAAGACGGTTGCCGGCACCGACTACTTCGAAACGATCAACCCGGCCACGCAGGGCGTGCTGGCCGAAGTGGCATCGGGCACCGAGACCGAAGTCAACGCCGCGGTGCAGGCCGCCAAGGACGCGTTCCCGGCTTGGGCAGGCCTGCCCGCGACCGAGCGTGCGAAGAAGATCCGCGCACTCGGCGAGCTGATCGCGAAGCATGTGCCCGAGATCGCCCAGACCGAGACCAGCGACACCGGCCAGGTGATCGCACAGACCGGCAAGCAGCTGATCCCGCGCGCGGCGGACAACTTCACGTACTTCGCCGAGATGTGCACGCGCGTGGACGGCCACACCTACCCCACGCCCACGCACCTGAACTACACGCTGTCCCACCCGGTGGGCGTGTGCGCGCTGATCAGCCCGTGGAACGTGCCCTTCATGACGGCCACCTGGAAGGTCGCACCCGCGCTGGCCTTCGGCAACACCGCGGTGCTGAAGATGAGCGAGCTGTCGCCCATGACCGCCGCTCGCCTGGGCGAGCTGGCGCTGGAGGCCGGCATCCCGGCCGGCGTGCTGAACGTGGTGCACGGCTTCGGCAAGGAAGCGGGCGAGCCGCTGTGCGCGCACCCGGACGTGCGCGCGATCTCCTTCACCGGCTCCACGGCGACGGGCAACCGCATCGTGAAGACCGCGGGCCTGAAGAAGTTCAGCATGGAGCTGGGCGGCAAGAGCCCGTTTGTGGTGTTCGACGACGCGGACCTGGACCGCGCGCTCGACGCCGCACTCTTCATGATCTTCAGCAACAACGGCGAGCGCTGCACGGCCGGCTCGCGCATCCTGGTGCAGCAGAGCATCTACGCCGACTTCGCCGCAAAGTTCGCCGAGCGCGCCAAACGCATCGTGGTGGGCGACCCGATGGACGAAAAAACCACCATCGGTCCGATGATCAGCCAGGGCCATCTGGCCAAGGTGCGCAGCTACATCGAACTGGGGCCGAAAGAGGGCGCGACGCTGTTGTGTGGCGGCCTCGACCGCCCGAGCTATGCGGCCGAACTGCCCGCGCATGTGCGGGCCGGCAACTACGTGTGGCCGACGGTGTTTGCCGACGTGGACAACCGCATGCGCATCGCGCAGGAGGAGATCTTCGGCCCGGTGGCCTGCCTGATTCCGTTCCGCGACGAGGCGCACGCCATTGAGCTGGCGAACGACATCGCCTATGGACTCTCCAGCTATGTCTGGACCGAGAACCTGGGCAAGGCGCACCGCGTGGCGGCTGCCGTGGAGGCGGGCATGTGTTTTGTGAACTCGCAGAACGTGCGCGACCTGCGCCAGCCGTTTGGTGGCACCAAGGCATCGGGGACCGGGCGCGAAGGCGGCACCTGGAGTTACGAGGTGTTCCTGGAGCCCAAGAATGTTGCGGTGTCTCTTGGGTCGCACCAAATTCCTCATTGGGGAATTTGAATTGCGCGCCGGCATTTCGCTCGACGGATTTCCCGGAATGGAGAGCGCGGGGTACCCGACTCCGCGAATGTCCCCCGGAATGGGCTTCGCCCCTTCCTCCTCCTCTATTTCGCTGCGTCGTGCACCCCACGCTCCCCATTCAGAGGCCGTGTTGGCGCTCAACGTTTGCGCGTCGATGCGCAGCAAGAAGGTGGTGATGGGTGTCTGCCGCAGCGAAATAAAGGAGGAGGGCCGGAACGGCCCGGGGGACATTCGCGGAGGCAGGCACACGTCGCCGCCTTCCACCACACATGCCAGCCCAGAAACCACCGCAAGTCAACCCATCAGCAGGAGACAAGACCCATGGGCAAAGTAGCACTCGTCGGCAAGATCACCCACGTCCCCTCCATGTACCTCAGCGAGCTCGACGGCCCGCGCAAAGGCACACGGCAGGACGCCATCGACGGACACATCGAAATTGCACGCCGTTGCAAAGAACTGGGTGTGGACACCATCGTCGTCTTCGACACCCACTGGCTCGTCAACGCCAGCTACCACCTCAACTGCGCGCCGCACTTTGAGGGCACCTACACCAGCAACGAGCTGCCGCATTTCATCAGCAATTTGCCGTTCTCCATCCCCGGCAACCCCGAACTCGGGCAACTGCTGGCCAAGGTGGCCAACGAGCACGGCGTCGAAACCCTGGCCCACCACGCCACCACGCTCGGCCCCGAATACGGCACCCTCGTGCCCATGCGCTACATGAACCAGGACCAGCACTTCAAGGCCATCTCGGTCTCGGCGCTGTGCACGGTGCACTACCTCAACGACAGCGCACGCCTGGGCTGGGCCATGCGCAAGGCGGTGGAAGACCACTACGACGGCACCGTCGCCTTCCTCGCCAGCGGTTCACTCAGCCACCGCTTCGCGCAGAACGGCCTCGCGCCCGAATTCGCCTTCAAGGTCTGGAGCCCCTTCCTCGAAACCCTGGACCACCGGGTGGTGCAGATGTGGGAAAACGGCGAGTGGGCCGACTTCTGCGGCATGCTGCCCGAGTACGCAGCCAAGGGCCATGGCGAAGGCTTCATGCACGACACCGCCATGATGATGGGCGTCTTGGGCTGGAGCGAATACGCCGGCAAGGCCGAAGTCATCACGCCGTACTTCGGCGCCAGTGGCACCGGCCAGATCAACGCGGTGTTTCCCGTCACCCCCGTCACGGGCAAGGCCATTCCCAAGGCGCAGGCTTCCGCAGCCGATGGCTTCAGCCTCGTGAGCAGCAGGCTTTGAACGCAAGGTTTCACATGCCCCACCTCGTCATCCTCTACACCCCCAACCTCGACAAATCGGCGGCCGAGGGCGGCGTCGACATGACCGGCCTGTGCCGCGCCCTGTGCGACACCATGCTCGCGGTGCGCGATGAGCAGGACAAGCAGGTCTTCCCCACCGGTGGCACGCGCGTGCTGGCCTACCCCGCCGCGCACAGCGCTGTGTCCGACGGCGGTGCGGCCGGCATCGCGGCCGGGCTGGGTGGTGACTACGCCTTCGTCTACATGAACGTGCGCATGGCCCAGGGCCGCAGCACTGTCGTGCACCAGCGCGTGGGCGACGCACTCAGCGCCTGCGTGAAAGAACGCTTCGCCGAGCAACTGGCGAAACGCCCCATCGGCATCACCGTGCAGGTGGACGAAGGCCACGAGGTCTTCGACGCCAAGAACAGTTCGTTGCACCCGCTCTTTGCTCCCAAGAAAGCCTGACCTCACCATGTTCAGCTCCGAACTCATCGCCGAACTCGCCACCGAGCTGCAGCAGTCCCAGCAGACCCGCGCCCAGGTCGAGCATTTCTCCAAACGCCACCCCGGCATGACCGTCGAAGACGGCTACCGCATCGGTCGCGCCTGGGTCGAGCTGCAGAAGGCCGACGGCCGAACAGTGATCGGCCACAAGATCGGCCTCACCAGCCGCGCCATGCAAATCAGCAGCCAGATCGACGAGCCGGATTACGGCACGTTGCTGGACGACATGCTCTACACGGCGAAGGCCGGTGAGGTGCTGGAGATTCCGGTGACGAACTTCATCGCGCCGCGCGTCGAAGTGGAACTCGCCTTCGTGCTCAAGACACCACTCACCGGGCCGGACGTGACGGTGGACGACGTGCTCAACGCGACCGACTACATCACCCCCGCCATTGAGATCATCGATGCGCGCATCGAACAGTTCGACCGTCACACCAAGGTCATGCGCAAGGTCTACGACACCATCAGCGACAACGCGGCCAACGCCGGCATCGTGATCGGCAGCGTTGACACGGCCCTCCGCGCCGACCCGCGCGCCACCAACCGCCCCTGGTGCGGCGCCATCCTGCGGCAGAACGGCGCGGTGGAAGAAACCGGCCTGGCCGCCGGCGTGCAGGGCGACCCGGCCATCGGCGTCGCCTGGCTGGCCAACAAACTGGCGCCCTGGGGCGAATCGCTGCAGGCCGGCGAGATCGTGCTGGCCGGCAGCTTCACGCGGCCCGTGGCTGCCAGGGCGGGCGACCTGTTCGAGGCGGACTACGGTCCACTCGGTTGCCTGCGTTTCAAATTCGTTTGATCAGAAATATCCGAGGAGATCCCATATGTCCGAAGCCTTCCTGCGTCCCGCCCGTTTCAGCGAAGCCGAGTGGGCCGCGCGCGTGCAGCTCGCCGCGTGTTACCGCATCTTTGCGCACCTCGGCTGGGCCGAGCTGATCTACAACCACATCTCGCTGCGCGTCCCCGGGCCGGACGACCACTTCCTCATCAACCCCTTCGGCCTGCACTACACCGAGGTCACGGCGTCCAACCTGGTGAAGGTCGACATCGACGGCAACACCATCGGCCACAGCGACTGGCCGATCAACCCGGCCGGCTTCACCTTTCACGGCGCGATCCACGCCACGCTGCCCGACGCGCACTGCGTGGTGCACGTGCACACCACGCCGACCATGGCGGTGTGTTGCCTGAAAGACGGCCTGTCGTTCACCAACTTCTACGCCGCACAGCTTTACGGGCAGGTGGCGTACCACGAGTTTGAGGGCATCACCGTGCACCGCGACGAGGGCACCCGCATCCTCGCGTCATCGGGCGGAAAGCCGGTGCTGCTGCTGCGCAACCACGGCCCGGTGGTCATCGGCCGTTCGCTGGCCCAGGCGTTCAATTTGATGTGGCTGGTGCAGCGCGCGTGTGAAATCCAGGTGGCCTCGCAGGCGCTGGGTGAACTGCAGCCGATCACAGAAGCCGCGCTGCAGGCTTGCGTGCGCGACTCGCTGAACTTCAACCCCAAATTCGGCGCCGGCGAAGATTCCTTTGCCGCCATGCAGCGCCTGATCGACCGCATCGACCCGGGGTACCGCGCATGAACACAACGCCTTCCATATCCAAAGTCGCCGTCGTCGGCGTCGGCGCCATTGGCGGCCTGTTCGCGGGCTGGCTTGGTTCTCGACTGCCGGCCGGTCATATCCGGCTGTCGGCCGTGGCGCGCGGCGAGACCCTGCGCGCGCTGCGCGAGCATGGTCTGGTCTGGGTCGATACCGAGGGCGCGGAACACTCCGTGGCAGTGAATGCCAGCGACGACCCGGCGAGCCTGGGCGTGCAGGATCTGGTGATCGTCTCGGTCAAGGGTCCGGCCATGCCGCAGGTGGCACCGGCGGTGCGTGCGCTGATGGGGCCACACACCGTGGTGCTGGTGGCCATGAACGGCGTGCCCTGGTGGTTCTTCGACGGGCTTCCGGGTGATGCAGCAGGGCTGCGGTTGAATGCCGTGGACCCGGGCGGCGCGACGGCCGCTGCGATCCCCACGTCGCAGGTCATCGGCTGCGTGGTCCACGCCAGCGCCGCCGCGCCCACGCACGGGCGCATCGAACGCATTAAGAACAACCAGCTCATCATCGGCGAGCCAGCCGGCGGCGTGACCCCGCGCGTGCAGGCGCTGGGCGAGCTGCTCACGCAGGCAGGCTTCGGCGTCACCGTGTCCGAGCGCATCCAGCGCGATATCTGGTTCAAGCTCTGGGGCAACATGACCATGAACCCGGTGTCTGCCATCACCGGCGCACCGTGTGACCGCATCCTCGACGACGAACTGGTGCGTGGCTTCTGCAGCGCGGTCATGCTGGAAGCGCAGGCCATCGGTGCGCGCATCGGCATCCCCATCGACCAACAGCCCGAAGACCGCCACGCCGTCACGCGCAAGCTCGGCTCGTTCAAGACCTCGATGCTGCAGGACGTGGAGGCCGGGCGCCCGATCGAGCTCGATGCGCTGGTCGGCGCGGTGTGCGAGATCGGCCAGCACCTGGGCGAACCCACGCCCAGCATGGACGCATTGATGGGCCTGACCCGCTTGATGGGTCAGGTGCGTGGTCTCTACCCCGAACCCAAGGACACCCCATGAAGATCCCCCAGAACACCTTCCGCGATGCCCTCAAAGCCGGCCAACCCCAGATCGGCTGCTGGGTCGGCTTCGCCTCGCCCAACGTGGCCGAGGCCCTGGCCGGCTGCGGTTTTGACTGGCTGCTGCTCGACGGCGAACACGCGCCCAACGACCCGTGCACCGTGCTCGACCAGTTGCGCGCCGTCGCGCCCTACGCTGCAACGCACCCGGTGGTGCGGGCCGTCGAAGCCAACGTGGCCCTGGTCAAGCAGTACCTCGATGTGGGCGCGCAGACGCTGCTGATCCCGATGGTCGACACGGCCGAGCAGGCGGCGTTGATGGTCAAGGCCATGCGCTATGCACCCGATGGCATCCGCGGCATGGGTGCGGCGCTGGCGCGCGCCTCGCGCTGGAACCAGGTCGACGACTACCTCAACCAGGCCAACGGCCAGATGTGCCTGCTGGTGCAGGCCGAAACGGTGGAAGCGGTGAAAAACCTGAAGGCCATCGCCGAAACCGATGGCGTGGACGGCGTGTTCTTCGGCCCGGCCGATCTGTCTGCCAGCATGGGCTACCGGGGGCAGCCAGGCCACCCCGATGTGCAGAAGGTCATCCTCGACGGCATCGCCACCGTGCGCGCTGCCGGCAAGGCCGCCGGCATTCTCGCCACCGACCCGGAGCTGGCGCAGCAGTACCTGGAAGCCGGTGCGCTGTTCGTGGCGGTGGGGGTGGACACCACGCTGCTGGTGAAGGCGGCTAGCGGGTTGGTGCAGCGTTTCGCAGGAGGCGCTGCATCTGCTGCTTCGCGGTCGTCGTCCGGGGGCTACTGAGCGTTCCCGGCTCGGCTCATTCGGGCTGGTGGCAGACGGCTTCGATGTTGTTGCCCTCGGGGTCGATCACGAAGGCACCGTAGTAATTGGGGTGGTAGTCCGGGCGCAGGCCGGGAGCGCCGTTGTCCTTGCCGCCGGCGGCCATCGCCGCCTTGTAGAAGGCATCCACCTGCGCACGGCTTTCAGCGCGCCACGCCAGATGGCAACCCGACGTGGCAGCGGGCCCGCCATACGGCGAAGGCCCGTCGATGAACCAGACGTCGGCCTTCTTGCCGTCGGGCTCGGCGGCGTCCGGATAGGCCAGGCCGAGCATGTTGGAGCCGTAGTTCCCTTCAAAGCAGATGCTGTAACCCAGCGGTGCCAGGGCGGCGCTGTAGAAGGCCTTGGCTTGGGCGATGTTGGTGACGCGAAAAGTCATGTGGTCGAGCATGTGGGGTCCCTCAGGTGGTGCGGAGTGCGCGTTGAAAATGACAACTGTATGGATGTACAGCTAACGCGTCAAGAGGTCGGCCGATGTGATGAGACGCGCGCTGTCGCCGCCATTGCCCTGTTTAGGACGCTTGTCCTATACTGCCTAGGCCAATCGTCCTAGAAAACACCCGCCCACCATGCCCTCACCGTCATGAGCGCCGCTGAAGCCACACCCACTACCCGAGAGCGCATCGTCGACGCTGCGGACACCCTGTTCTACCAGCGAGGGTTCGAGAAGACTTCCTTCGCTGACATCGCGGATGCCGTCGGCCTCTCGCGCGGCAACTTCTATTACCACTTCAGAACCAAGGACGACATCCTGGCGGCGGTCGTCGCACAGCGTTCGGCGAGAACCCAGTCCATGCTGGCGTCGTGGACGCGGGACGCCGCAACGCCGTCGGACCGGCTGCGCTGCTTCGCGGAAATGCTGGTCCGCAACCGGCACGACATCCAGCGCTACGGCTGCCCGGTGGGAACGCTGTGCACCGAACTGTCCAAGCTCGACCACCCCGCACAGAGCGACGCCGGCATGATCTTCGGCCAGTTCCGCGACTGGCTGCGCACCCAGTTCGACGCCTTGGGCCAAGCGCCGCACGCCGACGAACTGGCGCTGCACCTGCTCGCGCGCAGCCAGGGCGCCGCGATGCTGGCCAGCACCTTCCACGACGAAGCCTTCATCCAGCGCGAAGTGGCGTTGATGGCCGAGTGGGTGGACACCTTCGTTCCCCATCCGGTTGCCGCGAAACGGCCCAGACGAAAGACCGCCCCATGAACCCACTCAACCCAATCGTGTTCATTGTTTTCCTGCGATTCGGCCCGAACCGCGCACAGGTGGGCCAGTGGATGGCCGGGCACAAACAGTGGATTCAGGACGGCATCGCCGACGGCAGCTTCCTGCTGGCCGGCTCGCTCGATCAGGCACAGGGCGGCTTGGTGATCGCCGTGGGCACCGATGCCGCTGCCCTCCATGCCCGCATCGCGCAAGACCCGTTCGTGGTGCATGGCGTCGTGACGGCCGACATCCACGCCGTCGCCCCGTCGTCTGTGGCGCAAGGCCTGCCTGCACTGCTCGCCGGCAGCGGGGGTGCCGCATGAGCGCCGCCTGGCCGTTCCGAAGGCGCTCAGCCCCGCAGTGCGCAGCACGGAGGGTAGTCCAGTGAGCGCCGCGCCGGGCCGCCCCAAGCAAGCTCGCACCGCAGCTCTAAGAGCGGAGGTTGCCTTATGAGCGAAGCCCAGATCGTGACCGGCAGCGACGGTCAACCGCGCTGCCGTTGGTGCGCGGCCGCGCCGGAGTTCGAGGCGTACCACGACCACGAATGGGGCTTTCCGGTGGGCGACGACATCCGACTGTTCGAGAAACTTTGCCTGGAGAGCTTCCAGTCGGGCCTGAGCTGGCGGACCATCCTCGCCAAGCGCGAGAACTTCCGAAAGGCATTCGACGGGTTCGACTTTCACCGCATGGCGACCTTCGGCGAGCGCCAGGTCGACCGCCTGCTGCAGGACGAAGGCATCGTCCGTCACCGGGGCAAGATCGAAGCCGTCATCCACAACGCCGGTCGCGCCGTCAGCCTTCAAACCGAGTTCGGGTCACTGGCCGCCTATTTCTGGCGCTACGAAGTGGACCGCGCCCAAGCCGCGCCACCTCAAACCGTGTCGACCTCACCCGAGGCGCTGGCCCTGGCGAAAGACCTGAAGAAACGCGGCTGGAAATTCGTCGGGCCCACCACCGTCTACGCCTTCATGCAGGCCATGGGCCTGTTGAACGACCACGTGCCCGACTGCATCGTGGCCCTGCGGGTGGATCAGGCGCGGGCTGTGTTCAAGGTGCCGGTGCTGTTGCAGCGGTAGGCAACCTCAAGGCCATCGACGATACCGAGGGCGGTGTGTTCTTCGGCTCGGCGGCCACGGTGTGGCGGTCGACGGGCGCCTGCCCGCGCGTCGAGGGCGGTGTGCAGGCGCAGCCCGATCTCGGGTTCGACCCTCAGCCGCCCAGCGTCGGGAACAGCTTCACCAAACCCGCGGCCATCACCTCCACCGACAGCGCGGCCAGGATCAGGCCCATCAGCCGCGTCATCACGTTGATGCCAGTCTGCCCCATCAGGCGCGCGATGGGTTTGGCGAGCGAGAAGCACACGGCGGTGGCCAGCGCGATCACCACGCCGTAGCCCACCAGCGCGGCGTGCTGGAAAAAGGTCTTGGCCTGGTCGGCGTAGATCACCACGGTGGACATGGTGGCCGGGCCGGTGAGCAACGGGATGGTGAGGGGCACCACGGCAATCGAGGCGCGCGCCGAGGCGTCGTCCACCTCGCCCTGGGTGGTCTTGGCCTCGGCCGGTTGCGCGTTCAGCATCGACAACGCCGAGGTCAACAGCAACATGCCGCCGCCGACCTGGAAGCTTGCGAGCGAGATGCTGAAAAACTCCAGGATCTGCAGGCCGATGAGGGCGCAGGTGGCGATCACCGCGAACGCACTGATCGACGAGATCAGGATCGTGCGCTTGCGCTGCGCCGAACTGAAGCCCTGCGTGTAGTGGATGAAGAAGGGCACGATCGCCAAGGGGTTGACGATGGCCAGCAGGGTGATGAGGGGCTTGAAATCCATGGCCGGGATTGTGGGGCACCCGACCCTTGCGCGCGCAGCATCAGCGGATTTCAGGTGGCATTCATGCTGGGCCTGGGGTGCCAGGCGTCCTTCGGCGGAACATGCCGTAGCCCTCCATGTGCAGCACCTTGTCGCCGTGTTGGTTGAACATTTCCCACACCGTGCGCACCAGGCCCACGTCCGGCCGTTTGCTCATGGCGCGTTTTTCGGTGATGGTGTGCTGCAGCCGCAGCACGTCGCCGGGGTAGACCGGCTTGGTCCACTTCAGGCTCTCCAGCCCGGGCGAACCGAGGCTCGATGTTTCGTGCAGAAAATTTGTGACCATCAGCCGCATGGCCATGGCGCAGGTGTGCCAGCCGCTGGCACTCAAGCCCCCGAACACCGAGGCCTTGCCGGCTTCTTCGTTCAGGTGAAAGGGCTGCGGGTCGAACTGGCTGGCGAAGGCAATGATCTCTTCCTTCGTCGGCGAGAGGCTGCCCAGGTCGCGCACCTGGCCGATTTCCAGGTCTTCCCACCAGATACGGATGTGCGGGCTTTGTTCGGGTGTCGTCGCAGTCATTCAGCGGCCTCCGGAAACGTCCAGCAGGCTCATCGTCGTGTAACTCGCCGCGTCCGACAGCAGCCAGACGATGGCCTGCGCCACCTCGTCGGCCGTGCCGCCGCGCTGCATCGGCACCTGGTGCTTGAGCTCGTTGACGCGGTTGGGCAATCCGCCCGAGGCGTGTATCTCCGTCTCGATCAGGCCCGGCCGCACCGCGTTGACGCGCACGCCTTCGGCCGCCACCTCCTTGGCCAGACCGATGGTGAAGGCGTCGATGGCGCCCTTGGCCGCCGCGTAGTCCACGTACTGCCCCGGCGAACCCAGCCGCGACGCGGCGCTGGACACGTTGACGATGGCGCCCCCTTCGCCGCCGTGCCGCGTGCTCATGCGCCGCACCGCTTCGCGCGCGCAGAGCATGGAACCGATCACGTTGATGTCGAACATGCGCCGCCAGCGCGCCACGCTCATCTCATCGACGCGCGCGGTCACGTCCACCACGCCCGCGCTGTTCACCAGCCCGGTGAGCCGTCCGAGCTGGGCGTCCACTTGCTCGAACATGTGCAACACCTGCGCCTCGTCGGCCACATCGGCCTGCACCGCGATCGCCGTGCCGCCGCTGGCGTTGATGGCGCGAACCACCTCGTCGGCCGCGAGCGAGTTGGCTGTGTAGTTCACCGCCACGGCCCAGCCCTGGCGCGCGGCGAGCAGGGCGGTGGCCGCGCCGATGCCCCGGCTGCCGCCCGTGATCAGCAGCACCCTGGAGGGCGTGACCTTGTCCTTCTCTTCCATGACCTGCCTCCTGCAAGAAGCGCCCGCATGGCGTACAACACGGGCTGTTTCATCCTGCATTACAACAGCGTGAGGAGACCGCCATGCGTCGCACAGTCGACTACTACTTCGCCCCACAGAGCCCGTGGATGTACCTGGGGCACGCGCGTTTCGCTGATCTGCTGCGGCGCAGCGACACACAGGTTCGTGTGCTGCCGGTGGATTTTGGCCAGGTCTTCCCGGTCTCCGGCGGCCTGCCGCTGCCCAAACGCGCCCCGCAGCGCCAGGCTTACCGGCTTGTGGAACTGCGCCGCTTCAGCGAAGCGCTGGGCGTGCCGCTCAACCCCGAGCCCCGTTTCTTTCCGGTGGCGGGCGATCCGGCTGGCTGGCTGATCACCGCCGTCGCGCAACACGATGGTGATGCCGCTGCGATGCGCCTGACCGGCGCCGTGGGCCTAGCCCTGTGGGCGCAGGAGCGCGACATCGCCAGCCCCACCGTGCTCGCCGAGTTGCTGAGCGAATGCGGGCTGGACGCACAGCGCCTGGCTCAGTCGCAGCTCGACGAGGTGAAGGCGCGGTACGGGCAGCATACCGAAGAGGCCATCGCTGCCGGTGTCTTTGGCG
Source organism: Hydrogenophaga sp. A37 (assembly GCF_002001205.1). Lineage (GTDB taxonomy): Bacteria > Pseudomonadota > Gammaproteobacteria > Burkholderiales > Burkholderiaceae_C > Hydrogenophaga. The sequence goes on from NZ_MUNZ01000082.1 coordinate 19,671, forward strand.
CGCCGAGCTACGTGATCGATGGCGAGATTTTCTGGGGCCAGGACCGGCTCGATTTCGTCGAGCGCCGGCTGGGCGGCTGACACGTCACCCCTCCGCTTCAACCCCACCCCTCAGGAGCCGACCATGGGTCAGTTTGTCAACCTCACCGCCGCCGACGGCTTTGTTTTTCCCGCCTACGTGGCGCAGCCCTCGGGCACCCCCAAAGGCGGGCTGGTCGTGCTGCAGGAGATTTTCGGCGTCAACAGCCACATCCGCGCGGTGGCCGACGGCTACGCAGCCGAGGGCTACTTCGTCGTCGCGCCGAGCACCTTCCACCGTGTTCAGGCGGGCGTGGAAATCGGCTACACCGAGGCCGACATGGGCGCGGGCATGGCGCTCAAGGCCGCCGTGGAGGCTCTGCCTGCGCCGGGGGTGCTGGCCGACATTCAGGCTGCCGTGGACCATGCAGCGCAAGGCGGCAAGGTCGGCATCCTGGGCTACTGCTGGGGCGGCCTGCTCACCTGGCGCGCGGCCTGCACGCTGAGCGGTCTGACGGCCGCGGTGCCGTTTTATGGCGGCGGCATGACCACCGAAGCCGAAGTCGCCCGGCAGCCGAAGGTACCGGTCATGGCCCACTTCGCCGACCAGGACCGCTGGATTCCGCTGGACAGCGTGCAGGCTTTCCAGAAGGCGCACCCGCAGGTGCCGGTGCGCCTCTATCCGGCGCACCACGGCTTCAACTGCGACCAGCGCGGCAGCTGGGACGCGCCGTCCGCGACGCTGGCGCGCGAGCGCACCCGCGGATTCCTCGCACAACACCTGGGCTGAGGATCATGGGCCGCGTTGCACCGCTGTCGGGCCTGGTGGCGCTGTGGCTGGCGCTGACGGGGGCGGCGCTCGCACAGACACCGTATGCGGGCCCGTTGTTCGACGCCCACCTGCACTACAACGACGAAGCCTGCGGGCACGACACACCGTCGCCCACCTGCCCGCACCCGCTGGCCGATGTGCTCGCCCGCATGCAGCGCAACGGCGTGCGGGCTGTGCTGGCCAATTCGCGGCCCAACGCCGGCACCCTCGCCCTGGCGGGAGCGCGCGAGCAGGCGCGTGCCTCGGGTGTGACCGTGGTGCCCTTTGTCCGCCTCTACCGCAATCGCGCCGACTACAGCGGCTGGTTCGCCGACGCGTCCATCGCCGAGATGGTGCAGACCGAGTTGGCGCGCGGCACGCCGGCCGGTGCCTACCAGGGCCTGGGTGAATTCCACCTGTACGACAGCGCCAACGCCAACGGGCCGGTCGCCAGACAGCTCATGGCGCTGGCCGAGCAAAAAACCCTGGCCATCCTGGCCCACGTGGACGATGCGGCGATCGACCTGTTGATGGCGAACACGCCGTCGAAGGGGCAAAAGCTGCTTTTGATCTGGGCCCACACTGGCATTTCCGGTGCATCCGTGGCGCGGGTCGATGAGCTGTTCACGCGGTACCCGCGCCTGATGGGCGAGCTCTCTTACCGCCCCGGCCTCACCTGCGACGGTGGCCAGCTCTGCCCTGAATGGCGTGCGCTGCTGCTCAAGTACCCCGACCGTTTCATGATCGGCTCCGACACCTGGGTCAATCAGCGCTGGCAGTACTACGACGAGCTCATGCAGGGCTACCGCGCCTGGCTCGGCGGTTTGCCCGCCGACGTGGCGCGCCGCATCGCGTGGAACAATGGGGCGCAACTGTTTGGCCTGAACCAGAACGCCCCCGCCACCCGATGATCCAGCTTTACTACTACCCCAGCACCGCCAGCATGGTGCCCCATATCCTGCTCGAAGAACTGGGCCTGCCCTACGAGCGCGTGCTCGTGGACCGCAAGCAGGACGTGCAGAAGACCACGGCCTACCTGAAGCTCAACCCCAACGGCCTGATCCCGGTGCTCACCGACGGCGATCTGGTGTTGTACGAAACGGCGGCGATCTGCCTGCATCTGTGCGACGCGCACCCGGGCAGTGGCCTGGCGCCTGCGGTGGGTTCGACCGAGCGGGCCCATTTCTACAAGTGGCTGATGTGGCTGACCAACACATTGCAGGCCACGCTCATCGTCTATTTCTACCCTGAGCGCTGGGTCAACGCCGGCAACAGGGCGGGAGCGGCGGAAGTACAGCACCACGCCGAGATCCGGATCAACAACCTGCTCAAGCAACTCGACAACGAACTGGCCGGACATGGCGGGCCGTGGTTGTTGGGCGAGGTCTATTCGGCGCTGGACCCTTATGTGTTCACCCTGTGCCGCTGGACGCGCAACTTCGTGTTCTCGCCAGCACGGGACAAGCGCCAGCTCGGGCCCTACCTGCAGCGCATGCTGGCGCGCCCCTCGGTGCAGCGGGCCCTGGCCAATGAAGGCTTGAGCCCGCCCTTCGTCTGACCCTACCGGCCGGTCCGGGCCAGGTAGCGTTTGCGCCAGAACAGCATGCCCAGCACGCCGGCGGTCAGCAACATGGTTCCCATGGCCCACCAGAAGCCCGACTCCTGGTGCAGCAGCGGGATGAACTCGAAGTTCATGCCGAAGATGCCGGCGATCAGGTTCAGGGGCAGGAAGATGGCGGTCAGCGCGGTGAGCGTGCGCATGATGTCGTTGGTGCGGTTGCTCTGCGCTGAAAAGTGCATCTGCACCGCGATCTCGGCGTTTTGCTCCAGCCGGCGCACGTGGTGCACCACCCGCTCGATGTGCTCCAGCACGTCCCGGCTGCGCACCTTGAGCAGCTCCAGTCCACGCTGCCCTCCGATGTGTTCGTCCGGCTCCCAGGCTGCGAGGGCTTCGATCCAATCCTGAATGGCGGCACGCTGGTCCTCGCAGATCTCGTCGAGGTGGTGCAGTGCGTTGCGCGCATCCAGCAACAAGCCCCAGTTGGTGAATCGGGTGGACGGGCGTAACAGTTCGGACTGCCAGTGGTCGAGCTGGCGGGTGAGTTCGCGTCGCAGCTCCAGGAAGCCATCCACCATCAGGTTGACGATGCGCAGCATCAGATCCGGTGGGCTGGTGGGCCACTGGGTACCCACCGCGCGCAACGTCGCGCTGCCAGGCGTCAGCAGCCTGGAAGCGTAGCTTTTCAGCACCGTGCAGCCCGCAGGGTGCACGGTCAGCAGAATGCGGTCAAAGACCACAAAACCGACCGGGCTGGTGTCGATGCGGCGCAGCACCGGCGGGCCACCTCGCTTGAGCGGCGTGGTGAGCACAGCCCCAGGGTGCTCCAGGTCGGTTTCGGTGTGACCGGCGGCCAGGCGTCGGAACGCCAGCATGTCGTACTGGGAGGTGAAATCGTAATGCGATGGCAACTGGTTGTTCAGCAGGTCCGAGACGTGCAGATCCACCAGCGGTGTACCGCAGAGCAACTGCAAGTTCGCCTGAACGGCCGACAGTTCGACCTCCAGTTCACGTCGGCCACACGCGATCCAGACAAAGCCCTTATCGGGCAACTGTTGGGGCAGCTCGGAGGTTTCGACGGCGCCCGAGGGCCGAATCTGAAAAACTCGCATGGGGTCAGCCGCGCAGCAGCCGGGCCGCGTCGCGCGCGAAATAGGTCAGCACGCCGTCGGCGCCCGCGCGCTTGAAGGCCAGCAGGCTTTCCATCATCACCGCATCGTGGTCCAGCCAACCGTTGAGGGCCGCGGCCTTGAGCATGGCGTACTCGCCACTGACCTGGTAGGCGAATGTCGGCATGTGGAACTCGTCCTTCACGCGCCGCACGATGTCCAGGTAGGGCATGCCGGGTTTGACCATCACCATGTCGGCGCCTTCGGCGATGTCCAGCGCCACCTCGCGCAGCGCCTCGTCGCTGTTGCCTGGGTCCATCTGGTAGACCTTTTTGTCTGCTTTGCCCAGGTTGGCGGCCGAGCCCACGGCATCACGGAAGGGGCCGTAGAAGGCGCTCGCGTACTTGGCGCTGTAGGCCATGATCCGGGTGTGGACCAGGCCTTGGGCCTCCAGCGCCTGGCGAATGGCGCCGATGCGGCCGTCCATCATGTCGCTCGGTGCCACCATGTCCACGCCGGCTTCGGCCTGTGTGAGCGCCTGCTTCACCAGGATTTCGACCGTCGGATCGTTGAGGATGTAGTGGTTGTCGTCCAAGACCCCGTCTTGGCCGTGGCTGGTGTAGGGGTCGAGCGCCACGTCGGTCATCACCCCCAACTGGGGAAAGTGCTGTTTCAAGGCGCGCACCACGCGCGGTACGAGCCCCTCGGGGTTCATGGCTTCTTGGCCGTCGGGCGTCTTCTGCGACGCATCGATCACCGGGAACAACGCCATCACAGGAATGCCCAGCTTCACACAGTCCTCGGCCACCGGCAGCAGCAGATCGAGGCTAAGGCGCTCCACGCCCGGCATGGACCCGACCGCCTCCCGCCGATGGGCTCCATCGAGCACGAAGACCGGGTAGATGAAGTCCGCCGGGCTGAGTCGGTGCTCGCGTACCAGGTCACGGGTGAAGGCGTCGCGACGCAAGCGGCGGGGGCGAGAAAGTGGGTAGGGGGCGGGGATGTGCATCTCTTGATTGTGGCAAATACATGCCGGGACGGCGCATCAATGCGACAACTCTGTAAGGGCCGTCGCGACTGAATGTTGCAAATCGTAAAAAAACCGCGATGATTGAATGCAGCAGTACTTTGTGTTGAACTCTGTCGAGGAAAAATGCAGCTGTCCGGTGTGACGAAGAGGCCCGAGGGGGACTTTTTTGTTCTCCCGTGCCGACCCCGTTTCGGCATCGTCTTACCGACCCTCACCAGCCTGGAACGGATGGTGCAAGCTTTTACATGAACGAGCCCTGTCATGCAGCCCAACAAAACAAGCCACCCAAATTCACCCGCAACCAACAAGCCGGGTACTCCAGCAGAAGGTGACGCTTGGTCACTGAACGATCATTGGCCCGAACTGCTGTCCGCGCTGTCGGACCAGTTCACCGAGAGTGTCAGTGCGCTGCAGAGCCAGATCGACCTGTTGCTCGCCAAAGGGCGCATCAGCAAGCAGGAGCACCGCACACTCAACATACCCGCCGAGCGCATCAAGCTCGCGGGCATCAGTGCGCAGCAGATCCAGCGCTTCTACGGTGGACGCATCCGGCAGTCGCACGAAAAAGTCAACATGGCCGACCTTGTCGAGGGCGTGCTGCAGGAGCGCAAGCAGGAACTGGGCATTCTGGGCATTGCCCTGCGGCGCAAGCTCAAGCCGGTGGAAGTGCTTATCGATCCGACGGTCGCGCACACCTTTGTGAATGCCGTGCTCGACTGGGGTCTGCCGTTTGGCAATCGCGTCGACATGCGCGTGGACCTCAACGCCTGGCCACAGCACGCCCGCTTGCTGATGCGTGTGTCGAACGACGGCGTGCCCCCGTCAAGCAGCACGTCTTCCGACAGCCTGAGTTGGATGTTGATCCGCCAGATCGCGCTGGCTGGCGGCGGCATTGAGGTGGAGCGCGACGTCACGGGCGAGGGAGTGAGCTTCACAGCACTCTTCAACCGAACCGTTCAGGCCGTGGATGGCATTTCTGCGGTGGATCTCTCGGACGAACATTCATCCATGTTCAAGTCGCTGTCCGGCACTTACGTGCTGACCATCTCTCCCAGCCTGCAGATCCGTGCCGATGTGCGCGATGCCCTGCGCGAGATCGGGATCACGTCCGACAGCGTGGTGGACTTCACCCAGGCCCGCGAGGCGATCAAAGGCCGCATGCCCAACCTCATCGTGGTGGATTCCGAGATCAAGGACGAAGATTTCGTGCGGTTTCGCGACGAGCTGTTGCGCGAAGTGTTCGAGTTTCCCTTTGTCGAGATATCGCCTGACGATAGTTCGTTCGACATGTCCGGTTTTGGGGAGTTTTCCATGGCCAAGGTGGGTCGGGGCAACCTCCGCGAGGCGCTAGGGACCGCTGTGATGTTCGAGTTGGCCAAGATGATGTAATACATTGTAAGTAATATGTTGTGAATACCTCAAACACCCTGTCAGATCTAACAGGGTGTTTTCTCCCATTTTGGTATTTTCTGTTGTAACATGTGCACCGAGCGTGCTCTAGGGTGCGTTCCCCGCTTTTCCTCCCTGAGCGGGTGCCTTAGTGTGTGACAGCAAAAAGGCTTCCTAACCCGGCCCTGTGGGCCGGGTTTTTTTTGTCCATTCGCCGGGCTGGATGGTGCAGACCCCACTGGGGGACGCGGCTAAACTGACCCGATGCTCTGGGTCAAATCCTTTCACATCATCTTCGTGGCCAGCTGGTTCGCTGGGCTGTTCTACTTGCCTCGCATCTTCGTCAATCTGGCCATGGTGCCGCCTGAGAGCGTGGCTGAGCGCGAACGCCTGCTGTTGATGGCCCGAAAACTCATGCGCTTCACCACGATGCTGGCCGTGCCCGCGCTGGCGCTGGGCATCTGGTTATGGATGGGCTACGGCATTGGCTGGGGCGTCGGCAATGGGTGGATGCACGCCAAACTCGCCCTGGTGCTTCTGATCCTCGGGTACCACCATGTCTGTGCCGTCATGCTGCGCCGCTTCGAGCGCGGCGGAAACAGGCGTGGCCACGTCTGGTACCGCTGGTTCAATGAGGCGCCGGTCATCATGCTGATGGCGGTGGTGGTGCTGGTGGTGGTGAAGCCCTTCTGATGCCCGGGCGGCATACGTGACGCTACGCTCCTCTGCCATGCCGTTGGCGCTGTTGTTTGCCGCGTTGGTGGTTTACGCGAGTCTTTACCCTTTCGAAGGGTGGCGTTGGCCAGGAGCGCCCCTGATGGCCTTTGTCGACGCGCCCCTGCCTCGGTACTGGACGGGTTTTGACGTGGGTGCCAACCTTGTTGGCTATGGCCCCCTGGGCTTCTTGTTGGCGCTTGCGCTGTTGCGCTCTGGTTGGGGGCGCTGGGCATGGCCGCTGGCTGTGTTCGCATCGGCAAGCCTGTCGATGGTGGTGGAGACCCTGCAGAATTTTTTGCCGATGCGCGTGTCCTCCAACCTGGATTTCGCGCTGAACGCGTCCGGTGCTGCGTTGGGTGCGTCCTTTGCCTGGATTCTGGAGCGGGTGGGCGGACTTCGGCGCTGGAGCCAGTTCCGCGCTGACTGGTTTGAGCCGCAGGCCCATGGATCGTTGGTGTTGTTGGCCCTTTGGCCATTTGCGCTTCTCTATCCGGTCTCCGTGCCTTTTGGTCTTGGGCAGGTGTGGGACCGTATCGAGGGGATGTTGGCTCGGTTGCTCGCCGATACGCCCTTTTTGGAATGGGTGCCCTTGTTGCCAGATCCCGTCCTGCCCTTGAGTCCCCTGGCCGAAGCCCTCTGCGTGGCGTTGGGGTTGTTGACGCCGATGTTTCTGGGTTACGGCGACGTGCGCACGGTGTGGCGCCGGCTGGTGTTTCTGGTGATGTTGTTTGCCGGTGGGTTGGGTGCGGCTGCACTGTCCTCGGCCCTGACCTACGGCCCGGACCATGCATGGGCCTGGATCAATGTTCCGGCCCTCATGGGCATGGGGCTGGCACTCATCGCAGGCTTGGCTGCGTCTGTTCTGCCCCCTCGCTTGTGCCACGTGGCGCTGTTGATGGGGCTCGCCGTGTCACTGAGCCTGCTCAACCGGGCGCCTGTGAGCGCCTATTTCGATCAATCACTGGAAGTGTGGGAGCAGGGGCGTTTCATCCGCTTTCACGGCTTGTCGCAGTGGCTAGGCTGGCTGTGGCCTTTTGCCGCGATGGTGTTTGGCCTGCGCGCAGTGGCCCGGGCGTCTATGGGGCGGTAAGCACGCAACTAAAATCCGTCGATGGTTGAAAACAAATCCTATTACGAGCGGCACATCTTCTTCTGCCTGAACCAGCGCGACAACGGTGAAGACTGTTGTGCTCAACACCAGGCCCAGGCGGCCTTTGATCGTTGCAAGAACCAGGCGAAAGCCCTCGGCCTGCTTGGGCAAGGCAAGGTCCGGGTCAACAAAGCGGGGTGCCTGGATCGATGTGCTGGGGGGCCCATCGCGGTTGTGTACCCTGAGGCGGTCTGGTACAGCTACGTCGATGAACAAGATATCGATGAAATCGTGCAGTCTCATCTGCGCGATGGTGTGGTCGTGCAGCGCTTGGTCACGCCTCCCGATGTGGGGCGCTGATGTCGGTCTGCCCTGTGTTCGAACCTGTTGGGGGTAGATTGTCGTGAACGCGCAGACCGAGCGCGTGACCCAAGCCGGCCCGGCGGGGACGTTGGAGCTGGCCATTGATCGACCAACTTCGACGCCCATCGGGACCGCGGTGCTGTCCCATCCGCACCCCCTGCACGGTGGCACCATGACCAACAAGGTGGTTCAAACCTTGGCCCGTGCCTGTGTGCTGGCTGGCTGGAATGCTGTGCGCTTCAACTTTAGAGGCGTGGGAGGCAGTGAGGGCGTGTACGACGAGGGTCGTGGAGAGTTGTTGGACCTTCTGTCGGTGATCGATGCACAGGCGCCCGAAGGACCATTGTGTTTGGCGGGGTTTTCGTTTGGTGCCTTTGTCACCAGTCACGCGGCCGCTCAATTGCACCCACGGCGCGACATCCAGCGGCTCGTGCTGGTGGGCACGGCCGCCAGTCGGTTTGACGTGGCCCAGGTGCCTGGCGAGTTGCACCTGCGCAGTCTGGTGATTCATGGCGAGCAGGACGACACGGTCCCGCTTGCCTCGGCGATGGACTGGGCCCGGCCTCAGGCGCTGCCGGTTCTCGTGGTTCCCGGTGGGGGCCACTTCTTTCATGGCCAGTTGCCGCTTCTGCGTGAACTGGTGTTGCGTCACTTGCGAGCCTGAGTGGCGAGCAGGTTTCATTTTTTCTGGATTCGGATGTTGTTTCGTCGTTCGCCTTTCTTCCTTTTCTTTTGGCTGGTGTTGTGCCTGCCGTTCCCTGCCTTGTCTGCGCTGCCTCAACCACCGGAGGTCGCCGCGCGAGCCTACCTGTTGATGGATGTCACTTCTGGGCAGGTGCTGGCTGCCAAAGATGCGGACAAACCGGTGGAGCCGGCGTCCTTGACCAAGCTCATGACTGCATACCTGGTGTTTGATGCGCTCAAGTCGGGCAAGCTCAGTCTTCAGCAAACCTTGCCCGTGAGCGAAAAGGCCTGGAAGATGCCGGGTTCGCGCATGTTCATCGATCCCAAGATGCAGGTGCCGGTCGAAGATTTGCTCAAAGGCATGATCGTGCAGTCGGGCAACGACGCCACCATGGCGCTGGCCGAGGGTGTGGGTGGAAGCTCCGAGCGCTTCGTGGAGATGATGAACCAGCAGGCCAAGGCGCTGGGCTTGACCGCCAGCAGCTTCAAGAACCCCGAGGGACTCACTGTGGCTGGCCACACCACGACCGCCCGTGATCTGGCCACGCTGGCCATGCGCCTGATGCGCGACTTCCCCGATTTTGTGCCGTATTACGCCATCCAGCGCTACCGGTACCCAGGCACGCCTGCAACCAACGACAGCAACCGCAATCTGTTGTTGTTCCGCGATCCCAGCGTTGATGGACTGAAGACGGGTCACACCGATGCGGCCGGCTATTGCCTTGTGGCCACCGCACACCGGCCATCGCCTGCGTTGGGGGCTGGGGCACAGGGGCAGCGTCGCCTGCTCAGTGTTTTGCTCGGGGCTTCAAGTGAAAACGCGCGCGCGGCAGAGAGTCAAAAGCTGTTGAATTGGGGCTACACCGCCTTTGAGGCGGTGCGTTTGAGTCCTGCCGGTGAGCCGTTGACCTCACCCCGGGTCTGGAAAGGCCGGGCCGAGGTGGTCAAGCTGGGCAGACCCGAAGGTGTGGTGGTGTCGGTGCCGGCGGGCGAAGCAGGTCGCCTGAAGACCGAAGTCACCCGCCCCGATCCACTGGTGGCTCCGCTGCAGCGCGGGCAGCAGGTGGGTGCGCTCAGGGTGCGCTTGGGCAACGGTGACCTGGTGGCGGACGTGCCCTTGAGCGTGCTGGAGACCGTGGAGGAAAGCGGGATGCTGGGCAGGGCCTGGGATGCCCTGCGCCTCTGGATCCAGTGAATCCCTCGTTGGGCAGTCCACAGTGGGCTGCACGATCTGTTCATGTGTTCGAGGGATCGTCAGAAACAGAATGGAGCCGAATTTGCACAAATGTCGGCCCGTGATATAGTCGAAGGCTCTTCGGAAATTTCCGAGGAGATCTCGTCTTCGCTTTTTTCAAACGTTTAGGGACGTTTCTTTCATGCCAACCATCAATCAACTCGTGCGCCACGGCCGGGAGGTCGAAAAGACCAAATCCAAGAGCCCGGCCATGGAAAATTCTCCGCAGCGTCGCGGTGTGTGCACCCGTGTGTACACCACGACTCCCAAGAAGCCCAACTCCGCTCTGCGTAAGGTCGCCAAGGTGCGCCTGACCAACGGTTTTGAGGTCATCTCCTACATCGGTGGCGAGGGCCACAACCTGCAGGAACACAGCGTCGTGCTGGTTCGCGGTGGTCGTGTCAAGGACTTGCCTGGTGTGCGTTATCACATCGTGCGCGGTTCTTTGGATCTGCAGGGTGTGAAGGACCGCAAGCAGTCGCGCTCCAAGTACGGTGCGAAGAAGCCCAAGGCCAAGTAATCCTGGTTTTTCGGTGTTTGACCGGCCGGCAAGCTGTGTCGAACGTAGTGACCCCAAAGCGCCATGTCGGCGTCGGGTCGAGTAAGTGAGGGCCTTGCTGGGTTCTCGCGGTGTCTGAAAAGACGCCAACTGAAGCAATTTTGAGGTGTAGAAATGCCACGTCGTCGCGAAGTCCCTAAACGTGAAATCCTGCCGGATCCCAAGTTCGGCAACGTCGAACTCTCCAAGTTCATGAACGTGATCATGGAAGGCGGCAAGAAAGCTGTCGCCGAGCGCATCATCTATGGTGCCCTGGAGCAGATCGAGAAAAAGACCGGCAAAGACCCGGTTGAAGCCTTCTCCATTGCCATTAACAACGTCAAGCCCATGGTGGAAGTCAAGTCCCGCCGCGTAGGTGGTGCCAACTACCAGGTGCCTGTTGAGGTGCGTCCTGTCCGTCGCCTGGCTTTGTCCATGCGTTGGATCAAAGAGGCTGCCCGCAAGCGCAGCGAAAAGTCCATGGCCATGCGCTTGGCCAACGAGCTGATCGAGGCCACCGAAGGCCGTGGCGGCGCCATGAAGAAGCGTGACGAAGTGCACCGCATGGCCGAAGCCAACAAGGCATTCAGCCACTTCCGCTTCTGATCTTTTGCGGGCTTCAGTCGAGCCCGCCAGCTTTGTCAGAAGCAAGCCCGCTGCCCCAAAAAGGGTTGCGGGCTTTGGTACTTAATTTTGGAGAATTTTCATGGCACGCAATACGCCTCTTGAGCGTTATCGCAACATCGGTATTTCGGCGCACATCGACGCCGGCAAGACCACGACCACCGAGCGCATCCTGTTTTACACGGGTGTGAACCACAAGATCGGTGAAGTGCACGACGGCGCAGCCACCATGGACTGGATGGAGCAGGAGCAGGAGCGTGGCATCACGATCACGTCCGCTGCCACGACCTGCTTCTGGAAGGGCATGGACAACTCGTTCCCTGAGCACCGTTTCAACATCATCGACACCCCTGGCCACGTGGACTTCACCATCGAGGTGGAGCGCTCCATGCGCGTGCTGGACGGCGCCTGCATGGTGTATTGTGCCGTGGGTGGCGTGCAGCCCCAGTCGGAAACTGTCTGGCGCCAAGCCAACAAATACAAGGTGCCACGGCTGGCCTTTGTGAACAAGATGGACCGCACCGGTGCCAACTTCTTCAAGGTCGTCGAGCAGATGAAGCTGCGCCTGAAGGCAACCCCAGTTCCGATCGTGATCCCGATTGGCGCCGAAGAGCACTTCACCGGCGTGGTGGATCTGCGCAAGATGAAGGCCATCATCTGGGACGAAGCTTCGCAGGGCATGAAATTCACCTTCGAAGAAATCCCGGCGCACCTGCTCGAGCAATCCAAAGAGTGGCGCGAGAAGATGGTGGAAGCGGCTGCCGAAGCCACCGAAGAGTTGATGAACAAATACCTCGAAGAGGGCGACCTCTCTGAAGAGGAAATCACCGCCGGTCTGCGCGCCCGCACCCTGGCCTGCGAAATTCAGCCCATGCTGTGCGGGACCGCGTTCAAGAACAAAGGTGTGCAGCGCATGCTGGACGCCGTGGTTGAACTGCTGCCTTCGCCGGTGGACATTCCCCCGGTTGGCGGCACCGACGAAGACGAAGCACCGACCAGCCGCAGGGCCAGCGACGACGAAAAGTTGTCTGCTCTCGCATTCAAGCTGATGACCGACCCGTTTGTGGGTCAGCTGACCTTCGTGCGCGTGTATTCCGGTGTGCTCAAGAAGGGCGACACCGTGTACAACGCGGTCAAAGGCAAGAAAGAGCGCATTGGCCGTATCGTGCAGATGCACGCCAACAACCGCCAGGAAGTGGAGGAAATCCGCGCCGGCGACATCGCTGCCTGCGTGGGTCTGAAAGACGTGACCACGGGTGAAACCCTGTGCGACCCGTCCGCCATCATCACGTTGGAGCGCATGGTGTTCCCTGAGCCGGTGATTGCCCAGGCCGTCGAACCCAAGACCAAGGCCGACCAGGAAAAGATGGGCATTGCTCTGAACCGCCTGGCCGCTGAGGATCCGTCGTTCCGCGTGCGCACCGACGAAGAATCGGGCCAGACCATCATCGCCGGCATGGGCGAGTTGCACCTGGAAATCATCGTCGATCGCATGAAGCGCGAGTTCGGTGTGGAAGCCAACGTGGGCAAGCCGCAGGTGGCCTACCGCGAAACCATCCGCGGCACCGTGGAAGAAGCCGAAGGCAAGTTCGTGCGCCAGTCCGGTGGCAAGGGCCAGTATGGTCACGTCGTCCTGAAAATCGAGCCGCAAGCGCCTGGCAAAGGCTTCGAATTCGTCGATGCCATCAAGGGCGGTGTGGTTCCGCGCGAATTCATTCCCGCCGTGGAGAAGGGCGTGAACGAAGCCCTGGGTCAAGGCGTGTTGGCCGGTTACCCGGTGGTGGACGTCAAGGTCACGCTGCACTTCGGTTCGTACCATGACGTGGACTCGAACGAACTGGCCTTCAAGATGGCTGCGATCTTTGGTTTCAAGGAAGGCTGCCGCAAAGCCCAGCCCGTGATCCTTGAGCCCATGATGGCTGTGGAAGTGGAAACGCCGGAAGACTACGCCGGTACCGTGATGGGCGACCTCTCCAGCCGCCGTGGCATGGTGCAGGGCATGGAAGACATGGTCGGTGGCGGCAAGGCCATCAAGGCAGAAGTGCCCCTGTCCGAAATGTTCGGTTACTCGACCTCGCTGCGCTCTGCGACCCAAGGCCGTGCCACTTACACGATGGAGTTCAAGCACTACTCCGAAGCTCCGCGCAACGTGGCCGAAGCCATTGTTGCCGCGCGCTCCAAGTAATTTAAGCCGGTCTGCGATCACGCGCCGCCCTGTCCCCGTGCGGGGCGAACCAGCAGTGTGGTGCAGACCTAAAACCATGACACGGGTTTGTTCTTTCTAGGAATTGAAAAATGGCAAAAGAGAAATTTGAGCGGACCAAGCCGCACGTGAATGTGGGCACCATTGGTCACGTGGACCATGGCAAGACGACGCTGACGGCGGCCATCACCACCGTGCTGGCGGCCAAGTTCG
>NZ_MUNZ01000125.1 GCF_002001205.1 Hydrogenophaga sp. A37
AGGAACTCGCGCTTGCGCGTTCTCTTGGTCTTGCGCTCGAATCCGCTCTCGCTCAGGCTCATCTGTTTCATAACGTCAATCTCGCACATCCCGTGCCAGTGGCGACGGTTCTGCAGACGTTCCCTAGATACTGTCGTTCAATATCAGCAACAGAAACCAACGATTGAGCCGCCAGCAGAAAGATCGGCAACGGATCAAAAAGTGCAACACCGAGCGACAGCGGAAAAGAGAAAGCCGTGGTGGACAACCACCCCTTTTCATCACCAGCAAGAAATTGCACCCATGCCAAGTGCATCAGAGACAGATCACCCCATATCCAGCCTGTATTGTCCACATCCAGAACCGGGGCTCCGAGAAGATAAACAGCAAAGCCTGCGGAAAGCAGCACAGATCCAGCCAATGACAGGATGACTCTTGTGCCCCATGATGAATTTTCTGCGGTCAGGGCAAATTTCGGCACACCAAACATAAAATAATTCCATTCAGGAAATTTCCACGATCATTCACCCGTAGCCGACAGCCAACGAAGCGGTGATCACAAGGGCAGTACCGCCACCTCTTCGGTACCCCGACAATCAATTGCTACGAAATGAAAAGCATTGAATCAATCCAGCAGATCCGGGCCTGCTCAGAGCAATTAAAATCAGACACCAACCTGTTGGCCAGACCGGTCCGCAGGCCAACGCCTTCCGGATGCTATTGAAGGGAGATGATGCCCGGTTCACAATTTATTGGGCATTTGCACGCGCACTCTGATTCATTTCTGCCGAATTAGTGTACATCGGGCAGTCAAGGGGCTGGCCAAACAACAACCGCAGGTGCAGCTTCGCCTGCCACGTCCGGACGACCACCGCTACACTCGCTATTCCATTTTTGGATAACGAGCCGCCGAGGCCGTGCCCCACACCGATACGAGGTCACCATGCCCCTGCCAATCCGCCATCTCACCGCCATACTCTTCGCCGCGCTCGCCCACACCACAACCCACGCCGCCGAAGCCCAGATCGCCGTCGCCGCCAACTTCGCCGAGCCCATCAAGGCCATCGCCGCCGTGCTGGAAAAGACCACGGGCCACACGCTGAAGGTTTCCACCGGTGCCTCCGGCGCGTTCTACACGCAGATCAAAAACGGCGCGCCGTTTGATGTGTTCCTCTCTGCCGACAACGAACGGCCTGAGATGCTTGAGAAAGACGGCCTCACGCAGCCCGGCACCCGCTTCACCTACGCCACCGGCCAGCTGGTGCTGTGGTCGGTCAAGGCGGGCCGGGTGGACGCGAAAGGCGAGGTGCTGAAGGCGGCCGACCTGGGCAAGGTGGCTTACGCCAACCCCAAGACCGCCCCCTACGGCGCGGCGGCGGTGCAGGTGATAGGACGACTGGGCCTGGGTGCGGCGCTCGCGCCGAAGCTGGTGCAAGGCGAGAGCATCGGCCAGACCTTCGGTTTTGTGAAGACCGGCAACGCCGATGTGGGCTTTGTGGCGATGTCGCAGGTGTTGGTGGGTGGGCGCATGAAGGAGGGCTCGATGTGGGTGGTGCCGCCGGCGCTGCACGACCCGATCCGCCAGGACGCGGTGGTGCTCAAGCGCGGCGAAAACAACGAGGCGGCGCAAGCCCTCATCAAGCTGCTGCAGAGCCCGAACATCAAGGAGCTGATCCGCTCCTATGGCTACGGGGTTTGAGGCTGTGCTGCTGACCCCGAGCGATCTCCAGGCGATCTGGCTGACCCTTCAGGTCGCCGGGCTGACCACGCTGATTTTGTTGTTGCTGGGCACGCCGCTGGCCTGGTGGCTGGCGCGTTCGAGGCGATGGTGGGTGAAGCCGGTGGGGGCGCTGGTGGCGCTGCCACTGGTGTTGCCGCCGTCGGTGCTGGGCTTTTATTTGCTGGTCACGCTGGGGCCGCAAGGGCCGCTGGGCCAGGCAATGCTGGCGCTGGGCCTGCCCACCCTGCCCTTCACGTTTGCCGGGCTGGTGGTGGGCTCGGTGTTGTATTCGCTGCCGTTCATGGTGCAGCCGGTGCTGAACAGCATGCAGGCGCTGGGTGAGCGGCCGCTGGAGGCAGCGGCCAGCCTGCGCGCCTCGCCGCTGGACACGTTTTTCAACGTGGTGCTGCCGCTGTGCAAGCCCGGCCTGATCACCGGCACCATCATGAGTTTTGCCCACACGGTGGGCGAGTTTGGCGTGGTGCTGATGGTGGGCGGCAACATCCCGGGCGTGACGCGCGTGGTGTCGGTGCAGATCTTCGACCACGTGGAGGCGCTCGAATACGCCGACGCGCACCGCCTCGCCGCCGTGATGCTGGGCTTTGCCTTTGTGGTGCTGCTGGCGCTGCAGCTCTACAACGGGCGGGCGCTCTGGCTCTGCGAACGGGGGGCGCGCATGAGCGCAGCGCCGGGCCGTTCCCAAGCCAGCTCGCACCGGAGCCCGCAGGGCGAAGGTGGTCCAGTAAGCGGGGATGCCCTGCAACTCACAGCCCACCTGCAGCGCCCCGGCTTCACGCTGAACGTGAGCCTGCAGCTGCCCGCCCACGGCATCACCGTGCTCTTCGGCCCCTCGGGCAGCGGCAAGACGAGCTGCCTGCGCGTACTCGCCGGGCTGGAGCCCTCGGCCCGGGCCCGCGTGGTGGTGGGCGGCCAGGTGTGGCAAGACAGCGAGCGCGGCCTCTTCGTGCCTGTGCACCGCCGGGCCGTGGGCTATGTGTTTCAGGAGGCGAGCCTGTTCGGGCACCTCACGGTCGAGGGCAACCTGCGTTTCGGCTTTGACCGCACGCCCGCGGCCGAGCGCCGCCACGGCTGGGACCACGGCCTGGATCTGCTGGGCATCCACCACCTACTGAGCCGCCGGCCCCACGAGCTCTCAGGCGGCGAGCGCCAGCGTGTGGCCATCGCCCGCGCCCTGGCCGCGAGCCCGCGCGTGCTGCTGATGGACGAGCCGCTGGCCGCGCTGGATGCGGCGCGCAAGGCCGAAATACTGCCGTGGCTGGAGCAACTGCACGAGGCGCTGGACTTGCCGGTGGTGTATGTGACGCACTCGGTGGACGAGGTGGCGCGGCTGGCCGACCACGTGGTGCTGCTGGAGCAGGGCCAGGTGTTGGCGCAGGGGCCGGTGATCGAGCTGATGACCCGCGCCGACCTGCCGCTGGCGCACGGCGACAGCGCGGGCGCGCTGGTGGAGGCCGTCACCTGCGGGCTGCACAGCGAGAGCGGTTTGTGTGAGCTGCGCTTTGACGGCGGTACGCTACTGCTGCCGCAGACGCGGGCCACGCCGCTGCCCGAGTGCACGCCGGTGCGCGTGCGCATCCAGGCGCGTGACGTGAGCATCTCGCGGGTGTTGCCCGAGCAGACCAGCGTGCTCAACATCCTGCCTGCCACGGTGACCGAGGTGAGCGAAGACGGCCCGGGCCAGGTGCTGGTGGGGCTGCACCTGGGGCAAGGCACGCGCCTGCTCTCGCGCATCAGCCGGCTCTCTTGCGAGCGGCTGGGCATCGCGCCCGGCCTGGCGGTCTATGCGCAGATCAAGGGCGTGGCGATGGTGCGTTAAAACCGGTCGGGCCGGAAGGGTTCGAGCGGAATCGACGGTGCTTGCCCCGACAGCAACTCGGCCACCAGCTGCCCGGTGGCGCCGCTTTGCGTCAGGCCCAGGTGCCCGTGCCCGAACGCATACACCACCTGCCGGCTCGCCCTGGCGTGCCCGATGACGGGCAGCGAGTCGGGCAGCGAGGGGCGGTAGCCCATCCACTGCGTGCCGCCCTCGGTTTGCAGCCCCGGCAGCAGGCGCGAGGCCTTCTCCAGCATGTGGGCCGACCGTTTGAAGTTGGGCGGCAGCTTGAGCCCGCCCAGTTCCACCGCTCCACCGACCCGGATGCCGGTCGACAGCGGCGTGACCACAAAACCGTGGGCGCCAAAAATGATCTGGCGCTGGAGGTCGAACGCCCCGGGCGGCAGCGTGGTGTTGTAGCCGCGCTCGGTGTCCAGCGGGATGGCATCGCCCAACTGGGCCGCCAGATGGCGCGACCACGCGCCGGTGGCGATCACCGCCTGCTTGGCACGCACGGCCTCGCCCTGAGCGAGCTGCAGTTTCACACCACCCTCGCGCACGGCGATAGACCGCACCTCCCCCTGGCACCAGGCGGCGCCCGTCTGCATCACATGGCGCCCCAGCGCCGAAGCCACCTCGAACGGGTCGCTCACAGTTTCCCAGTGCGGCACGAAGGTGCCCGCAATGATGGAGCTGGCGAGGCCCGGTTGCAGCGCCCGAAGCCGCTCGCCCTTCACATGCTCGAAGGCGATGCCCGCTTCGGCGCGCAGCTGCCAGCCCGCGAGGCTGGAGCGGAACTCGGCATCACTTTCATAGACCTGCAAGGAGCCGTCCTGGCGGATCATGTGCGATGCCTTCGCGCGCGCCAGCATGGCGTGAAACGCGGGCGCGGCCAGCTGCATCAGCTGCGTCTGCGCCTGCAGGCTCGCCCGGTAGGCCGACGGCCGGCTGGCCAGGCCGAAGCGCAGCAGCCAGGGCAGCATCTGCAGCGCGTAGCCCGGGCGGATGGCCAAGGGCCCCAGCGGGTCGAGCAACCAGCGCGGTGCCTGCCGCAGGATGCGCGGCGAGGCCAGGGGCAGGATGTCGGAAAAGGCCAGCGCACCGGCGTTCTGGGCGCTGGTTTCGAGGGCAATGCCTTTGCGGTCGATCAGCAGCACCGAGCGGCCCTGGGCCACCAGGTGCATCGCCACCGAGAGGCCGATGATGCCGGCGCCCACCACCGCCACATCGGCGCTGGCGGGCTCGGTTTGAGGGGCAGATGTCATGCGTTGTCAGGCCATTGCCGCGCGGAACGCCGCCGGCAGCAAGGGGTCGGCCGGGTCGGCGATCAGCCGCGCTTCGGCGGTGACGTAGGCGCGCCCGGTGATGCTGGGGATGACGCCGTGTTCCGTGGGCTGGTAGCTGGCCTCGAAGCGACTGCCGATCACGCTTTCCTGCACCCAGGTGTCGCCCGGTTGCAGCCTGCCGGCGGCGGCCAGGCAGGCCAGCTTAGCGCTGGTGCCGGTGCCGCAAGGGGAGCGGTCGTAGGCGCCGCCGGGGCACAGCACGAAGTTGCGGCTGTGCGCGTCGGCGGCCACCGCGGGGCCGAAGAACTCGATGTGGTCGATCTCGGCACCATCACGCCCAGTGATGCCGTCGCGCACCAGCGTCACCTTGACGGCCTCGGCCTGGCGGGTGAGTTCGCCCACGTTCTGCAGCGTCAGCTCGCAGGGCGTGCTGTGGCACAAAAAGAACCAGTTGCCGCCCCAGGCCACGTCGCCCACCACGCGGCCCAGGCCGGGCACGTCGATCTCGACCTCGCGCCGGAAGACCTGGCTCTCGACGTTCTGGATCGTCACTTCGTTGGCGGACCGGAGGTCCACGCTCACCACGCCGACCGGTGTTTCGAAGCGGTGCACGCCCGGGCCGATGCGACCCATGTGGGCGAGCGTGACGGCGGCGCCGATGGTGCCGTGGCCACACATGCCGATGTAGCCGGTGTTGTTGAAGAAGATCAGGCCGGCGGCGCAGCTGCTGTCCACCGGTTCACACAACAGGGCGCCGACCACCGCGTCGTAGCCGCGCGGCTCGTTGGCGGCCAGCACGCGGTAGTGGTCGAAGTCGCGGGCAAAAAGGGCTTTGCGCTCGATCAAGGAACCATTGCCCAGCGGAGGCCCACCGGCCACCACCAGCCGCGTGGGCTCGCCCTCGGTGTGGGAGTCGATGACCTGCATCTCGATGCGCGTCATGTTCGGTGCCATCTTCGGTGTCATGTTCAGGCCCTCCCTGGCCAGCTGGCGTACCAGCGTTTGAAGAGTTCGAACTGGCCCGTGGCGTAGTTCTTCTGGCTGTCCGACAGCGCATCGCTGGGGTTGAAATGCAGGGCATATTCCGCGTGGCCCTGCAGCACCATGAGGTGCTTGAAGTACAGCACCAGGTCCACGCCTTCGTCAAAAGACGACAGCACCGCCAGCGCCGCCTCCAGCTCAAGCGCCTGTTGGCGGGCCAGCACGTCGCCGCTGGCCGCCTGCTCGCAAAGGGCCACCAGTTGCAGCACTTCCTTGGGCAGCACGTTGCCGATGCCGGTGATGGCGCCCTTCGCGCCGCAGTTGACGAAGCCGTGGAACACCTGCGTGTCCACACCGACCATCAGCGTCACGCCCGCATCGCGCGAGGTGATGTGCTCCGCCGCGTAACGCAACGAAGCCGCGCCGCCGAACTCTTTGAAGCCGATCAGGTGGGGGAAGCGCGAGCGCAGCTCAAAGAACAGGTCGGCCTTGGTTTCGTAGCCGTAGTAGGGGCTGTTGTAGATCACGCTGGGCAGGTCGACCGCAGCGGTGAGGATGTCGGCAAAGTGGGCGCGCTGGGCCGCCGCCGAGTTGCCGCGCGACAGCACGCGGGGAATGATCATGAGCCCCTTGGCGCCGCAGGCCTTGGCGTGGGCGGCCAGCGCGCTGGCGCGGGCCGTGTTCTGCGCCCCGGTGCCCACGATCACGGGCAGGCCGGCGTTGGTCAGGCGCTCGACGCCTTGCATGCGCTGCTCGTCGCTCAGCAAGGGCCAGTCGCCCATGGAACCGCAGTACACCAGGGCCGACATGCCGGCGCCAATGAGGTCGCGGCCGGTCTGGACCAGGGCGTCGAAATCCGGTTGCCGGTCGGGCGTGCAAGGGGTCATCAAGGCGGGGATGGTGCCGCTGAAAATGCTGCTGCTCATGGGTGGTTGCTCCGTTCAAGTGACTGTTAAGCTGCCGGCAGTCTCGCAGTTTGGGCGCGCCATGTCTTGTCGGAAAGTGGGGCGCCGACTGGGGAAATTGCACAAACGGTCGGGCCTCAATGCCATGGATGTTTCTCTGCCAGCGCCCCTGTCACCAGGGCTCCTGATCGACCACGGGTTCTTCCGGGGCGACCTGCTGTTCGACCACGTGCCCGACACCGTGTTCTTCCTGAAGGACACGCAGGGGCGCTACACGGCGGTCAACCACACCCTGGTTCAGCGCTGCGGCTTCGAGCACAAGGCGGAACTGATCGGCCAGACGGCGGAACAGGTGTTCCCGCTCCCGCTGGGCTCCGGGTTTTCGCAACAGGACCAACGCGTCCTGCAAGGCGGCCCTCCGATCAATGCTCAGTTGGAGCTGCACCTGTACGGCAACCGGCAACCGGGCTGGTGCCTCACCTGGAAGGTGGCGGTCACCGACCCGCAAGGCCGCATCGTCGGGCTGGCCGGGTTGTCGCGCGACATCCAGCAGCCCATGGGTTCCACGAAGGAGGCGGCTGCGGTGTCGCGCGTCATCGAGCACGTTGCGCAGCACCTGGACTCACCCCTGCCGCTGGAAGAGCTGGCCGCGCTGGCCGGCCTGTCGGTGTTTCAGCTGGACCAGCGCATTCGCGGCCTGTTTGGTGTGACGGCGGGGCAGTACGTGCTTCGGGCGCGCATCGAGCGGGCGTGCGACTTGTTGCGCCATTCGCGTGACCCGATCAGCGAAGTCGCTCTGACGTGTGGCTACGCCGACCAGGCATCGTTCACACGCCAGTTCCGCAAATCGGTGGGGCTCACGCCGTCAGCGTACAGAGCGATGAAGTGAAGTCAGCGGGCGGCTGAGGCCGCGTTCGGGAAGAACAGCTGCTCGCCACCGATCTTGTAGTCGGCAATGACTTTCTGCCCAGCGGCGCCGGTCACCCAGTCGACGAACTTCTGGCCGTCGGCGGTTTTCACCTGCGGGTGTTTGGCGGCGCTCACGAGCATCACGCCGTACTGGTTGAACAGGCGCTTGTCGCCTTCGACCAGCACCACCATGTCGGCGCGGTTCTTGAAGTTGAGCCAGGTGCCGCGGTCGGCCAGCACGTAGGCGCCGCTGCTGGCGCCGATGTTGAGGGCGGGGCCCATGCCGCAACCGCATTCTTTGTAGCCCGAACCTTTGTTGGCGTCGGTGTCGGTCATCTTCCAGAAGCGCAGCTCGGCGGCGTGCGTGCCGCTCTTGTCGCCACGCGAGATGAAGGGCGCGTTGCCGGTGGCGACCTTCTTGAGCGCGGCCACGATGTCGTTGCCTTTGGTGGCGGCCGGGTCGGCCTTGGGGCCAATCAGCACGAAGTCGTTGTACATGACCTCCTGGCGCTTGGCAGCAAAGCCGTCGGCCACGAACTTCTCTTCGGCCACCTTGTCGTGCACGAACAGTACATCGGCATCGCCGCGGCGCGCCATGTCGATGGCCTGGCCGGTGCCCAGCGCCACGACCTTCACGTCGATGTTGGTGGCCTTCTTGAACTCGGGCAACAGGTAACCAAACAGGCCCGACTGTTCGGTGGACGTGGTGGACGCCACGACGATGCTGCTCTGCGCGAGCGCGGAGCTGCTGGCCAGAAGGCCAGCAGACACCATACCGGCGGCGACCAGCAGTCGCACCATGGTGCGGCGGGGATGATTCAAATTCATTGTGTTTCTCCTTTGACGAACAGATGGGCCTGGGGGCAGTGCGCCTCCAGGAAGGCGTGGTTGAAAAAATGATTCACGGGCAGGTCGGCCAGCAGTTGCCCCTGCTCCAGGTAGATGACGCGGCTGGCCAGGCGCTTGACCTGGCCGAGGTTGTGGCTGGCGAACACCAGCGTGGGCGGCAGTCGGTGCGGGGCGGGCACCTCGTCGCTGAAGTCGGCGATCAGCGCCTCCACGTCGCGCTTGGCGTGCGGATCGAGGCTGGCGGTGGGCTCGTCGAGCAGCCACACGTCGGGCTGGAGGGCCCAGGCACGCGCCAGCGCCACGCGCTGCTGCTGCCCGCCCGAGAGCGCGCGGCCGTTGCGCTCCGCCAGATGAAGCAAGTCCACCCGGGCCAGCGCCTGGTGCGCGCGCTCGCGCGTCTGCCCCCAGGGCACGCCGCTGAGCCACAGGCCCAGCTGCAGGTTGCGCCGCACCGACATGCGCAGCATGTGTGGGCGCTGGAACAACATGGCGATGCGCGAGGCCCGAGGCACCTGCCGCTCGCCGGATGCGATGGGTAGCAAGCCGTGCAGCGCGCGCAGCAGGGTGCTCTTGCCACAGCCGTTGGGGCCGACCAGCGCGACGCGCTCGCCCGCCTGGATGGACAGGGTGATCTGGCGCAGCGCCTCCACCTGCGCGGCTGGGCCCAGGCTCACGTGCACCGCCTTCAGCGTGAGCACAACCGGCTTGCGCTCGAGTTCGCTGGCGGTGGGACCGACGCCGGGTTGCTCGATCCTCATGTGGTGGCCATGCGCAGATCGCCACCGTCGAGGTGTTCGCGCCAGCGGCGCAGCAGCGCCACCCCGCTGTTGAGCAGCAGCACCACGGCCAGCAGCACGAGGCCCAGCCCGAGCGCGAGCGGCAGGTCGCCCTTGCTGGTTTCGAGCGCGATGGCGGTGGTCATGACGCGGGTGAAGCCGTCGATGTTGCCGCCGACGATCATCACCGCGCCCACCTCGGACACGGCGCGACCGAAGGCGGTGATCAGCACCGTGAGTAGCGCATAGCGCTCGTCCCAGGCCATGAGCAGGCTGCGCAGGCCCAGACCCGCGCCCAGCGAGCCGAGTTGTTCACCGTGGTCGCGGTCGGCGTCCTCCACCACCTGGCGCGTGAGCGCGGTCACCAGCGGCAGCACCAGGATGGCCTGCGCCAGCACCATGGCCTGAAAGCTGAACAGCCAGCCCAGAAAACCCAGCGGGCCCGAGCGCGACAGCAGCAGATAGATCACCAGGCCCACCACCACCGAGGGAATAGCGAGGAAGGTGTTGAGCAGCGTGAGCACCACCGAGCGGCCGGGGAAACGCGCCACGGCCAGCCAGGCGCCGAGCAGCAAACCCATGCTGCAGGCCAGCAGGCAGGCGGTGGCGCTCACCGCGAGCGAGCGCGACACGATGGCCCAGAGTGCGGCGTCGCCGTCGAGGATGAGTTGCAGCGCGGTGGTGACGCTGTCGGTGAAGGTGTTCATAGCTGCGCCGCAGCATAAGCGCACAAACGGCCTTTGAGAGTACGTGGCAACTAGGTATGAAATGGCGTGCATAGGGGTCAAGCCAATCCCCGAAGCGCTGAGGCACACTTGCCGCCCATGAGACGCATCGAGATGTCCTACTCGCTCAGCGCCGAGCGACCCGAACGGCCCAACGGCCCGGCCCTGCTGCGCAACAGCATGATGGACGTGCTGCAGGCGGTGCGCGCGCACGGGTCGATTTCGGCCGCGGCGCGCCAGCTGGGTCTGTCGTACCGCCATGTGTGGGGTCAGCTCAAAGACTGGGAGACCCAGCTCGGCCACGAGCTGATCGTGTGGGAGCGGGGCCAAGCGGCGCAGCTGTCGCCCTTTGGCCAGCGCCTGCTGATGGCCGAGCGCCTGGCGCAGGCGCGCCTGGGTCCGCAGGTGGAGGCCTTGCGCGCCGAACTGGAGCGCGCCTTCTCACGCGCCTTCGAGACCACCTCGCCCGGCCCGGGCAGCGAGCTGCTCACGCTCTACGCCAGCCACGACCACGCGTTGATCGAGCTGCAGGAACTCGCCGCCGCCCTGCCCTCCACCCCGACCGAAGACCAGCGCCTGCACCTCGACATCCGTTCCACCGGCAGCGTGGATGCGATCCGGGCGCTCAACGAAGGGCGTTGCCTGCTGGCCGGTTTTCACACCCAGCCCTTCGCCGACGCGAGCAGCCTGAGCGCGCGCACCTACCGCCCGCTGCTCAAGCCCGGCACCCACAAGATCATCGGCTTCGCGCGGCGCTCGCAGGGCCTGATGGTGGCGCCCGGCAATCCTCTGCGGCTGAGCGATATGGAAGACGTGGCGCAGCTTGGTGCGCGCTTTGTCAACCGGGCGCGCGGCACCGGCACGCGCTTGCTGCTGGAAGAGTTGCTCACCCAGCGCGGTCTCGACCCCAAGGCCATTCAAGGGTTCGAGCGCGTGGAGTCGTCGCATGCCGCGGTGGCGCACGCGGTGGCCAGCGGCGACGCCGACGTGGGCCTGGGCACCGAGTACGCCGCGCGCAGCCAAGGCCTGGGTTTCGTGCCTTTGACCGAAGAGCGTTACCTGCTGGTGTGTTTGAAGTCCGCCCTGGAACAACCGGCCGTGCAACGGCTGCTGGCCTTGCTGCGCAGCGCACGCTGGCAGTCGCACCTCAACCACCTGCCCGGCTATGCAGCCGACCACAGTGGGGAGGTGGCTGCGATGAAGCGGTTGCTGCCTTGGTGGAGGTAGAACCCACCATGTAGGGACAGGTTCGATCGCGCACCTCGCGGCCAAGGCGTGTGCGCTCAGGCCGCAGCGCTTGAGTGAAGCGGCCGGCGCTGCGCACCGACTCCCCTGCGATGCTCGCGGCCGTGGCCCCGTCGCCAAACTCGCGCCGTTCGCTGCGCTCTCTCTGCTCAGACATGGCGACGAATCAGTTGACGAAGCGCGCTGCGCGCGCGGCCACGGCCCCTGCGCTTCTCGGCGCCTCACATGGCGCGCTGCGGCCTGAGCGCACACGCCTTGGCAAACAACGTGTTGGCGCACGAACGGTGGAATACCTAAACGTCTATTGCTGCGGCAGGCGCTGTGCGGTGGGGGCGACTTTCCGGGGTGGCTGTGTCCGCCCGTGTGGGGCCGGGCGCGCAAGTGCGCGCTTCGTCAACTGACTCGCGGCCACTGTCTGAACGGAGGGAGCGAAGCGAACGAAGAGAGTTTGGCCGCGCCGGCCCCAGACGGGTGGGCTCAGCGAAGTCGGCGAAGCTGACCACCCAGGATGAGTCCCCACCGGACAGCGCCTGCCGCAGCCGCGAGGTGTTGCACCCAAAGAAAAACGGCTCAAACAACCCCAAAAGAACACCAACTCAGAAGGCTTCTTTCTCCGCCTCCAGGTAAGCCATGCTGGTGTACTTCCCGATGTTGCTGTCAAACCCGGCCATTGTCTTGGCGCGGCTGGCGACGCGGGGGCCTTTCATACCAGTGTCTTCGCGCCATCGAGCGGGATGCCGTCCTTGACGGCCTCAATCATTCAAAAATAAGCATGCAATTATTATTGGATAATATGGCCGTCTTCTGGGGCGCACAAGGCACCCGGAGCGCGCTGTCAGGACGCCTTGGCAGGCTCTGCGGCGGCGGGAACCGGCAGGCGCCGAGCGATCTCGGCCACGAGTTGCCGGGCCAGCGACAGCTTCGACGCCCGGGGCAGCTCGGTGTTGCCCTGTTCGTCGACCAGCAGCAAGGCGTTGTCGTCCTGGCCGAAGGTGTCGGGCCCGATGTTGCCCACCAGCAATGGCACCCCCTTGCGCAGCCGCTTGGCCTGGGCGTGGGTCAGCAGGTCCTGGCTCTCTGCGGCAAAGCCCACGCAGAACAGCATCTTGTTGAGCGAGCGCTGGCTCATCGCGATGCCCGCAAGGATGTCGGGGTTCTCAACGAAAGACAGTGTGGGCACATGGCCCGAACCGTCCTTTTTGATCTTCTGCACCGCCGTCTCGGCCGGGCGCCAGTCGGCAACGGCGGCGGCCGAGATGAAGACCGTGGCCGACTGGCTCAGCACGTTGAGCGTCTTCTGCATGTTGAGCGCCGACTTCACATTGATGCGCCCCACCCCGCGCGGCGTCGGCAGGCTCACGGGCCCGGCCACCAGCGTCACGTGCGCCCCCGCCTCATGCGCTGCGCGCGCGATGGCAAAGCCCATCTTCCCGCTCGACAGGTTGGTCAGCCCCCGCACCGGGTCGATGGCCTCGAAGGTAGGGCCGGCGCTCACCAGCACCTGCTGCCCCGCGAGCAGCTTGGGCGTGAAGAAGCGTTGAATTTCGTAGAGCAGCTCCTCGGGTTCGAGCATGCGCCCGTCGCCGGTTTCACCGCAGGCCTGGTCGCCCGCGCCCACGTCGAGCACGGTGGCGCCATCGCTGCGCAACTGCGCCACATTGCGCTGCGTGGCCGGGTGGGCCCACATCTCGCGGTTCATGGCCGGGGCCAGGATCAGTGGCACCTTGCCGGTGGGACGGGCCAGGCACATCAGGCTCAGCAGATCGTCTGCCCGGCCGTGCAGCAGCTTGGCCATGAAGTCGGCGCTGGCGGGCGCCACCACGATGGCGTCGGCCTCCCGGCTCAGGTTGATGTGCGGCATGTTGTTGTCCACACCGGCCGAGGTGCGGTCGTCCCATTGGGAACTGAACACCGGCCGGCCCGAGAGCGCCTGCATGGTCACGGGCGTGATGAACTGGGCGGCCGCCTCGGTCATGACCACCTGCACCGTGGAACCGGCCTTGATCAAGGTGCGGCAGAGCTCTGCGGCCTTGTAGCAGGCAATGCCGCCCGACAGCCCGAGGACGATGTGTTTTCCGGCAAGATCGTTCATGGGCGCAATGTAGCAGTTTGAAATGATTTTCAACATCCTTTCGAGCGAAGCCATAATCGCCGGGTCCCCCCTTTCCCCATACCCACATACCATGCGCATTTCTGGCCATCTGAACCTTCTGGCTTCCCTCTCCCTGGTGGTCATACTGGCGGGTTGCGGAGGCGGCTCGGACGATGCTGAGGACACTGGCCCGGCGCCCACCGGCGGGGCCTTGGCCAACCTGTGGTTTGCCGACAGCGACAGCTACCACCCACTGGACAAGCTCAAGCCCAACGGCTCGTTCTACACCGGCACCGAAGCCGACTTCGGCACGCAGAATCCCGCTTACGCCGCAGACACAGCCACCCAGTCGCGCTGGGCCATCGACACCTCGGCGGTGCCACCCGAGGGCAAGACCCTGAGCTACTCGTTCAAGGTGGAGGGTGTGAACGCCGCTGAGAACGCCGCGAAGGCACTCACGAGCAACCTGAAGATCAACACCGCCACGGGCCTGATCACCCAGTCGTGCAAGGGCTTCCCCGAGTGTTACGACAACACATCGTCGGCCGACGAAGACTTCCTGATCACCGTGACTGCTCAGGCGAGCGGTGGCGGCCGGCTCGTGCGCAATTTCCTGCTTCGCGTGCGTCGCAACAACTGAACCCGAGCCGGTCACTGACGGCTTCGCTGGCTGAGAGGGCAGGAAAAGGGCGCCCTTTATAATCGCCATTTCCACCTCCTGCGAGCGACTGGCTCGCCCGAGACATGACCAAATTTGTGTTCGTCACCGGCGGTGTGGTGTCCTCCCTTGGCAAGGGCATTGCTTCTGCTTCCCTGGCTGCGATCCTCGAATCGCGCGGCCTCAACGTCACCCTCATCAAGCTCGACCCGTACATCAACGTGGATCCGGGCACCATGTCGCCCTTCCAGCACGGTGAGGTGTTCGTCACCGACGACGGAGCCGAAACCGACCTGGACCTGGGTCACTACGAGCGTTTCATCGAAACGCGCATGAAGAAGACCAACAACTTCACCACCGGCAAGATCTACCAGTCGGTGCTGGAGAAAGAGCGCCGCGGTGACTACCTCGGCAAGACGGTGCAGGTGATCCCGCACGTCACCAACGAAATCCAGGAATTCATCAAGCGCGGCGCTGGCATCGGCACGCCCGACGCGGTGGACGTGGCCATCGTCGAGATCGGCGGCACGGTGGGCGACATCGAGTCCCTGCCCTTCCTTGAAGCCGTGCGCCAGATGAGCCTGCGCATGGGCCCGAACAACTCGGCCTTCGTGCACCTGACCTACCTGCCCTGGATCGCGGCCGCCGGCGAGTTGAAGACCAAGCCCACGCAGCACACGGTGCAGAAGCTGCGCGAGATCGGCATCTCGGCCGATGCCCTGCTGTGCCGCGCCGACCGCCGCATTCCCGAAGAGGAACGCGCCAAGATTTCGCTGTTCACCAACGTGCCCGAATGGGGCGTGATCAGCATGTGGGATGTGGACACCATTTACAAGGTGCCGCGCATGCTGCACGAGCAGGGCCTGGACGGCCTGATCTGCGACAAGCTGCGCCTGAACACGCCGCCCACCAGCCTCAAGCGCTGGGACGATCTGGTGCACGAGACCGAGCACCCGCAAGGCGAGGTGAAGATCGCCATGGTCGGCAAGTACGTCGACCTGTCCGACAGCTACAAGTCGGTCAACGAAGCCCTGCGCCACGCCGGCATGCGCAACCATGTGCGCGTGACCATCGATCACCTCGATTCCGAGACCATGGAAGGCGCTGACGCCGCTGAGAAGCTGGCGCAGTACGACGCCATTCTGGTGCCCGGCGGCTTCGGCCAGCGCGGGGTGGAAGGCAAGATCAACACCGCCCGCTTTGCCCGCGAACACAAGGTGCCTTACCTCGGCATCTGCCTGGGCATGCAGGTCGCCACCATCGAATACGCGCGCCACGTGGCCGGTCTGAAAAACGCCAACAGCACCGAATTCGACCCGGCCACGCCGCACCCGGTGATCGCGCTGATCACCGAGTGGAAAGACGCCGACGGCAGCATCCAGACGCGCGACGCCAGTTCCGACCTCGGTGGCACCATGCGGCTGGGCGCTCAGAGTTCCGACGTGACCAAAGACTCGCTGGCCCACAGCATCTACGGCGACGTGGTCACCGAGCGCCACCGCCACCGCTACGAAGCCAACGTCAACTACCTCGACCAGCTGCGCAAGGCCGGTCTGGTGATCTCGGCGCTGACGCAGCGCGAGCAGCTGACCGAGATCGTGGAGTTGCCCAAGGCCGTGCATCCGTGGTTCATCGGCGTGCAGTTCCACCCCGAGTTCAAGTCCACGCCCTGGGCCGGTCACCCGCTGTTCAACGCCTTCATCAAGGCGGCGGTGGAACAACACGGCCGACAGAAGCTCAAGGCCGTGGCCTGAAAGGCTGAGCGACATGCCCATGAAACTCTGCGGATTCGACGTCGGCCTGGATCAGCGCTTTTTCCTGATCGCCGGCACCTGCTCGATCGAGGGCCTGCAGATGTCCCTCGACGTCGCCGGCCAGCTCAAGGAGGCCTGCACCGCGCTGGGCATTCCGCTGATCTACAAGGGTTCGTTCGACAAGGCCAACCGGTCGTCGGGCACCAGCCAGCGAGGCGTGGGCATTGACGCCGGTCTGAATATCCTTGATGAGGTGCGCCGCCAGTTGCAATTGCCCGTCCTGACCGACGTGCACGACGCGTCGCATGTGGCCGAAGTGGCCAGCGTGGTGGACGTGCTGCAGACCCCCGCCTTCCTGTGCCGCCAGACCGACTTCATCCGCGCCGTGGCCCAGTCGGGCAAGCCGGTGAACATCAAGAAGGGCCAGTTCCTCGCGCCCTGGGACATGAAGAACGTGATCGACAAGGCCCGCGCTGCCGCAAAGGAAGCGGGCCTGTCTGAAGACCGTTTTCTGGCCTGCGAACGTGGCGTGAGCTTCGGCTACAACAACCTCGTGGCCGACATGACCAGCCTGGCCGAAATGCGCACCACCGGCGCGCCGGTGGTGTTCGACGTGACCCACTCGGTGCAGAAGCCTGGGGGCCTGGGCGCGGTCAGCGGCGGCGCGCGTGAGATGGTGCCGGTGTTGGCCCGCGCGGGCGTGGCCGTCGGGGTGGCCGGTCTGTTCATGGAAACGCACCCCAACCCAGCCGAAGCCTGGTCCGACGGCCCGAACGCCGTGCCCCTGAAACACATGAAGGCGCTGCTGGAAACGCTGGTGGCGCTCGACGCCGTCGTCAAGAAAAGCCCGCTGCTGGAGGACCATTTCCAATGAGTGCGTACATCATTGTCGACATGCAGATCAGCGACATGGAACGGTACAAGCAGTACATGGCCGAGGCGCCGGCTGCCGTGAAAGCCGCTGGCGGCGAGTACCTGGTGCGCGGCGGCCGGTTCGAGGTGATGGAAGGCCACTGGCAGCCAGCGCGCATCGCCATGCTGCGCTTCCCCAGTTTCGAGCAGGCCAAGGCCTTCTACGAAGGTGAGTTGTACCGTCAGGCCCGCGCCAAACGGGCCGGTGCCACCGAATTTTTCAACATGGTCTTGGTCGAGGGCGTCGCCGCCCCGGTCTTCTGAACACCCCTGAATTTCATCTTTGAAAGGAAATCATGAGCGCAATCGTTGATATCGTCGGCCGCGAAGTGCTGGACAGCCGTGGCAACCCCACCGTCGAATGCGACGTGCTGCTGGAGAGCGGCGTCATGGGTCGCGCGGCCGTGCCGTCGGGCGCCTCCACCGGCAGCCGCGAAGCCATCGAGCTGCGCGACCGCGACAAGAGCCGCTACCTGGGCAAGGGCGTGCTCAAGGCGGTGGAAAACATCAACACCGAAATCAGCGAAGCCGTGCTCGGCCTGGACGCCTCTGAGCAGGCCTTTCTGGACAAGACCCTGATCGACCTGGACGGCACCGAGAACAAGGGTCGCCTGGGCGCCAACGCCATGCTCGCCGTGTCGATGGCTGTGGCCCGAGCCGCCGCCGAAGAAGCCGGCCTGCCGCTGTACCGCTACTTCGGTGGCATGAGCGCGGTGCAGATGCCCGTGCCGATGATGAACGTGGTCAACGGCGGCGCACACGCCAACAACAACCTCGACCTGCAAGAGCTGATGATCATCCCCGTGGGAGCGCCCAGCTTCCGCGAAGCCCTGCGCTGGGGCGCCGAGGTGTTCCACGCCTTGAAGAAAATCATCCACGACAAGGGCATGAGCATTGCCGTCGGCGACGAAGGTGGTTTTGCCCCCAACGTACCCAACCACGAAGCCGCGATCCAGATGATCCTGGAAGCCATCGGCAACGCCGGCTACACCGCCGGTGAGCAGATCGCCCTGGGCCTGGACTGCGCCGCCAGTGAGTTCTACAAGGACGGCAAGTACCACCTCGACGCTGAGGGCCTGGTGCTCTCCGCCGAAGAGTGGACCAACATCCTTGTCACCTGGGTCGACAAGTACCCGATCATCAGCATCGAAGACGCCATGGCCGAAGGCGACTGGGACGGCTGGAAGCACCTGACCGAACGCCTGGGCAAAAAGGTCCAACTGGTGGGCGACGACCTCTTCGTCACCAACACCAAGATCCTGAAAGAAGGCATTGACAAGGACATCGCCAACTCGATCCTGATCAAGATCAACCAGATCGGCACGCTGACCGAAACCTTCGCTGCCATCGAGATGGCCAAGCGCGCGGGCTACACCGCCGTAATCTCGCACCGCTCGGGCGAAACCGAAGACAGCACCATCGCCGACATCGCCGTGGGCACCAACGCCGGCCAGATCAAGACCGGCTCGCTGTCGCGTTCGGACCGCATGGCCAAGTACAACCAGCTGCTGCGCATCGAAGAAGACCTGGGTGATGTGGCGGTGTACCCGGGCCGCGCTGCGTTCTATAACTTGAAGTGATCTCGGTGCCGCCGCCTGGGCGGCTGTCCGATCATCCCTCACCATGGCGAATCGCTTCATCCCCGGCCTCCTGATCACTCTGCTGCTCGTGCTGCACGCGCAGCTGTGGTTTGGCCGGGGCAGCGTGCCGAAGGTGAACCGCATGAAAACCGAGCTGTCGGTGTTGAACGCGGTCAACCGCGAAGCGCAGCTGCGAAACGACCGCCTCGCCAACGAGGTGCGTGATTTGCAGGAAGGTCTGGGCATGGTCGAAGAGCTCGCCCGGCAGGACCTGGGCATGGTCAGGCCCAACGAAATTTTCGTCCAGATCGCCCACGGCAAACCCTGAGTGCGGCCGTGGTGCTCACTGTCACGCTGCTGGGTGGCGAGTCCACCGGCAAGACCACCCTGGCGCAGTCGCTGCACCGCCAACTGACCGATCAAGGTATCGATACCGCCCTGGTGCCCGAGCACCTGCGCGACTGGTGTGCCTTGCATGGCCGCGCCCCGCAGTCCCACGAACAGGCCGCGCTCGCGGCCGAACAGGCCCGTCGCATCGACGACGCCGCGGCCCAACCAGGCGTGCGCGTGGTCATCGCCGACACCGCGCCGCTGGTGATCGCGGCCTACAGCGAGCTGTATTTCAACGACCTGTCGCTCTACCCCGGTGCCATTGCCTGGCAGCGCCGCGTCGGACTCACCCTGCTCATGGGGCTGGACCTGCCCTGGGTGCCCGACGGCCTGTTCCGTGAAAGTCCCGCGGTGCGGGAAGCCACGGACGCCGCGATCCGCCACCAGTTGCAAACCGCTGCGTTGCCCTACCAGACCGTCTACGGTCAGGGCGAAGCGCGGTCACGTCAGGCGCTGCGCGCCATCGGCGCGGCCCTGGGCCAAGCCCTGACACCCAGCGACCCCGCCTGGCCGCAGGGTCGCCGGCCATGGAATTGCGACAAGTGCAGCGACCCCGGCTGCGAACACCGCTTGTTCACCCAGCTGCTCAGCCAGCACCACAACGACTCAGACAACGACACCGCCCCATGATCCCCGCCACACCGCTGCCCGACTTCCGCTCCCCCGACTTCTTGCGCGCCCATGTGGGCGACACGCTGGCCTTCTACCTGCCCCGCGCCCTCGACCCAGCGGGCGGCCTGTTCCACTTCCTGCGCGACGACGGCAGTGTGTACGACGCCCACACCCGCCACCTCGTGAGCAGCACCCGCTACGTGGTCACGTTCGCCATGGCGGTGCGTGGCGGCCTGGGCGGTGACATCGCGCGGCAGGCCTTGCAAGTCGCCTTTGATTTCCTCTCACACCACCGCAACCCCGCCACCGGCGGACACGCTTGGCTGCTGGACTGGCGCGACGGCCAGGCCCGTGTGCTCGACGGCACCAACCACGCCTACGGCCTGGCGTTTGTGTTGCTGGCCCACGCGCACGCCCACATGGCCGGCCTCAGCGGCGCCCATGCTGGTATTGCTCAGACGTTCGAGCTGCTGGAACAGCGCTTCTGGGAACCCACGCACGGCCTGTACGCCGACGAAGCCACCGCCGACTGGCAACTGCTGCCCTACCGCGGTCAGAACGCCAACATGCACCTGTGCGAAGCCCTGCTCGCCGCGTTCGACGCCACGGGCGAAGCGCGCTACCTCGACCGCGCCGCGCTGCTGGCCGAGCACATCACCGTGCGCCAGGCCGCGCTGGCCGGGGGTCTGGTGTGGGAGCACTACCGTGCCGACTGGTCGGTGGACTGGGACTACAACAAGGACGACAAGACCAACATCTTCCGACCCTGGGGCTTCCAGCCCGGCCACCTGACCGAGTGGGCCAAACTGCTGCTCTTGCTCAACCAGCGTCGCCCGCAAGCCGGGCTGGTGCAACGGGCACAGCACTTCTTCGACACCGCCATGAAGACCTCATGGGACGCCGAGCACGGTGGCCTGTTCTACGGTTTCGCGCCCGACGGCAGCGTGTGCGACAGCGACAAGTATTTCTGGGTCCAGGCCGAGTCGTTTGCCGCTGCCGCGCGTCTGGCCGTGGCCACGGGCGAAGCGCGCTACTGGGCGGACTACGACCGGCTGTGGGCCTACGCCTGGGCACACTTCGTGGACCACCAGCACGGCGCCTGGTGGCGCATCCTGCGCGCGGACAACAGCAAGATCAGTGATGAAAAGAGCCCGGCGGGCAAGGTGGACTACCACACCATGGGCGCCTGCCATGATGTTCTGGATGCGTTGAAGTAACCCCCTGAGCAAAGCCTAGAGATTCCCCCTGCGCCGCTGACGCGTCTTCCCCCTGAGGGGGACGATGCCAGTGGCCCGGCAAAGCCGGTTCCACGGCATCCTGGGCCCGGTGCACGCGCTCCGACCGCCCTCAGTGCATGCCGCCCGAAGCAGGCGGCTGAATGGCTGGCTGCAAAAACACCTGCGCTGCATCCACCGGGTCAAACCGGTACTTTGCGCCGCAGAAATCGCAACCCACCTCCACCAGGCCCTGCTCTTCGATGATGGATTCGATCTCGTCGCGACCCAGGCTGCGCAACATGTTGCTGACGCGCTCCTGTGAGCAGGTGCACGCAAAACGGGGCCCCTCGGCGCCGACCAGCGGCTCGAAGCGGCGCACGTCTTCTTCCCAGAACAGGCGGTGCAGGATGGTCTCGGCGTCCAGCGTGAGCAGCTCTTCGCGCTTCAAACTGGCAGCGAGGATCGCGATGCGGTTGTAGTCCTCGTTCAGGCCGATCTGGTCTTCGTCGCGCGCCATCGCGCCCGCCCCCGAAAGGTTGCCATCGCCCTGTAGCGGCAAGCGCTGGATCAGCAGGCCGGCGGCCACTTCGTGATTGGCGGCCAGCACCAGGCGGGTGTCGAGTTGCTCGCTCTGCAGCATGTAGTGCTCGATCACCTCGCTGAGATTTTCCAGCTTTTCATGGTGGTCACCAAACAGCGGCACCACGCCCTGGTAGGGCTGCTGGCCGGGCAAGCGGTCTTTGGGATCGAGGGTGATCGCGCAGCGACCCTGGTTGTTCACATTCACCATGTGCGAGAGCGGTGCGTCGGCCGCCACCTCGCCCTGCACGTTGGCGGTGGCGCGCAATGTCAGGTCGGGTTGCACCTCGGCCACGGCCAGCTTCACCGGCCCGTCGCCCATGATCTGCACGATCAGCGCGCCGTTGAACTTGATGTTGGCCTGCATCAGCGTGGCCGCCGCCGTCATCTCGCCCAGCAGCTCGGTCACGGCCGCCGGGTAACCCCCGGTCTGCTCGCGACGGCGCAGGATGTCCTGCCAGGCGTCGGTGAGGCGCACCAGCATGCCTCGCACCGGCAGGCCTTCAAACATGAATTTGTGGAGTTCGGACAATCTGTGCTTTCGGAAAATCAACGCTGGAAGATCGGGGTCAGGCGAGTTTTTTCAAGCCCTGGCGGTAGCGCTCGGCGTTCTGGGTGTAGTGCAACGCGCTCCTGCGAAGGCCCTCGATCTGCTCCGGCGTGAGCTGGCGCGTCACCCTGGCCGGGCTGCCGATGATCATGGAGCCATCGGGGAACTGTTTGCCCTCGGTCACCAGCGCCCCGGCGCCCACCAGGCAATTTTTTCCGATCTTCGCCCCGTTGAGCACGATGGCCCCGATGCCGATCAGCGACTCGTCGCCGATGGTGCAGCCGTGCAGCATCACCTGGTGGCCCACGGTCACGTTGGCACCAATGTTCAGCGGCAGGCCCTCGTCGGCGTGCAACACGCTGCCGTCCTGGATGTTGCTGCCCGCGCCGATCACGATGCGGGCCGTGTCGCCGCGCACCGTGGTGCCGAACCACACGCTCGCGCCCTCGCCCACGCTCACGTCGCCGATCACCTGTGCGTTGTCGGCCACCCAGGCTGAAGGGGCCACCTGGGGGCTCAGGTTGTCGAGTGCGTAGATGGCCATGCGGGTGTCTCCAGATCGTTGGGGCGGCAAACCTAGAATTGTAGGGATGCCCTTGTCCAAACCCGCCGAACCCTCGCTGCGCGAGCAGGCCCTGACCGCGTTGTGCCTGAGCGACCCGTCGGCCAAGGCCGAGGCCGCCCACGCGCTGTGGCATCGCTGGAGCCATCTGCCCGACGACGCGGCCCGGATGCAGGCCACGGACCCCGAGGCGCCGCTTTCGCCGCTGGACAGTGCATCACTGCCCGGCCGACCGATCAGCCCCACGCTGGTGCCACCCATGTCGGTTCCGCACCGATCACCTTTCACGCCCGAAGGCCTGGCCGCGCTGCTGCACGCCATCACCCACATCGAGTTCAACGCGATCAACCTCGCGCTGGACGCGGTCTGGCGCTTCCCCAGCATGCCGCTCCCGTTCTACAGCGACTGGCTGCGCGTGGCCGACGAAGAGGCCACGCACTTCGGTCTTCTGCGCACCCACCTACAGAGCCTGGGTTTCGACTACGGTGATCTCCCGGCGCACGACGGCCTGTGGGAGATGTGTGTGAAGACGCAGCACGACGTCACCGCCCGCATGGCCCTCGTGCCCCGCACGCTGGAGGCGCGCGGGCTCGACGCCACGCCACTGATCCAGGCACGGTTGCGCAAGGTCAACACACCCGCGGCACGGCGCGCCATCGAGATCCTCGACGTGATCCTGAGCGATGAAATCGGCCACGTGGCCATCGGCAACCGTTGGTATGGCTGGCTGTGCGGGCAGCAGGGTCTGGAGCCCGTGGCGCATTACCGCGCGCTGGCGCGCACGCACAGCGCCCCCCGCCTGAAGCCCCCTTTCCATCTCGACGCCAGGCGCTCGGCCGGGTTCACCCAACAGGAGATCGACGACCTGCTCGGTGCCTGAGCCGCCACAACGTACCGATTGGCACTACCGGCCCAGACCCACTGGTAGAACTGCCGATATTTCACGTGCGCGCGTCCTGATTCCCGCTTAGTATTTTGGTCATGACCCAACAACATATTCGGCTGGATGAGTACCTGGGGCAGGCGTTCGACCGCATTCCGGTCGCCATGGTGGTCGTCAACCTGCAAGGCACGATCACCCGCCTCAATCGGCTGGCTGAGACCACATTTGGTTATCCGAGCGAGGAACTGCTGGGCCGACCGGTGGAAGTGCTTGTGCCCGAGCGCTACCGCCATGCGCATCCGGGCTATCGCAAGGGGTTCCAGGCCGAAGCCACTGCGCGACCGATGGGCGCAGGACGCGACTTGAGCGGCCTGCGCAAGGACGGCAGCGAGTTCCCGGTGGAGATCGGCATCAACCCGGTAGAAACCGGCGAGGGGCCGATGATCCTGTCGGTGATCCTTGATCTGAGCGAGCGCAAGCAGAGCGAGCGGCGCATACACGAGGCGCTGCGCGAAAAGGAACTGCTGCTCGAAGAGGTGCACCACCGCGTCAAGAACAACATGCAGGTGATCCACAGCCTGCTCGACCTGCAGGTGCTCAAGATCAGCGACCCGGATTTGGTGACGATGCTGCGCGACAGCCAGAACCGCATCCGGTCGATGTCCATGATCCACCAGACGCTGTACCAGTCGCACGACTTTGCGCAGGTCGACTTCCAACAGTTCCTGGGCGAGCTGTTGCCCACCCTGATGGACTCTTACGGCATGGTGAGTGGGCATGTGGCCATGGAAGTGTCGGCCAACAACGTCAAGTTGCCCATCAACGAAGCCATTCCCTGCGGCCTGATCGTCAACGAGCTGGTGAGCAACGCGCTCAAACACGGCTTCCGGGGCCATCGGCGAGGCGCCATTCGGGTGGGGCTCCAGCAGGAAACAAATGGCGACGTCGAACTGTCGATCAGTAACGACGGGATCGAAATTCCACCGGACCAGAACCTGGAACGCAATGGTTCTCTCGGTCTGCAACTGGTGCAGTTGCTGACCCGCCAGCTGCAAGGCACACTGGAAATTCAGCGAGCCAACCCGACCTGCTTCACCCTGCGATTTTCCCTAGGACGTCATGCATGAACAATCCCGCCCGCATCCTTGTTGTGGAGGACGAAAGCATCGTCGCCTTCAATCTGCAGCAGCGCCTGTCGAAGCTGGGCTACGACGTGCCGGCCATCGCCGTCTCCGGCCAGGAGAGTTTTGATCTGGTGGAAGAAACACTGCCCGACCTGGTGCTGATGGACATCCACATCCAGGGCGACATGGACGGCATCGACGTGGCCGCCCGGCTGCGGGAGACCCATGCGATCCCGGTCATCTACCTCACGGCGTATTCGGAAGACTCGACCCTGGAGCGCGCCCGAAAGACCCGCCCCTATGGCTACCTGCTCAAGCCGTTTTCCGAGCGCGAGCTGCATGCCACGATCCAGATGGCGTTCGAGCGCCACAAACTGGAAATTGAGCTGGTCGACAGCCAGCGTCAGTTGCAGCAGGCGCTGGACGCCGCCAGCCTGGGTGTGCTGGAGCTCGACAAGGCCAGCACCGCCATCACCACATCCCCCCGCTCTGCCGATCTGATCGGCTGGTCGCAAGACCAGCCCCACACAGTGGCCGACCTGCTTTCTCGGGTGGACGCGAGCGACCGCGCCGCCATCACCAGCAAACTGCAAGAGAGCCTGAGCGCCCTCCAACACTTCAGCGAAGAGTTCCGAGTCCTGGTCGAAGGCCTGCCACCGCGCTGGGTCAAGATCGATGCCGGCCACGCTTCGGGCCAACGCATGACCGGTGTGGTGCAGGACATCTCGGAGCGCAAGAACAACGAGATCCGGCTCAAGATGCTCAACGAAGGCCTGGAGCACTTGGTGGCGGAGCGCACCTCTGAGCTGAACCTCAGCCTCAAAGAGCTGGAGGCCTTCAGCTATTCGGTGGCGCACGACCTGCGTTCACCCGTTCGAGCCATCGTGGGGTTCAGCCGTGAGCTGATCGGCCAACACGAAACAGAACTGGGGTCCGACGGCCTCGACCTGGCCACCAGGATCACCACCGCGGGTCAGCGCATGGGCGCCCTGATCGATGCACTGCTGCACATGTCGCGGCTGAGCCAGGTGCCGATGCAGCTGCGGGTGGTCAACATCAGCACCTTCGCGACCGACATCGCCGCCCAGCTGATGGACGCAGCCCCTCAAAGGGTGGCCCAGGTGAACGTCTCGCCCAACCTGGAGGCCATGGCAGATCCGGCGCTCGTGCACAGCCTGCTCGACAACCTGATCGGCAATGCCTGGAAGTTCTGCGCACGCAGTGACATCACGCGGATCGACGTGGGCGCCAAGACCCTCAACGGCGAAACCGTCTTCTTCGTGCGGGACAACGGCTGCGGTTTCGACATGGCGTCGGCCAACCGTCTTTTTGGCCCGTTTCAGCGCCTGCACCGCGAAGACGAATACGCCGGCACCGGCATCGGTCTGACCATCGTGCAACGCATCGTCATGCGCCACGGCGGCCGGGTTTGGGCCTATTCCGAGCCTGGCAAGGGTGCGGCATTCCACTTCACCTTGAGCGCCTGAATACCGGGACCGCCTCTCTTTATTTTGGGATATTTTCCCAAAATATGATTCAATCGCGTCATTCCTGTTTTTTGGAGACGCGACATGTCTGTATGGACCCGACTCGGGCGCACGCTGGCCCTGATGCTGCTGCTGGCTTTCAATGGCCTGGCCCACGCCGAAGAATTCCTCCCCCCTGAACAGGCTTTTGCCTTTTCTTTCACGCCGCAGCCCGACGGCTCGGTGAGGCTGCACTGGGACATCGCCCCCGGCTACCACCTCTACCGCGACCGGATCCACTTCAAGGCCCAGGAGCCGGGCGCCCAGTGGACCGCTGCGCAGATGCCGGCGGCTGAAGATCTTTTCGACGCCAACTTCGGCAAGACCATGGCGGTTTACGACCAGCCGGTGAATGTGGACGTGGCCTTGAGCCAAGGCCGAAGCGCGGCGCTGGCGGTGGAGTGGCAGGGCTGCGCCGATGGGGGGCTGTGTTATCCCCCGACCTCGGCGCCGGTCGTGCTGGCTGCCGCCGTGTCGGCCAAGGCCCAGGCCGTCTCCAACCCCACAGTGGCAACCGACGCAGGGCCGTCAGCGTCGTCACAACCACTCGACGACATCGCGAACACGCTGGCCTCCGGCAGCCTGCTGCGGACCATGGGCGTGTTTCTGCTCGCCGGGCTGCTGCTGGCGTTCACGCCTTGTGTGCTGCCCATGGTGCCGATCCTGTCGTCGCTGATCGCCGGACAGACCGGCCCGGTGAGCCGCAGCAAGGGTTTTGCCTTGTCGCTGGCCTATGCCATCGGCATGGCCCTGGTGTACGCGGGCTTTGGCGTGGCCGCTGGGCTGGCCGGCGAAGGGCTGGCCGCGGCACTGCAGAACCCCTGGGTGCTGGGCGGCTTCGCGCTCCTGCTGTCCACCATGGCACTGTCGATGTTTGGCTTCTATGAGCTGCAGGTGCCGGGGTTCATCCAGACGCGCGCGGCCGACATCTCCAACCGCTTCAACGGCGGCTCCTATGTGGGCGTGTTCCTGATGGGCTGCATCTCGGCCCTCGTGGTCGGGCCCTGCGTGGCCGCGCCGCTGGCCGGGGCGCTGGTCTACATCAGCCAGACCAAAGACCTGGTGCTGGGCGGCGCCGCACTGTTCGGCATGGCGATGGGTATGAGCGTGCCGCTGCTGCTGGTGGGGCTGTCGGCGGGCAGCCTGCTGCCGCGCGCCGGCGCGTGGATGGACAACGTCAAGAAAGTGTTCGGGATGATGCTGCTCGGCGTGGCAATCTGGATGGTCTCGCCGGTGCTGCCGGCGAGCGCGCACATGCTGCTCTGGGCCGTGTGGTTCCTGACCGCAGCGGCACTGCTCGGCAGCTTCGGCGCGGCCCATCCGCAGGCGGTGCCCAAGCCTCTGCCAGCGCGCACGCTGGGCGCCGGCCTCACCGCCCTGTCGCTGGTGCTGCTCGTGGGTGCGGCATCGGGAGGCGACTCGGTGCTGCAGCCGCTGGCCCACCTGAAGGGATCGGCCGCCAGCGGCCCTTCCACCGAGCGCGCTGTCGCCCTGCCGTTTGCGCGCGTCGGCAGCATCGATCAGCTCAACGCGCAACTGCGGGAGGCCCAGCAGAAGGGCGAAACCGTGATGCTCGACTTCTATGCCGACTGGTGCGTGGCCTGCAAGGAGCTGGAGACCTTCACCTTCAGCAAGCCCCAGGTGCGCCAGCGGCTCGCCCCCGTGCGCCTGCTGCAGGCCGACGTGACCGCCAACAACGGTGCAGACAAGGCCTTGATGAAACAGTTTGGCCTGTTCGGCCCACCGGGCATGGTGTTCTTTGATGCGAAGAACGGGGCACGTGTGACGCACAAGGTGATCGGCTTTCAGAACGCCGACGACTTCATGGCCTCGCTGGACCGCGCCCTGCCCTGAGTCACCGACACCGGCCTTCACCGCGAAGGCCGGTGATCACTGCGTCGTCAGTCGTCTTCGAACTCGAGTTCGGTGGCCTTCAGTACCTGCCCCTGCCAGGTGCCATACACCTCCAGCTTCGATCCCACCTTCAGCTTGGCGTAGTTCGACGCATCGGCGCTGGCGTCTACCTCCACCGAGCCCAGGGTGAAGCGGTTGCCGCCCAACAAGCTGGTCACCACACCTTCAATTTCCACCAGGGCCGACGATCCCACGTTTTCGCCGCGCACATCCATGTCGTGGTCCGACTTGACTTCCAGCGAGCCGGCTTCGGCATCCCACTTTCCCTCCACCCGAGTGACCCGCCCCGAATGCAATTTCTCGGCGTCGCCGCCGGTCAACCGGATGCCATTGAGCAGCCGCTGCTCTTTGGAGCCCGAGACCATGCCGGTCGCCACCACCAAGCCCCCTGCCGAGCCCACCGCCACCCGTGTGGCGACCCATGAACTGGCCTGGGCATCGGCTTGCAGGCCCCACACCGTGACCCACTGGCCGGCGGCAATGGCCGAGGCGCTGGCGACGCCTTCGAGGAAGGTCGATCCCTGGGTCTTTATCTTCATGCCCAGCACGGTGAACTGGCCACCGCCCGCGGCCGTCACCGGGCCTCGGGCGATCGACCAGACCTCGATGGACTCGGCCTTGCCAGACACACCGTCGGCGTAGCGCTCCCCCTGAACGCCCGCCACCATGCCCAGGCGCAGCGCACCCGGGCTGGACGACGCGCCGTTGATACGGATGCTGGCACCGGTCTCGTCGAAGTGGATGCCGTTGAGCACCACGCTGCCAAACGCCGAGATGGATCCGTGCGAAAAGATGCCGGTGCCCCCCGTGCCGGGGTCGCTGCCCCCAGGACTGCCCGTGCCGCCCGTGCCGGGCGCGCCAGCCACCTGGGTTCCACCACCGTCAGCAGCGGCGTCACCGCCACCCGCCGCCGGGGTCTGTCCGCCTCCAGATCCCCCAGACCCCGCCCCGCCACCGGCGCCAACCGGCTCTTCGGTGCTGCTCCCGCCGCCGCATCCGGCCATGGCGGACAACGCCAGGACGATCCAGTGGCGTCGTCCTAGGGGATGTTCGTGTTCTGGCAACCCGCTCATGGCGATGGCTTTCGTTTGTGTCTGCGGGCGGGCAGGGTCACGCCGGCCTTGGCCTGCGGGGTGTCCTCGGCCACCTGATGGAAATAGACGCCGAAGCGCACCCGGTGCTTGTCACCGTCGTCCGACGCGCTGCGCTGTTCCGCCACGGTGGCGGTCACCAGGAACTGCTGCAAGGCATCGGCCCAAAGACGGCGCGCCGTCTGGTGAAGCGCCTGGGCCTGGTCGGTCGAGAGCCCGGCAGAAAACGCGCTCTGCTCCAGCATCTGAGGCTCGGTCCGGTCCGGCGACAGGTTGAAGGCGGCGGTGGACAGGTGGTCACCCACGTTGCCGGCCAGGAAATGAAAGGCCTCGCCCAGACCTTCCCGCGGCACAAAGGCAGTGTCTTTCAGCGACACCAGCCCCTCCGGATCGATGCTCACCACGCCCATGCGCACCAGCTCGTCGAGCACGGCGCGGGCACCTACATCGCGGCTCACCTCGGCCACAAGCACGCTGAAGTCGGGCTTGCCTGGGTCGCCCAGGCGCGGTGTGCGAGCCAGGGGCATGGGCGTCTTGTCGGCCAGCAGGAAGCGGGGGTCGCTGATCCAGCGGGCCACGATGTGAGCGGCCACCGGAACCATGGGCGCCACCACCTCTTCAAGCGCCGGCTCTTCGCGCAGCCGGCGCACGTCCTTGCGGTGCAGACCGGTCTGCAGCGCGATGCGGGTGTCGGACGCGCTTTTGTCGGCAGGTGAATAGCCGGCAAGGGCCTCGTCCACCAGCGCCTTTTTGAGCAGTTCAACCATGGCGGCGTGCTGCAGGCCGTGGTCGATCATGAGCCGCGCCAGCGGCCGCAGCAGCCGCGACATGGCCTGCGCCGCCAGCGCGGGCTGAGGCAATCCAGCGCTGGAGGTCGTTTCCTGGGCGAGGGGGTCGTTGGCGTCGTTCATGGGCGTTGTTGTACCCGGAAAGCCTGTGTGTCAGGCCTCCGCGGCACGGACACAATTTTATGGGCATTTTTACCAATTTTTCCTCCAAAACCTTGACAACCCCACACCTATCCCTGACATTTATGGGAAATATTCCCTTTTTTAATATCGTATCCATCTTCTTGTTGATTCACCAAAGGCCCGCCATGACCGCTTTTCACCCCATCAAACCCTTGCTGCTGGCCTGCGCTGTCGGCTTCAGCGGCCTGGCATCCCTGCCAGCCAGTGCCACCGATGTCGGCCAATCTGCACCCTCTTTCGAGCTGGCTGGCCAGAAAGGCCCGGTCCAGCTCGCCGCCTACAAAGGCAAAACCGTCTACCTCGACTTTTGGGCCTCCTGGTGCGGCCCGTGTAAGCAGTCGTTTCCGTGGATGAACGACATGCAGAAGCGCTACGGCGCCAACGGCCTGCGTGTCGTCGGGGTCAACCTCGACCAGAAAGGCGATGAAGCCAAGGCCTTCCTCGCCGCCAACCCCGCGCTCTTCGCCGTGGCCTTCGACCCCGAGGGCAAGACCCCCAAGGCCTATGGCATCAAGGGCATGCCGACCTCGATGCTGATCGGCGCCGACGGCAAGGTGCTCATGGTTCACCAGGGTTTCAAGGACGAAAACCGCGACGACCTCGAAAAACAGATCAAGCAAGCCCTTGCACGTTAAGGACCCAACATGAAGCCCACCTTATGTCTCTCGCTGTGCCTGCTGGTGTCGCTCGGGGGCTGCAGCAACCTCGGCGAGGTCAACCCCTGGGAAAAGGGCGACCTGGCCAAACCGGCCATGACCTTTGAAGGCGA
This sequence comes from Hydrogenophaga sp. A37, assembly GCF_002001205.1. Lineage (GTDB taxonomy): Bacteria > Pseudomonadota > Gammaproteobacteria > Burkholderiales > Burkholderiaceae_C > Hydrogenophaga. The sequence continues at coordinate 30,394 of NZ_MUNZ01000125.1, forward strand.
TCCGCTCGATCAGCGCTTCATGCAACACACCTACGGCAGCAAAGAAAGCGCCAGCGGCGGTTACGGCGTCGGTGGCGGCGGCTGTGGCTGCAACTGATGGAGCACACCCCCATGACACAAGCACACAAGCACCCCTCTGCCCCCACCGCCCCGCGCGGCAACGTGTTGCTGGCATCGCTGATGCTGCCCGGCCTGGCGGTCCTGGCCGCTGCGCTGCCCGCCGGCCAGGCCTCGGCCGAAACCCCGCCGGAGAAGACCACGATTGCCGTCAAGTACAGCAACTACCAGGACAGCCAGAGCGGCTGGACCCGCGTCAGCGTCGACGCGCCACAGTTCTACATCCTGGCCCCCGTCGGCAGCGACTGGTCGGTGGAAGGCTCGGCCGTGGTGGACAGTGTGTCGGGCGCCTCGCCGCGCATGCACACCCAGCGTTCCGGCGCGAGCGTGATGAGCGACGAGCGCACCGCCGCCGACGTCAAGGTCACGCGCTACCTCGGCCGCACGGCCGTGGCCGCCAGCGTGGCGATTTCCGACGAGCACGACTACCAGTCGCGCGCGGTCGGCCTGCAGGGCCGCTGGTCGAGCGACGACAACAACCGCACCTGGACCGCCGGCGTCGGGCTCTCGCGCGACAAGATCGACAACCAGTCCAACGGCGTGAACACCGCCATCAACCAGCGCAAGAACGTCCATGAAATCATGGGCGGCCTGACCCAGGTGCTCAGCCCGGTGGACATCGCGCAGTTCAACCTGACGCGCAGCATGGGCAGCGGCTACTACAACGACCCCTACAAGACCTTCGACCAGCGGCCCGACAAACGCGACGCCTGGATCGCCCTGGTGCGCTGGAACCACCACCTGAAGGGCATGGACGCCACCGCGCGCACCAGCTACCGCTACTACAGCGACACCTTCGGCGTGCGCTCGCACACGACCGACCTGGAGCTGGTCAAGACCGTGGGCGCCTGGACCTTCACGCCCGGACTGCGTTACTACACGCAAAGCGCCGCCAAGTTCTACTTCAACCCGGTGCTGGACAGCCAGGGTCGCTACCTGGAGCTGGAGACCTTCCAGCGCGCGAGCGCCATCAGCGGCGACCGCTCGGCCGACCAGCGGCTGGCCGCCTTCGGCGCGCTGACGCTGTCGCTCAAGGCCAGCTACGCGTTCAACCCGGCGACCTCCGCCGACCTGAAGCTGGACCTGTACCGGCAAGCCACCTCGCTGCGTTTGGGCGGCGGCAGCCCGGGCCTGGACCCCATGAACGCGCGGGTCATCCAGGTCGGCCTGACCCACAAGTTCTGAGCACGCCATGGCGGATTGGCTCACCATCGTCGTCGAGTTCCAGGCCATGGCTTCGCCCTGCAGCCTGCACCTTGGCGGCACCGACGAGGCTGCGATGCGCCACGCGGCGCAGGCCGCCATCGACGAGGTGCGGCGCATCGAACACACCTACTCACGCTACCGGCCGGACAGCATCGTTTCGCGCATCAACCAGGCCGCCGGTCAGGCCGCGGTGGAGGTCGACACCGAAACCGCCGATCTGCTGGCCTTCGCTGACCAGCTCTGGCAGCAAAGCGACGGCCTGTTCGACATCACCTCGGGCGTGCTGCGCACGGTGTGGGACTTCAAACGCGCCGTGATCCCGTCGCCCCAGGCCCTGAACGGCGCGCTCGCCCGCGTCGGCTGGGACAAGGTCGAGCGGACGCCAACATCGGTCCGGCTCACACAGCCCGGCATGGAGCTGGACTTCGGCGGCTTCGGCAAGGAATACGCGGCCGATCGCGCGGCGGTGGTGCTGAAGATGCACGGGGTCGATCAGGCCTTGATCAACCTGGGCGGCGACCTGCATGCCCTCAGCGATCCCGAGCACTCGGCGCCATCCGCCTGGACCATCGACATCCAGCACCCCCGCCCACCTGCCGAGGCCCCAAGCGCCAGTGTGGCCCGGTTGCACCTCGCCACCGGCGGCCTGGCCACCAGCGGCGACTACGAGCGCTTCTTCATTCACGCAGGGCGGCGCTACTGCCACATCCTGAACCCGCTCACCGGTTGGCCCGTCAGCGACTTCCAGTGCGTCAGCGTGCGCGCCGGCAACACCACCACGGCGGGCGCACTGGCCACGATCGCCATGCTCAAAGGCCGCGACGTCACCGCCTGGCTGGACGCCCAGGGCGCCAGCTATTTCGCCGTCACCCACGACGGCACCCCCTGCGCCAACGGACCGCTGGCGCAACCCCAGAAGTTTTCAACCCACTGAAGGAACTCACATGATCAACATGATCCCCCACCTGAAGATGTGCGCCATGGCCGTGGCCATCGCGAGCCTGGCCGCTTGCGGCGGTGGCGACACCACCACCAAGGACGAATGCGCTGACC
>NZ_MUNZ01000147.1 GCF_002001205.1 Hydrogenophaga sp. A37
TCGACCAGCAGGCGCCCCACCGGCGCCACCAGCACCAGGGCGAGAAAGCCCAGCGGCAGCGCCGGCAGCAGCCAACGCGATCTCAAGCCATGCATGACCGTGCAGAACCAAGGCGCAGGGCCGAAGCCCCTGCCCCGACCAGGGCACCCGTGGAACCGGCTTCGCCGGGCCACCAGGTGCGTCCCCCCTCCAGGGGGGAAGCCGCGAAGCGGCGCAGGGGGGTCATTTCAATACCACCTTGGTCCAGCGCTGCAGCCAGGCCTTGCCTTTGCTGTTCATGTCGGCGGCGCTGGGGTTGTCAAACGTCGCAGGCTCGCTCGCGTGCGCCTTGATCACGTCGACGCGCGCCGCGCCCGCCTCGGCCGGGAACATCCACATCGTCGTCTGCAACGCCTGCTGGGCCGGCGCCGAGCGCAGGAACTCGACGAACTTGCCCGCGGCTTCTTTCGCTGCAGGGTTGCCGCCCTTGACCAGCGCCACGCCCTCGACCTGGCGGAACACGCCACCCTTGAGGAACAGGTTGGCCGTGGGCGACTCGGTGATCTTCTCTTTGCTGTAGAAGACCTCGGCCGCCGGGCTGCTGGCGTAGCTGACGACGATGGGGCGCGTGCCGCCGTTGCGCGTGAACTCGGTGTAGTAGGCCTCGGTCCAGCCCTTGACCACCTTCACGCCGTTGGCGCGCATCTGGCCCCACCATTTGAAAGCGCCCTCTTCGCCCAGGCCGGCGATGGTGGCGAACACGAAGGCCTGACCCGGGCTGGAGGTGGCCGGGTTCTGAACCACGAGCAGCTTGGCGTAGGCCGGCTTGGCCAGGTCGTCCAGCGAGGCCGGCAGGGCCAGCCCCTTCTTGGCAAACCAGGCCTTGTCGATGTTGAGCGTGACAAAACCGTAGTCCACCGGCACCACACCGCCGTCCAGCGGCACCGCCGCCGCACGCTGGGCCGCCGGGCCACTGTAGGGCTCGATCACGCCGGCCGCCAGCGCGCGCGGCAGCAGCGTGTTGTCGATGCCGAAGACCACGTCGGCAATGGGCTTGGCCTTGGTGAGGATGAGCTTGTTGGTCATCTCGCCGGCGTCACCGGCCTTGACGATCTGCAGCTTCGTGCCAGCCTCTTTCTCGAACTGCGCCAGCAGCTCCTTGGGCAGGTCGAACGAACTGTGCGTGAGCACGCGCAGGGTCGGCTTGCCCTGCGCGTGTGCGAGGGGCGACAACGCCGCGAGGGACAACGAAGCCAGAACCCAAAGAAAAATCCGCCGTTGCATGTGAAACCGCCTTGTCAAAAAACGCCTGCGAGAAGCGTTTGAGAAAGACGGACCACGGCAAAACAGCGGACCGGCTCATCACGCTCCCTACGCTGGCACAACCCAGATCAGGTGAGAGGGGTATTTCTCAGCCGCTGCCCGCATCGCTGCAGGTTGGGCACCCCCGGTGAAGCTGCGGATTGTAGGCCTGCGCACAAGCCCCTGTGTTACCGTGGCCAGCGCCCGCCGCCGCGGCGGGCCACCCGCGAGATCGCCTCCTCGGCCCCGCATGCCCGTGCCCGTGGTGACCCATGGAAACGCTGTGCCCGTTCGATCAGAACCGTTTCACAACGCCCACACACCATGAAGCACACCCTCCATGCCCGGCTACCAGGTCAAGCACCAGACCGTCACCATCGGCGGTCTGCACTACGCCATCCGCTCCCTGCTCGACAAGCAGCAATACGCCGATCCCCAGGGGGCCGCTGAACACGCCGGCATGGGTGCCTCGGGCTGGCCCTTGTTTGGCCAGGTCTGGCCCTCGGCACGCGTGCTGGCGCTGCTCATGCACAGCCACGCGATCGCTGGCAAACGCATCCTGGAAATCGGGGCCGGCCTGGCGCTGGCCAGCCTGGTGATCCACCGGCGCGAGGGCGATGTGACCGTGACCGACTGGCACCCGCTGACCGGGGCGTTTTTGCAGGAGAACCTGCAGGCCAACGGCCTGGGTCCGCTGCCCTGTGAGGCCGGCAACTGGGCACTGGACGACGCCGACGGCGCCAGCGGCCTGGGCCGTTTCGACCTGATCATCGGCAGCGACGTGCTCTACGAGCGCCAGCAGCCCGCGCAGCTCGCGCGCTTCATTGACCAGCACGCCACGCCGGACGTCCAGGTGGTCATCGTGGACCCCGACCGCAGCAACCGCAGCGCCTTCTGCCACGAGATGACGGCGCTGGGTTACGGCTGGACCACGGCACCCGCTGACAGCCCGCTCGAAAACGGCGAGGCCTACAAGGGGCGCTTGCTTCGATTCAAGCGCTGATACGGCGATGGCCCCCTTGGGGTCTGAAAACACAAAAAGGCCCATGAGGGCCTTTTGTGGACCGACCGCGAAGGTCGGTGAGCGGCGATCAGCCGCCCTTGCCGGGGCGCTTGCCGGGGTTCTTCTTGGAGCGGGTGGCGACACCGCGCTCCAGGCTCACGCGCTGGCCACGGCCACCGGTGGGCTGCACCATGCCGGGGATGGGCGTGGGACGGGGGGTGGCTTTGCGGTCGGCTTCGGTGACGATTTTGTTGCCCATGACGGTTCCAGAGAGAAAAGTTGAAAACCCCTTATTAGGCCACAGGCGCGGCCCTGGCCTGGCAGCGGCGGACGGGCGGAGGCTGCCCGCCGAAGCTGCCCGGCCCCGGGGACGGTCAGAAGCCCGTGTGCCAGCCGCTGTCGGTGGAGAGACCTTCGGTGCGGTGCACCGGCATCTGCCAGCCATTCTGCGGGTTCACCTGGGCCGAGATGTCGATGACCGGCGCCTGCGCCTGCACGCCACCAAAGATGGTCGCGAACGAGGCGTCGGCGGCGTCGCGCCCGGTGCCGATGCGCACGAAGCCCATGGGAATGGCGGTGCCGGAGGGATCGAACAGGTACCAGCGGTGGCCGAGGTAGACCTCGACGTAGGCATGGAAGTCGGTCGGGCCCAGGGCCGGGTCGGCCCCGAAGTCGATCGCGGTGGTGAAGCGTGCCGGGATGTTGAGCGCGCGGCACATCGTGATCATCAGGTGGGCGAAATCGCGGCAGACGCCCTTGTGGTCGTTCAGTGTGTCCAGCGCCGAGGTCATGGAGTTGCTGGTGTTGGACTGGAACGTGACCTGGCTCTGCACCCAGTCCTTGATCGCCAGCACGCGGCCATAGCCCTGCGGCATCTGCCCGAACAGCGAGTTGGCCAGTGCGGTGATGCAGTCCGACTGGCAGTAGCGGCTGGGGTAGATGTAGAGCAGCGCGTCGGTGGGCAGCTGGGCCACCGGGGTCTCGAACACGGTGTCGGGCGCGGCGACGTGGTGGCGGATGTCCAGCGTGGCGCGGTAGCGCACCTGCAGCGGGCCCGCGCCGGCGGTCAGGCGCAGGGTGCGGTTGCGCGTGGCGGCGTCGGTGTGCGTGACCAGGGGCACGGGCTGGCTGACCTGCAACTCTTCCCAGACCACGGTCTGCTGCGGCGAGAGCGCCGCCTGGATGTTGAAGATGAAGTCCGCCGAGGGCGGATTGACCGTGTAATTCAGGTCGATGGCGAGGTGGATGCGAACCATGGGGATCACCGTAAAAAAAGGTTGGAGGCTGCGGTGGCAGTGCCGTTGCGCGCGGGTGGGCGGTGAGCTCCAGTCGAACGAACAAGAATCTTAAGCGCTGCGTGCGAGAGCGTCGGTGCGCTGTCGCACGCACCGAACGGCCCGCGCATGCCCCGGCTGGCTCGCCGGACGGACGGATGGGCTTAAGCTCAAACCATGCGTGCGCTCTTGACCACTTTCTCGTTGCAAGAACTGCGCCATCACCCCTGGCGCAACGCCTCTGCGGTGGTCGCGGTGATGCTCGGTGTGGCGCTCGCGCTCGCGGTGCAATTGATCAACGCCTCGGCCCTGGCCGAGTTCGCGGGCGCGGTGAGCGCCGTCAACGGTCAGCCCGACCTGGAGCTGCGCTCGCGCCAGGGTGATCTCGACGACGCACTGCTGGAGCGGGTGAACGCCGCACCGGGCGTGGCCCTGGCCAGCCCGGTGCTGGAGGTGGTCACCTCTATGCGGGGCCCCGGCGAACAACGCGTGGTGGTGCGGCTGGTGGGGGTGGACGCGCTCTCGGTCGCGGGCGTGTCGCCAGCGCTGATGCCGGTGCCCACCCCCGGCGCCGATGCCTCGGGCGAGCGGCGGTTCGACCTGTTTGCGCCCGATGCCGTGTTCCTCAACCCCGCTGCGCGCCAGGCCCTCGCAGCCGGGGGCGCAGCGCCGGAGACGGTGGGCGTGCAAAGCGGGCTGGGGTTTCAGACCCTGCGCATCGCCGGCACGGTCCACGCACCCGGCGGGCCGCTGCTGGTGATGGACGTGGCCGCGGCGCAGCAGCTGATGGGCCGTGTCGGCGCGCTCTCGCGCATCGACCTGCGGCTGCAGGCGGGCAGCACCGCCGAGGCCCTGCTGCAGGCGCTGGCCCTGCCGCCTCATGTGGTCGCGCAGCGGCCCGAGCAGGCCGGCCAGCGCGCGGACAGCCTCTCGCGCGCCTACCGGGTCAACCTCACGGTGCTGGCGCTGGTGGCGCTGTTCACGGGCGGGTTTCTGGTGTTTTCGGTGCTCTCGCTGTCGGTGGCCCGGCGCCAGCAGCAGTTCGCGCTGCTGGGCGTGCTGGGCCTGTCGGCGCCGGAGCGCCTGCGCCTGGTGCTGGCTGAGTCGGCGATCCTGGGCCTGATCGGCAGCGCGCTCGGTGTGGCGCTGGGCGCGGGGCTGGCCGCGCTGGCGCTGCGCGTGCTGGGTGGTGATCTGGGTGGCGGCTATTTCTCGGGGGTGGCGCCCAGCCTGCAGTGGAGCACGGGCGCGGCCCTGCTCTATGGCGCGCTCGGCGTGGTCGCGGCGCTGGTGGGCGGCTGGTGGCCGGCGCGCGCCACCGCGCAGATGGCCCCCGCGCTCGCGCTCAAAGGGCTGGGCGGCGGCGGTGCTTCGCGCCCGAGGCACCACGCGGCGGCGCTCGCCATGGTGCTGCTGGCTGCGGCGCTGGCCTGGGCGCCACCGGTCGCTGGCATCCCGCTGGCGGCGTATGTGTCGGTCGGCCTGCTGCTGGTGGGCGGCATCGCCGCGCTGCCGCTGGCGGTGGGGGCCTTGCTTGACCGGCTGGCACCGTGGGTTCAACGCCGCGCGCTGCCGATGCTGGCGGTGGAGCGCTCGCGCCGGCAACGCGACACAGCCGCCGTGGCCACCAGCGGCGTGGTCGCGAGCTTGGCGCTGTCGGTTGCGCTGACGGTGATGGTGGCGAGCTTTCGCGACTCGGTGACGCTCTGGCTCGACGGCGTGCTGCCCGCGCAGCTCTATGTGCGCAGCGGTGTCGACGGTGTGAGCGACGGGCAGACGCTGCCGCCCGATTTCGTGAACGCCGTGCGGCAACTGCCCGGTGTGCAGCGCGTCGATCCGCTGCGCACCAGCAGCGTGCTGATGGACACCGCCTTGCCGGCCGTCACGGTGCTGGCGCGGCCGCTCGCGATGGCGCCGGGCGCCGACCCGGGCCAGCGGCTGCCGTTGATCGACCCGGCGCTGCCCCTGCCCGCTGGCCATGACCAGGCCGTGGCGGTGTACGTGAGCGAGGCCATGCTCGACCTGCACGGCGCAAAGCCCGGTGGCTGGCTCGACGCGCTGGCCCCAGCCTTCCCCCAGGCGCCCCCCGGCACGCGCTTTTTCGTGGCCGGCGTGTGGCGCGACTACGCGCGCCAACACGGCAGCGTGGTGATGGACCTGGTCGACCACGTGCGCCTCTCGGGCGACCACCGCGTCAACGACCTGGCCCTGCACCTCGCACCCGGCGCCGACGAAGACGCTGTGCGCGAGGGCTTGCGCGCACTCGCGCGGCAGGCCGGCGCGCAGGACCTGATCGAGCTCTTCTCGGCCGGGCAGATCCGCGCCACCTCGCTGCGCATCTTCGACCGCAGCTTCGCCGTCACCTACTGGCTGCAGGCGGTGGCGATTGGCATCGGGTTGTTCGGCGTGGCGGCGAGTTTCAGCGCGCAGGTGCTGGCGCGGCGGCGCGAGTTCGGCCTGCTGGCGCACCTGGGCCTCACGCGCCGTCAGATCCTCGGTGTGGTCGCGCTCGAAGGCCTGGCCTGGACGGTGCTCGGCGCGCTCGCCGGCCTGGCGCTCGGCCTGGGCGTGAGCGTGGTGCTGGTGCATGTGGTCAACCCGCAGAGCTTTCACTGGACCATGGACCTCGCCCTGCCCTGGCTGCGCCTGCTCGCGTTGTGCGCGGCCGTGGTGTTGGCCGGCACGCTCACCGCCTGGCTGGCCGGGCGCGCGGCCGCCAGCCGCGACGCGGTGCAGGCCGTGAAGGAGGACTGGTGATATGCCAATGAACCACAAGCCCCTGAACCTGCCGCGCCGCGCGGTGCTGATCGGCGCCGCCGCGTCCGCCCTGCCCGCCTGGTCGCTCGCCCGCGACACGGTGCCGGTGTTGGCACCCCGGCCGCTGGTCTTTCCGCGCGACCACGGCAGCCACAATGAGACCCGCACCGAGTGGTGGTACCTCACCGGCCAGGCGCGCGACGCAACGGGCCGCGAGTTCGGTTTTCAGGTCACGTTCTTCCGCAGCCGCATCGACGGCACACAGGCGCTGCGAAGCCGGCTGGCGGCGAAGCAGCTGCTGTTTGCCCACGCGGCCATCACCGACGTGCAGGGCGGTCGCCTGTGGCACGAGCAGCGCATGGTCCGCTGGAACGGCGAAGCCCCGGCGCAGCGCGAGCGCGGCGTGTTCGCCAGCACATCGGACACCGACGTGGCCCTGCGCGACTGGCGACTGCGGCGCGGCCCCGACGGCGCCTACACCGCGCAGATCCAGAGCGACACCCTGCGCATCGCGATGCAGGCCGCGCCGGTGCAGCCGCTGCTGCTGCAGGGCGACCAGGGCTTCTCGCGCAAGGGGCCCCACCCCTCGCAGGCCAGCTTCTACGTCAGCCACCCGCAGCTCGCCGTGCGCGGCACGCTGGGCCTGCAAGGCCAGGCCTTCGAGGTGCAGGGCACGGCCTGGCTCGACCACGAATGGAGCGAGGCCCTGATGCACCCCGACGCCGTGGGCTGGGACTGGATCGGCATGAACCTCGAAGGCGGCCACAGCCTCACGGCCTTCCAGCTGCGCCGCCAGGACGGCAGCAAGCTCTGGGCCGGCGGCTCGTTTCGCGCGGGCGGCAGCACCGACGTGTACCGCTTCGTCCCCGGCGAGCTCGACTTCGTGCCGCAGCGCCATTGGACCAGCCCACGCACCGGCGCGCGCTACCCGGTCGAATGGCGCATCCGCACGCCGGCTGACTTCTATACGGTCAAGGCCGTGATCGACCCGCAGGAACTGGATGGCAACCAGAGCACCGGCACGGTGTACTGGGAAGGCCTGACCGACCTGTTCGACAGCAACGGCCAGCGCGTGGGCCGGGGCTATCTGGAGATGACAGGTTACGCAAAACGCCTGGTGCTGTGATCCGGGGTGTGGCCTTGCGGTTTGGGTTCGATGGCGCACAGACCACGACCCCGGTCCGTTCCATCATGAGCTCTGGTGAAGACTCTTCTCACCGCAACCAAAGGACTCACATGAACTGGGACACCATTCAAGGCAACTGGAAACAACTCACCGGACAGGTCAAGTCGCAATGGGGCAAGCTGACGGACGACGACCTGACCGTGGTCGCCGGCCACCGCGACAAGCTCGCCGGCAAGCTCCAAGAGCGTTACGGCATCGCGAAAGACGAGGCCGAAAAGCAGCTCAAGGACTGGGAATCCAAGGCCGACGACGCCTGGCTGAAGTAAGCGGTTGCGCCTGCGGTTGAGCACCGACCGCAGGCGCCCGCCACCACCCGCCGTCGCCGCTACCGAAGGCCCGTCAACTGGGCGTGGTTCAGCTTGTCGACGGCGTAACAACTGCAGGCCTTCGTCTCCAGCGCCGTGCGGTCGAGCACCTTCAGTTCACCGCGGTGGTACCGGATGATGCCGCTCTGCTGAAGCGCACCTGCGGCCATGGTCACACCCACACGGCGCACACCGAGCATCAGCGCCATGAATTCATGGGTCACGTGAAAGGTGTCGGTCAGGGCCCGGTCCTGGCTCATCAACAGCCAACGCGCCAGGCGCTGACCGATCATGTGAAAGCGCTCACAGGCGGAGGCCCGCGACTGCTGATGCAGCCTCACCAGCAGGCTGGTCTGTATCACCTCGCGCAGTGCGGGGTTCCTGTCGATCTGATCGCGCAGCACCTGCGCGCCGATGCGCAGGCTGCTGCCCTGGCCCTGCACCAGCGCCCGCCAGGGTGTGGGCGCCATGCCCAGCAGCAACTCCGAACCGATCATCGACTCCCACCCCGCCATGCCCACCTCCAGCCCGGGCGAGCTGTCCACCTCGACGACCAGTGACACAAACCCCGTCAGCGGGAAATAGGCATGGCTCAGCGGCTGGCCGCGCACGCTGAGCTCCGAAGACAACATCAACTCGAAAGGTTCGCACAGGGCCAGAAAGCGCGCGCGTTCCGCCGGGGGCAGGCGCTGGATCAACAGGTTTTGGGCATGTGCCATGGAGAGTGGGAGTTCAGGGTTCGTTCAGCGGCACCCAAAGGGGCAGCGTCTGAAATGCATGCCGCACGGTCGTGCCAACACAGCTCAAAAACAGTCTGGGGCACACCGCTCGCCCTCACCGTCTGCCAGCGCACAAAACCACACCCTGTTGCGATTCCACCCATGTTCGACAACGCACGGACGTGTTTTGACTGGACTTTTACAAACGGACCACGCACTCCGCGCAACGCGTCCAACCACGCAAGAAAGCCCCCATGAAAAACCGCCCTCCCTTCCGTCTTCTTGCGCTCGCCGGCCTCGGCGCCCTGCTCGCCGCACCCGCGTTCGCCCAGGACACCAGCCACTTCTATGGTGGCGTCGGCGCCGGCATCGCGCGTTCGGCCAACGAGACCGCCCGCACCACCGGCGTGCTGCTGCCCGGGGTGGACACCCTCTCCAGCTCCAGCGACCGCAACGACAACGCCTTCAAGGTGTTTGGCGGCTACCAGATCAACCGCAACATCGCCCTTGAAGCCGGCTACTACAGCCTGGGCAAGAGCCGGTTCACGACCCAGACCTCACCCGCCGGCTCGCTGTCGAGCGCCACCAAGGTGCGTGGCCTGAACTTCGATGTGGTGGGCACGCTGCCCTTCACCCAGCGTTTCGCCGGCCTGGCCCGCGTGGGTGCGCACCACGCCTTTTCCAAGGAAGACTACAGCGGCACCGGCGCCAATGCGGGCGTCGCCGCGAGCACCAAGCACAACAACACCAACTACAAGGTGGGCGTGGGCTTGCAGTACGAACTCACCCCGGCCATGTGGATCCGCGGCGAGGTGGAGCGCTACCGTGTGAAAGACTCGACCGGTCGCCGCAACAACATCGACATGACCTCGGTGAGCCTGGTGTTCCCGTTCGGCCGTGCCGCACCGCGCGTGGTCGCCGCCGCACCGGCACCGGTCTATGTGGCGCCCGCACCGGCGCCCGTGGTGATCGCCCCGGCGCCCGCACCCGCACCGGTGGTGATGGCCCCCGCGCCACAGCGCGTGAGCTTCTCGGCCGACACCCTGTTCGGCTTTGACAAGGACACCGTGCGCCCCGAAGGCATGGCCGCGCTCGACACCTTCAGCAAAGAACTGCAGGGCACCAGCTACCAGTCGATCACGGTCGAAGGTCACACCGACCGCATGGGCTCGACGGACTACAACCAGGCCCTGTCGAACGACCGCGCGTCGTCGGTCAAGGACTACCTCGTGAGCCGCGGCAAGCTCGACCCGTCCAAGATCAGCGCCGTCGGCAAGGGTGAAGGCTCACCAGTGACCCAGGCCGGTGACTGCCCCGACAAGCAGTCCCGCGCCAGCCTGATCACCTGCCTGCAGCCCGACCGCCGTGTGGAAGTGGAAGTCAGCGGCACACGCTGAGCGTCGGCACCCGCCAGACGCACCTGCACCATCAGGTCGGTCTGGCGTTCCGTGCAAGGTCTTCGGCGGGCACCAGGTGCAGGGTCACGCGCGTGATCGGGTCGGTGGGCAGCGGCTCGGTGTGGATCGGCCCGGGCATCTGGCCTGCGGGCGGGGCGCCCTCGCTGGTCATGGCGTCTTCCTGCTGTTCCTGCGAGAGCGGCTGGGGGGTGGCTCGGTTGGCAACGGTGATCATGTTTCCGGCATGGGTTCATGGGTCGCGCACCATGCGCCACCTCATGAAACTTTGTAGCCGTCGACACCCGTTGAAGTCTGTGCGTCAGCGAACATTTGGACACGGGCCTTACACCGCGAGGTGGTTCGGCAGCAGCCTGTCGTACTCTTTTTTGACTACGGCATAACACTCGCACACGCGGGCTTCGAGACCGTCGCGGTCGAGCACGGTGATGTGGCCGCGTGCGTACTTGATGAGGTCGAGCTTCTGCAGCTTGAGCGCCGCTTCGGTGACACCCTCGCGCCGCACACCCAGCATGTTGGCGATCAGCTCCTGCGTCATCACCAGCTCGTTGCCGCTCAGCCGGTCCAGGCTCAGCAGCAGCCAGCGGCAGAGCTGCTGGTCCAGCGAATGGTGGCGGTTGCACACCGCCGTCTGCGCCATCTGGGTGATGAGCGCCTGGGTGTAACGCAGCAGCAGGTGCAGCACCGGGCCGGAGCGGTTGAATTCTTCCTTGATATCGGCCGCGCGCAGCCGGTACCCGTGGCCCGCGCTCTGCACCACGGCGCGGCTGGGGGTGGTTTCGCCGCCCATGAAGAGCGCGATACCGACCAGGCCCTCGTTGCCCACCACGGCGATCTCGGCCGAGGCACCGTTTTCCAGCACGTAGAGCAGCGAGACGATGGCGTTGATGGGGAAATACACGTGACCCATCTTGCTGCCCGACTCGTACAGCACCAGGCCCAGCGGCAGGTCCACCGCTTCCAGCAAAGGCGCAATGCGCTGCCATTCGGCCTCGGGCATGGAGGCCAGCAATTGGTTGCTGGCTTGGTCGGGTGGGATTCTCATGGGAGGGGAACTCGCGTTATGGGCACGGCTGCCCCAGAGGCCGAAGGTGTGACTGGTTCGAGTGTGCGAGTCGCAGTGTGCACCGTATGTTCGCTGGCGTACATAAAGATCGCGCGGGGTTCGGACGTGGTTTGTTCGACACTGCACAGATGCCGCAGTCTGCACCACAACGGCTGATCCTCGTTCGTGGCACCTCGCGGCCAAGGCGTGTGCGCTCAGGCCGTAGCGCTTGAGCGCACACGCCTTGTAAACCACGTGTAGACACGCAACCGGTGGAATAACCAAACGCTTCATGCTGCGGCAACCCGCCCCAGCGCAGGCGCTCGGCCACGGGCAGCAACTGGGCGTGGGGTTCGGTGCAGGCGGCCAGCGCTGCCAGCGGATCACCACGCACCAGCACGAAGCGCATCGAGCGCTCCCCGCGCGTCAAGGTGATCTCGGCGCGCGGCCAGTGCGCCGGCAGGCAGGGCGTGAACCACAGTTCCTCGGCATCCAGGTGCAGCCCGAGGATGGACCCCAGCGCCGCGCGGTGCAGCCAGCCCGCCGCCCCGGTGTACCAGCTCCAGCCGCCGCGCCCGGCGTAGGGCGGCGCGCTGTACACGTCGGCCGATATCACGTAGGGCTCCACGCCATAGGCCGTGCCCCACTGCGGGTTCGCCGCGCGGTGCGCCGGGCTCAGGTAGGTGAAGTAGCGGTAGGGCGTGTCGCGCTGTGGGGTGGGGCCCGGCTCCCGCAGCGCCACCTGGGCCGCGGCCATCAGCGCCCAGACGCCGGCGTGGGCGTACTGCCCGCCGTTTTCGCGCACCCCCGGCGGGTAGCCCTGGATGTAGCCCGCGCTGGGGCTGGCGTGTTGCAGCGGCGGGTCCAGCAGACGGATCAGGCCGCGCTCGGTGTCCACCAGGTGGGTCTCCACCGCGGCCATGGCCTGGCGCTGGCGCTCGGGCGGGGTCTGCTCGCTCAACACGCTCCAGGCCTGCGCGATCAGGTCGATGCGGGCCTCGGGCTGGCCGTCCGAGCCCAGCGGGCTGCCGTCGTCGAAGAAGGCGCGCTTGAACCAGGCGCCGTCCCAGGCCTCGGTGTTCAACGCCAGGCGCCAGCCCATGAGAGCCGCCTCCCAGCGCTGCGCCCGCTCCAGCTCGCCACGCGCGCGCGCCAGCGGCAGCCAGTCGGTGACGATGCTGCAAAGGAACCAGGCCAGCCAGACCGATTCGCCCCGCCCTTCAATGCCGACACGGTTCATGCCGTCGTTCCAGTCGCCGCCGCCCATGAGCGGCAGGCCGTGGGCGCCCACCGGCAGGCTGCGGTCGATGGCGCGCGCGCCGTGTTCGTACACGCTGGCCTGCAGGGGGCTGATGGCGGGCGTGTCGTAGCGGTCCTCCGCGCCCTGGTCCACCGGCGGGCCTTCGAGAAAGGGCACAGTCTGGTCCAGCAGCGCAAGGTCGCCGGTGGCCTGCAGGTAGTGGGCGGTGGCGTGGGGCAGCCAGAGCAGGTCGTCTGAAAAGTGCGTGCGCACGCCCGCGCCCCCGGGCGAGTGCCACCAGTGCTGCACGTCGCCTTCCTCAAACTGGCGCGAGGCACACAACACGATCTGATCGCGCAACACCGCGGGCTGCGCCCACACCAGCGCCATCGCGTCCTGCAACTGGTCGCGGTAGCCGGTGGCACCACCCGCCTGGTAGAAGCCGGCCTTGGCCCACAGGCGGGACGACACGGTCTGGTACAGCAGCCAGCGGTTGACCATGGCGTCGAGCAAGGGGTCGGGCGTCTTCACCTGGGTGGCACCGAGCAGGCCATCCCAGCGCGCCTGGGTGGCCTGCTCGCGCTCGAGGGCCTTGGTCTCGCGGGCATGGCGCATCAGGTTGCGCGCGGCGTCGGCGTCGGGTGCGTAACCCAGCAGAAACACCTGCTCCAGCGTGGCACCGGCGCGCAGCGTGAGCGGCCGCGACAGCGCGGCACACGGGTCGAGCCCCAGCCCGCCCTGCTGCCCGAGGCGCTGCGGCAGCACCAGCTGGCCCTCTGCCCCGAAGAAGGCCCGGCGGTCGCAGGTCCAGTCCATGCCCTCTGGGTCGTCCACCCCTTCGGGCGACTCGCAGAAAAACGCGGTGCCGCCGCCGAAGCCGCCCGCGTCTTCGGTCTGCGTGCAGAGCAGGCCGATCAGGCCCGTGCCCGGCGGGCTCACGAAATACGGCTTGCAGAGCAGCGTGGCGCGGTCGCTGCGCTTCTCGCCCATCATCCACTCCACGAAACCCACGACGCGCAGGTGCGCCTTGCCCGCGCCCTGGTTTTCCAGCCGGATGCGCACCTGTTTGACCGAGGTGTCGGCATCGGTGCACCAGCTCACCGACACCGCCAGGTCGCCCTTGTGGTGGCTGATGGTGGTGAGCCCCTGGGCGTGCACCACCTGGTAGCGCGTGGCGTCGGCGCCCCAGGCCGAGGGCGTGAGGCTCCAGATCTCGCGGGTGCGGCGGTCCTGCAGCAGGAACCACTCGGACGGCGGGTCCGCCACCGGGTCGTTGGCCCAGGCGGTGAGCTGGTTCAGGCGGCTGTTGAGCGCCCAGGTGTTGCCCCCGCCGCTCTCGGACACGATCGCGCCGAAACCGGGGTTGGCCAGCACGTTGGTCCAGGGCCGCGCCGGTGCCAGTCCGCCGCCGACACCAAAAACAAAGTCGCTGCGCGCACCGTTGAACCGGCCCGACGACGGCACGGAAACCGTCTCGCCCAGGCGCAACGGCACCGGCTCGGGCGCCACGCTCAGGCCGCTCCACAAACGCGGCACCGGCGACTCGAGGCGGTCGCACCAGGCGCGCACCTGGTGCGACAAGGCCTGGCCGTCGGCCTGCAGCTGCACGCGCGCCAGGCTCTGCAGGGTGGCCATCTGCTCGGGCGAGAGCTCGTCGAAGCGCAGCAGGTGCAGGCCGCTCACGGTCGGGCCGGGGCGGGCCTGCTGGTCGGCGGCGTGCTGCTCACTCAGCAAGGTGAGCTCGCGCTGCAACGGCATCTGGTACGAGTGCGGTTCGCGGCTGACCACCACCACATCGCAGGCCACGCCCCCACGCGACCACTCGCGCAACACCAGCGCGAGCACGCGCAGCAAGCCCTGGCCCTGTGGCGCCGAGGCGTGCACCAGCAGCAGCGGGCGGTCGCCCGAGATGCCGAGCTGCCACAGCTTGCGCCGGTCGCTGCGCGGCGCGGGCGGGGCGGCGCTCGCGCCGGTGGCGGGGGCGTCGGCCTTGGGCAAGGTGAGCACCATCGCGGTGGTCAACGCGTGCAGCGCGGGCAGGTGGTCGGTGCGCGGGCGGTGCGCCATCGTCGGGATGCCGGCGAGCGTGGCCGAGACCACCGAGGAGCGCTCCACATAACTGGGCTGGCGGTACTTGTCGACCACCGCGAGCAAGGTGGTGGCGTCGTCGCTGGCGGCGGTCCCGAAGGTCACGCAAGCGTGCGCGCCAGGCGCGATCCGCAGCCGCACACCGAGCGCGGCCACCGGGTCCAGCCCGGTGTGAAGCTCGGTGGGCCGCAGCGGCACCGGGTCCATGCGGGCCAGCGGCTGGCCCGGCGTGTGCAAGCGGCCGAGCCACTTGGCGCGGTCGGTCTGGCAGCGCAGGCCCAGCACCTCGCCCTCGACGCTGGCCACAAAATGCGCGGCCTGCAGCGTGCGCTCGGTGTGCAGGCGGGGCGTGCGCACACAGCGCAGCGCCTGCTGCTCGGGCAGCCAGTCGGTCTTCACGAACAGGTTGGAGAACGCGGGGTGGGCCTCGTCGGCCGCGTGGCTGGCAAGCGTCAGCTCCAGCGCCGAGATCAGCTCGATCTCGATGGGCTCGCTGCTGCGGTTGAGCAGCACCACCTTGCGCAGCTCGATGTCGTCTTCCGGGCTGACCCAGACGGTGGTGTTCACGCGCAGCTCGAGCCAGCTGGTGTCGAAGCACACGCGGTCGGTGTGGAAGCGGCACTGGTAGCTGGCGTTGGGGTCGGGCGCGGGGTGCCGCGTGACCGACACCGGCGCACCACGGCCCCCCATGCGCAGGTACAGGAACGAGCCGCAGGCGTCGCGCAGGGCGTCGTCGCGCCAGCGGGTGATGCCGGTCTGGCCCCAACGGCTCCAGCCCGCGCCGTTGGAGCGCAGGGTGACGCTGTAGCGGCCGTTGGACAGCAGGTGCGTGGGCTCCAGCGCCTGGGCGCCGGGGTGCACGGTGCGCACATGGTCGGGCGCGCGGCGCGCCAGGCCCTGCGGGGGCAGGCGCGCCGGCGGCAGTGGTGCGGGCAGCTCGCGCGGGGGGCGCTCGTGGAGCAGCGAAGACATGGCTTCGATGCGCGGGTGCGCCATGCCCCAGCGCTGCGCCACGCCACCGCACAGCACATTGGCCAGTGCCACGATGCTCATGCCCTGGTGGTGCGCCATGAAGGTGTTGACCGGGGTGAAAGCTTCGCCCTGGGTCTGCCGCGACGCCGTGAAATCGAGCGCTTCGATGAAGCCGTAGCGCCCGCGCGCCGACAGCTTGCTCAGTTCACGCAGGTTGCGGCAGGCGAGGCCGGCGTCCACCTGGGTGGCCAGCGCGGTGGCGTAGGGCGCGATCACGCGCTCGGCCTCTGGGGTGCGGCGCAGCGACAGCCGGGGCACGCCCTGCGGCGCGTACTGGTAGGCCAGGGTGTGGTCCTGCCCGGCGTAGGCGCACTCGGAGATGCCCCAGGGCATGACGGTGCCGCGCACGAACGCAATGTGTTCCTGCAGCGCCGACACACCGGCCTCGTGCAGCGTGCTGTCGCGCGGCTGCGCCATCACCAGCGCGGGCATCAGGTACTCGAACATCGAGCCCGACCACGAGCGCAGCACCGCGCGCCGCCCGCTGGCGAAGAAGGGCCGACCGAGCGCCGCCCAGTGGCGCACCGGGAGGTCGCCCTTGGCAATCGCCAGCAGGCTGGTGGTGCGTGATTCGGAGGCCAGCAGGTCGTAGAAGCTGGTGTCGAGCTGCCCCTCTTCGAGCCGGTAGCCGATGTGCAGCAGGTGGCGCGTGGGGTGGTAGAGGAAACGGAACTCGGCCTCCCAGGCCATGGCCTCCAGTTGCCCGGCCAGGGCCAGCAGGCGCCCGCTGGCGCGTTCGCAGCTCCCGGCACCGTGGGCGGCCACATCGAGCTCGGCCGAACCCAGCATGGCCAGGTGGTCGGCGAGCAGCCAGCGCAGCTCGTCCTGTGGCGTGGTGGCGTGGCTGACGATGGCCGGGTTGCGCGGCTGCAGCAGGCCACCCAGCTCAGCCTGGGCTTCGAGCCAGAGGGTGTGGAAGGCGGCGCACGCGACCGCTTCGTGGGACGCGGGCTGCGCGGTGTCGAGCAGGCGGCCGATGGCGGTGTGCTGCAGCGGCTGGTGCAACACGGCTTGCAGCAAGGGCAGGTGGGGCTGCAGCCGCTGGCGCGAACGCGCGATGGCTTGCAGGCCCTGGGTCGTGTCGTGGGGATCGCGCGCGAGCTCGGTGCAGGCCTGCGCCACCGCGAGCAGGTGGGCGCAGAGGTTGCCGCTGTCCACCGTGGACACATACCGCGGCAACAGGGGGTGCAGGGTTTCGGTGTCGTACCAGTTCAGGAAGTGGCCCCGGTGCCGCTCCATGCGCTGCAAGGTGGCGAAGGTCGCCTCCAGGCGGGCCAGCAGGTCCTGCGTGCCGATCCAGCCGAACCGCCGCGCGCAGGCGGTGCTCAGCAGGTACAGGCCGATGTTGGTGGGCGAGGTGCGGTGCGCCACGATCTCGTAGGGCGCGGCCTGCAGGTTGTCGGGCGGCAGGTGGTGGTTCTGCGCGTCCACGCAGCGCTCGAACAGGCGCCAGGTGTCGCGCGCCACACCGTCGAGCAGCTCGCGGTCGGCGGTCTTGAGTGCCGGTCGCTGGCTGGGCCACGGCGTGTTGGCCCGCCACACCAGCAGCGGCGCCAGCGCCCACAACACGAGCACCAGCACCGCCAGCGCGCTGGGTGGCGGTGTGAACAGCCACCAGGCGCTCAGCCACAGGCCCACCAGCCACAGCAACACGGCGAGCGGCTCGGCGCGGTGTCGCCGCAGCGTGGCCGGCAGGCCCGTGCTCAGGCCCGTCTCCGCGGCCTCGGCGGTGGTCCATTCGAGCAGGTGACGCCGGCTCACGGCGAGCCGGTGCAGCGTGCGCAGCACGGCGTCGAGCGACATGTGCGCCTGCTGTTGCAGCAGGGCGAGGTGCCAGAGCCCGCCGCCCAGCGCACGCAGCATGTCCACCGCGGCCGTCACCACGAACCGTTCGTTCACCCGGCTCCACTGGCCGGGCACCCAGC
This sequence comes from Hydrogenophaga sp. A37, assembly GCF_002001205.1. GTDB lineage: Bacteria > Pseudomonadota > Gammaproteobacteria > Burkholderiales > Burkholderiaceae_C > Hydrogenophaga. Next base: position 17,271 of record NZ_MUNZ01000147.1, read on the forward strand.
CCGCGAGCGCGCCCATCAGCGGGCCGGCGCTGTAGGCGGCCACCGTGAGCGCCAGCGCCGCGGGCAGGGACAGGCCCACGCCCAGCATCGCCAGGCCGATGAGCAGCAGCAAGGCCGGCGCCACCAGCGAGCGGCGCAGGTTGTCCAGCAGCTTCCAGCGGTTGATGGCGTCGAGCGGCCAGTCCCGCGGGCGCAGCAGGAAAGGCAGCAGTTGCCAGTCGCCCCGCGCCCAGCGGTGGCTGCGCGCGGCGGCGGCGTCGGCGTGGCTGGGGTCGGGTTCGATCAGGGTCACGTCGGTCACCACGGCGCAGCGCACCAAAGCGCCTTCGAGCAGGTCGTGGCTGAGCACCTGCTCGGTCGGCAGGCGGCCGGTCAACACGGCGTGCAGCGTGGGCACGTGCAGCAGGCCCTTGCCGGTGAAGCTGCCTTCACCAAACAGGTCCTGGTACACGTCAGAACTCATGGCGCTGTAGGGGTCGATGCCGGCCTGGCCATCAAACAGCCATTGCCAGGCGGTGCGAACGCCCTCCTCCGCCAGCGGCGTCACCACACGCGGTTGCAGGATGCCGTAGCCCTGCAGCACGCGGCGGCCGGTCTCGTCCAGCCGGGGCTGGTTGTGCGGGTGCTCGGCCACGCCCACCAGTGTGCGCAGGCGGCCCGGCGGCAGCTGCGTGTCGCTGTCGAGCGTGAAGATGTAGCGCGTGTGCGGCGCCATGCGCGAGAGCTCGCCGAGGTCGAAGAACGGCCCGGTGGTGCCGGTGGCGAGCGCGGCCACCAGTTGCTCCAGCTTGCCGCGTTTGCGCTCCCAGCCCAGCCATTGGCGCTGCGTGGTGCTCTGAACGCGGCCCCGATGCAGCAGCAGGAAACGCGGCGGCTGCCCCTCGGCTTCGGGATAGCGCGCGTTGAGCGCGGCCAGCTCGGCTTTCGCGTGCTCGACCAGTTCGTCGTCACCCGGTTGGTGTTCGGTGTCGGCATCGGCCCAGTCGCTCAGCAAGGCAAATTGCGCGTGGGCCTCGACGTTGGCCAGGTGGTGCAGCTGCAGGCGGTGCACCAGCTGCGAGATGCCCTCGCGGTGGGTCAGCATCGCCGGCACCACCACCATGACGCGGGCCTCAGGCGGTATGCCCCCGGCCAGCAGCAGGCGCGGCAGGTGCGAGGGTTTGACCGATTCGCTGATCAGCCGGTTGATCACCGCCACCACGGTCTCGGACGCGGGCAGCAGCATGAGCAGCCCCACCACCAAGGTGCCGAGCTGCGCGGGCCAGCCCGCCGACAGCCAGCCCGGCTGGTGCAGCAGCGCCGCCACGAGCAGCAGCGTGCCCAGCAGCAGCGCGCCGAGGTAGGCAGGTGTGCGCGAGACCTTGAGGGTCGAGCGCCACAGGCTGGCCGCTCCGGGCTTCAGGCCCAGCGTCTGCTCCAGCGCCGCCCGCCCTTCGCCCTGCAGCCAGTGCGACGCGAGCGCGGTCTCGGCGCGTTGCCCCATCAGGCGCAGCAGCACCTGCGCCACCGCGGCTTCGCCGTGGCCGCTGTGGGCCGCCAGCCGCTCGATGCTGTGCAGCGTGGTGTTGCGGGTGTCCTCGTCTTCGGCCTCGAACACGGGCGAGCCCAGCATCACGCGCACGACCCGGCTGGTGCGGGCGACCATGCCGGCCCAGTCGGCCGCGCCGATCAGGCGCAGCGCGGTCACGGCATTGCCCACGCTCAGGTGGTCGGCGGCCTGGGCCGCGTGCTGCTGGGTCTGCAGCGCCGCGAGATCGGGAACCGCCTGCTGCAACCACTCGCGCACCTGCGCCAGCGGCGGGTCGTCCGCAACCCGCACATGGCCCACCAGGCTTTGCGCCAAGTGCGAGAGAAACACCTGCCCCACGCCGCGACGGTCCATCAACGCCTGCATCTCCATCACGGCAGGCAGGCTCAGGGTGTGAATGCGGCCGGCGCACAGGCTGGCGAGTTCGCGCGCGGCCTTGTGGCTGGCGATGCGGTCGGCCAGGCGGCGCAGGTTCTCCACCAGCACCACGCGCAAGGTCGTGGGCAGGGCCCAGAGCTCACCCTGGTTGAGTTCGCGAACGTCCTGGTAGGCGTCGAGAAAATGCACCAGCAGGTTGGCGTCAAAAGCGCTGTCGGTGTGGGCGACGAAGGCCCAGGCCACGCCATAGATGCGCGGCAGCCCCTGCAACGGGGCGTCCTGCAGCACCGGCAGGGAACGGTAATAGCGTGGTGGCAGCCCTTCGCGGATCTCGCGCAACTGCGCTTCGATCAGGTGGAAGTTGTCGAGCAGCCACTCGGCCGCGGGACTGATGTCGTTGCCGCTGATCGCTTCCAGCGAGATGAACTGGTGCGCCGCGCGCAGGGTGCGCACATTGTTCTGCAGGCGTGGGTAGAACGTGGCCTGGCCAAAGCGCGCGGGGCCCGCGCGGTGGGTGGCGCCGAGGCTGCGACCATGCTGCTCGAACCGCGCCACACCGAACAGCTCGGCGCGGATCGGATCGAGCGCCATGCCGCGCCCGGGGTCGAGTGTGCGTTCAAGCCGCTTCGGTACCCAGCTCCATTGGGCCGACCAGCGTGCGTCTGCCACTTACAGCATCAGCCATGAGCCGCCGACCAGCAGCACGATGACCAGCAACGAAGTGACCACCCGGCCGGCGAGCACGCCGCCCATTTCACTGGCCCCGACCCGCAGGCTTTGCAGCGGGCCGCGCTGGGCGCAGCACAGGCTCAGGTGCTCGCTGAGCGCCGAACGCTCGGTGGAAGAAATGTCCGCCGGCAGGCCCATCGAAGCGGTGTCCCAGTGAGGTTCGAGAGAAGAGGTGTTGGACATGGTGGAGACCTTTGGTGAGAGGAGAAATCGGTGCGGTAGGAAGGTTGTACGGCGGCCTGAGCGCGTGGTCTGTGCGCCTTCGAACAGACCCGGCATGCCACAAGCGCCTACCGTCAGACACATTCCACACAGGAGACCCTCATGAACACCACTTTCCCCCTCACGTTTCGCAGCCCGGCCGCCCTCGCCGCCACGGCCCTGGCCGTGCTCACCCTGGCAGCCTGTGCCCCCTACCCGGTGTACGACCAACCGGTGTCACAGAGCCCCGTCTACACCACCCCCAGCCAGCCCCAGCCACGGCCCGACTACCGGCGCCGCGACCGGGAACGGCTGTATGAAGTCGACGTGACCTCGGTTCGCGCGGTCATGAGCCAGCCAGGACAGCGCTGCTGGATCGAGCGCGAAGCGGTGGCACCGCAACGCCAGCAACCCAATGTGGGCGGCGCCATCGTTGGCGGTGTGATCGGCGGCATCCTCGGCCATCAGATCGGCGGCGGCCGGGGCCAGGACATCGCCACGGCCGGCGGCGCGGTGGCCGGCGCCTACATCGGCTCCAACGTGGGCAGAGACCGCTACGGCAACCCGGTGGCCCCCACGCGCGACGTGCAACGCTGCAGCAACACCGCCGCCAGCAGCGAACCCGCGTACTGGGACGTGAGCTACGAGTTCAGGGGTGTCATCCACCACGTGCAGATGAGCTCCCCCCCGGGCCGCAGCATCACGGTGAATGACAACGGTGAACCTCGGGAATAGGCTCCCCCCGCAGCGCTTCGCGCTACCCCCCAGGGGGCGATGCGAGTGGCCCGGCGGAGCCGGTTCCACCGCATCCTGCGGGAGACACTTCGCTCCGGGAAGACCGCGCGCACCAAGGGGGCGGCACTGGCCGTCCGGCGAAGCCGGCCCGGCGGCGCCCTGGGGTGGGGCATCTCGCTCCGTGCGGATTCAGTTTTTTGAACCGACGATCTCCACGCCGAACCCCCGGTAGCCGACGAGCGTGCAGCTGGCGTTGAACATGGGGGTGCCGCTCACGCGGTACTGCCGGGTCGTGCCGTTGGGCAGGGCCCGGCTGAGCACCATGTCCAGGAACGGGGCGCGCGCCGTGATGCGGGCTTGCAGCGTCTGGCGTTCGGCCTCGTTCCAGCCATCGCTGGTGGGTGAGCCTTGGTCACCGTCGCCGTTCAAGGTGTCCACCTGCAGGCCCAGCATCTCCAGCACCGGGCCCGACACCTTGGTGAAGCGGCCTTCGCTGTCTTGTTCCCAGTACCAGTCGGTCGCCAGTTCGGTCAGGGCGCGGTAGCGTGCTTCGCTTTCGCGCAGCTCGGCGGTGCGCTCCAGCACCAGTTGCTCCAGGCGTTGGTTGTGGCGTGAGAGCTGCTTGTGCAACAGACGCACCTCGATCAGGTTGTGGATGCGCGCCTTGACCTCGACCAGGTCAAACGGTTTGCTGACGAAGTCCTTGGCGCCGGCCTGCAGCGCGCGCAGCTTGTGGCCTGGCTGGGCGGTGATCACCAGCACCGGCAGGTAGTCGTCTTCGGCGGTGCTGGCCTTGAGGCCCTCCATCACCTGGAAGCCGTCCATGCCCGGCATCTGCAGGTCGAGCAGGATGAGGTCGAACGGCGCCTTGCGGTGCATGGCGCAGACCGTGCGGGGGTCCGTGGTGCTGGACACCTGGGTGTAGCCCACTTCTTGCAACATGGTTTCGAGCAGGCTCACATTGGCCGCCTGGTCGTCCACGATCAGGATGCGGGCATTGAGCCGCTCCAGAGGGGTGAGGTTCATGCGGGCTCCTGGTGTGCGGCGGGGCCGCTGGTGGTTTCGGCCACCCGCAAGGCCGCGTCCAGCGCGTCCATGAGCTGATTGACCTTGATGGGTTTGGTGAGGTAGTTGAAGAAGCCCGCGTCCAGGCCGCGCTGGATGTCGCGCGGCACGGCGTTGGCGCTCAGCGCGATGACGGGAATGTGCGCGGTGACCGGGTCGGCGCGCAGGATCTTCATGGCATCAATGCCACTGATGCCGGGCAGGTTGATGTCCATCAGGATCACCTCAGGCTGGTACACGCGGGCGAACTCGATGCCCAGGCTGGCGTCGGCCGCGCCGAGCAGGCGCATGTCGGTGCGCCGGGCGACGATCTGCTCGACCAGCTCCAGGTTGGCGGGGTTGTCTTCCACGTACAGCAGGGTGTGCCGTGGCGTGCCGGGATGCGCTTCGGGGCGCGGTGCGTCGGTGGGGAGCGCGTCGCCCAGCACCACCGCCTGCGGCGCTTCGGTCAGCGCCATCTCGACCCAGAACACGCTGCCCACGCCGGGTGTGCTGTCCACACCGATTTCGCCACCCATCAGGTGCACCAGCCGCTGCGTCACCACCAGGCCGATGCCGGTGCCCTCTTCGCCACCGGACTCCTGGCCCAGCCGGTTGAAAGGCTGGAACAGCTGGGCCAGCTGGGCGGGCTCCAGACCCGGGCCGGTGTCGCGCACGCTGATGCGCACCGCGCCGGGTGGGCGCAGCGTGCAGGCCACCGTCACATGGCCGCCGGGCTGGTTGTATTTGATGGCGTTGAACAGCAGGTTGATCAGCACCTGCTTGAGCCGGGTGCGGTCGGCCCTCACATAGCGCGGCAGCTCCAGCCGCGCAAACACCATGCCGATGCCGCGCTGCTGCGCCTGCTGCTCGACCATGGCGCGGCACTCGGCCAGCACCTCGGTGAGCGCGACCGGTTCGCCCGACAACGAGAGCATGCCGCTCTCGATGAGCGCGAGGTCGAGGATCTCATTGATCAGCTCCAGCAGGTACCAGCCGGCCTTCAGGATCTGGTCGATGCTGCGTTTCTGCGTGGGTGTGGGCTCGGGCGTGCCCGACTCCACCAGCTGCGCAAACCCCAGGATGGCGTTGAGCGGCGTGCGCAGCTCGTGGCTCATGCTGGAGATGAAGTCGGTCTTGGCGCGGTTGGCCTTTTCGGCCGCCGCCACGGCTTCGTTGAGCTGCTGCTCCACCCGCTTGCGCACCGAGTTGTCGGTGCCGATCAGCAGGTAGCCGATGAGGTCACCGTAGTCGTCGCGCAGCGCGGTGATGGACACGATGGCCGGAAAGCGGCTGCCGTCCTTGCAGATGTAGGTGAGCTCGTAGATGTCTTCGATGCCGCGCGAGGCCTTGAACGCCAGGGCCTCGAAGCCCGGTGCGATCGGCGTGTCCAGCTCCAGGCTCAGGGCCATGGCGCGCGCACGCACCTCCATCGGGTCGTGCATGTCGCTCGGGCGCACGCGGTTGATCACCTCGTCGGCGCGGTAGCCGAGCATGAACTCGGCCCCCACGTTGAAGAGCTGGATGATGCCCTTGTCGTCGGTCGCGATGATCGAAAAATTGGCACTGTTGAGAATGGCGTTCTGCAGCGCGCCTGCCTTCAGCAGCGCTTTGCTCTGGCCCGTTTCGGGCGCTTCGGCGCGTGGGCTTGTCTCTGACATCTGTGCTTTCGTGTACGCCACACATTGGGCGACCATCGTGCACCATGACAGAACACCGCTGATCGCTCTGTGCGCTGAAGCACATAGCGGCAGCGAAGGCTTAAACGCTGCGCCCGGTGATCACCCGCAGCAACACGATGACGACGGCAATCACCAGCAGGGCATGGATGTAGCCGCCCAGGGTGGTCGCGGTGACCAGCCCCAGCAGCCAGAGAACAAGCAACACGACGGCGATGGTGTAGATCACGGTGGTGGCTCCTGGTTTCAAGGTGGGGGAGGACGGGAGCGTGAGCGGCTCCACAGCCAGACCGCGCACGCTGCGGCCACGGCGAAGGCCATGGTCTTGGGGTGGCGACGGACCAGGGCCAGCCCCCCGCCCACCACAGGCGCGGCCTGAACGAGCACGGACGTCTGCCCTTTGTGTTTTGCTCCCAGCAAGCCCTTGGCGAGGGCGCCCAAAGCCAGCGAGGCCGAGGGGTGCTCACGCACGCCATTGATCAAAGGCAAGAGCGTGTTCATGGCCCACAGACCCAGCGAGGGCCGGGCCGCCCGTTTGGCTTGGTCCGCTGCCAGCCAGGCGGCCATGCGACGGCGGTTGTCTCTCAGTCGCACACTGGCCGGGCTTTCCACCGATGGCCTTGGCGCTGAGGAAGAAGCGGATTGAGAGGGGTTCATGGTGCCGTCGGCGTGCGAAGCATGGCGAGGTCCTGGTCCAACTGCCCGCGCAGGCGCTCAAACACCTCTTCCGGGGCGCGTCCTTGCGCCGCGCGCAAGGCCCACACGCCCAGCGCGGCAGGCACGACCGGCGTCAACCAGAACAGCCAGGGCGACCGCGTGCCGGCGTCGGGAAACGAGGCCCACAACAGCACCGCCACGCCCAACAGCGTGAAAGCCACCACCAGGCAAGCCGCCCCCGCCAGCTGCAGGACCAGGCGCTGCTGCAGGCGTTCACCGCCCTGCTGCAACGCCTCGGACACGAGGCTGGCGTAGGCCGCCGCATGCTCCGCCAGCCACAGGGGCTGCGCAGCGGCGAGGCGAAACACAGGGTGGATCACGGTGGGTCAGCGGCCGTTGCCGCTGTGCCGGCTGAACAAGGCCACCAGGGCCATGAGCGTGGCGCCCACGGCGGCGGCGATCAGCACGGACTTGACCGGCTCGTGCTGGATGTAGGTGGTGGTGGCGTCTTTGACGTGCATCGACTTTTCGCGCAACTGGTGCGCGCCTTCGCGGACCGCCTCCATGCCGTCGTGCGCGAGCGCTTCGGTGTGTTGGGCGAATTGCTTGAGCGCGGCGCTCGATTGGTTGCGGGCGACGGCCAAGCCTTCCTGGGCGGAACGCACGGCATGTTCGGTTCCTTGGGCGACGGCACTGGCCAGCGTGGAGGCGTCCTCGCCCAGGTGTTTGAAATTGTCGTTGGAGGTGTTCATGGGAATGCCTTTGAAATGGGGGTTGGGTGGCGACGAGCGAGCGGAAGTGCGATCACTTCAGGCGCATGTCGTTCTTGACGGTGCGAACACCGCCCACGGCTTGCGTGACCTGGATCGCGCGATCGATGTCGGACTGGGTGCCCACAAAACCGCTGAGCTGCACCGCGCCCTTGAAGGTTTCCACATTGATCTCGGCCGACTTCAGCGTGTCTTCCTTGAAGATCGCGGCCTTCACCTTGGCGGTGATCGCCGTGTCGTCCACGTACTGGCCGGTGCTTTCCTTGTTGGCGGAGGAAGCGCAGCCGCCGATGAAGGTGAAGGCGGCGACCGCGAGCAGCAGGAAAGAGAAGCGTTGTGTGAGTTTCAAAGTGGGCTTTCTGTGAAGAAGGGATCGGGCAGCGCGGCCAGGGGCAACGCCGGATGGCGGTTGAGCGATCTGTCCATCGCCCATGCCTTCACAGTAAAGCCCGTGCCACGAAGCGTCTGTGCGCTTCCGCACCTTTGAATCGAGCACGGTGGACAGAGGTGCTTGCGATCCCGCCCAGGGCACGGGCAACGAGCGGAAGTGGCAAGTGGCGTGGGACGGTCCCGTGGCTTGACGTTGGCGACGTCACAACGAAGATCCTCGGGCCTGCGCACAGCGTTGCCAAACGGCAAAGTCAGGTCATGTGGCGGTATGACGGTGTACCCCACCTGAATACGGCGCTGCACCCGGGATCATCCGAGGAAGTGATTGACTGCAAGCCGCACGCGGGGGATACCTCTTCAACGACAAGGCGCTGGCCAAGGTGTTTGCGGGCAAGTTCAAGGCCACGTTGCACGATGCCGGGCTGAGCCTGCCCGCCGTCTTGCCTGAGCCATGGGTGGTGGACTGCAAGGCCGTGGGCGATGGGCAGGCCGCGCTGCGCTACCTGGGGCGCTACCTGTACCGGGGTGTGATCTCGGAGAACGACATCCTGCGCTGCCAGGACGGCCTGGTCAGCTTCCGGTACCGGGATGCCAAGAGCGACAAGCCCGCCACCCGCACCCTGCCCGGAGCCGACTTCCTGTGGCTGCTGCAACACGTCTTGCCCAAAGGGCTGCAGCGGGCGAGGAACTTCGGCTTCCTGCACCACAACAGCCGACGGACCTTGCACTTGCTGCAGCTCTCGCATCGGGTGCCCACCCAGACTCGTTGGAGGACACAAGACACTGAAACGGCCCGCACCGCACTGGCCCCCGCACGGCTTGAGCCTGGCGCACCCCGCGCAGGCCTGTCGCGGGCATCGCTCGTCCAGCATTCGGGGTGGTTCATCTGGCAACGCATCTCGTGCCACTGACAGGCTGAACCCAACACCCCCTGTGGCCCGCCAGCGGCCACCCGCCGCCTCCGATCTCTCGGATCAATCTACAGCGGCACACCCCCCACACATCCCCCCATCGCATCCTCACCGGGCCTGTCCAACAAACGGATCAGATCGCGGCTTCGCGGCCATCTGCGTAGTTGAAGCGATACACGCGACCTTCAAAGTCAGTTGCCAAGACGGCGTCCGGGCGAAGCGAGAAGCTGCCGCTGAAGATGTCAGCACCGTAGCTCTGCCATGCAATCTGCCCCTCGGATGTGAGCCGGGCGATGGAGAGTTCTCCGTGAGAGATGAGGGCCTGATGTTCTTCGCTGAAGTGGACTCCGAAGCACGTGGCATCGTCGACGGCCCGCGACCACAGGACTTCGAGCGTGTCCGAACGGAGGCATACGACTTGATCTCCCACAGCGACGTAGGCCCGCGCTGCGACTACCGAAAGCGAGTGCGTGTGAACGCCACTACATCCGCCGGCGGCCCCAATGACAAGGTGTGGCATGCCATCAAGGAATAGGCCGTGAATCGATGTCGGATGCGACTCTTTGGCCAGATTGAACTCGGCGCTATAGGAGTGGGCGTTGTCTTGCGAGCCGAAGGTGTACGACGGCTCATCAACAAGCAGCAGTTTCGGTGAGACAGCAGTGTTCATGACGCCTAACGAACAGCGTCTATCAGCCGCGAAACGACGTGAGAAGCAAGCATAGGACTCCCTTTGCGGCCGATAAACCTTGTTGAACTGAACCGCGCGAGATCGCGGCGTGGTTTTCTTCTTCTCTGAATGGGCAGTGTAAGTTTCAACCGCCGATTCCGGCAATGGCAGAGGCCAACTGACGGGCCCGTAGTGTGTTGTCCACCACGCAGGTGCGCCCGCCTGGAGGTTCGCGTGAGCATGACCAGGAGGCTTGGACGGCCCTGATCGTGTGCGCCCACAGGTTCACACCCACCAGTGCGCACGATGGCCCAGCGTCAGCGCCGCGCGGTGACTTCCGGCCCTTCATCAGTGCTTGGAGCCTCTCCGCGCTCATGGTGGCCCTCGACAGACAGCGGCACGGTGCGGCGCGGTCCCTGCCTGCGGCGGCAACAGTTGCACCAGACACAGTCGCCCACCGCGGCAATGGGGGCAGGTGTTGATCTCCAGTGCCGCCACGCGGCGCACGAAGGCCTGCGCATCTTCGGTGGCCTGGCGCTGCGGCTGTGGCATGTTCAGTAGTGTCCGCGCCTGTTCCATTCGGCTGGTCTTGGTTGCCGGCGCCAGCAGCCCGTAGTGGCGGATGCGCCTGAACCCACCAGGCAGCACGTGTTGCAGCAATCGGCCAATGAACTCGTCCCCGGCGATCTGCACCACGCGCTTGCAGCCAACCGAGGTGCACCGCTGCGGTTTGAGCTGTGCTGTCGTTGGCACCTCCATCGCCCAAGTCAGACAGGTCTTGTGGCTTACCTGACCTTCACCGGTTGACCCTCGGTCATCACACTGCCCGGGTAAAGCACCACCGTCTCGCCGGCCTTCACGCCCTCTTTCACCCAGGCCATGTCGGCATTGCGGTCGCTGATCTGCACGTTGCGCGCACGCGCCTTGCCGGCCTCGATCACGAACACGCGCCAGCGTTCGCCGTCGCGCACCATCGCCGCGCTCGGTACGAGCAAGGCGTCGGCCTGCGACGACACGGTGATGCGCGCATCGACGCGAAAGCCGTCGCCCAGCCGCGTCGCATCGCCCGCCGACGGCGCCAGCGCCACGACCACGTTCACCCGCTGCTCTTCGATGCCGAGCGCCGACACCTTGGTGAACGCCATGGGCTCCACGCGCAGCACCTGGCCCGACAGGGCCGGCGCACCACTGCCGGTGGACAGCGCCACGGCCGCGCCGGACCGCACCCGCCGCACCTCGCCCGAGAGCACGTCGATCACCGCCTCCATGTCGGCCGTGTCACCGATCACCATGAGCGGCGCGGCCGCCGTGACCGGGCCTTCGCTCTCCAGGTGCAGCTTGAGCACCTGGCCGTTCACCGGGCTCTTGATCTGCCACAGGCCGGTGGTCTGGCCCGCCGCGGCTGGGGCAGCGAGGCTGAGCCCCGCGCGGGCCTCGGCCAGCGAAAAGTCGGCCCGGGTCTGCTCGGCGCGCGCGGCGGTCAGGGCCTGCTGCGCGGCCTGCCGGGCGAGGTCGGCCTGGTCGCGCGCGGAGGGTGCGATGAACTGCTCTTTGGCGAGCCGGTTGGCGCGCTCGGCTTCGAGCGTGGCCAACGACAGCGCGGTCTGCGCGCGCTGCACCTGCGCGGCGGCGGCGCTGCGCGTGGCCTCGGCGCTGCCCACGCGCTGCTGCAACACGCTGCGCGTGCGTGCGTCGATCAGCTGCGGCGCCACTGGCTGCAGGGTGGCCACCACGTCGCCGGCCTTCACCGCGTCGCCCACCTTCAGCGTGGGTCGCAGCAGCTGCGCCGCCGTGGGCGCGGTGATCTCGTAGCGGTGTTTCAGCCGCAGTTGCCCGTCTTCTTCGATGGCCTGCTCAAACGTGCCGGTGGCGACCGTGGCCACCTCCACCAGCAGCGGGCGCGGCCGGTACACCGCAACCACCAGGCCCACCGCGGCCACGGCCCCCAGGCCCAGCCACAGCCAGCGGCGGGACTTCTTTGACGTGTGGGTCTTGTCGTTCATTCGCGCACCTTCAATACGGACACCAGGTCCAGTTGGTCAATTTTTCGCCGCACCAGCAAGGCGCTGGCCACGCCGGCGGCGAGCACGATGAGGGCGGCCGAGGCGTAGGTGGATGGTTCGATGACGACGGGGAAGTCGATGCTGTCCGACGACATCAGCTGCATCATCAGCGTGGCCAGCCCCCAGCCCGCGAGCCCGCCCACGGGCAGCGCCAGCAGCAGCTCGGCGCCCAGCTCGGCCAGCAGCAGCACCGAGACCTCGGCCCGTGTCATGCCCAACACGCGCAGGCTCGCCAGCTCCCAGGCGCGCTCGGAGAGTGAGATGCGCGCCGCGTTGTAGATGATGCCCACCGCCATCGCCACCGCAAACAGCGTGAGGATGCCGCTGAAGATGCCCATGTTGCGCGAGGTGGTCTTGTCGAAGGCGGCCATGGTGCCGGCCTTGTCGAACACCGAATTGATCATGGGCGCGGCCTTCACCGCGCCCCAGAAGGCGTCCATGGCGAGCGGATCGACCTGCAGCGCCGCGTCGGCCACGCCGTCGCCGTCGCGCGCCAGGCGGTTCATGGCGTCGAGGTTCATGTAGAGCTGTTTGCCGAACAGGGTGTGCACCACGTCCACCACCGTGACCTGCACCCGCGTCTGGCTCCAGAGCCGGAACGCGAGCTCGACGCGGTCGCCCACGCGCGCGCCCAGCGCCTGGGCGAGCAGCGCGCTCAGCACCACGCCGTGCGCGGGCAGCGCCACCGCGCCGCGCTGTTCGTCGACCACGCGCATGAGCTTCGCGTCGCCGCGGAACCCGAGCAGCGCCGTGTCTTCGGTGCGTCCACCGAAGCTCACGCGCACGGGCTCGGTGCGGTACGGCTCGGCGTCGATCACGCCGGGCAGGCGCTGCAGCTCCTGCACCACGCCCAGCGGCACCGGGCGGCGGAAGTTCACCAGCACGTCGCCCTGCTGCACCTGGCGGAACTGCACGTCGACGATGTGGGCGATGGCGTCGAGCCAGAACGCGCCCGAGATCTGCAGCGCCACCGCGAGCGCAATACCGGTCACGGTGAAGGCCGCACGCAGCGGGCGGCGCTCGACGTTGCGGATCACCATCATCGCGCCGGTGCTGACCCAGCGCCCGAGGCCCAGGCGCTCGGCCAGCGTGCGCTGGTAGCTCGGTGGCGACGGCGGCTGCATGGCCTGCGCCGGGCTCAGGCGCACCACCGCGCGGATCGCGGTCCAGGCGCCGGCGGCTGCGGCGGCACAGGCGATCAGCACCGAGGCCACCACGAGCCAGACGGTGGTCACGTAGCGCAGCCCGTTGAAGCGGAACACCTCGTCGTAGAGCAGCAGCATGCCGCGCCCGATGGCCTCGCTAAAGCCCAGCCCCACCAGCAGGCCCAGCCCGGCGATGGCCAGCGCGAGCTCGATGTAGTGCCACGCGATCGCGCCGTCGCCGTAGCCCAGCGCCTTGAGTGCGGCGATCTGGCTGCGCTGCGTGGCCACCTGCCGACTCAGCACCACGTTGAGGATGAACATGGCCACGGCCAGAAAGATGGCCGGCAGCACCGTGCCCATGACCTTGAGCGAGGCCAGTTCGTCGTTGACGATCTTGGCCGAGAGCTGCTTGTCGCGCCCCACCGAACCGATGGCGCCATATGCTTCGAGCAGCCGGTCCACCTGGGCCAGCACCGGTGCCACCGTGGCACCGGCATCGAGCCGCAACGCCGCCTGGTTGAACGCGCCCTGCATGTCGAAGGCCTGCGTCATGCGCGCGCCGTCGATCCACCAGATGCCGAACGAGGTGTCGTCGGGCGCCCCGCCCTGAGAAGCAAACACGTACTCGGGCGAGGCCGCCGTGCCCACCAGGTGCACGGCCTCGCGCTTGCCGTTCAAGATGGCGTGCACCGTGTCGCCGGGGTTCAGGCCGCGCGCGGCGGCAAAGCGGTCGCTCACCAGGGCTTCGAGCGCGCCGTCGCGCTCGGGCCAGCGCCCGCGTTTGAGCGTGAGCGCGTTCAGGCCCTGGCGGCCTGCGTGCACGCGCGAAAGGTCGAGCCCGATGAAACGCCCCGTCACGGGCGGCAGCACACCGGGCAGGTCGATCTGCGCGTCGAACACCACGTCGAGCTTCACCTCGGCCACGCCGGGCAAAGCGGCCAGGCGCTCGCGCAGGTGCACCGGCGCGCGCTTGACGCTGACGAACACGTCGGCGAGCCGGTTGTCGAGGTAAAAGGCGTCGCGCGAACCTTTGAGCGATTCGTGCACCGAGAACATGCCCACGAAACCGGCCACGCCGATGGCCACGACCATCGCGATGGTGGCGACCTGCGCGCGCAGCCGCGTGAGGTCGCGCCAGAGCTTGATGTGGATCGCCTTCATCGTGGCCTCACCAGCGCAGCGTGGACGCTGCCGCCTTCTGGGGGTTGGCGCGGGTCTCGACGATGCGCCCGTCGGCCAGGCGCAGCACGCGGTCGGCGATCTCGGCGATGGGCGCGTTGTGCGTGATCACGATGGTGGTGGTGCCGAGTTCTCGGTTCACCTGCTCGATGGCCTGCAGCACCATCACGCCGGTGGCGCAGTCGAGCGCGCCGGTGGGCTCGTCGCACAGCAGCACGGCGGGCCGTTTGGCGATGGCCCGCGCGATGGCCACGCGCTGCTGCTCGCCGCCCGAGAGCTGCGCCACGAAGTGGTCCTGGCGCTCGCCCAGGCCCACCAGCGCCAGCGCGTCTTCGGGGCGCATCGGATCGTCGGCGAGGTCGGTCACCAGCGCCACGTTCTCCCGCGCGGTGAGGCTGGGGATGAGGTTGTAGAACTGGAACACGAAGCCCACGTGCTCGCGCCGGTAGCGCGTGAGCTCCGCGTCGTCGGCGCCGGTGAGCTCGTGCACCTCGCCCGCGTGGGTCCACTGCGCGGAGCCGCTGGTGGCCGTGTCCAGCCCGCCCAGGATGTTGAGCAGGGTGGACTTGCCACTGCCCGAGGCCCCCAGCAGCACCACGAATTCGCCCCGCACCACGTCCAGGTCCACGCCGCGCAGGGCGTGCACCGCGGTCGCGCCTTCGCCATAGACCTTGGTGAGGCCACGGGCCACGAAGACCGGTTCACTGTCAGGAGCTGGGGTGGGCATGGGCACGAACAGGGTGAGGGATCGAACAGCACCGCCACCATAGATGGGGCAGGCGAACATTTCCAGTATTTCAAAGCACCGTGCCGCCAGCACTGACCTGAGTCAAACGCTGGTCCGACACACGGCCTTGTAGCACCTGGACCAAGGCCGGTCTGTGCGCTGAACCGACTGCACACCCGCGCGGCGGTTCGCCCACACCCGCGTGACGCATGGCACACCCGGCGTGGACTGCGCTCCCTGCCTTTCAGCGC
>NZ_MUNZ01000151.1 GCF_002001205.1 Hydrogenophaga sp. A37
CCCCGGCCCCCAGGAGCCCCCTGATCTGGCGCCGGATCAGCGCCTCGCCGTCCAGCTCCAGCAGGCACTTGGGGCGGTGACCCATGCGCGATGCCGACCCGGCGGCCAGCAGCACGGCGCCGAGCTGAGGGGGCGAAGTGTCGGGGGTGGCGTGAAGGTTCATGGTGGTGGGTGGCGAGATTACCCCGCTCAGGGCCGTCGCTTACACTGGAAGGCTGTTTTTCGAGGTAAATCATGAGTCTCCAATGCGGCATCGTGGGCCTGCCCAACGTCGGCAAATCCACCCTTTTCAACGCCCTCACCAAGGCCGGCATCGCCGCCGAAAACTACCCCTTCTGCACCATCGAGCCCAACACCGGTGTGGTGGAGGTGCCCGATCCGCGCCTGGCCCAGCTGTCGGAAATCGTCCAGCCCGAGCGCGTCGTGCCGGCCATTGTGGAGTTCGTGGACATTGCCGGTCTCGTGGCCGGTGCCAGCACCGGTGAAGGCCTGGGCAACAAGTTCCTGGCCCACATCCGCGAGACCGACGCCATCGTCAACGTGGTGCGCTGCTTCGAAGACGACAACGTGATTCACGTCGCCAACAAGGTCGACCCCATCGCCGACATCGAAGTGATCCTCACCGAGCTCTGTCTGGCCGATCTGGCTGCGGTGGAGAAAGCCTTGCACCGCGTGCAGAAGACCGCGCGTTCGGGCGACAAGGAGTCCATCAAGCTGGTGGCGATTCTGGAGAAATGCCAGGCGGCGTTGAACGACACCAAGCCCGTGCGCAGCATCGACTTCAGCAAGGAAGAGTTGCCGCTGCTCAAGCAGTTTTTCCTGATCACCGCCAAGCCCGCGATGTTCGTGGCCAACGTGTCGGAAGACGGTTTCGAGAACAACCCCTTCCTGGACCGCCTGCGCGCCTTCGCCGACAAGCAGAACGCGCCGGTGGTGGCGATCTGCGCCAAGATCGAAGCCGAGCTGTCCGAGATGGACGATGCCGATCGGCTCGAATTTCTGAAAGAACTGGGCCAGACCGAGCCCGGCCTCAACCGATTGATCCGCGCCGCCTACAAGCTGCTGGGGCTGCAGACCTACTTCACCGCCGGTGTGAAGGAAGTGCGCGCCTGGACCATCCACGTCGGCGACACCGGTCCGCAGGCCGCTGGCGTGATCCACACCGACTTCGAGAAGGGCTACATCCGAGCCCAGACCATCGCCTTCGACGACTTCATCCAGTTCAAGGGCGAGCAGGGTGCGAAAGACGCCGGCAAGATGCGCGCCGAAGGCAAGGAGTACGTCGTCAAGGACGGTGACGTGATGAACTTCCTGTTCAGCAGCTGAAGCGCCATGACCGACACCGGCCGGCCCGAACCCCAACGCCTGGCCAAACGCCTGGCGGCCCAGTTGCCCTGCTCGCGCAGCGACGCCGAGAACTACATCGCTGGGGGCTGGGTGCGGGTGGACGGCAAGGTGGTCGAAGAACCGATGGAGCGGGTCAGCGACAACCAGACCGTGACGCTGGACCCCAAGGCCAAGCTGGAGCCCTTGGAGTCGATGACGCTGATCTGGCACAAGCCGGCCACCCGGGTGCTGCCCGACGAGCCGCTGCTGCCGGACGCGCTGGCCGCCAAGTGGTTCACCAACGCCAACCGTTTTAAGGGCGACCGTTCCGGCGTGCGTCCGCTCAAGGCGCACCTGCACAAGCTGCTGCCCGTGGCGCCGCTGGGCACCAAGGCCAGCGGCCTGATGGTGTTCACGCAGAACCCGGGCGTGGCGCGCAAGATGACCGACGACGCGGCGCAGCTGGAGCATGAGTGGCTGGCCGAGGTGGCCGCCGATCCCGAGCTGGAAGACGATGCGAGGCGCGAAGCGGTGCTTCGCTCGCTGGGCAAGGCGCTGTTTTTCGACGGCTGGGCCGTGCCTTCGGCGCGCGCCAGCTGGCAGAGCGAACTGCGCCTGCGCCTGGCGATCAAGGGCAACCGCCCCGGCCAAGTGGCGCACCTGTGTGAGCGCGCCGGCCTGCAGCTCACCGCCTTGCGCCGCCTGCGGCTCGGTCGCGTTTCGTTGGCCGGTCTGCCGGTCGGCGAGTGGCGTTACCTGCTGCCCTACGAACGTTTTTGAGCCCGGGCGGCCCACACGCTCAGGCCCATGGCCGACAGCATGAGCACGAGGCCGACGTTGTGCAGGTTCAGCATCTGACCCTGCGCGATCAGCAACCCACCCAACGCCGCCCCCAGGCCCTGACCGGCGTAGATGGCCGAGGTATTGAGTGCCACGGTCGCGGGGGCGAGCACAGGTGACAGCTGCACCAGTCGCGCCTGCTGAGCCGAGTTGGCCGCAAAGCAGCCGAGCGCCCAAGGCACCATCACCAGCGCCTGCACCCAGAGGCTGTGGCGGCCCAGCGGCCAGATCGCCAGGCTCAGGGCCATCAGGCACAAGGTGAGCCACACCGCGCGCGGCGCTCCCAGGCGGTCCACCCAACGCGTGAGCGCCACATTGCCCGCCAGGCCAAACGCACCGAACCACAGGAACAACAGCGAGAGCGTGGTGGCGCTGGTGGCCAGCGTCTGTTGGAGGTAGGGCGCGAAATACGCAAACAGAATGAACTGCCCGAAGCCCGAGAGCAGGGTCACGCCCAGGGTCAACATCAGCGGCGCCGAGCCCAGGGTCTGGCGCCAGGCGTCGCGCGACAGGGCGGCGGGGCGGATGCCGTCGGGCATGGCGCGCCAGACCCAGGCCGCGCTGAGCATGGCCATCACAGCCACCAGGCCAAACGCCCAGCGCCAGCCGAACGCACCGCCGATCCAGGCCGAGAGCGGCATGCCCAGGACCGAGGCCACCGACCAGCCCATGAAGACAAAGGTGATGGCGCGCCCGCGCTGCTCGGGCGACACCATCAGGCCCACGCTGGCGGCCGCCTGGGGCGTGAAGATGGCCGGCGAGATTACGGCGAGCACGCGCAGCGGCAGCAGTGCGCCGTAGCTGGGCGCGAGGGCGCTCAGGCCCATGAGCAACCCGTACCAGAGCAGCGACAGCGTGAGCAGGCGGCGGCGGTCCCAGCCGGCGACCAGGGTGGCAAACACCGGCGCGCCCAGCCCCATGAGGATGGCGCCGGCGGTGATCAGTTGCCCCGCCTGCGGGATGGACACCTCCAGCGACTGGCTGATGTCGTTGAGCGTGCCCGGCACGGCCATGATGCCGGTGCCGATGACGAAGTTGCCCATCATCAAGGCCCAGAGCGCGGGCGTCGGCGAGGCGCTGGAGCGGGGAAGGGTCATGGGGGTCCGGGTGGGCAGCGGGTTCGTCAGTATCGGTGTGAACCTGCCCGCGTGCTCAGACGGGGAGTCCCCCTGGGAACACCTTGAGCAGCAAGACCGTCAAGATCAGGTAGCGCAGCAGCTTGCCCACCGCCATGTAGCCCACGCAGGGCCAGAACGGAAACTTGAGCCAGCCGGCCACGACGCACAGCGGGTCGCCAATGAGGGGCAGCCACGCCATCAGGCAGGCCTTGGGGCCGAAGCGCTGCAACCAGCGCAGGGCGTGCAGCTCGGTGGGTTGGTGTCGCGCCTTGTCGATCACACGGTGCGCGCCCAGGCCCATGAACCAGCTCACCGCACCGCCCAGGGTGTTGCCCAGCGTGGCCACAGCGATGGCGGGCCAGAACAGATCGGGGTTGAGCTTGAGCAGGCCAAACAGCGCCGCTTCTGACCCCACCGGCAGCAAGGTGGCGGACAGCAGCGACACCACAAACAGCGCGCCCAGACCTGCTTCGGGCATGGCCAACCAGTGCAACAGGGAAACAAGCCAGTCGGGCATGGGCGGGAAGTGCTGTGAAAGAGGCGAGAGCATATCGCCTGCTGAAAAAAGAGGCAGATACAATGCCCCTCCCCGGTCGCAGCTTTGCCGATGGTCGGGACCGCACCCCACCCCACCGAATTCATCCCGCGCCATGCAACTGGGCCCGTACACCCTGCCGAATGCTTTGTTTGTCGCGCCCATGGCTGGCGTGACGGACCGGCCGTTTCGCAAGCTCTGCAAGCGGCTGGGCGCGGGCTACGCGGTGAGCGAGATGGTGACCTCGCGGCCCGACTTGCAAGACAGCCTGAAGACTTCGCGCCGCGCCGACCACAGTGGCGAGCCAGGACCGATCGCGGTGCAGATCGCCGGCACCGACGCGGCCATGATGGCAGACGCCGCGCGCTACAACATTCAGCGCGGTGCGCAGATCATCGACATCAACATGGGCTGCCCGGCCAAGAAGGTCTGCAACAAGTGGGCGGGTTCTGCGCTGATGCAGGATGAGGCCCTGGCCATCGAGATTGTCGAAGCCGTGGTGGCCGCGGCCGCGCCGCACGGGGTGCCGGTCACGCTCAAGATGCGCACCGGCTGGTGTGCCGACGTGCGCAATGCGCCCACCCTGGCGCTGGCGGCCGAAGCCGCCGGCGTGCAGATGCTCACCGTGCACGGTCGCACCCGCGAGCAGGGCTACAAGGGTTTTGCCGAACACGACACCGTGGCCCACATCAAGAGCCGCGTGAAGATCCCGGTGGTGGCCAACGGCGACATCAGCAGCCCGCAGCAGGCGCGCGACGTGCTGCAGCGCACCGGCGCCGACGCCATCATGATCGGTCGCGCCGCTCAGGGTCGGCCCTGGATCTTTCGCGAGATCGCGCACTTTCTGGCCACGGGCGAGGCGCTGCCACCGCCCGATCTGATGGAGGTCAAGACATGGTTGCTTGATCACCTGGAAGATCACTACAGTCTCTATGGCGAATTCACCGGCGTGCGCAGCGCGCGCAAGCACCTGGGCTGGTACGCACACGCACTGCCTCTTCCCTCCGGTGCGGCGGCGGTGTTCCGCCACCGCATCAACACCTTGACCACAGCGCAGGCGCAGCTGGCCTGCGTGCGCGACAGTTTTGACGCCTGGGCCGCCTTCGGGCCCGACCACAACATGACCCGAGAAGACAACTGGAAACTGGCCGCATGAGCTCCCACAACAACCTGCACGACTGCGTGCGTGCCAGCCTCGAAGCGTACTTTCAAGACCTCGACGGCACCGACCCCGCCGGCCTGCACGACATGCTGGTCAAAGCGGTCGAAAAGCCGCTGCTCGAAGTCGTGATGCAGCAGTCGCAGAACAACCAGTCGCGCGCCGCTCAATGGCTGGGCCTGAACCGCAACACCTTGCGCAAGAAGCTGCTGGA
The DNA here is from genome assembly GCF_002001205.1 of Hydrogenophaga sp. A37. Taxonomy (GTDB): domain Bacteria; phylum Pseudomonadota; class Gammaproteobacteria; order Burkholderiales; family Burkholderiaceae_C; genus Hydrogenophaga. The sequence continues at coordinate 5,193 of NZ_MUNZ01000151.1, forward strand.
ACACAAGCTCATCGATTGAGCCGCCTCGCCCTTGCACGAATCGAATTCAAAACCTCCCCGAGATCCCTTCCCATGCGAGCACTCATCTCCGTCTCCGACAAGACCGGCATCGTCGAACTGGCCCAGACCCTGCACGGGTTGGGCGTGTCCCTGATCTCCACCGGTGGCACCGCCAAGCTGCTGGCCGAGAAGGGCTTGCCGGTCACCGAAGTGGCCGAGGTCACGGCCTTTCCCGAAATGTTGGACGGCCGCGTCAAGACCCTGCACCCCAAGGTGCACGGCGGCCTGTTGGCCCGCCGCGATGTGCCCGAACACATGGCCGCGCTGAAGGCGCACGGCATCGACACCATCGACCTGCTGATCGTCAACCTCTACCCGTTTGAAGCCACCGTGGCCAAGCCCGGCTGCACGCTGGAAGACGCCATCGAGAACATCGACATCGGCGGCCCGGCCATGGTGCGCAGCGCCGCCAAGAACTGGAAAGACGTGGCGGTGTTGACCGACGCGGCCCAGTACTCGGCCGTGATCGACGAACTCAAGGCCAGCGGCCAACTCAGCGACAAGACGCGCTTCGCCCTGTCGGTCGCCGCGTTCAACCGCATCAGCCAGTACGACGGCGCCATCAGCGACTACCTCTCGTCGATTCAATTCGAAGAAGGCGCCAGCGTTCCGAAGCGCGCCGAGTACTCCAGCCAGTCCAACGGCCGCTTCGTCAAGCTGCAAGACCTGCGCTACGGCGAGAACCCGCACCAGAGCGCCGCCTTCTACCGCGACCTCTACCCCGCGCCCGGTTCGCTGGTGACCGCCAAGCAGTTGCAGGGCAAGGAGCTGAGCTACAACAACATCGCCGACGCCGACGCGGCCTGGGAATGCGTCAAGAGTTTTGACGTGGCCGCATGCGTGATCGTGAAGCACGCCAACCCCTGCGGCGTGGCCGTGGGCAAGGATGCTCTGGAGGCTTACAGCAAGGCCTTCCAGACCGACCCGACCAGCGCCTTCGGCGGCATCATCGCGCTGAACCGCGTGCTTGACGGCGCAGGCGCTCAAGCCATCAGCAAGCAGTTCGTCGAGGTGCTCATGGCGCCTGGCTACACGCCCGAAGCGCTGGAGGTTTTTAAGGCCAAGGCCAATGTGCGCGTGCTGGAAATCGCGCTGCCGCCCGGTGGCCCCACCGCGTGGGACAAGGGTCTGAACCTCAACGACGTGAAGCGCATCGGCTCAGGTCTGCTGATGCAGAGCGCCGACAACCATGTGCTGCAGCGCGCCGACCTGAAGGTCGTGACCAAACTGCAGCCGACTGAGCAGCAACTGGACGACCTGCTGTTCGCCTGGAAGGTGGCGAAGTTCGTGAAGTCCAACGCCATCGTGTTCTGCAAGGACGGCATGACCATGGGTGTGGGCGCCGGCCAGATGAGCCGCCTCGATTCGGCCCGCATCGCCAGCATCAAGGCCGGCCACGCGAACCTGACGCTGCAGGGAACCGCCGTGGCCAGCGACGCCTTCTTCCCGTTCCGCGACGGTCTGGATGTGGTGGTGGACGCGGGTGCTACGTGCGTCATTCAACCCGGTGGCTCGATGCGCGATCAGGAAGTGATCGATGCGGCGGATGAGCGTGGTGTGGTGATGGTGTACAGCGGCGTGCGCCATTTCCGTCACTGAGCGGTGGTTACCCCCTCTCCCTCTGGGAGGGGGTTGGGATGAGGGCTCTTCGGAGCCCTTTCCACTTTCTACAGAGATTTCTCTCGGCTACTGGCTCAGCAGCTTGAACACGTCCCGCGCCGCCGCCACGCTGTCCGCGATGTCCTGCGCCGTGTGCGCCGCGCTCACGAACCCGGCTTCGTACAACGCGGGCGCGATGTACACGCCGCGGTCCAGCAGGCCGTGGAACAGGGTGTTGAAGCGCGGGCCGTCGGTGGTCATGACCTTGGCGTAGTTCTGCGGGAGTTCATCGAACAGGAAGAAGCCGAACATGCCGCCCTGGCTGTCACCGCACAGCGTCACGCCTTCGGCCGCAGCGGCCGAGGTCAGGCCGCTCACCAGCGACTGCGTGGTGGCCGACAGTGCTTCATAGAAACCCGGCTTCTGGATCTCCTGCAACGTCGCCAGACCGCAGGCCGTGGCCACCGGGTTGCCGCTCAGCGTACCGGCCTGGTACACGCCGCCCAAGGGAGCGAGCTGCTCCATCACCGCTCGCTTGGCGCCAAAGGCGGCCAGAGGCATGCCGCCTCCGATCACCTTGCCCATCACCGTCATGTCGGGTTCGAAACCGGGGATGAGCTTCGCGTACACGCTCTGCGCGCCACCGAGCGCCACGCGGAAACCCGTCATCACCTCGTCAAATGCCAGCAGCGTGCCATGCTGTGTGCACAGCTCGCGGCAGCGTTTCATGAACGGCACGCTGGCGCGCACGAAATTCATGTTGCCCGCGATCGGCTCGATGATCAGGCAGGCCACATCGGCGCCGTGTTCGACGAAAGCGGCTTCGAGTTGCTCGATGTTGTTGTATTCGAGCACGATGGTGTGCTGCACCACCTCGGGTGGCACCCCGGCGCTCGTGGGGTTGCCAAAGGTGGCGAGGCCCGAGCCGGCTTTCACCAGCAGCGCGTCGGCATGGCCGTGGTAGCAGCCTTCGAACTTGATGATCTTCTTGCGGCCGGTGGCGCCGCGCGCCAGGCGGATCGTGCTCATGCCGGCTTCGGTGCCCGAGCTCACCAGGCGCACCATGTCGATGCTGGGCACGAGCTTGATGATGGTTTCGGCCAGTTCGACTTCGCGTTCCGTCGGCGCACCGTACGAGAAGCCTTCCAGTACCGCTTTTTGCACCGCTTCCACCACCGCAGGGTGGCCGTGGCCCAGGATCATCGGGCCCCAGGAACCGATGTAGTCGATGTACTTCTGGCCGTTGGCGTCCCAGAAATACGCGCCCTGCGCACGCTGCACGAAGCGCGGTGTGCCACCCACGGCGCGGAAGGCGCGCACGGGCGAGTTCACGCCGCCAGGGATCAGGTGCTTGGCACGTTCAAACAGGTCGAGATTGCGGTCGGTCATGGAGGTTCTTGTCGGGAAACGAGAGGGAACTGTGTCGATCAGTGTTTTGTGGTGTCCAGCGGAAAGTCGCCGGAATCCAGACGGCTGTCAGGGGTGTCGCTTTCGGTGCTCTCGGCGGCAGCCTCGTCGTCCTGGTCATCCTCATGGGCCCAGAACAGGCGATCAGGCACGGCGTGGCCCATGCCTGGCTGAAATCCGGCGTCGAGGCATTGGTCGAGGTAGGTCAGGGCTTCCGCGCAGGCCGACTGAAGGTCTGCGCCCGAGGCGATCAGCGCGCACAGTGCCGCAGACAGCGTATCGCCTGCGCCGCTGAAGGTGGCATCGAACCGTTCGTATCGGGCCGAGGCCAGAACCGCTTCGGGACTGGCGAGGTGGCTTTCCAGGTACTGGTCAGCGGCGTTGAACCCAGTGACCAGGGTGTAAGGCACACCGTGCACGGCTGCTGCCCTGGCGATTTCGCGTGGGTTCGGTGCGCGGTCGCCCTCCCACTCGGGCAAAAGCCATCGGGAGAGTGTGCTGTGGTTGCCCACCAGCACCGTCGTCTGCGGCAACAACAATTCCACGCAGGCATCCAGGTAGGTGTCGATCTCCAGCTCATCCCACCACGACAGGTCGGGCATGTAGGTGATGACAGGCACTTCCGCGTAGTCGGTGGTGATGCCCGCAATGGCAGCGAGGTTCTCGGGGCTGCCGACAAACCCGACCTTGAAGGCTTGCACCGGCATGTCTTCGAGGGCTGCGCGTGCCTGATCGGCGACCGCCTCTTCATCAAAAGCGAAATGGTCGTGAATTTCTGAGGTGTCACGCACGTAGGTGCCGGTGACCACAGGAAGCACATGGGCCGATGCGCTGGACATGGCGGTGAGGTCGGCCGACAGGCCGCCCGCACCACTCGGATCGTTGGCGTTGAAGACCATCACGCAGGGCAGTGACGTTTCGCCGGGTTGGGCGATGGTGTCAGCGGTCGGGAGGGTGGGGGTCTGGGGCATGAAAGTGAGGAATGCGTCACGCGTTTCACCGAAGCGGTTGTCTTCGGGGATGTCCAGCAGCGAGAGTCCACTGGCGGCCCTCTATGGGTCGATACAATCGCCGGATTCTAAGACACAGCCTCTATCACCATGACCGAAACCAAGACTTGGATGTGCCTCATTTGCGGCTGGATTTACGACGAAGCCACGGGGTCGCCAGAGGAAGGCCTTGCGCCTGGAACGGCATGGGCCGATGTGCCAATGAACTGGACCTGCCCCGAGTGTGGGGCTCGTAAGGAAGACTTTGAGATGGTCCAGATCTGAAGATCACCTGCATCGTGTTGTGTCTGTCTCGTGCGACACTGTTCGTAGTCCTGTTCTGAATCGCTTTCTGGAGTGAACTTGCCGTGAACACAACACCCCACTTCAAAGTCCTGGTGGTAGACGACAGCAACACCATTCGACGCAGCGCCGAGATATTTCTTAAGCAAGGCGGGCACGAAGTTCTCTTGGCCGAAGATGGCTTCGATGCATTGGCCAAGATCAACGATTACCAGCCGGACTTGGTGTTTTGCGACATCCTGATGCCCCGGTTGGACGGTTATCAGACCTGTGCCATCATCAAGCGCAATGCCCGTTTCTCCAGCATTCCCGTGGTGATGCTGTCGTCCAAGGACGGCGTATTCGACAAGGCGCGTGGGCGCATGGTCGGCTCGCAGGAATACCTCACCAAACCCTTCACCAAAGACCAGCTGCTGCAAGCCGTGCAACAGTTCGGTGCCCACATCACAGGAGCTTCATGATGGCGATTCAGAAAATATTGGTGGTGGACGATTCCAAGACCGAGCTGATGGTCTTGTCCGACCTGCTGGTGAAAAATGGCTACAAAGTTCGAACCGCTGAGAATGCTGAAGAGGCCTTCCGTCGGCTCAGCGAGGAAAAGCCGGAATTGATCCTGATGGACGTGGTGATGCCCGGTCAGAATGGTTTTCAGTTGACCCGGGCCATCGCCCGCGACCCTCAGTATTCCGACATTCCCATCATCATGTGCACCAGCAAAAATCAGGAGACCGATCGCGTCTGGGGCATGCGTCAGGGTGCTCGTGACTACGTTACCAAGCCGGTGAATGCCGAGGAATTGGTTTCCAAGATTCGAGCGCTCGGCTGAGGCGCTGCCCTCGCCCATTGACACCCACCGAGCATGGCCAAACGACAGTCTCTCAAAGATCTACAGGTGCGTCTGGCGGCGCGATTGGCCGCCGCCAAGTCCGAGGCGATCACAGCGTCTTGGTTGGCAGTCGAGTCGGGAGGGCGCCGGTTTTTGGTGCCGCTGGTTCAGTCCGGGGAAATCTTCTCCTGGACCAACTTGCAAGTGGTGCCCTACACCAAGTCTTGGTACGTCGGCGTGGCCAGTCTGCGCGGGGGGCTTCACGGTGTCGTTGATTTGGGTCTGCTCAGCGGGGCTGTTGCCGCAGGTCTCTCCGCTCGGGTGTCTGAGCGTGTGACTTCCGAGTCCCGATTGGTCAGTTTGCATGCTGCGATGGGTGTCAACGCCGTGTTGTGGATCGACCGCCTGATGGGGTTGCGCAATCCGGCGATGTTTGAACGCCTGGCCGAGAGCGAGCCGGAAGCCCCGGCTTGGTTTGCCCGACGTTTGATTGATCGTGAAGGTCATGTGTGGCAGGAATTGAATCTGCAAGCGCTGACGGGTGACACGGAGTTTCTCGCGATTGCGGCCTGACGCAGGTATTTGGCTGGCGCTTTTTGTGCTCGGCTTGTTTGGATGACCGGGTCGGTTTCGACCTTGATTTTCAGTTGGAAGGTTTTCTCATGGCCATGCTTGATCGACTGTTTAAAAATAAGAATGCCGCCGAGCCCGATCTGAGCAACTCATCTCCCGAAGAGCTCGCGCGCGTTGCGGCTGAGCGGCTGGCGCCTGTCGATCCGGATGACGATGGCTTTGCCGAGAGCCGGTTGAGTGAGCCACAAGATGTGGTGATCGAGGCAGGTGTCCTTAGTCTGCCGTTGTTGGGCCGCCGGACGGCCGAGCAGCATCGACGCATTCTGGGAACCTTGTTGTTGTTCGCGGTGGTGGTGCTCGCTGCGGTGGTGTTTTTCGTGCTGAACAAGACAGAGAAGGTGGGCCAGCAGGTGGCGGCCAGCGGGCAGGCCTTGATGCAGTCCCAGAGGTTGGCCAAAAGCGCATCGCAGGCCTTGGTCGGCAGTCCCCCTGCTTTTGTCGAGGTGCGGGAAAGCTCCGACATTCTTTCTGGCAACGTCGTCGCCTTTCGCGAGGGGGGTAGTGGTGGCAGCGGTGGATCAAGTGCGACGGCTTCCATGGATGCACTGGGGCCAGAGTACCAAGAGCAGTTGGGGCAACTTGGTCCTGTGGCTGAACGTGCCCGAACCAACGCCGAAGTCATTCTGAGTCAGCAGAAGATCTTGACCCAGGTGGGCGACGCTCTGCGCTCCATCAACCGCCAGTCGTCCGACTTGCTGGAAATCGCAGAGACGGTGTCTTCATTGAAATTGCAGTTGGGCGCACCGGCCACCGAGATTTCGGCTTCGGGCCAGTTGGTGATGTTGACCCAGCGCATCGGCAAATCGGCCAACGAATTCCTGACCATGGAAGGTGTGAGTCCCGAAGCCGTGTTCCTGCTGGGCAAGGACTTGAACACCTTCAAGGAAATCGCCGATGGTCTGCTCAACGGAAGCACCGAACTGCGTCTGAAGCCTTCCGTCGATCCCCAGATTCGCGAACGCTTGGAGGCTTTGCTCAAGCTGTACGAACAAACCCGAACAGAAGCGGGCGCCATCTTGGGCAACCTGCAGGGTCTGGTGTCGGCGCGCGAAGCACAGGCCAGCATCATTGCGGACAGCGAGCCGCTGCGCCACGGCCTGGAGAAGCTCCAGAACGACCTCTCCTCGCGCGCTGGTGTGGGCGCTACCGAGCTGGTTGCGTTGTTGCTGTCCGCCCTGTTCACGTTGTTGTGTGGTGGCGGTCTGGCTTACTTGCAGCTGCAAGACAGTCGCCAGCGGCAGTTGGTGGCCGAAGGGGAAAAGGTCGTGGCCGAGTCCCAGCAGCAGGACGCCAAGCGCGTGAACGACGCCAACCAGGCGGCCATTCTGCGGCTCATGAACGAACTGCAGACCGTGGCCGAAGGTGACTTGACGCAGGAAGCCACGGTGACGGAAGACATCACCGGCGCCATCGCCGACTCGGTGAACTACACCGTGGAAGAGCTGCGATCGCTGGTGGGCAACGTGCAGGCCACGGCCACGCGCGTGGCGCAGACGACGTCTGCGGTGGAGAGCACATCGACCGAGCTGCTGGCGGCGTCCACCGAACAGCTGCGCGAGATTCGCGAAACCGGTCAATCGGTGCTGGACATGGCCGAACGCATCAACCAGGTGTCGGCGCAGGCGCAGGAGTCGGCCCATGTGGCGCGTACTTCGCTGCAGGCTGCTGAATCTGGTCTTCAGGCTGTGCAGGATGCCATCGGCGGTATGAACTCCATTCGGGACCAGATCCAGGAAACCTCCAAGCGCATCAAGCGGCTGGGCGAGTCGTCGCAGGAAATTGGTGAAATCACCGAGCTGATTTCCGACATTACCGAACAAACCAACGTGCTGGCCCTGAACGCCGCCATCCAGGCCGCGTCGGCCGGTGAAGCCGGTCGCGGCTTCTCGGTGGTGGCCGAAGAAGTGCAGCGGCTGGCCGAGCGCTCCGCCGACGCCACGCGCCAGATTGCCGCGCTGGTGAAGGCCATTCAGACCGACACGCAAGACGCGGTGGGCGCCATGGAACGCTCCACCCAGGGTGTGGTGGAAGGGGCCAAGCTGTCAGACAACGCCGGTACCGCGCTGTCCGAGATCGACCGTGTGTCACGCCGACTCGCCGAGCTGATCGAACAGATTTCCAGCGCGACCTTGCGGGAAGCCGAATCGGCCAACGAGGTGGCGGGCAACATCCAGCACATTTTTGCGGTGACCGAGCAAACCGGCGAGGGCACGCGGTCCACCGCTCAGCAGGTGCGCGAGCTCTCGGCCATGGCCGAAGAACTGCGCCAATCGGTGTCGCGATTCAAGATCGCCTGACTTCCTTGCCGTCAGGCCTGAAACACCATGCTCGACACCCAGCACGACAGCCTTTCTCCGGATGCTCCTCTCACCGATCTGGGCCCATTGGCCTGGGTTTTCGAGGAGCTGCGCAAGTCGCTGGATGGTGCCAACAAGGCCATCAAGCGTTTCGTCCGTGAATCGGAGCAATCCCGACTGAGCGACCTGGAGTCGGTGGACCCAGGCTCTCTGCGGGTGGCTCGGCAGCAACTGCACCAGGCGGTGGGCGCGCTAGAAATGGTGGGCTTGCAAGCGCCTGCCCAGGTGTTGCGCGGCATGGAAGCGGCGGTGCAACGGTTTGTGCAGCGGCCCCTGACCTGCACGAATGAAGCGGCGGGGAAGGTGGAACGTGCCAGCTTCGCCCTGATCGAGTACCTCGAAGCCATTCTCAACAACAAGCAGGTGCAGCCGGTTGCGCTGTTCAGCCAATACCGGGAGGTGCAAGAGCTGGCTGCTGCCGAGCGGGTGCATCCGTCGGACTTGTGGGCCTTTGATCAGCGCGGCATCGAAGTGGCGGCGCCGGTGGGTGTGGAGCCACAAAAGGCCGACGCCCAGATGCGCTCACGGTTTGACCGGGTCGTGCTGCTCATGATCAAGTCGCCGAGCCCAGCCGTCGGGACCCAACTGGCGCGCATGAGCGCCGGGCTGTCGGTTGGTTCAGACATGCCGAGGGTGGTGACTTTTTGGCGCGTGGCCGCCGCATATTTCGAGGCGGTGGCCCAGAAACTGGTGCCCATTGACGTGTATGTCAAACGCGCATCCTCGCGCATCTTGCTGCAGTTGTCCGGGCTGGCCCAGGAGAAGACGCGTGGCGAGGTGTCAGAGACCCTGCTCCATGATTTGTTGTTCTTTTGCTCGCAGGCCCTGCTCAAGGAAGGCGTGGCCACTCCGAATCTGTTGGCCGTGCGGCAGGCCTTTGGTCTGAACGACACCGTCGCCGTGGACTACAGCCAGGCGACGCTGGGCCGTTTTGATCCTGCGCTTTTGGTGCAGGCCCGCAAACGCATCAACGCCGGCAAGGAATCGTGGTCGTTGATGGCCGGTGGTGACATGAGCCGTGCGCGACAGGTGCAGGATCAGTACAGCCTGATCGGTGACTCCTTGCTCCGGTTGCACCCAGCCAGCACCGTGCTGGCCCGGGCGCTGGTCAAGGCGGCCGAACAAGCGGCGCGGATGCCGGGGACGCTGAAGCCAGAGCTGTCCATGGAAGTGGCCACGACCACGCTGTACCTGGAAGCGGCTTTCGAGGACTTTGATCCCAACGACCCGGAGCTCACCGCCCGCACACAGGCCTTGGCCGAGCGTTTGGAGCAGGTGCTTGCCGGTGCGCCAGCGCAGCCTCTGGAGCCCTGGATGGAACAACTCTACCGTCGCGTGAGCGACCGGCAGACGCTGGGCAGCGTGGTGGGCGAGCTCAAAGTGGCCTTGGGTGAAGTGGAAAAATCCCTCGACCAGTTCTTTCGTGCGCCGCGCGAGAAGGCCTGCCTGCACGTGGCCGTCTCGCAATTGGTGCAGATGCGCGGTGTGCTATCGGTTTTGGGGCTGGACCAGGCCGTGCACACCGTGGGGCGCATGCGTGGCTCGGTGGAGCAGATTCTGGACACCGAGGTGGACGAGCTGATGGCCCGCCAGGCAGGAACGTTCCAGCAACTGGGCAACAACCTCAGTGCGCTCAGTTTCCTGGTGGACATGCTCAATTACCAGCCTGCGCTGGCCAAGAAGCTGTTTGTCTTTGACGAAGAGTCTGGTGAACTCACGCCACTGATGGGCCGTACTGTCGTGGAGGTTCCACGCCCACAGGCCACGCACGAAGAAGCGCACGCATTGAGTGCCGATGTGCAACGCGTGGTCGAAGGTGCGCAGAGCTCGGTGGATCTCGTCAACCTCAGCGAGCAGCTGGGTTCGCTGGCCGATCAGGCCTCCCTGGCTGAGCAGCCGGGCGTGGCGCGCGCCGCGCGTGAAGCTGCGATGGCGGTGGTGGGTGACGACGCGGAGGCCGGCGCTCAGGCACTGATGGGCTTGGCGAAGACGGGCATCGAAGAAGCCCCCTCGTCGGTCGCGCCGATGCATGACGGCGGTGGGGATGACGACGATGATCTCCTGGACATTTTCCTGGAGGAAGCCCGCGAAGTCGTGGGTCAGGGGCAGGCGGCTGTGTCGGCCCTTGCCCACGAGCCATCCAATCTGGAACACCTCAGTACCCTTCGCCGTGCGTATCACACGCTCAAAGGGAGCTCCCGCATGGTGGGCTTGTCGGAGTTTGGCGAGGCGGCTTGGGCCTTGGAGCAGGCGCTCAACGCGGCACTCGCCGAGCAGCGTCCGACAGAGGCACCCTTGCGATCCCTGGCAAAAGACTCGCTGAACGCGTTGGACCACTGGGTGGAAGACATTGCCCAGCACCGCGATGGCGAATGGAAGGCCCAACCCTTTCGGGTCAGTGCCCAAGCGTGGCGAGACCATGGGCAGTACCTGCCAGTCGGCGCGGTCGTGCAGACGCCGGAATCGGCCGAGACGGTGGACATCCATGAAGCGGCTGCTCATGCGCCCGTGCAAGTCGAGACCGAAGACGCTCTGGTCAGTGCTCAGGAAGCCCCCGAGGATTCGCCGGCGGACTTTGGTGAGGCCTCGCCACCGGACCTCGATTTCAGCTTTGATCCGCTGACCGCGGCAGCGCCGGAGCCGAGTGCTCCCGCACCGTTGCTCGACGAGATTGATTTTGACAGCCTGGCGCAGCACTCCGCCCAACACACCGAGTCTTCGTCCGCTTCGATGCCGGCGGAAGAAGGGTCATCATTCGATGCCCCGCCCTCGACATTCGACGACATTTCGTTGGACACCGAGGCCGCGTTGCCCCAGGCGCCCGAATTGCAGGACAGCCGCCCCAGCCCGCTGTTCCATCCGGAAGAACCTGACAGTGTGTTCGTTGAGGAGGGTGCACCGGAAGCGGTTGCCTTGGACCTGGTCACTGATGAATCGCTGGAGATGTCCGCCACAGACGTGGTTGATGTCGTCGTCGAGGCGCCTGAGGTGCCTGAAGCGCCCGTGGTGGTCGGCGCCGACGATGAAATGCCCGACGAGCAGACCCGCCTGATCGGGCCATTGCGCATCGGCATCCGGCTCTACAACGTGTATCTCAACGAGGCCGACGAGTGGTCGCGCCGCCTGAGCACCTGTCTGGCCGAGTGGGCACTGGAACGCCACGAACCCGTTCCTGATCAGGCCGAGGCCCTCGCTCACTCGCTCGCAGGAAGCTCCGCCACGGTCGGTTTTCAGCCGCTGTCGGACATCGCGCGCGCGCTTGAACACTCGCTGGCTTCGGTGGCCCTGCATCAGCAAGGTGGACAGCCGGCAACGGCCGAGCAGGCCCAGCTGTTTGTGGACGCGGCAGAAGACATCCGCCGCCTGCTGCACCAGTTCGCCGCCGGTTTCTTCAAGGAGCCCAATACCGAATTGCTGAGTGCGCTGGACCGGCTGCTGCATCTGCCGGCCCCGGCAGATGCAGGGTTGGACGAGGCATCGGAAACGGACGCCGGACTTGAGATTGATCCCCAATGGGAGTCTCGGCCCGAAGATGAACCGCTGGCCGACCTGGATCTGCCGGTGGAAGTGGATGCGGCCCCTTCGGCCATTGCACCTCCGAAGTTCGAGCCGTCCACACTGGCTGATTTCGACACGCTGTTGTCGCCATTGCCCCCGGAGGTCATCGAGCGAGGACCTGCGCAGGACATTGACGATGACATCGACGTGCTCGACACGATCGACGTGGACCTGTTTCCGATTTTTGCGGAAGAGGCGCAGGAGCTGCTTCCGCAACTGGGTGGCGCCTTGCGTCAGTGGGTGGGACGGCCTGACAACACCAGCGCCCGCGGTGAGGTGTTGCGCAACTTGCACACCTTGAAGGGCAGTGCCCGTCTGGCGGGCGCCCTGCGACTCGGCGAGATGGCTCACCGCATGGAAACGGTGGTGGAGCGCCTGGGATCCGACGCACCACAGCGGTCCGATCTGGAGCCCTTGCAGGTGTCCTACGATGCCTTGTGCGCCCGCTTTGACCTGCTGCGCAACCCCGACGTCGAGTTGCATGGGGTGTTGCAGACCGCCCCTGAACAGATGCTCGATGTGGTGCCCTTCAGCGTCTCGGTGCCGGAAGAGGCCTCCCTGCCAGAGCCCATTCACGAGCCTGAGGTGTTGCCGGTTGCCATCAGCGCATCCAACCCCCTGGGGTTGACGGGACTGACCCTGGTGCAGCTACCCGTGTTGGTGCCGCAGCGCGCGGGCGCTGCGGTCCGGGTCCGTCCCGAGCTGCTCGACCGGCTGGTCAACCAGGCCGGTGAGGTCATGATCACCCGCTCGCGCATGGAGTCGCAGTTGGTGACCTTGCGCGGTTCGCTCAAAGACCTGACCGGCAACCTGGACCGTTTGCGCCACCAGTTGCGCGACATCGAGTTGCAGGCCGAAACGCAGATGCAGTCGCGCTTGGCACAGGCCCGCGACGCCGACCTGTCGTTCGACCCGCTGGAGTTCGACCGGTTCACCCGGGTGCAGGAACTCACCCGCATGATGGCCGAGTCGGTGAACGACGTGGCCACCGTGCAGCGCAACCTGCAGCGGGCGGTGGAAGCAACCGAAGACGGCCTGGTGGCACAGGCGCGGCAGACCCGCGAACTGCAACGCGATTTGCTTCGCACCCGCATGGTGGAGTTCGAAGGCATCTCGGAGCGGCTGTACCGTGTGGTGAGGCAGGCGTCCAAAGAGACCGGCAAACAAGTGCGCCTGGACATCACGGCCGGTCACATTGAAATGGACCGCGGCGTGCTGGACCGCATGACCGCCGCGTTCGAGCACCTGCTGCGCAACAGCGTGGTACACGGCATCGAAACGCCGGAGGAGCGGCTGGCGCTGGGCAAGCCAGCGGAAGGCCGCATTGAAATTCGACTGGCCCAGGAACTCAATGATGTGTCTGTGGTGTTCCAGGACGATGGCGCCGGGCTGGACCTCGTCCGCCTCCGCGAAAAAGCGATGGCCCAGGGGCTGATCGAGGCCGGCGCTGTGCTCTCGGACGAACAAGCCGCGCAGCTGATCTTCACCCCCGGTCTGAGCACCGCCAACGAGGTGTCGTCGCTGGCGGGGCGCGGTGTGGGCATGGACGTGGTGCGCAACGACGTGATTGCGCTGGGTGGTCGCGTGGAGACACACACCCACGCCGGGCAGGGCACCAACTTCAAGCTGGTGCTGCCGCTGACCACGGCGGTGACGCAGGTGGTGATGCTGCGCATGGGCGATCTGACCATCGGCGTTCCCTCCACGCAGGTGGAACTCGTTCGTCGCGTCCGCTCCGAGGAGTTGGCGCAGGCCTACGCCAAAAACACCTTGACGGTGGGTGGCGAGGAGGTTCCCTTCTATTGGGCTGGGGCGCTGTTGCAGTCGTCTGCACAGACTCAGGAAGCCCAGGGACGCACCTTGCCCGTGGTGATCTTCCGAAGCGCGGCGCAACGGGTGGCCATGCACGTGGACGAGGTGCTGGGCAACCAGGAAGTCGTGGTGAAGAACCTCGGCCCCCAACTGTCCCGCCTGCCCGGTCTGGCCGGTATGTCGGTGCTGGCCTCGGGCGCGGTGGCGCTGATCTACAACCCAGTGGCGCTGGCCACGGTGTACGGCGCGCAGGTGCAGCCTTGGATGGATGCGCAGAAGCGACAAGGCTTGCTGCAGACAACGAACGACGACACCGGTTTGCCGGTGGACACGGTGGTCAATGCGGTTCCGCTGGTGTTGGTGGTCGACGATTCGATCACCGTGCGCCGCGTGACGCAGCGCCTGCTGTTGCGCGAGGGTTACCGCGTGGTGCTGGCAGCAGATGGCTTGCAGGCGCTCGAACGGCTGCAACACGAGCGCCCGGCGGTCGTGCTGTCCGACATTGAAATGCCGCGCATGGACGGGTTCGATCTGGTGCGCAACATCCGCAGCGACCCTCGCCTCGCGGGCTTGCCGGTGATCATGATCACCTCCCGCATCGCCGAGAAGCACCGCGAACATGCGCGCGAACTGGGGGTGGACCACTACCTGGGCAAGCCTTACGCGGAAGACGAGTTGCTGGCCTTGGTCGGGCACTACGTGCAGAGCAGCGCTGCGGAAGCCTGAACAATCCGCTGTTCCCCTTCAAGACCCCGGCCTGCGCGCCGGGGTTTTTCATGTGGGCGTCGAACCGGGTTTCTTCACCACCGCGTAGCGCAGCAGGGTTCGTTCGCGGGCCACGGCATGGTCGACGATGGGGTGCGGGTAGGTCTTGCCCAGTTCAACGCCAGCCCCTACCAGCTCCAGTTCGCGCGCCATCCAGGGGGCGTGAATCAAGGCGTCGGGCAATTGCGCCAACTGAGGCAGGTAGCGGCGGATGAACTTGCCTTGCGGGTCGAACTTCTCGCTCTGCGTCACTGGGTTGAAGATGCGGAACCAGGGCTGCGCATCGCAGCCGCTGGAGCTGGCCCACTGCCAGCCGCCGTTGTTGGCGGCGAGATCGAAGTCGATCAGCTTCTCGGCGAAATAGCGCTCTCCCCATTGCCAGTGGATGCCGAGGTCCTTCACGAGAAAGCTCGCCACCACCATGCGCAGCCGGTTGTGCATGTAGCCGGTCTGGTTGATCTGCGCCATGGCCGCGTCCACCAGCGGGTAGCCGGTGCGGCCTTCGCACCAGGCGGCGAACAGCTCGTTGGCGTGTTTGCCGTGTTCGAACCTGACGTGGTCGTACTCGGGCTTGAAGGCCTTCTCGACCACGTGCGGAAAATTGGCGAGGATCTGGTGGTAAAAATCGCGCCAGATCAGCTCGGACAGCCAAGTGCTCGCGCCCTGCATGCCTTGCAGATGCATCTGGTAAGCAATGGACGCCAGCTGCCGGATCGACACGGTGCCGAACCGCAGGTGCACGCTCAGGTAGCTCGGCCCCTTGACGGCGGGGAAGTTGCGCGTGGCCTCGTAGCGGTCGATGCGCTCGACGAAGTCCTCCAGCAATGTCTGCGCGCCGCTGGCGCCGGTCGGCATGGGCAACTGTGAGAGGTTGGTGGGTTCGAAGTCGATGTCCGAGAGGCGCGGCAACGGAGCGTCCAGGGCCGGTGGCAACGGCGCCAGCGAGGCGGCGTACCGTTCCACCGGGTAGGCCTTCAGGTCAAACGCACCCACCTGCTTGAGCCAGGCGTTCTTGTAGGGCGTGAACACGCCGTAGGGATGACCTGCCTGGGTCAGCACCTCGCGCCGCTCGAAGATCAGGTGGTCCTTGTGGCCGTGGAACACGATGCCGGCGTGGGCCAGTTGGCCCAGCACGTGGGCATCGCGTGCATGCGCTGCCGGCTCATCGTCGTGGTTGGCAAACACGGCCTGCACCCGCAATTGCTGGGACAGTGCCGGTATGTCGTCCTGCGCGCGCGCATGCCGGACGATCAGTCCGGTGCCCTCATGGCCTGCCGCCTTGCCAAGCGCGCGCAAGCGGCTGTCGAGTTCGACCACCGAGGCGTGGATGAATTCGACCCGGCGGTCGGCGTGGGGCAGCGTGTCCAGGATGTCGGTGTCGAACACGAACACGCACCAGAGCTGGCGGCATTGTTTGAGCGCGTGGTGGAGCGCAGCGTTGTCGTCGGCCCGCAGGTCGCGCCGGAACCACATCAGGCCTTGGTCGTAGTGGTTCATGGGGGCGCGCTCTGGTGTTGGGAGGGGCAGGTGTCTGGAGATCAGCGGCTTAAAATCACCGCATGTCCGCCGATTCTGCCCCGATCAATCTCACCAATCATTTCCTGATTGCCATGCCAGGGCTCAGCGACGAGCTGTTCGGCCGCAGCGTCGTCTTCATGTGCGAACACAGTGAGCGCGGCGCGCTCGGTCTGGTGATCAACAAACCCAGCGACATCCTGCTGCCGCGCCTGTTCGAAAAGGTCGACCTGCAACTGGGGCGCGACGACTTGGCGACCCAGCCCGTGTTTCAGGGCGGTCCGGTGCAGACCGAGCGCGGTTTCGTGCTGCACGACGCGATCAACGCTGGCGAGGGGGAAACGGTCTACGCCTCGACACTCTCCATTCCCGGTGGACTGGAAATGACCACCTCGCGCGACGTGCTCGAAGCGATGTCGTCGGGCGCCGGCCCGCGCCGCGTGTTCGTGACCCTGGGCTACGCGTCCTGGGGGCAGGGGCAGCTGGAGTCGGAGATCACCGAAAACAGCTGGCTCACAGTGGAGGCCGATCCGAGCGTGATTTTTGATGCGCCGGTGGAGCAGCGCTACGAACGCGCCATGGCCTTGCTGGGTCTGCAGCCCTGGATGCTGTCGCCCGACGCTGGTCACGCATGATGGGTTGTGAGCCTCCACGCTCCGCCGCTTCGCGGGTCGCTGCCCCCCATGGTGGCTGGGCCAGCCTTGGGGGCGGCCCGGCGGCTGTCCCGCCGGCTTCCGACAACCGACCCAGCGGTCCCGAAGTCCCTGCCCAGTGCCAGATGTTCATGGCCTTTGACTTCGGACTGAAGCGCACCGGCGTCGCCAGCGGCAACCGCATCACCCGAACCGCCACGCCTCAGGCCACCATCGCCGCCGAGGGCGATGCCCGCTTCGCACAGATCGCGGCGCGGTTGAAAGAGTGGCAGCCCGACGCGCTGGTCGTGGGCGTGCCCTTTCACCCGGACGGCGCCCCCCACGAGAACACCGCGCGGGCGAAGAAGTTCGCCCGGCAGCTGCGCGGCCGCCATGGCCTGCCCGTGTTCGAGGTGGACGAGCGCTACAGCACCACCGAAGCCCACAGCCTGGGCGCCAAGGACGCCGACGCGGCCAGCGCCTGCATCATCCTGGAACAGTTTCTGAGGAGCCTGCCTTGACCCAAACCATCCAGCTCGACGCCGAGCTGCTCTACGCCGAGCTGTTGCTCGGCGTCAAAGCGCTGATCGCTGCCACCACCCAGCCCGTCGTGCTCGCGGGCATCACCTCCGGTGGCGCCTGGTTGGCCGAGCGCCTGCAGCGCGAACTGGGCCTGCCCGGTGATGCGGGTGTCATCTCCTCGTCGATGCACCGCGACGACTTTGCGCAGCGCGGCCTGGCCATGTCGGCACAGACCGTGTTGCCCTTTGACGTGAATGGCGCCCACGTGATTCTGGTCGACGACGTGCTCTACACCGGGCGCACGTTGCGCGCCGTGATCAACGAGCTGTTCGATTACGGCCGACCTGCCAGCGTGCAGCTCGCGGTGCTGGTGGACCGGGGCGGGCGCGAGCTGCCGATCCAGGCCAATGTTTGCGCGGCCACCCTGAGCCTGCCGGCCAGCCAACTGCTCGAACTGGCGCGTGACGAAGATGGCCGCTTCCGCTTCGTGCTTGAAAACAAGGATGTCTGACGTGGCACGTAACCCCCAACTGAACAAGAACGGCGAACTGATCCACCTGCTCTCGACCGAGGGCCTCTCGCGCGACATCCTCACCCAGATCCTCGATACCGCCGCCAACTTCGTGAGCGTGAGCAACCGCGAGGTGAAGAAGGTGCCGCTGCTGCGCGGCAAAAGTGTGTTCAACCTGTTCTTCGAGAACAGCACCCGCACCCGCACCACCTTCGACATCGCGGCCACGCGCCTCTCGGCCGACGT
Source organism: Hydrogenophaga sp. A37 (assembly GCF_002001205.1). Lineage (GTDB taxonomy): Bacteria > Pseudomonadota > Gammaproteobacteria > Burkholderiales > Burkholderiaceae_C > Hydrogenophaga. Next base: position 22,928 of record NZ_MUNZ01000151.1, read on the forward strand.
GTACACGCTGGACATCGCACGCAGCTCCACCGCCAAGGGCGAGAGCCTGCTCGACACCATCGCCAACCTGTCGGCCATGGCGGCCGACATCTTCGTGGTGCGGCACAGCGAGTCGGGCGCGCCCTACCTGATCTCGCAACATGTGGCGCCGCACGTGCACGTGGTCAACGCCGGTGACGGCCGCCACGCCCACCCCACGCAGGGCCTGCTGGACATGTACACGATCCGGCACTACAAGAAAGACTTCACCCAGCTCTCGGTTGCCATCGTCGGTGACGTGTTGCACTCACGCGTGGCGCGCTCCGACATCCACGCGCTCACCACCTTGGGCTGCCCCGACGTGCGCGTGGTCGGCCCGCGCACCTTGGTGCCCGGCGACCTCTCGCAGATGGGCGTGCGCGTGTGTCACACGCTGGAAGAAGGCATCAAGGACTGCGACGTGGTGATCACGCTGCGCCTGCAGAACGAGCGCATGAGCGGCGCGCTGCTGCCGTCGAGCCAGGAGTATTTCAAGAGCTTCGGCCTCACGCCCGAGCGCCTGCGCTGGGCCAAACCGGACGCCATCGTCATGCACCCCGGCCCGATCAACCGCGGGGTCGAGATCGACTCCGCCGTGGTCGACGGGCCGCAAAGCGTGATCCTGCCGCAGGTCACCTTCGGCATCGCCGTGCGCATGGCGGTGCTCGGCATCGTGGCGGGCAACGAGGCATGAGCGCAGCGCCGGGCCGCTCCCAAGCAAGCTCGCACCGCAGCTCGAAGAGCGGAGGTACCCCATGAGCGGACCCGTTGCCAACACGGTGTCGCCCTTCTGGAGCCCGGGCATCCGGGGGCTCAAGGCCTATGTACCGGGTGAGCAGCCCCAGGGCGGGGGCTGGACCAAGCTCAACACCAACGAGTGCCCGTACCCGCCTTCGTCCAAAGCGCTGCAGCGCATCGCCGAGGCCGTGGACGAGCGCCTGCGGCTCTACCCCGACCCCGAGGGCACCGCACTGCAGCAGAGCATCGCCACGCACTTCGATCTGACGTCCGCCCACGTGTTTCTGGGCAACGGCTCGGACGAAGTACTGGGCCACGTGTTTCTGGGCCTGCTCAAACACGGGCTGCCCATCCTGTTCCCCGACATCACCTACAGCTTCTACCCTGTGTACTGCGGGCTCTACGGCATCGCATTCGAGCGGGTCCCGCTCGATGCGGATTTCCGCGTGCGCACGGACGACTACCGCCGGCCGCACGGCGGCATCGTGTTGCCCAATCCCAATGCACCGACCGGCATGGCGCTGCCGCTGGACGGCATCGAGCGGCTGCTGCAACAGAGCCCGGACACGGTGCTGGTGGTGGACGAGGCCTATGTGGACTTTGGTGCACAGAGTGCCGTGGGCCTCGTGGCCCGGTACCCCAATCTGCTGGTGGTGCAGACCCTGTCCAAGTCGCGCGCGCTCGCGGGCTTGCGGGTGGGCTTCGCGCTCGGTGATCCAGGTTTGATTCAAGGCCTGGACCGCGTGAAGAACAGCTTCAACTCGTACCCGATGGACCGCCTGGCCCTGGCGGGCGCGCAGGCCGCGATCGAGGATGTTGAACACTTCGAGCGCATCACGCGCATGGTGATTCACAGCCGCGAGTGGCTCGCCACCCAACTGCAGGTCATGGGCTTCGAGTGCCTGCCATCGAGCGCCAATTTCCTGCTCGCCCGGCACCCGGCGCACCCGGCCCGGGCGCTGCTGGCCGCGCTGCGCGAACAGCGCATCCTCGTGCGCCATTTCGAACAGGACCGGATACGGGAACACCTGCGCATTTCGGTGGGCACCCAGCCCGAATGTGAGCGGCTGGTGCAGGCGCTGGAACAGGTGCTGCGCCTGGGCGCGCCTGCCAACATGTGAGGTCAACGCAAGACATGAAAATCCTGATTCAAAACGGCCGTGTCATGGACCCGGCCAGCGGCCGCGACGAGATGGCCGACATCGCCATCGCCGCCGGCCGCATCATCGCCATCGGCAAGATCGCGCCCGACTTCCACCCCAACCGCACCATCGACGCCACCGGTTGCGTGGTCGCACCGGGCCTCGTGGACCTCGCGGTGCGGCTGCGTGAACCGGGGCAGGAGCACGCCGGCATGCTGGAGAGCGAAACCACCGCGGCGGTCGCCGGCGGCGTGACCTCGCTGGTCTGCCCACCCGACACCGAGCCGGTGCTCGATGAACCCGGTCTGGTGGACATGCTCAAGTTCCGCGCCGAAAAAATGCACCGCGCGCGCGTGTTCCCGCTGGGCGCACTCACGCGCGGCCTCAAGGGCGAGGTGCTGACCGAAATGGCCGAGCTCACCGAGTCCGGCTGCATCGGCTTCGGCCAGGCCGAGGTGCCCATCGTCAACGCCCAGGTGCTGCAGCGCGCGCTGCAGTACGCGGCCACGTTCGGCTACACGGTGTGGCTGCGCCCACAAGATTTCTGGCTCGGCAAAGGCGTCGCCGCCAGCGGTCCGCTGGCCACGCGCATGGGCCTGGCCGGCATCCCGGTGATGGCCGAAACCATCGCGCTGCACACCTTGTTCGAGCTGCTGCGCGCGGTGCACGGCAAGGGCAGCGAAGCGCGCGTGCACCTGTGCCGCATCAGCAGCGCCGCCGGTTTGGAGCTCGTGCGCCAGGCCAAGGCCGAGGGCCTGCCGGTGAGCTGCGACGTGAGCGTGCACAACCTGCACCTGACCGACACGGACATCGGCTACTACGACAGCCGCACCCGCCTGCAGCCCCCGCTGCGCCAGCAGCGCGACCGCGACGCCCTGCGCGAGGGCCTGGCCGACGGCAGCATCGACGCGCTGGTGTCGGACCACAACCCGGTGGACGCCGACGCCAAGACCCTGCCGTTCGCCGAGGCTGAGCCCGGCGCCACGGCCGTGGAGCTGCTGCTCGGGCTGGCCTGCAAATGGGCGCAACAGGACGGTCTGGGTCTGATGCAGGCCCTGACGGTCTTGACGGCCGGGCCACAGATGGTGCTGGGGCATGCGCTGGGCACCTTGCAGCACAGCGTGGGCCAGATCGCCGTGGGCGGACAGGCCGACCTGTGCATCTTCGATCCCGACGCGAGCTGGTGCGTGGACCCGGCCTTGCTGCGCAGTCAGGGCCGCCACACGCCGTTCGAAGGCCACGAGCTGCCGGTTCGGGTGCGCATGACGCTGGTCGGTGGCCTGGTGGCCCACGAGGCGGAACGCCGGCAGGCTGCGGCGTGAGCGCTGGTCGGTCACGGGTAGGCGCTCTGTGGCGGTTGGTGCGCGCCATCGGGCATGTGCTGCACGGCCTGTGGGTCATTCGCAGCGAGTTCGGCCAGCTCACACCTGGCCAGACCCAGTTGATGGTGCGTGAGTGGACGCGCCAGATGCTGGGCATCCTGGGCGTGGAGCTGGTGGTGCAGGGCACCCCGCCGGCGCATGGCCCCGTGCTGCAGGTTGCCAACCACGTCTCCTGGCTCGACATCCTGGTCATGAACGCGGCGCAGCCGTCGCGATTCGTCTCCAAGTCCGACGTCCGGCATTGGCCGGTGATCCGTGGGCTGGCCGATGCCTCAGGCACCTTGTACATCGAGCGCGAGTCCCGGCGCGATGCCATGCGCGTGGTGCACCAGGTGGCCGAGCGCCTGCGCACGCCGGACGTGATCTCGGTGTTTCCCGAGGGCACCACGGGTGACGGCCAGACTTTGTTGACCTTCCACGCCAACCTGCTGCAGGCCGCCATCGCCGCGGGTGCGCCGGCCTTGCCCGTGGCGTTGCGCTACGCCGACCGCGACAGCGGCCAGCGCTGCGACGCGCCGCTGTACATCGGCGACACCACGCTCATGCAATCGCTCTGGGCCACGCTGCGGGCGGACGGCGTGCAGGCGGTGGTGCGCTACGGTGAGCCCCAGCGCGACCAGGGCCGCGACCGCCGCACCTGGGTGCAAGACCTGCGAACCGAAGTGGCCCGACTGTTGCAGCCAGGTCAAGCGCCACACTGAGCCTCATTCGCGAAGCGGCGCGGGGGTATCTCCTCAGTTTCCATGGCGCCGGAGCACCATCCGCCACGCATGACGGGAGCCAGCCCAAGGGCACCGCCGGGCCGGCTTCGCCGGACGGCCAGTGCCGCCCCCCTGGAGGGGGGTGACGCGAAGCGGCGCGGGGGGTGTTTCACCTTTTCATCCGCTCCAGCATCCGCTCGGTGCTGGTCTTGCGGTCGGCGTTGATCCGCTGCACGGTGGGCCGCTCGCCGATGCGCTTAAGGTAGTCGCGCACGGGCAGGCTGGCCATGCAGTCGTGGCCATAGATCAGCTTGCTGGCGCTGCTCACCAGCGGCAGGTGCACCGCAGCGGCCACGTCGGCCAGCGTGAAGCTGTCGCCGGCGATGAAGGGAGAAAACTGCGCCAGCTTCGCGAACGCGGCCACGCTCTTCTGTAGCTGCAGCCCGGTTTTTTCTTTGGCAGCATCGCTGATCTTGCCGCCGAAAAATGCCTCGGGATAGAGGTTGCGCGCCACCAGTTCCATGTGCAGCTCGGTGTAGCGCAAGAGCTCGCGCACCTTGGCCGCCTCGAACGGATCGGCCGGCAGCAGCGGGTGCTGCGGGTACTTCGCTTCCAGGTACTCAAGGATGACGGTGGACTCGCTCAAAGCGCCATCGTCGGTCTTGAGGTAGGGCACCTTGCCCAGCGGGCTGGCTTCGGGGTCGGTCTGGCCGATCCAGACCAGCTCTTCTTCAAACGGCACGCCTTTTTCGAGCAGGGCGAGCTTGACTTTGTTGTAGTAGTTGCTGGCCGAAAAGCCGCAGAGCATGAGCATGAAGATCTCCAGTGGGGTGGTGAGCGGCCATCGTAGTGGCCGCCGCCGGAGAAGGCCAGTCGCCCACGGCACATCGTCTGGCAGAGGGATGGGCTGATAAACTGCCGCGATGCTTTTTTCGCGCGTCCACCGCCGTTTCACCACCTGGCTGGCCCTGCTCGCCATGGTGCTGGGCGCGCTGGCGCCCACCGTGGCGCAGGCCGTGGTGGCCTCGTCGGACCGCGCCGACTGGGTCGAGGTCTGCAGCGTCTCGGGGATGATCTGGGTCCAGGCCGATGCCAGCGCCGCGTCTTCGGACAGCCCATCGGCACCGGTCGCCGACGCCAGCATGCACTGCCCCTGGTGCACCCTACACGGCGGTGCCGCCGACTTGCCTCCGGTGTCTGTACTGGCCGAGCCGCTGCGGCGCCAGACCGAGCCGCCCTCGGCCTTTTTCCACGCTGTCACGCTCTCTGGCACCTGGGCTGTTGCCCACGCCCGCGCCCCGCCGCTCGCCATCTGAAATCGCCACGGTCGCTCATCCCTCCGGGATGCTGCGTGTGTTTCCTGATTTCCGGATGGCCCCATGTCCCGTCAATTTCGTGTTTCGCAGGCGCCTGCCTGCTGTGATCGCCGCGCGTTCAGCGCCTGGCTGGGGGCGTTCGGAAGCGCCCGCTGCTGGAACAGCCGGCCTGACCGATCAACCCTTTCCCCAACCTCCACAGGAACTCCCATGAAAAAACTGCTCATCACCACCCTGCTCGCCGTGACCGCCAGCGCCTGGGCGCAAAGCCCGGCCAGTGTCGAGATCAAGGACCCTTGGGTCCGCGCCACCGTGGCCCAGCAAAGAGCCACCGGCGCCTTCATGCAGCTGACCGCCAAGACCGACAGCAAGCTGGTCGAGGTCAAGTCGCCCGTGGCCGGCGTGGCCGAGATCCATGAAATGGCGATGGACAACGACGTGATGAAGATGCGCCAGATCCCGGGCCTGGCCCTGCCTGCCGGCAAAGCCGTTGACCTGAAGCCCGGTGGCTACCACGTGATGCTGCTGGACCTCAAGGCGCAGGTGAAGGCCGGCGATGTGGTGCCAGTCACGCTGGTGTTCGAAGGCAAGGACGGCAAGCGCGAGAGCGCCGAGATCAAGGCGCCTGTGCGTCCGCTGAACAGCGCTGCGGCCATGGGCGGCATGAAGCCTGAAATGAAGGGTGACATGAAGCCCGCCGAGGCACACAAGCACTGAGCTCCCGTCGCTGAGCCTTCGACCACCCGTCCCTCACCATGTCCCTGGCCTGCTCACCTCTGCTGCGGCGCATCGCGCGCGGGCTGGTGTTCGCCATGCTGCTGGCCACCCTGGCCCCAGCCGTGTCGCGCACGCTGGCCTCGTGGCGCGTGCCGGGGCAGGGCGGCTGGATGGAGGTGTGTTCCGCCGGCGGCGTGCAACGGCTGACCGGTGACCAGGGCGCCGAGGCACCGTCTCAGCCCACGCACCTTACGCTGGATGCCTGCGCCCTCTGCGTGCTGGCCACGGAGCGCTTTGCGCCCTTGATGCCCGCCGCCTGGGCGATGCCGCCGGGTTTGGGCGGATCGCCGCTACCCGAGGCCTTGCCCTGGCGGTTCGCCGCGTGGTCCACGCTTCGGCCGTCGGCCCGAGGCCCTCCGACCGTGTCTTGACGCCGGGCGCCGCTCCCCATCGGGAGGGGTGGGCCTCATGGATGGGCGTTCTGGCACAGAGCCAGTGCGCCCGCACGTTGTCAGACACCTCCGGAATCGATCGATGAGCTTTGTTGCGCCCCCCTCACCCCCAGCCACCTCCCCGCTGGCGCGCGGTTTTTACGCCACCGCCTGGCGCTGGCACTTCTACGCCGGCCTCTACGTGGTCCCCTTCCTGTTCATGCTGGCCATCACCGGACTGGTCATGGTGTTTTTCACCGGCTTCCAGGACCGCCTGGGTTGGAAGGTGAGCGTGGTACCTCAGGCCGAGGCCCAGGCCGTCACCGTGCAGGCCCAGGCGGTGCTGAACCGGTTTCCCGAGGCGAGCCTGAAGGAGTACGTGGCCCCTCGCGGCGCCGATGCGCCGAGCTGGTTTGTGGTGAAACACCAGGACGCCACCGAGGCCGTCGCCGTCAATCCGTACACGGCGGAGGTGCTGAAGGTGGTGGACAAGGACAACACCCTGTTTGCCTGGGCCGAGCGCATCCACGGCACGCTGCTGATCGGCGACGTGGGTGACCGCCTCATCGAGGTCGCCGCGGGGCTGGGCATCGTGATGATCGTCAGCGGCCTCTACCTCTGGTGGCCACGGGGCGATACGGCATGGGTCCAGGTACTGTTGCCCAACCTGCGGGTGCGCGGGCGCGCGTGTTGGAAGTCCTTGCACGCCAGCGTGGGCTTCTGGCTCAGCGCGGTGCTGTTGGGTTTTCTGTTGACCGGCCTGTCGTGGACCGGGGTGTGGGGCGGCCAGTTGATGCAACCCTGGGGCAGCTTCCCCGACACCAAGTGGGACAACGTTCCCAAGTCGGACGCCACGCACGCGAGTCTGAACCCCGACGGCCTGCACGAGGTGCCCTGGGGCCTGGAACAGGCGCGCCTGCCCGTATCGGGCTCGGCCGCCGGCGTGCCCGTGGACCAGCATGTGAACCTGGATGGAGTGGCCCGCCTGGCGCTCGCGCTCGGCTTCCAGGGCCAGCACCACATCCAGGTGCCCCAGGGCGCCGACGGCGTTTACACGCTCTCGGCCGACAGCATGAGCGGTGATCTGAACAACCCCTGGGGTGATCGTACCGTGCACGTGGACCGCTACACCGGGCGCGTGCTGGCCGAGGCCTGGTTCGCCGACTATCCGCTGATGGGCAAGGTCATGGCGGTGGGCATCGCGCTGCACCAGGGCGACCTGGGCCTGTGGAGCGCCTGGCTCAGCGTGCTGTTCTGTTCGGGCGTGGCGTTCCTGTGCGTCAGCGGCACCGTCATGTGGTGGAAGCGCCGCCCGGCCGGCGCAGGGCGCCTGGTCGCACCGCCCGTGCCGCAGGAGATCGCGCGGTGGAAAACCGGCGCGGTGGTGATGCTGGTGACGTCGCTGGCCTTCCCGTTGTCGGGCGCGGTGTTGCTGGGCGTGCTCTTGCTGGACTGGCTGGTGATGTCCCGCCTGCCCGGCGTAAAGAACGTCTTGAACTGAGTCCGCTTGCGCCGCGAAGGGCGCTGCCCTCGCATCAGCGCTGAGCGGAGAGACCCGCCAGACGCGCCACGCCTGGCGCGGGCGGCGTGGTGGCCGAGGCGCCGCGCGCGAAGGTGACCACGTGGTCCACCTCGGCGCGGATGCCGATCCACTCGCCTACGGCGTGGTTGTGGTGCGAGGGCACGTGGGTCATCAGCGTCTCGCCGGTGTTCAGGCGCAACGTGTAGAGAAACTCAGATCCCCGGAAGGCCTTGCGCACGATTTGCGCCTTGGCCGGCGCGAGGTCGTCGTGCACGATGTCGTCGGCGCGCAGCAGCACGTCGCACAGGCCCGCTTCGTAGGCGGTCGGCAACGGGCACTCTTCGACGTCGAGCAGGGCACCCATCGGCGTCTGCACGATCACCTCGCCCGCGACGTGCTGGATTTGTGCCGGCGCGAACACGCCGTGGCCGATGAACTCTGCCACGAAGCGCGTGGCCGGGCGGTGGTAGAGCGCGTAGGCGTCATCCCACTGGTGCAGGTGGCCTTCATGCATGACGCCGATCACGTCACCAATCGCAAAGGCTTCGAGCTGGTCGTGCGTGACAAACAGGGCCGTGGCGCCGGCGGCCTTCAGGATGCCGCGCACCTCGTGGGCCAGCCGCTCGCGCAGGTCGACGTCGAGGTTCGAAAACGGTTCGTCGAGCAGCAGCAGGCGCGGGCGCGGCGCGAGCGCACGGGCCAGGGCCACGCGCTGTTGCTGGCCGCCGGAGAGTTCATGGGGAAAACGGGTCTGCATGCCGTCCAGGCCCACCAGCTTGAGCACCTCGGCCACACGCTGGTCGCGCTCGTGGCGGGGCAGGGCGGCGATGCCAAAGGCCACGTTGCGGCCGACGTTCAGGTGGGGAAACAGTGCGTAGTCCTGGAACACCATGCCGATGCGGCGCTTTTCGGCGGGCATGTGGTGGCCCGCGTCGCTCACCGTTTCGCGCTCCAGCGTGATGCTGCCGCTGTGAGCCCGCTCCAGGCCAGCCACGGCGCGCAGCAGGGTGGTCTTGCCGCAACCCGAGGGGCCGATCAGCACGCCAATGTCGCCCGCCCGCAGGCCCAGCGTGACGCCGTCCACCGCCGGATGCGGCTGGCCGGGGTACTGAACGCTCAGGTGGCTGACGTTGAGGAACATGATGGGCCATTGTAGATGACTACAATTCTCATTTGTGTTGACGCAGATCAAGCCCGAGGCTGCGAGAGACCACAGAGGCCATGCCATGATCGTTGCCATGGTCCCATTTCACCCCCTCCTTCTCGCC